>NZ_LT607803.1:6363119-7048342 GCF_900090195.1 Variovorax sp. HW608
ACCATGTGGATCGGCACGCCAGTGACCTGTTCGATGCGTTGCAGGTAGAGCCGCGCGTTGACCGGCAGCTTCTCGTATTGCGTGACGCCCACGGTGCTTTCGCTCCAGCCTTCGAGCGTCTCGTAGACCGGCGTGCAGCGCTCGATCTCGTCCGCGCCCATGGGCAGGATGTCGGTGTATTCGCCGTCGAGCATGTAGCCCGTGCAGAGCTTGAGTTCCTTCAGGCCGTCGAGCACGTCGAGCTTGGTGATGCACAGGCCGGAGAGCCCGTTGACCTGGGCCGAGCGCTTGAGCAGCGCCGCATCGAACCAGCCGCAGCGGCGGCTGCGCCCGGTGGTCACGCCCTTCTCGGCGCCCACGGTGCTCAGGTGGTAGCCGACCGTGCCGGGCTTTTCCCAGTCGAGCTCGGTCGGGAACGGACCGCCGCCGACGCGCGTGCAGTAGGCCTTGGTGATGCCCAGGATGTAGTGCAAGAGGCCCGGCCCGACGCCGGACCCGGCTGCGGCATTGCCCGCCACGCAGTTGCTTGAGGTGACATACGGGTACGTGCCGTGGTCCACGTCGAGCAGCGTTCCCTGCGCGCCTTCGAACAGCAGATTGGCGCCGTCGCGATGGGCGTCGTTGAGCTCGCGCGACACGTCGGCCATCATGGGCTTCAGAAGTTCGGCGTGGCGCATGGCTTCGTCGTAGACGGCATCGAACCCGATCGGTGACGCGCCCAGCACCTCCGTGAGCACGTGGTTGTGCAGTTCGAGCAGGATCTTGAGCTTGCTCGCGAAACGCTCGGGATGCTTCAGGTCCTGCACCCTGAGCGCACGGCGGGCGATCTTGTCTTCATAGGCCGGGCCGATGCCGCGGCCGGTGGTGCCGATCTTCTCGATGCCGCCCTTTTCGCGGTACGCCTCGCGCGCGATGTCGAGCGCCGCATGGAAAGGCAGGATCAGCGGGCAGGCCTCGCTGATGCGAAGGCGCGAGCGGACCTCGACACCGGCTTTCTCCAGACCCTCTATCTCCTCGAACAGCTTGGCCGCCGACAGCACCACGCCATTGCCGATGTAGCACTTGACGCCCGGCCGCATGATGCCGCTCGGGATCAGGTGCAGTGCCGTCTTCACGCCGTTGATGACCAGCGTGTGGCCCGCGTTGTGGCCGCCCTGGAATCGCACGACCCCCTGCGCGCTCTCGGTCAGCCAGTCGACCAACTTGCCCTTGCCCTCGTCGCCCCATTGGGTGCCGACGACGACCACGTTTCTTCCGGTGGTTACGCTCATGATGTTTCGCTTCAGAGGATTCAGATGGCTTGCACGCGCCATTGGCCGCCCAGCTCGACGAGCTCTCGGTCGCAATGGAATTCGTCGATTTCGCTGTCGTGGCCGGGCAGCACGCACACGACGGTCTCGCCCTCGCTGCGCAGCGCGGCGATGGTCTTGTTCAGGGATTCGGCATCGCTCCACGGCGCACGGATGGCCGCCCGCAGCGGCTGGGCCGGAAGCACGCCCACCAGTTCGCGCACGTCGAGGCTGAAGCCGACCGCCGGGCGGTTGCGGCCGAACACGGCGCCGACTTCGTCGTAGCGCCCGCCACGCACCAGCGCGTCGCTGGCGCCGGTCGTGTAGATGCCGAAGCGCATGCCACTGTAGTAGGCGTAGCCACGGAGATCGGCCAGATCGAAGCTGACCTGCGCGCCGTCGATGCGGCCGGCGAGCTGACGCAGGTCCGACAGCGCCGCCCGCACGCCGGCGCTGTCGGGCAGGACCTTGGCCGCCTCGTCGAGCACGGCGACGTCGCCGTACAGCTGGACGAGCGTCCGCAGGCCTTCGCGCGACTGTGCCGGAAAGTCCGCGGTGAGTTCGCGCAGGCCGCTGGCGTCCTTGGCGGCCAGCGCCGCGTGCACCCGGGCGATCACCGCCGCATCGACCGGCACGCCGGCGAACAGCGAGCGCACGATGCGCGCGTCGGCCATGTCCACGATCACCGGCGCCTGCGCGCGGCCGGTGACGCCGGCTGCGTTCAGGCAGTCGAGCGCGAGGCGAAGCACCTCGGTGTCGGCTTCGAGTCCGGCGTGACCGTAGATCTCGGCACCGAACTGGAGCGGTTCGCGCGTCGCATGCGGGCGGTCAGGCCGGGTGTGGAGGACGGGGCCGCAGTAGCACAGCCGGGTGACGCCGGCCCGGTTGAGCAGATGGGCATCGATGCGGGCGACCTGCGGCGTGGTGTCGGCCCGCAGGCCCATACTGCGGCCGGAAAGCTGATCCACCAGCTTGAAGGTCTGGAGATCGAGCGCCTCGCCGGTGCCCGAAAGGAGGGATTCGAGATGCTCCAGCAGCGGCGGCATGACCAGCTCGTAGCCGAAGGCACGGGCGGTGTCGAGCAGTTGGCGTCGAAGTTCTTCGATGTGGCGCGCCTCGGAGGGCAGCACATCGGCAATGTGATCCGGAAGGACCCAGGCGGACATGGGGATCGGCGGCGTGGTTAAACCGGAATTCTACCGGCACCGCAGCCGACGCCGGGCCGCCCCAAGGTGGCCTGCGGCCCCCTTTGGGGGGCAGCGACCACACGCAGTGAGGGAGCGTGGGGGCGCACACAACCTAGGCCAAGAGCCAGAGCAGGAAGAGCCCCAGGACAATGCTGCAAAGACCGAAGAACCGGAGCTGTCCGTCCCGCAGCTGCATGAGCTGGCCGAAGCCCTTTCGCCATCCGCCGGGCGAGAAGAGCGGCAGCAGCCCTTCGATCACCAGCACCAGCGCGATGGCGTTCCAGAAGGTATCGGAGTCCATGACCGACTTCAGGCCGATGCCGCCCCGGATCCGCGCTCAGCGCCGCGGCGCGTTCGAGGTGGAGCCGGAACTCTGCATCGAGCGGAAGAAGTCGGACGACGGATCCAGGATCATCACGTCGCTCTTCTTGTTGAAGCTCTGCTTGTAGGCTTCGAGGCTTCTGTAGAACAGCGCGAACTGCGGATCGCGTCCGAAGGCTTCGCCATACAGGCTCGCGGCGCGGGCATCGCCCTCGCCCTTGATCTTCTGCGCATCGCGGTAGGCGTTGGCGACGATCACCTCGCGCTGGCGGTCGGCGTCGGCGCGGATCTTCTCGCCTTCGGCCACGCCGGTCGAACGCAGCTCGTTGGCCACGCGCTTGCGCTCGGCCTCCATGCGGCGGTAGACGGATTCGGTGATGGCCTCGACGTAGTCGACGCGGGTGATCCGCACGTCGATGATGTCGACACCCCAGGGCTTCGCGCCCTTCACGACTTCCAGCACCTCGCGCTGGACGTCCGACATCAGCTGCTCGCGGCGCACCGAGATCAGGTCGCGCACGGTGCGCTTGTTGACGTTCTCCTGGAACGCATTGCGCACCACGCGGTTGAGCTGCACCGCGCCGGCGTTCTCGTCCAGGCCGACGTTGCGGATGTATTCCGACGGGTTGGTGATGCGCCAGCGCACGTACCAGTCGACCACCACGCGCTGCTTTTCGGCCGTGAGCATCGGCTCGGGATCGAGGCTGGACAGCGTCAAGAGGCGCTTGTCGATGTACGACACGTTCTGGAACGGCGGCGGGAGCTTGAAGTTCAAGCCCGGCTCGGTGATGACTTCCTTGATCTGGCCCAGGGCGTAGACCACGCCGAACTGGCGCTGGTCGACCACGAAAAGCGTCGAGCTGGCCAGCGCGAGCACGACGAGGATCGAGGAAACGATGAATCCGATTCTGTTCATGGGGTCAGTCCTCAGCGCACGTCGCGGTCACGTGAGCGGCCATCGCGCGCCCGGGAATCGGCCGGCGCGACCGGAATGACGGACGACTGCGGCGGCGTGGATCCAGCCACGTTGGGGCTGGCGGCATCGGACGGCGTGGCGGCATTGCTGTTCTGGCTGGCCATCTGCATCAGCTTGTCGATCGGGAGATAGAGCAGGTTCGAGTTCTGCTTCGAATCGACCATCACCTTGGTGGTGCTGCTGTAGATCTGCTGCATCGCATCGGTGTACATGCGGTCGCGCGTGACCTGCGGGGCCTTCTGGTATTCGGCGAGCACCGAGCTGAAGCGCTGCGCGTCGCCCTGCGCCTGGGCGATGATCCGTGCCTTGTAGGCTTCCGACTCCTCCTTCAGGCGGGCGCCGGTGCCGGTGGCGCGCGGCACCACGTCGTTGGCATAGGCCTGCGCCTCGTTCTTGGTGCGCTCGCGTTCCTGGCCGGCCTTGAGGACGTCGTCGAAGGCCGCCTGCACCTGCTCGGGCGGACGCACGCCGCCCTGCTGCAGGTTGATGCCGACGATCTCGACCCCGACCTTGTAGCGGTCGAGGATGGTTTGCATGAGATTGCGCACGCGCGGAGCGATCTGGTCGCGCTCGTCCGCCAGCGCCGCATCCATGCGCATCTTGCCGACCACTTCGCGCACCGCGGTCTCGGCGACCTGCACCACCGCGTCGGCCGGCGCCTTGCTCTCGTAGAGAAAGGCGCGCGCATCGTTCAGCCGGTACTGGACCGCGAACTTGATCTCGACGATGTTCTCGTCCTCGGTCAGCATGGCCGATTCGCGCAGGCCGGTGGAGCGCACGATGGTGTCGCGCCCGACGTCCGCGGAGCGGATCTGCGTGGTCACCACGACCTCGTGGCGCTGGATCGGATAGGGCAGGCGCCAGTTGAAGCCGGCGCCCACGGTCGCCTTATAGCGGCCGAACTGCGTGATGACCGCCTGCTGGCCTTCGTTGACGATGAAGAAGCCGGTGCCGAGCCAGATCAGCACGGCCACCGCCGCCACTAGGCCGAGCCCGAAGCCCGCGTTCTTCATGTCGGGCTTGAGGCCGCCGCCATTGCCGCCGTTCGGGCGCTCACCACCGCCACGCCCGCCGAACAGGCCGCCGAGCTTGCGGTTGAAGTCGCGCCAGAGTTCGTCGAGGTCCGGCGGCCCCTGGTTGGGACCCTGCCCTCGCGGCCTGTTGTTGTTGCCAGAAGGCGGCGGCGCCGGAGGTTCGCCATCAGGCCGGTTGGCGGCGGGACGGTCGCCGTTGGACGAGGAATCGTCGCCACGGCCCCACCGGCCGTCGTTCAGATTGAACATGCCATGAAACCTTCTCCACACTGGCTTTGCATTCATTCGGTTGGTGTTCTTGAGTCAGTTGAAGCTGATTGTGCCCAATTCAACTGGCGGCATCGTGCAATTCGGCGCCGGCCCTTGGGGTCATGCCCTCCTCGGGCTCCGGACGGGCGCGCAGCGCCAGTTCGGCGCGCATTGCCGGCAGCCCTTCGCCCGTTCGGGCACTGAGGAAGATCCGGGGCACCTGCACCCCGTCGATGTTGATCTCGTCACTCAACTGGAGCGGTCGCCGGTTCGCCTCGATGGCATCGAGCTTGTTGAATACCAGCAGCTGCGGCACGCCGTCCGCGCCGATGTCCTTGAGCACGGCCTGCACTTCGGCCATCTGTTCGGGGTGGTGGGGATTGGAGGCATCGACCACATGGAGCAGCAGGTCGGCATCGACCGCCTCCTGCAAGGTGGCCTTGAAGGCATCGATCAGCCCGTGCGGCAGCTCCCGGATGAAGCCGACCGTGTCGGACAGCGAGACCTTGCGGCTCGCGTCGCCCAGGTAGAGGTGGCGCGTGGTCGTGTCGAGCGTGGCGAACAACTGGTCGGCTGCGTAGGCACGCGCCTTGACCAGCGCGTTGAACAACGACGACTTCCCGGCGTTCGTGTAACCGACCAGCGAGATGTTGAAGGTGTCGCGCCGCTCGCGCTGCCGGCGCTGGGTGCCGCGCTGGCGCCGGACCTTGGAGAGGCGCTCGCGCGTGCGCTTGATGGCCTCGCCGATCATGCGGCGGTCGAGTTCGATCTGCGTTTCGCCCGGACCGCCGCGCGTGCCGATGCCGCCGCGCTGGCGCTCGAGGTGGGACCAGCGGCGAACGAGCCGCGTGCTCAAGTATTGCAGCCTCGCCAGTTCGACCTGCAGCTTGCCCTCGTGGGAGCGCGCACGCTGGGCGAAGATCTCGAGGATGAGGAAGGTGCGGTCGTAGACCGCGACGCCGAGCTGTCGCTCGAGGTTGCGCTGCTGAGCCGGACTCAGGGCCTGGTCGAAGATGACTTCGCTGGCACGGTACAGCTCGGCAAGTTCGCGGATTTCCTCGGCCTTGCCGCTTCCGACGAACAGCGCCGCGTCGGGCGCCTTGCGCTTGCAGACGAGGCGAGCAACGGGTTCGAGCCCGGCGGTTTGCGCGAGCAGGCCCAGTTCCTCGAGCTCGCCGTCGAAATGGGGCAGCCCAAAGTCCACGCCGACAAGAACGACGGCGCCATCTTTCCGGGGGATTGGCTCAGACAATCGGAATCAAATTGGGGGAAAGCGCGGTGGGTGGTCCACCGCGCTCCGTGCCTTCTCAGGCTGCCGCTTCGTCGCTCTCGGTCACCGAGAAGTTGACGGCCCGCCCGGGCACGATGGTGGAGATGGCGTGCTTGTAGACCATCTGGGTCACCGTATTGCGAAGCAACACGACGTACTGGTCGAAAGACTCGATCTGACCTTGCAGCTTGATGCCGTTGACCAGGTAGATCGAAACCGGCACGTGCTCTCGACGCAGGGTGTTCAGAAATGGGTCTTGTAGAAGTTGCCCTTTATTGCTCACGATATTCTCCGTGTTCAAGAGTTGTTGTTGAACCGGTCACCTTAACACAGCGATTCCGCGCCGCAGCAAAAAACGCCAAAAGCCTTCGAAAAAAAGGCGTCTCTCGCCCGGCACCGAGCCGCTCAGGCGTCCTTGTCCGCGTATGGATTGTGCGAGGTCTTGAGCTCGATCCGCAAGGGTGTGCCGATGAGGTCGAACTCCTTGCGGAAGCGCGCTTCGAGAAAGCGCTTGTAGGCGTCCGTCACGTGCTCCAGCGAGTTGCCGTGGATCACGATGACCGGCGGGTTCATGCCGCCCTGGTGGGCGTAGCGCATCTTCGGCCGGAACATCCCCGACTTCTTCGGCGCCTGGAACTGCACGGCTTCGAGCAGCAGCCGGGTGAGGACCGGCGTCGACATCTTGCGCGTCGCCGACTTGTGCGCCTGCACGATCGATTGCCAGAGCGGGCCCAGCCCCTGCCGCTTGGCCGCCGAGATGAAGTGCAGCGCCGCGAACTTGAGGAACGGCAGGCGCATCTCGATCTGGCGCTGGACCTGTTCTCGCTGATAGCTGTCCACCGCGTCCCACTTGTTGATCGCGATCACCACGGCGCGGCCGCTTTCGAGGATGTAGCCCGCGATGTGGGCGTCCTGGTCGGTGACGCCCTGCGTCGCATCGAGCAGCAGCAGGACCACGTTGGCCGACTCGATGGCCTGCAGCGTCTTGACCACCGAGAATTTCTCGATCGCCTCGAACACCCGGCCCTTGCGACGCAGGCCGGCCGTATCGATGAGCTCGAAGCGTTGCCCGTTGCGCTCGAAGGGCACCATGATCGCATCGCGCGTGGTGCCCGGCATGTCGAAGGCGACCAGGCGCTCCTCGCCGAGCCAGGTGTTGATGAGCGTCGACTTGCCGACGTTCGGACGGCCGGCGACCGCCAGCTTGACCGGCTTGTTGGCGTCCTCTTCCTCGTCTTCGTCGTCTTCCGGAAGATCGAGCGGTTCGAGCGCAAGCTCGACCAGGCCGCGGATGCCCTGCCCGTGCGCCGCCGAGATGCCGTGCACTTCGCCGAACCCGAGCTCGTAGAAATCGACCAGCTTCGCGCTGTCCTGCATCCCCTCGGCCTTGTTGGCGACGAGCAGGCAGGGCTTGCCGAGGCGGCGCAGTTCGTTGGCGATGTCATGGTCCTGCGCCGACAGGCCTTCCCGCGCGTCGACCACGAAGATGACCACATCGGCCTCGGCCACCGCCTGCCGCGTCTGCTTGGCCATTTCCTTGAAGATGCCGCTTCCGGCATCGGGCTCGAAGCCGCCGGTGTCGATCACGATGAACTCGTGCCTGCCCAGGCGGCCGTTGCCGTAGTGGCGATCGCGCGTGAGTCCCGCGAAATCCGAGACGATCGCGTCGCGCGTTTGCGTCAGGCGATTGAACAGCGTCGACTTGCCGACGTTCGGACGCCCGACCAGTGCGATGACCGGCTTCATTGAAGGCGCCCTTTCATCGGATTACTCCGGCCGAAAGCCGAACACGCCACCGTTGCGGGTGACGACCACGACCGTGTTGCCGGAAAGCACCGGCGTTGCCGCGATCGGCGAGCCATCCGGCGTGATGCGATTCAGCGGCGCCCCATCGTCACGGGAAAGAAAGTGCACCTGGCCGGTTGCATCGCCGATGATCAGCGAGCGGCCCACGGCGAGCGGCGCGGTGAGGAAGTGGTACTTCAGCATGTCCGCCTGCTGCCATGCGCGCTCGCCATCGGCGCGGCGCCATGCCACCACGGTGCCGTTGTCCTCGGTGCCGTAGACAAAGCGATCGTCGCCGCCGATGCCGTCCGCGCCCGATGCCGGCTTGCTCCAGACGAGCGCACCGCGAACGGCGTCCACGCATCCGACGCTGGCCGAATAAGCCCTCGCACAGACGCTGTCGCCCACGCGGCTCACGCTGCCGGTCAGGTCGACCAGCCGCTCGACGTCGTTCGTGCCGCGCGGCGCGGCGATGGGTGCTTCCCAGCGGCTCGTGCCGTTGGCCGGGTTGACACCGACCAGCCGGCCGCCGACGCCGACCAGCAGCGTATCGCCCACGGCAAGGAGCACGCCGGGCTTCTTGAGCACCAGGTTCTCGGCCGTGCGCTGCTGCGCCCACAGGCGCCGCCCGGTCTGGCCATCCCACGCGCTGGTGGTGCGCTCGGCCGTCTGCACGAAGACGCGGCGACCCGCCACCAGCGGCGGCGTGAAGGCCTGGGCGCTCAGGCGCTGCTTCCAGAGCACCTTGCCGCCTTGCAGCGCGACCAGTTCGTTGTTGGTGGTGATCACGGCCACCAGCGTGCCGTCGCTGCCGACGCCCGCCACCAGCGGCGCACCCGCATTCGCGCGCCAGACTTCCTGGCCCGCACGCGAATCGATCACCACGACGGTGCCGTCGCTCGAAGCGACCGCGACGTTGTCGCCGGCGACGTTGGTCGCCAACGGGAAGTTGGCCGCCGGAATGCGCACGGTCCAGGCCTGGCGCACGCCCATGACGGCCACGTTGGCAGGCAGTTCGACCGGCTTCGGACGCGGCGTCCCGGAGCAGGCCGCCAGCACGGCGATCAGGACCACGGCGGACCCTGTGCGCAAAACGCGCGCCGAGGGCAGATAACGCTTGAGATTCATGGTGTGTTGTTCTTGGCAGGGGATGCGGCACCGGCCGAGGGCGCCAGGCTCTTCGGATCGACGCCGACGGCGTTGAGCTTGATCTCCACGAGACGGCGATAGTCGGTGCGCGCGTCGAAGGCGGACCACGCCTTCTGGTACTCGGCCCTGGCCTCTTCGCGCTTGCCCTGCGCGAGATAGATGTCGCCCTTGCGATCGGCCACCAGCGCGTCGAATTCCTTCGGCACGTCGCCGGAAAGCTGCTTGAGCGCTTCGTCGTAGGACTTGGCATCCAGCAATTCGCCGGCAAGCCGCAGCTTCGCGACCATCCTGTAGCCGGGATCGACCGCGTTCTCGGCCACCCACGCGAGCGCCGCACGGGACGCTTCCGCGTTGCCCTTGTCGTGGAGCGTCCTGGCTGCCAGCAGGCCCGCCTGCTGCGCATAGGCGGTGCCGGCGAACTTGGCCTTCATGTCGGCCAGCGCGCGCTCGATGCGGGCGGTGTCGCCGGCCTGCGCGCTGCGCTCGACTTCGTCATAGAGCGCCGATGCCTGCGCTGCCTTGTTGCGCTGGAAGTACTGCCAACCGTTCCACGCCACGAAGGCGCCGGCCACGAGAAGCACGCCCCAAGTGATCAGGGTGCCGTAGGTGTTCCAGAAATGCTTGAGCTGGTCGAGCTGTTCCTGTTCTTCGAGATCGAGGTGGGTAGCCATGCGCTATCTATTGGTTGAAAGACCCCCAGGACTCGGCTCGCCGAGTCCGCCCCCCGAGGGGGACAGGGAAACTTGGGAACGGCCCGGCGTTTCCCTGGGAGCCGAGGATTGTAGGGTGGCAGCCCAAACGGCCAGGTCGGCCAGCGGACGGGCCGTCTGGGCGCCGGTGCCGTCGCGCAGCGCCTTCACCATGACTTCTCCGCGAGAGAGTTCATCCGTCCCGAAGATCAGCGCATAGTTCGCACCGCTGGCGTCGGCCTTCTTGAACTGGGACTTGAAACTTCCGAGACCATCGACGGTGGCCGCGTGCATCTGCGCGCGCACGCCGGCTTCGCGCAGTTGCTGCAAGGTGCGCAGCGCGACGGGCATCGCTGCCGCATCAGGCACCACGGCGTAGACATCGGGCACCGGAACCGGGATCGCGGCGCCCTGCTCCTTCACCAGTTCGAGGATCCGTTCGACGCCGATCGCCCAGCCCACCGCCGGTGCAGACTTGCCGCCGATCTGCGCGATCAGATCGTCGTAGCGGCCGCCGGCGCAGACCGTTCCCTGCGAGCCCAGGCGGTCCGTCACGAACTCGAACACGCTGAGGTTGTAGTAGTCGAGACCGCGCACCAGGCGCGGATTGATCGTGTAGGCGATGCCGTTGGCGTCGAGGATGGCCTTGAGCCCATCGAAGTGCGCGAGCGATTCGGCGCCCAGGAAGTCGATCAGCCTGGGCGCCGACTCCACGATCTCCTTCATTGCCGGATTCTTGGTGTCCAGGATCCGCAGCGGATTGCTGTGCAGGCGCCGCTTCGCGTCTTCGTCGAGCAGCTCGGCGTGGCGCTCGAAATGGGCGACCAGCTGGGCCCGGTGCTGCGCGCGCTCGGCCGGCTGGCCCAGGCTGTTCAGCTCGAGGCGCACGTCGGCGAGGCCGATCGCTTTCCAGAGCGCATGGGCCAGCAGGATCAATTCGGCATCGACGTCGGGCCCGGCAAAGCCCAGCGCCTCGGCGCCGATCTGGTGGAACTGGCGGAAACGCCCGCGCTGCGGCTTTTCGCGCCGGAACATCGGACCGATGTACCAGAGGCGCTTGCCGCCGTCGTAGAGCATGTTGTGCTCGACCACCGCGCGCACGAGGCCCGCCGTGTTCTCGGGCCTGAGCGTCAGGTGGTCGTTGTCGCCGTACTTGTCCGAGCGGTCCTGGAAGGAATACATCTCCTTCTCGACGATGTCGGTCACTTCGCCGATGCCGCGCACGAACAGCGCCGTGTGCTCGAGGATCGGCGTGCGGACGTTGCGATAGGCAAAGCGCGCCATCACCTCGCGCACGGTGGCTTCGAGCCATTCCCAGCGCGCCGACTCGGGCGGCAATATGTCGTTCATGCCTTTGACGGCATTGAGTTTTTCAGCCATGGATGCAGTGCTCAGACAGCTTGCGCGGCATGCTCGCCGCCGAAGCGTTTTTCTACGTAGTTCTCGACCAGCTTGTGGAACTCGCGCGCGATGTCGTCGCCGCGCAGCGTGAGCGCCTTCTCGCCGTCGATGAAGACCGGCGCCGCAGGCGCTTCGCCGGTGCCGGGAAGACTGATGCCGATGTCGGCGTGCTTGCTCTCGCCCGGGCCGTTGACGATGCAGCCCATCACGGCGACCTTCATCGTCTCGACGCCCGGGTAGCGGGTGCGCCAGACCGGCATCTGCATCCGCAGGTAATCGTCGATCTGCTTGGCAAGCTCCTGGAAGGTCGTGCTGGTGGTGCGGCCGCATCCAGGGCATGCGGTCACGCTGGGCACGAATACGCGCAGGCCGAGCGCCTGCAGGATCTCGTTGGCGATGACGACTTCCTGCGTGCGCGATTCGCCCGGCTGCGGCGTGAGCGACACGCGGATCGTGTCGCCGATGCCCTCCTGCAGCAGGATCGAGAGCGCGGTCGCCGAAGCCACCGTGCCCTTCGTGGCCATGCCGGCTTCGGTGAGGCCGAGGTGCAAGGCGTAGTCGCAGCGCTGCGCGAGCTCGCGATAGACCGAGATCAGGTCCTGCACGCCGCTGACCTTGCAGCTCAGGATGATCTGCTTGCCGTCCATGCCCATCGATTCGGCAAGCCTGGCGGATTCGATGGCGGAGGTGATCAGCGCCTCGTACATCACCTGCTTCGCATCCCAGGGTTCCGCGCGCCGGTTGTTGGTGTCCATCAGGCTGGCCAGCAGTTCCTGGTCGAGGCTGCCCCAGTTCACGCCGATGCGCACCGGCTTGTTCCACCGCATCGCCGCATCGATCATCTGGCCGAACTGGCGGTCGCGCTTGTCGCCCTTGCCGACGTTGCCGGGGTTGATGCGGTACTTGCTCAGCGCCTCGGCGCAGGCCGGGAATTCGGTCAGCAACCGGTGGCCGTTGTAGTGGAAATCGCCGACCAGCGGAACGTCGACGCCCATGCGATCGAGCTGCTCGCGGATGTACGGCACCTGCGCCGCCGCTTCCGGCGTGTTGACGGTGATGCGGACGAGCTCCGATCCAGCGAGCGCGAGCTCCTTGACCTGGATCGCGGTACCGATCGCATCCACGGTGTCGGTGTTGGTCATCGACTGCACGCGCACCGGCGCATCGCCGCCGATCGTGACGGTGCGCGGCCCCCACGTCACGCTGGCCTGCCGCGACCGCCGCGCCTTCGGTGCGGCGGCTTCGATCGGCAGGCAGCCAAGATTGCTGGCGCTATCGGTCATGGTGTCTCGCTCAAGGTTTGACTTCGAACCGCGCCACGCCTCCGGAGCGCGCAAGCGGTGCGAGGTCGAAGGGCTTGCCGCGAACCTGCACCTGCACGCCGGAGGCGCGGCCGACGATCACCGACAACGGAAGCGTGCCGGTCAATCCGACGGTTTCGCCGGCCTTGACGGTGCGATGCAGCAGTTGCTTGCCGCCGGCTTCGCTCACGGAGATCCAGGTGTCGTCGCGGGCGACGAAGACGATCAGGTCGTTGCTGGGCGCCGCCACAGCGGCAGCTGCCGGCGCGGGCTCGACCGGGGCCGCCTCCGCGGGCGGTGGCACGGGCTCGGCCGCCGGCGCGGGCGTAACCGCCTCGGTCGCGCCCCCTGGAGCCGAAGCTTCGGGCTTCGATGAACCTGCCGCCTGCTCGCTGGAGGCATCGCGCTGGACCAGGTGGGAGATCGATTCGCTCACCCGATCGAAGAGCGACTGCGGCAGCCAGAACAGCACCGCGGCGCCGATCAGCAGCAGGACGACCACGATCACCAGCGGCCGGGACGGCAAGGCGCCCGCGCCGCCCGAGCGCGGCGAGGCCGAGCGCAGGCTCTTGCTCATGGTGCGGTCGGCTTCCGCCAGGGCGGGACGCTGGGCGCCCGGCAGCTTGGCGAGCACCGGCGCCGGATCGATCCGCAGGGCCCGGCAGACGCTTGCCGCCAGCGCACGGGCGAAGACCGGGTCGGGCAAGGAGGCGATGTCGTCGGCCTCCAATGCCGCGAGCTTCTGCGGCGACACCTTGAGCGCGGCCGCCACCACGTCGAGGTGCAGACCATGCGCCTCCCGCGCTTCGCGCAGCATGCCGCCAGCGGTCATGTTCGTACTGTCGCCACCGACCAGGGGCACCGCAGCCGATGCCCCGAATTCGCTTGCCCGCTCAATCATTGAAATTTCCGCGCTCGAAAGCCAGCGCCTCCCGCGACTGGGGGAAGCGACGCTGCAACTGGGCACCCAGCTGCGCAGCCGCCTCACGGTTGTTGAGTTGGCGTTCGATCTTGATGCCGAGCCAGAGCGTCTCGGCGCTGGCCGACGGGCCGTTGTTGATGCGACGGATGTAGAACTGGGCGCGCGACCACTCCTCGCGCTGCGCCAGGACCGAGGCGAGGTTGTAGCCGATCACCGGATTGCCGGCGTCGATCTCGTAGGCCTGCGTCAGGCTGCGTTCCGCCTCCGCGCGCTGCCCCGCCTTGAGCTGGCAGACGCCCTGCGTCATGAGGGTCTTGGCGCGGTCCGCGTAGCTGGGGATGGACAGCACCGCGTTGAACTGCTGTTGCGCATCGGCAAAGCGGTTCTGCTGGCACAGCAGCCACCCGTAGTTGTGCAGCGCATTGGGCTCGCGCGGATTCAGGGCCAGCGCACGCCGGAAGCTGTCCTCGGCGCCGGCGGGGTCGTCCAGACGCATGTAGACCACGCCGCGCAGGACGTAGGCATCGGGGAAGGTCGGGTCCGCCGCCAGGGCCTGCTTGATCTCGTCCAGCGCCACGGTGGTCTGACCTTGCTGGAAATAGCCGATGGCCAGCTCGACGCGCAGCTTCGCGCGCTTGCGGGCATTGGATTCATCCGACTCGGTCACGATGGCAGAGGCATTGGTGCCGCCCGAGGTGCTCGGCACAGCACCGTCCTTGGTCGCGCAAGAGGCCAGCAGGAATGCCGCTGCAAGCGCGAAAAGCGCTCGCAGCGCTATCTCATGCGCAAAGGGAAAAGCCTTGCTCATCGGATCATTGCTCCTTGGCAGTGGATTTGGCGGCCCTCGCAAGGGTCGGATGCAAAACAACGGTTCGCCGCTGCGCCATGCGCTCGGCCGCATGGGTGCGATCCTTGACGTCGCCGGCCAGCTGGCCGCAGGCGGCATCGATGTCGTCGCCGCGCGTCTTTCGTACCGTCGTCACGATCCCCGCCTCGCTCAGAACCTTGGCGAAAGCGAGCACCCGGGGCTGGGGCGACCTCACCAGGCCGGAGGCCGGGAACGGATTGAACGGGATCAGGTTGAACTTGCAGGAGACACCTTGCGAACGCACCAGTTCCACCAGTTGGCGCGCATGCTCCGGCTGATCGTTCACGCCGTCGAGCATGCAGTATTCGAACGTGATGAAGTCGCGCGGCGCGTGCGCGAGGTAGCGCTTGCAGGCCTCTAGCAGCTCGGCGATCGGGTATTTGCGGTTCAGCGGCACCAGGTCGCTGCGCAACGCATCGTTCGGCGCGTGGAGCGACACCGCGAGCGCGACCGGACAGTCCTCGCCCAGCCGGTCCATCATGGGAACGACGCCCGACGTCGAGACCGTCAACCGGCGGCGCGACAGTCCATAGGCGTTGTCGTCGAGCATGGTGCGCAGCGCCGGCACCAGCGCGGCGTAGTTCTGCAGCGGTTCGCCCATGCCCATCATCACGACGTTCGAGATGACCCGCTCGCCCTGCTGCAGGTGCTTGCGCAGGAAATGCTCGGCGAACCACAGCTGCGCCACGATTTCACCCGTCGTGAGGTTGCGGCTGAAGCCCTGGTGGCCGGTGGAACAGAAGCGGCAGCCGACCGCGCAGCCGGCTTGCGAGGAGACGCACAAGGTACCGCGGTCGTCCTCGGGGATGAACACGGCCTCGACCGCGTTGCCGTCGCCGACGTCGAACAGCCACTTGATCGTGCCGTCGGCGGATTCATGCTGGGTCAGCACCGGCAGCGCCTCGACGCGCGCCGTGGTGGCGAGCTTCTCGCGAAGCGACTTCGCGAGATCGGTCATCTGAGAGAAATCGCTGGCGCCCCGCTGGTGGATCCAGCGGAACAGCTGCGTGGCGCGGAAGCGCTTTTCTCCCAGCCGCTCGCAAAACGCGGCCAATCCCTCCAGATCGAAGTCGAGCAGGTTGGCCGTGGTCATTGCGCGGGGAGTCTGGTCCTCAGCGTGCGTAGACGTTGAGGCCGGCGAAGAAGAAAGCAACTTCGACGCGAGCGGTTTCGGGAGCGTCCGAGCCGTGCACAGCGTTGGCATCGATGCTGTCGGCGAAGTCGGCGCGGATGGTGCCGGCAGCTGCCTTCTTGGGGTCGGTGGCACCCATCAGGTCGCGGTTCTTGGCGATGGCGTCTTCGCCTTCGAGCACCTGCACGAAGACCGGACCCGAGATCATGAACTCGACGAGGTCCTTGAAGAAGGGACGCTCCTTGTGGACGGCGTAGAACTGCTCCGCCTCGGCGCGCGACAGCTGGACCAGCTTGGCGGCCACGATCTTCAGGCCGGCGGCCTCGAAGCGGGAGACGATCTTGCCGATCACGTTCTTGGCCACTGCGTCGGGCTTGATGATGGAGAGGGTGCGTTCGATAGCCATGGAAGTGCTTTCCTGAGTACTTGGATGTGAATAGGGTTCCATCAGTGCCGCAACGCGGGATTGCGGCCCTTGACAAAGCCTTTGATTTTAACCTGCAGGGCAGGGTCGACCCGCAAAAGTGCGGGCGAAACATTGCCGCGCGTGCTGGATATCAGCGGCCGCGGCGACGGCCTCCGCCGCCGCCCTGCCCGCCGAAGTTGCCGCCGGACGGACCGCCACGGCGTCCGCCCTGGCGTTGTTCCTTGCGCTGGCGCGAGAAGCTGTCGGCGCCGATGTAGCCCAGCGAGGTCTTCATCGGATCGGGCTGACTGGCGCCGCCCGGCTGGCGATCTTCGCCCTGCCGGTTGCGACCCTGCTGCCCCTGGCCCTGGCCCTGCCCCTGGCCACCTCGGCCGCGGCGGCCCTGGGACGGGCCCTTTCCGCCGCGCTCGGCCCGTGCCGCCGGACCGTGCGTCAACGGATTCGGGATGGATGCCTCGCGATCGCCCTGCGTGCCATTGCCGCTGCCGCTGCCGTTGCGGTTGCCGCGCCGCTTCCGACCGCGGCCGTTTCTTCCGCCGCCCTCCTGCGGCTTGCCGCCTCCGCCGGAGCGCCCGGCGCGCTCGACAGGCGCGCCGGCCGCCTGGAACAGCGCGCGGATGTCGCGCTCGTCGAGCTCCATCCACGCCCCGCGCTTGAGCCCGCGCGGCAGCACCATCGCGCCGTAGCGGATGCGGATCAGGCGGCTCACGGCATGGCCGACCGACTCGAACAGGCGCCGCACCTCGCGATTGCGGCCTTCGGAAATGGTGACGCGGTACCAGCAATTGGAGCCTTCGCCGCCGCCGTCCTCGATCGTGCCGAACTGCGCCATGCCGTCGTCGAGGCGGACCCCTTCGAGCAGGCGCTGCTTTTCCTCGTTGCTGAGTGCGCCGAGCACCCGGACGGCGTATTCGCGCTCCAGCCCGAAACGCGGATGCATGAGCCGGTTGGCCAGTTCGCCGGAGCTCGTGAAGAGCAGCAGCCCTTCGGTGTTCAGGTCCAGCCGGCCGACCGATTGCCACTTGCCCTGCTGCAGCCGCGGGAGCTTGCGAAAGACGGTGGGCCGGTTCTGCGGATCGTCGTGCGTGACGACCTCGCCGACGGGCTTGTGGTAGGCAATGACGCGGGCCGGCGGCGGCGCGATGCGGAAGCGGATTGGCTTGCCGTTGATCTTGACCTGGTCCCCGAACTGGATGCGCTGGCCGATGTGGGCCGGCTCGTTGTTGACCGAGATCCGGCCCTGGAGGATGAGTTGCTCCATCTCGAGCCGCGAACCCAGGCCCGCCTGGGCCAGGACCTTGTGCAGCTTGGGCGAATCGGCTTCCGGCAGCAGCACGCGCTTGAGCGGCGGCACCTCCGGGCTTTCCTCGTCGGCGTCGAACTGGCCCGAGATGACGTCGGCAAACCGGATCGGCTCGGGCGGCGGTGCGTTGCGCTGCTCGCGCTCCGCGGCGCGACGGGCGCGGTCGAGATCGTCTTCCTCCTCGTCCGGTTCCTCGTCTTCGTCTTCGTGTTCGCCGTCGGCTTCCGCGGCGAGCGGTGCTTCAACCACCGGCGCCACTTCGGGCGCGGGCACCGGGGGCACTTCGACGACGGCAGCGTCGGATTCGGCCGCCTCGACCGGCCCGACCGGCTCGGCCGATTCGACAGGCTGCTGCGCCGCGGCCTCGGCATCGCCAGCGGGCTTGCGACGGCGCGGGCGACGCTTGCGGGGCGCTTCGGCCGCGGCATCTGCCGTCTGGACGGCGGCGTCGGATTCGGAAGGCGTCTGCGCGATATCCCCGCGTTCTTCTGAAACGGGTTCGGTCGGCAGCGTCGCTGCGTCGTGGGGATCGTTGGAGCTCATGATCGGGTTCCGGAAGTGACAGCGGTGATGTCGGCCTCTTCGGGCGCGGCCTCTGCATCGACAGGGGTGAATGAGGGCGGGGCCGGCGAGACGTCCTGCGGGTCGGCCACGAGAAGCGCAGCGGAAGGATCGCTCTCGGCGGTCACCGGCTGGCCCTCGTCGGCCGGCTCGTCGATCGGCAAGGCCGATTGCTCGCCATCGGCCGCCCGGTCCAGCGCGTCGATCAGCGCCCCTTGCTGCGCCGGCGATTCGATCACCGGCAACTGGTCGAGCGAAGCGAGGCCGAGATCGTCAAGGAACTGCCGGGTGGTCGCATACAGCGCGGGCCGTCCGACCGTCTCGCGGTGACCGATGACTTCGATCCAGCTGCGGTCCTCGAGCTGCTTGAGGATCTGCGAATTGATGGTGACGCCCCGGATGTCTTCCATGTCACCGCGGGTGACCGGCTGGCGGTACGCAATGATGGCCAGCGTTTCGAGCGCGGCGCGCGTGTAGCGCGGCGGCTTCTCGGGGTGCATGCGGTCGAGGTGATCGCGCATCTCGGGGCGGCTCTGGAAGCGCCAGCCGCTTCCCACGCTCACGAGTTCGAGGCCGCGCTGCGACCAGTCTTCCTGCAGCTCGAGCAACAGCGACTTGATGGTGTCCGCACCCAGTTCGTCGTCGAACAGCACGCGCAGTTCGCGCACCGGCAACGGCTGTGTCGAACAGATCAAGGCGGTTTCGAGAATGCGCTTGGCATCCGCCGTATTCATGGTTCGCGTTATCCGGGAAAAGGCGCCACGGGGACGCTTGTTCAGATGGATGGAAGAAGGCGCTGCGGGCACGCGGCATACGCAACGCGAAGCCGACATCAGGTCGCCGGCGCGGCCCCTCGGGACCGTCAGGCACGATTGTAATCCAGCCCCCAAAGTGACATGCCTTGCACGAGATCGGCCGGCGGCGGCGACTGGAACTCCATGTTCCGGCCGGTCACCGGATGCACGAGGCCGAGCCTGAAGGCGTGCAGCGCCTGCCGCGTCAGCCCGGCCGCCTCGGCCCCTCCGTACAGGGTGTCGCCGACCAGCGGATGTCCGATCGAAGCCATGTGCACACGGATCTGGTGGGTGCGCCCCGTCTCGAGCGTGCAACGCACCGCACAGCCGAGTTCGTTGCTGTCGAGTGCTTCGATCAGGGTCCGCGCCGGCTTGCCCGGGTGGCGGTCCGGATCGACCACCGCCATGCGCAGGCGATTGCGGGGATCCCGGCCGATCGGGCTGTCCACGTGCCGCATTTCGGCGCCCTGCCAGGTCCGGTGCGCCATCGCGATGTACTGCCGCTTGACCTCGCGCGCCGCGATCAGCGCCACCAGCGCGTCCATCGCCGCCCGGCTGCGGGCCACCACCATCAGCCCGCTCGTGTCGCGATCGAGCCGATGCACGATGCCGGCGCGCGGCAGCAGCGCCGCGCGCGGGTCGAGCGCCAGCAATCCGTTGAGCAAGGTGCCGCTCCAGTTGCCCGGCGCCGGGTGCACCACGAGTCCGGCCGGCTTGTCGATCACCCGCAGATGCTCGTCCTCGTGCAGCACCTCGATCGGCATCGTCTCCGGCCGGAAAGCCTGGCTTTGCGGCGTCGGCCGAAGCTCGATGCGCCCCGATTCGCCGGCATGCACCACCGCCGAGGGCTTGGTGACCAGGCGGCCCTGCACCTCCACCATGCCGGCGTCGATGAGTTGCTGGAGATAGCTGCGGGAGAACTCCGGCACGAGCGCGGCAAGTGCCCGGTCCAGGCGCTGCGCGTGCTGGCTCTCGCCGATCCGGAAAGTGCGGATTTCGCTGGCGTCGGAGAGCTCGCCCGCCTCGTCGTGCTCCGCCGCGTCCGGGGGGGCGCCCGAGGGGCCGGTCGATATAATTGAGGGCACCTGTTTCACGAAAGCCTTACTTGATGTTTCGCGCCAAATTATCGGTTGTCCCCGGCTGGCTGGCCCTCTGTGCGGCGGCATGGCTGGTGGCCGGCTGCTCGTCGACCGACGTCGACAAGACCGCGAACTGGAGCCCCAATCGCATCTACTCCGAAGCGAAGGACGAAGTCGACTCGGGCGCCTACGACAAGGCCGTTCCGCTGTACGAAAAGCTCGAAGGCCGCGCTGCCGGCACGCCGCTGGCCCAGCAGGCCCAGCTCGACAAGGCTTATGCCCAGTTCAAGGCGGGCGACAAGCCCGCCGCCATCGCCACGCTCGATCGCTTCATGAAGCTGCATCCCGCGAGCCCGGCGATCGACTACGCGCTCTACTTCAAGGGCGTGATCAACTTCAACGACGATCTCGGTCTCTTCGCGTTCATGACGCGCCAGGACCTTTCGGAGCGCGACCAGAAAGCCGCGAAGGAATCCTTCGAGTCCTTCAAGGAGCTGGTGACCCGCTTCCCCGACTCGCGCTACACGCCGGATGCCCGGCAGCGCATGAACTACATCGTCAACTCGCTGGCCCAGTATGAAGTGCACGTGGCGCGCTACTACTACGAGCGCGGCGCGTACCTGGCGGCCGTCAATCGCGCGCAAATCGCGCTCGCGGACTACCGCGAAGTGCCGGCGCTCGAGGAGGCGCTCTACATCATGTACATGTCGTACGACAAGCTCGGCATGACCGAGCTGCGCGACGACGCCAAGCGCGTGCTGACCCAGAACTATCCGAAGAGCGAGTACCTGTCCCGCGGCTTCCGCGCCAAGGACGATCCCTGGTGGAAGGTCTGGTAGGGCGCTTCGCGCAACCCCTCCCCCTGAAATGCCCGGGCTAATCCCCGGGCATTTTGTTTTTGAGGTCCTGCAGGGCGGCGTCGAACCCGGTCTCGTCCTCGATTCTTCGCATGGCGGGGAGCGCCGCCAGCAGGCGCCGGCCATAGCCCATCGCAACGAGGCGCGTATCGCAGATCACGAGCACGCCGGTGTCGGTTTCGCGCCGGATCAGCCGGCCGGCGCCCTGCTTGAGCGCCACCGCCGCCTCGGGCAGCGAATAGTCGCTGAACGCGCTGCGGCCTTGCGACTCGAGGCGCTGGGAGCGCGCCTCCACCAGCGGGTCATTGGGCGGCGGAAACGGCAGCTTGTCGATCACCACCAGTTGCAGTGCATCGCCGGGCGCATCGAAGCCTTCCCAGAAGGACGCCGATGCGACCAGCACGCAGCCGGCACGCCCTTGGGCCGCACCTTCGCGGAAGCGATCCATCAGCGTGCGCTTGGGCAACTCGCCTTGCACCAGCACCTCCGGCCGTTGCGCGGGCTCCAGCGTCTCGAAGTCCTGCCGGATCGCGTCGCCCACCGTGCGCAGGGCGCGCAGGGTCGTCGTCAGCACCAGCGTGCGGCCGCCGAGGCGGCGAGCGCCATGGGCCGCGAGCCGCGCCACGTGGTGTCCGTGCGCGGGATCGCTGGGCTTGGGGAATCGGCGCGGCACGTAGAGCGCGGCCTGGCGCGCATAGTCGAAGGGACTTCGGACACGCAGCACTTCGGCGTCTTCGAGGCCGCAGGGCTCGGTGAACCACTTGAGCTGCGGATCGTCGCCCAGCGTGGCCGAGGTGAACACCCATGCACGGCCGTCATCGTCGGGCTCGGCCGCTTCGGACTTGAGAACGCGCGTGCGGACCGCCTCGGCAATGTCGAGCGGCGATTCGACCAGCCGCAGCTGCGATCCCACGTCCACCCAGCGCACCGATCCGGTCGGACAGGCCTGCGCAAACCGGGACGCGCGTTCGGAAAGCTGCAAGGCACGCTCATGGAGCCGGACGAAATCCGGCGACAGCTCGCTCACCGTATCGAGCCCGCGCGCCGCTTCGGCGAAGGCCTGCCCCAGCGCTTCCAGCGCGCCTTGCCACGCCTCGGTCGGAACCCCTTCCGGCGATCCGCCCGACCAGCGCAGCTTGGCGCCGGGGTACTGTTTGCCGACCGCGAGCCGAAGCTCCCGTGCAGCGTGCTCGATCCCGGCCGCCCGTTGCTGCCAGTCGACCAGTCCGCGCGCGTGCTGAAGTCCGGCGGCGAGCAGGTCGCGTGCGAAATCCAGCGCCTGCCCGCTGCCGAGCTGGACGCCGAGGAACTGGACGCCGGTCTCGTTCAACTGGTGCGCCTCGTCGAACACCACGACCCGCACCGTCGGCAGCAATTCCGCCATGCCCGATTCGCGCACCGCGAGATCGGCAAAGAACAGATGGTGGTTGATGACCACCACGTCGGCCGCCATCGCCTCGCGCCGGGCGAGATTGACGTGGCAGGGCTTGAATTGCGGGCACTGGGCGCCCAGGCAGTTCTCCCGCGTGGAAGTCACCAGCGGGATCACCGGCGAGCGCTCGTCGAGGCCCGGCAGTTCAGCGAGGTCGCCGGTGCGCGTGGCCTTGGACCATTGCTCGATCTTCGCCAGCGTGCGCAGCGATGCGCGTTCCGGAGATGCGTCATGGCGCGCCAGGTCGAGCCGGTGCAGGCACAGATAGCTGGCCCGCCCCTTGAGCAAGGCAGTGCGCACCGGCAACCCGAGGGCGGCGACGAGCCGCGGCAGATCACGGCCGAAGAGCTGGTCCTGCAGCGTCTTCGTCGCGGTGGAGAGCAGCACCCGCTCGCCGCTCAACAGCGCGGGCACGAGGTAGGAGAAGGTCTTCCCCACCCCGGTCCCGGCCTCGACGACCAGCACCCCGCCCTGGGCGATGGTGCGGGCGACGGCGAGCGCCATCTGCGTCTGCCCCTCGCGCTCGCGAAACTGCTCCGCGGCCTGCGAGAGCACCCCGTCCTGCGCAAACGCCTCGCGCACTTCCTGCTCGAGAGACATCAGGCGGGCTCTTGGGGATCGAGCAGGCGCTCGAGGCGCGCAATCTCGTCGCGCAACGCGAGGCGCCTCTTCTTCAGGCGGCGCAGCAGAAGTTCGTCGCGCGAGACGGCGTCCGCCAGGCGATCGATCGAGGCATCGAGGTCGGCGTGCTCGATCCGCAGCTCGATCAGCTGACGCGAAAGGGAATGAAGATTGGAGTCCAACGGGCGCAATTCACGAACGGCACGGGCGGCGGGGCTTCCCCTGCCTGTGTTGACTCGATAATACGTCTTCGTTTCGCTGCAACAAGAAAACCATGAGAGATCGCGCCACTGGCGCCCCAGCGCCAGCATGACTCGAAACTTTCGACTCTCCGCCGCCACCGGCCTCCACCAGGGCGATCGCCCCTATCAGCAGGACCAGGTCATGGTCCTCTCCCACCCCCGGGTGCCGGGCTGCGTGCTCGGCGTCATCGCCGACGGCATGGGCGGACGCAGCGGCGGGCGCAAGGCATCCGATCAGGTCCTCATGACGGCGCGCCAGTTGTTCGCGCGCTACAAGCCGGGCCGGGACGAACCGGTCGGCGTCCTTCGGCAGATCCTCGAGGACGCCCACACGGTCATCAAGCTCACCGCCGTGTCCAGCGAACAGGAACCCCACAGCACGCTGGCCGCCTTCCTGCTGAATCCCGAGGGCGACTGCGCGTGGGTGCATGCCGGTGATTCGCGCATCTACCACTTCCATCAGGGCCGGCTCGTCAAGCGCACCAAGGACCATTCGTATGTCCAGGTCCTCGTGGACCGCGGCGAGATCGACGAAGAGGAAGCGAGCCTGCACCCGCAAAGCAACATCCTGCTGGGCTGCCTGGGCATGAAGTCGACCCCGCCGCCGGTGGATGTCCACCTGATCCCGCGCCTTGCGCCCGGCGATGTGCTCATGGCCTGCAGCGACGGGCTCTGGCACTACTTCACGCCGGAGGAAATGGGCGCCCTCCTCGCCGACCAGCCGCCACGCGCGGCCGTTGAGCTGCTGGTCGCCGAAGCGCGCCGGCGTGCGCGCGGGACCGGCGACAACCTCTCGATCGCCGTGCTGAAGATCGAGGATCTGCCCCCGGCCGAATAAGGGGGCGGCAACAAGGCTCAGGGGCTCTTGGGCGCCGGAGCCGCCGCACCGGGATCCGGCAGCGGCGCCGATCGCGGCTTGTCCCTTGCCGCGTTCTTGCGCTCCAGTTCGGCGCGATGCTCTGCGGCCTTCTTCAGCTTCTCGTCGTATTCGGCACGCGCTGCCGGGGCCTCGGCCTTTCGTTTGGCGGCGTCGGCTTGCTGCTGCGCATGTTCGCGCTGCCTGTTCTCGAACTGCCGGCGGTTCTCCGCCTCCTGCGCAGCGGCCTGCTCACGGCTGGCGGCATGTTCGGCCGCGCGCTGCTCGCGTTCCCGCTGCGACTTCAGCGACTGCTCGCGCTGTGCATCCGCCTCCCGCGACTTTTGCGAGGCATTCTGCTGCTCGAGCTTTTCGAGCTCGGCAGCGCCCCGGCGCTTGCGCTCGAAATCGTTGATGGCCGCCTGCTGACGCTTGACGTCGTCGGTGGCGGTGCGCCGTCGGTGGCGGCTGTCCTGCAGACAGCTCTCGACCGCGAATCTCTGGTAACAGGCCTTCTGCTCGGTCAGGTAACGCGCGTCGATGGCCTTCTGCTCCTCGACGAGGCGCGCGCGCTCGGCATCGAAGTCGGCACCGGCGGTCGTGGCCGTCGTCTGCGCCCCAAGAGGCAGGGCAGACAGCCCGATCAGGACGGCGGCAAGCTTGGCTTTCATGTCAGGCGGGTATCGACGACGCGGCGTTCCAGCGCCAGGAACTCGGCCGATTGCATCTCGTTGAGTCTCGAAACGGTTCTGGGAAATTCGTGGGCCAGAGGCCCTTCGGTATACAACTGTTCGGGCGGGACTTCAGCCGACATGATCAGTTTCACACGTCGATCGTAGAACACGTCCACCAGCCAGGTGAAGCGCCGGGCCTCCGACGCCATGCGCACCGGCATGTAGGGCACATTCGAGAGCAGGACCGTGTGGAACTGGGTCGCGATCTCGAGATAGTCGTTCTGCGAGCGCGGACCGCCGCACAGCGTCTTGAAATCGAACCACACCACGCCCCCGGCCTTGCGCAGCGCGTGGATCTCGCGCGCCTCGATGTGCAAGACGGGATTCTCGTCCGCGGACTCCGCCAGGCGCTCGAAGGCCTTGCGCATCTCCCTGTCCGCCTCGGCACCATTCGGCGTCAGGTAGAGCCGGACCTGTTCCAGCGTGCGGCGACGATAGTCCGTGCCGTTGTCGACGTTGACCACCTCCAGCTTCTCGTTGAGCAGCTGGATCGCCGGCAGGATGCGATCGCGATGCAACCCGCCCGGATACAGGTCGTCGGGCTTGAAGTTGGACGTGGTGACGAAGCCGACGTCGTTCTCGAACAGCGCCGCCAGGACGCGATGCAGGATCATCGCGTCGGTGATGTCCGCGACATGGAACTCGTCGAAGCAGATGAGCTTGTACCGCTTGGCGATCCGGCGGCCGAGCTCATCCAGCGGATTGACCGTGCCTTGCAGCTCGGCCAGCTCGCGGTGCACCTCGCGCATGAATTCGTGGAAGTGCAGCCGCGTCTTGCGGCGCAGCGGGACCGCGTTGTAGAAGCAGTCCATCAGGAAGCTCTTGCCGCGGCCGACGCCACCGTACATGTAGACCCCGCGCGGGATCTCCGGCCGGTTGATCAGCTTCTTGAACGCATTGGAGCGCTGCGCCTTGTACCCGGCCCACTCGCGGGCGCAGCGATCGAGCGCTTGGACGGCACGCAGCTGCGCGGGGTCGCTCTTGAAACCCCGCGCCGCCAGTTCCGCTTCGTAAGCCTGAAGAACGGTCAAGGCTTCAGAAGTTCAGCGTGCGCTTGTCGACGGCAAGCGCCGCTTCCTTCGTCGCCTCGGACAGCGAAGGATGCGCGTGGCAGATGCGTGCGATGTCTTCGGCGCTGGCCTTGAATTCCATCGCGACGACGGCTTCCGAGATCAGCTCGCTGACCATCGGGCCCACCATGTGAACGCCAAGGATCTCGTCCGTGGCCGCATCGGCCAGGAACTTGACCATGCCGGTCGTGTCGCCCAGGGCGCGCGCACGTCCGTTCGCGAGGAACGGGAAGGTGCCGGCCTTGTAGGCACGGCCGCTGGCCTTGAGCTGCTGCTCGGTCTGGCCGACCCACGCGATCTCGGGCGAGGTGTAGATCACCCACGGGATGGTGTTGAAGTTGACGTGGCCATGCTGGCCGGCAATGCGCTCGGCCACGGCAACGCCCTCTTCCTCCGCCTTGTGCGCGAGCATCGGGCCGCGCACCACGTCGCCGATCGCCCAGACGTTGGGCAGGCTGGTCTTGCACTCGTCGTCGACCACGATCGCGCCGCGCTCGTCGAGCTGCAGGCCGACCGCCTCGGGGTTCAGGCCGATGGTGTTGGGGATGCGGCCGATCGAGACGATCAGCTTGTCGACGTCGAGCTTCTGCGCTTCGCCCTTCGAGTCGGTGTAGGCGATGCTCAAGCCGTTCTTGCCCGACTTGACTTCGCCGACGTTCACGCCGAGGTGGATCTTCAGGCCCTGCTTGTCGAAGGCCTTCTTGGCTTCCTTGGCGATCTGCTCGTCGACCGCGCCGAGGAAGGTCGGCAGCGCTTCGAGCACCGTGACTTCCGAACCCAGGCGGCGCCACACCGAGCCCATCTCGAGGCCGATCACGCCCGAGCCGACCAGCGCGAGCTTCTTCGGCACCGCGCCGACGCGCAGCGCGCCGTCGTTCGAGAGGATGTTCTCCTCGTCGAACGGCGCACCCGGCAGCGGACGCGCGTTCGAGCCGGTCGCCACGATGACGTGCTTGCCGGTGATGCTCTCTTCGGCGGCGCCTGCCACCTTGATCTCGTAGCCGGCTTCGGAAGCCTTCACGAACGAGCCGCGGCCGTGGAAGAAGGCAACCTTGTTCTTCTTGAACAGGTAGGCGATGCCGTCGTTGTTCTGCTTCACGACGTTGTCCTTGCGCGCCAGCATCTTCGCGACGTCGATGCCGAGGCCTTCGACCTTGATGCCGTGGTCCGCGAAAGCGTGGCCGGCGTGCTCGTAGTGCTCCGACGATTGCAGCAGCGCCTTCGAGGGGATGCAGCCGATGTTGGTGCAGGTGCCGCCGAGGGCGGGCCCGCCCTTGGCATTCTTCCACTCGTCGATGCAGGCCACGTTGAAGCCGAGCTGCGCCGCGCGGATCGCGGCCACGTAGCCGCCGGGGCCGCCGCCGATGACGACGACGTCGAATTGTTTGGACATGTGAGTCTTTCTCTATGTGGTGACCGTGCTCATCACGCATCCATCCCGTTCAAGGCCCGCGAAGCGGGGCCGTTCGGGAACCGCCGCGGAACCGGCTTTGCCGGGCCGCTGGCGGTGCCCCCTCGAGGGGGGAGGCGGCTACACGAAGTGAGCAAGCAACGGGGGTGGGTCAGATGTCGAACAAGAGGCGCGCCGGATCTTCGAGCGCTTCCTTCATGGCCACGAGGCCGAGCACGGCTTCGCGACCGTCGATGATGCGGTGGTCGTAGCTCATCGCCAGGTAGTTCATCGGACGGACGACGATCTGGCCGTTCTCGACGACGGCGCGGTCCTTGGTCGCGTGCACGCCGAGGATGGCCGACTGGGGCGGGTTGATGATCGGGGTCGACAGCATCGAGCCGAACACGCCGCCGTTGGAGATCGAGAACGTGCCGCCGGTCATCTCCTCGATGCCCAGCTTGCCGTCGCGCGCCTTGGCGCCGTATTCGGCAATCTTCTTCTCGATGTCGGCGAAGCTCATCTGGTCGGCATTGCGCAGGATCGGCACCACCAGGCCGCGCGGCGAACCGACGGCGATACCGATGTCGAAGTAGCCGTGGTAGACGATGTCGTTGCCGTCCACCGAGGCGTTGAGCACCGGGTACTTCTTGAGCGCGTGCACCGCGGCTTTCACGAAGAAGCTCATGAAGCCGATCTTGACGCCGTGCTCCTTCTCGAACTTCTCCTGGAAGCGCTTGCGCATTTCCATGACCGGGGCCATGTTGACTTCGTTGAAGGTCGTGAGGATCGCGTTGGTGGCTTGCGATTGCAACAGGCGCTCGGCGATGCGGGCGCGCAGGCGGCTCATCGGCACGCGCTCTTCCGGACGGTCGCCGAGTTCGGGCGCCCTGGCCGGCGCAGCGACCTGGGGCAGCGCGGTCTTCGGCGCGCCGGTCGGGATCGCCACGGGGGCGGCGACCTTCGCGGTCACGCCGCCGGCCACGGCGCTCAGCACGTCACCCTTGGTGACGCGGCCGTCCTTGCCGGTGCCGGTCACGTCGGAGGTAGCGAGCTTGTTGTCGGCGAGCAGCTTGGCGGCGGCGGGCATCGCGACGTCGGACTTCGACGTGCCGCCGGCAGCGGCAGCGGCCGCTGCGGGGGCGGCAGCCGGTGCTGCGGCAGGCGCAGCAGCGGGCGCGGCCGCGCCGGCCTTGGCTGCGGTGTCGATCTTGGCGATCAGCTGATCCGCCACCACGGTCGCGCCGTCGCCGGCAACGATCTCGGCCAGCACGCCGGCGGCGGGCGCCGGCACTTCGAGCACGACCTTGTCGGTCTCGATCTCGATCAGGATTTCATCGACGGCGACCGCTTCGCCGGGCTTCTTCTTCCACTGGAGCATCGTGGCTTCGGCCACGGATTCGGACAACTGGGGGACTTTGACTTCAACGATGGACATTTGTGATACCGCTTCGCGTTTCTTGTGAGATGGTTCGAGTTCTTCTTACTTGGTCAGCACGAAGCCCTTGAGTTTCGCGAAGGCGGCGTCGACGAGCGCCTTCTGCTGTTCCTGGTGCAGATGCGAGTAGCCCACGGCCGGCGATGCCGACGCGGCGCGGCCGGCGTAGCCGAGCTTCTGGCCTTCCTGCATGTTCTCGTGGATGTAGTGCTGCACGAAGAACCAGGCGCCCTGGTTCTGCGGCTCGTCCTGGCACCAGACGACATCGACCAGATTGGGGTACTTCTTCAGTTCGGCAGCGAAGGCCTTGTGCGGGAACGGATAGAGCTGCTCGACGCGGATGATCGCCACGTCGTCGTTGCCCTTCTCCTCGCGCTTCTTGGCCAGGTCGTAGTAGACCTTGCCCGAGCAGGCGATCACGCGCTTGACCTTCTCGGCCTTGAGGTCCTTGACGTCGGGAATGACGGTCTGGAAGCCGCCCCTGGTGAACTCGGACAGCGGCGAGGTCGCGTCCTTGTTACGCAGCAGCGACTTCGGCGTCATGATGATCAGCGGCTTGCGCAGGTTGCGCACCATCTGGCGGCGCAGCAGGTGGAAGATCTGGCTGGCCGTGGTCGGCTGCACGACCTGCATGTTGGTGTCGGCCGACAGCTGCATGAAGCGCTCCAGGCGCGCCGAGCTGTGCTCCGGACCCTGGCCTTCGTAGCCGTGCGGCAGCATCAGCGTGATGCCGTTGACGCGGCCCCACTTCACTTCGCCCGAGGCGATGAACTGGTCGATCACGACCTGCGCGCCGTTGGCGAAGTCGCCGAACTGCGCTTCCCAGATCACGAGCGTGTTGGGGTCGTTCGAGGCATAGCCGTATTCGAAGGCCAGCACCGCCTCTTCGGAGAGGATCGAGTCGATGACGACGAACGGCGCCTGGTTGTCGGCCACGTTCGAAAGCGGCACGTAGGTGCCTTCGTCGAACTTCTCGCGGTTCTGGTCATGCAGGACGGCATGGCGGTGCGTGAAGGTGCCGCGGCCGCAGTCCTCGCCCGACAGGCGCACCGGGTAGCCGCTGGCGACCAGCGAGGCGAAGGCCATGTGCTCGCCCATGCCCCAGTCGACGTTGACTTCGCCGCGGCCCATGGCTGCGCGGTCGTCGAGCACCTTCTTGACCAGCGGATGCACGGTGAAGTGTTCGGGCGACTTGGTGATGCGCTCGGCGAGACGCTTCCATTCGGCCAGCGGAATCGCGGTGTCGCCGGCGTCGGTCCACTTCTTGTTGAGGAACGGGGTCCAGTCGACCGCGTACTTGCTCTTGAAGTTGGTGATGACCGGGTCGGTGGTGTTCTTGCCGGCATCGAAGGCCGCGCGCTGCGCCTTGACCAGGTCGTCGCCGAGCGTGTCGCCCAGGCCCTGGGCCGCCAGCTTGTCGGCGTACAGCTTGCGCGTGCCGGGATGCTGGGCGATCTTCTTGTACATCAGCGGCTGCGTCAGCGCCGGGGTGTCCTGCTCGTTGTGGCCGAGCTTGCGGAAGCAGACGATGTCCACCACCACGTCCTTCTGGAATTCCATGCGGAATTCGAGGGCGAGCTGGGTCGCGAGCACCACGGCTTCGGGGTCGTCGCCGTTCACGTGCAGCACCGGCGCCTCGATCATCTTGACGATGTCGCTGCAGTACAGCGTCGAGCGGCTGTCGCGCGGGTCGCTGGTGGTGAAGCCGATCTGGTTGTTGATGACGATGTGCACCGTGCCGCCGGTGGAATAGCCGCGCGTTTCAGCCAGCGCCAGCGTTTCCATCACGACGCCCTGGCCCGCGAAGGCCGCGTCGCCGTGCACGATGACCGGCAGCACCTGCTTGCCGAGCGGGTCGGCGCGGCGGTCCATGCGGGCGCGCACCGAGCCCTCGACCACCGGGTTGACGATTTCGAGGTGCGAGGGGTTGAACGCGAGGCTCAGGTGAACCGGGCCGCCGGGGGTCGAGACGTCCGAGCTGAAGCCCTGGTGGTACTTCACGTCGCCGCTCGGCAGGTCTTCGGGCGCGGTGTGGTCGAACTCGGCGAACAGGTCGGCGGGCAGCTTGCCCAGCGAGTTGACCAGCACGTTCAGGCGGCCGCGGTGGGCCATGCCGATGACGATTTCCTGCACGCCGCGGGCGCCGGCCTGGTTGATGAGCTCGTCCATCGAGACGATGAAGCTTTCGCCGCCTTCGAGCGAGAAGCGCTTCTGGCCGACGTACTTGGTGTGGAGGAAGCGCTCCAGGCCTTCAGCGGCGGTGAGGCGGTCCAGCACGCGCTTCTTCTGGTCGGCGCTGAGCTTGGGGTTGGTGCGGGCGCTTTCGAACTTCTGCTGCCACCAGCGCTTCTGCGACTGGTCGGTCATGTACATGTACTCGGCGCCGATGGTGCCGCAGTAGGTTTCGCGCAGCGCGTTGAGCAGGTCGCGCAGGGACATCGTGTCCTTGCCGAAGAAGGTGTTGCTGGTGTTGAACACCGTCTCGAGGTCGGCGTCGGAAAAGCCGTAGAACGAAGGCTCGAGTTCGGGAATGGCGGGACGCTCGGCGCGCTTGAGCGGATCGAGGTCGGCCCAGCGGGCGCCGACGTTGCGGTAGGCTGCGATCAGCTGCTGGACGGCGGTGCGCTGGCGGCCGAGCTCGGAATCGGCGCCGCTGGCCTGGACGACCTTGGTGGTGCCCGCCTTGGCGCGCTCGGCGAAGGCGTTGATGACCGGAAGGTGGGGAACGTCCTTGGTGTGGCTGCCGTCGGTGGCGGGCACGTTCTGCAGCGCGTCGAAGTACGCGCGCCAGTTGTCGGGAACGCTGCCGGGATTGGAGAGGTAGTTTTCATACATCTCCTCGACATACGGTGCGTTGCCGCCGAAGAGGTACGTATTGCCTTGATAGGCGGTGTAGACGGATGGAGCCGACGATGAATCGCTCATATTGCGCTGACCTTCGCTCCCCTGGGGGAAGCACGAGCTGGTTAAGAAACCTTCCGCGACACGGCTGAACCGATTGGCGGATGCGACTGTGGCTGGGAAGGGCCTGAGTACGGCTGCGCATTGTGCCACCGATCGGGAAAACCCGAAGCGCCCGGCCCTGGCGGCCCTTCGGGTGCAGTGGCGTCAGAGCAACTGTTTGATCTGCTGGAGCGTGGACGGATCGTCGATCGTCGTCAGGTCGCCGGGGTCCCGGTGCTCGCAGACGGCCTGGATCGCCCGGCGCAGCAGCTTGCCGCTGCGGGTCTTGGGCAGTGCACTGACGAAGCGCACCCGCGCCGGCCGGGCGAGCGCGCCGAGGTCGTCGGACACCCGCTTCATGATTTCCCCTTCCAGCCGCAAGGCCAAATCGGCATCGATCACGGCCGCGGCTTCCTTCGAGACGACGAACGCCAGCGCGACCTGCCCCTTGAGCGAATCGGCGACGCCGACCACCGCCACTTCGGCCACGCCCGGATGACCGGAGATGCTCTCCTCGATCTCGCGCGTGCCGACCCGATGCCCGGCGACATTGATCACGTCGTCGGTGCGCCCCAGGATATAGAAATAGCCGTCCTCGTCCCGGATACCCCAATCGAAGGTCGAATAGACCGTCTTGCCCGGAATGCTGTTCCAGTAGGTGTTGACGAAGCGGGCGTCGTCCCGCCACACCGTCTGCATGAAGCCCGGCGGCGTGGGCCCCTCGATCACGACGACGCCCTTCTCGTTGGCGCCGGTGAGTTCCTCGCCGGTCGATTCGTGGAGGATCTTGACCTTGAATCCGTACATAGGAATGCCCGGACTGCCGAACTTGCTCGGGATGCGCTCGACGCCGTTCGCCACCGTGAGGATCGGCCAGCCGGATTCGGTCTGCCAGTAGTTGTCGATGATCGGCACGCCCAGGCCGTCGCTGATCCAGCGCGCGGTGGGCTCGTCGAGCGGCTCTCCAGCGAGGAACAGCGCGCGCAGGCTCGACAGGTCGTGTTTCTTCAGGAGCGCCGGGTCCTGCTTCTTGAGCACGCGCACCGCCGTCGGCGCGCTGAACATCACCGTCACCTTGTACTTCTCGACCAGGCGCCACCAGATGCCGCCGTCCGGCTCGCGGTCGATGCCCTGCGTGGGGAGCCCCTCGTACATGATGGTCGCCATGCCGGCGATCAGCGGGCCGTAGACGATGTAGCTGTGCCCGACCACCCAGCCGATGTCGCTGGTGGAGAAGTAGGTTTCGCCCGCGCGGCCGTCGAAGATGTGCTTCATGCTCGCCGCCAGCGCCACCGCGTAGCCGCCGGTGTCGCGCTGCACCCCCTTGGGCTTGCCGGTGGTGCCGCTGGTGTAGATGGTGTAGCTGATGTCGGTGGCGTCCAGCCAGGCGCACGGCACCTGCGCATCCATGTGCCGGTCGCGCAGCGCGGCGGCGAGGTGGTCGCGCCCCGGCACCAGGTCCATCGGCGCGAGGCCCCGGTCCACCAGCAGCACCGACTGCGGCTTGTGCGCCGACAGGCGGATCGCCTCGTCCAGCAGCGGCTTGTACGCCAGCACTCTGTTGCCGCGCGAGCCGGCATCGGCGCTGACGACGACCTTCGGCGTCGCATCCTCGATGCGCGACGCCAGCGAACCGCTGGCAAAGCCGCCGAACACCACGCAGTGGATGGCGCCGAGGCGCGCGCAGGCCAGCATCGCGAACGCCGCCTCCGGGATCATGGGCATGTAGATCAGCACCCGGTCGCCCTGGCCCACGCCGAGCTCCATCAGGCTCGCGGCGGTGCGCTGGACTTCGGCGTGAAGCTCGCGGAAGGAATAGCTTCTTTCGACGCCGGTCTCGGTGGACACGAAGATCAGCGCCGGCTGGTCGCCACGGCTCGCCAGGTGCCGGTCCACCGCGTTGTGGCAGAGGTTGGTCGTTCCGCCGGCAAACCATTTCACGAACGGCGGCCGGCTCGCATCGAGGATCTGCCCGGGCGGCGTTTTCCAGTCGATGAGCTTCGCCTGCTCTGCCCAGAAGGCCTCCGGCGTGTCGATGGAACGGCGATAGAACTCTGCATAACGGTCCATGAGGCGTGTCTCCTTGTTCAGGTTTCGGAATAGCCAGAAACTGAATTCATAATTATTGATGGTCTGCTTGCAGGGAACTGACAGTCGGCACCACACACACACCACTACTCGTGTTGCGAGCAAATAGAGTGTCGAAACGCGAAATAGAGTGTCGAATTTTGGGGCGCTTCTGCGATCGAATGGCAACCTGTCACTTTGGCGTGTCGCTGGCGTCATTCCATGCCGGACCTTATGCCAAGGCGTTCGTCGGCGCAGGCTCGACTGCCGTTCCAGACGCTTTCCGTCATGACAAGATGCTCGCGTCGCGCCGGCTCAGAGCTCCGGCGCGCCGTCTTTCCATTCCTGCATGTCGATTCAAGGCCGCCGAGCGGGCAGGCTTTCCGGCTCGGCTGTCAGCCCGTCGCGATCGCGTCCTGGTAGATGCGAGGCACCCGCTGAACGTGGCACAGCAGTTCATACCCGATCGTCCCGACCGCCGATGCGACGTCGTTGACCGGAACGTTCTTTCCCCAGAGCTCGACCTTGCTTCCCACCCCCTCGCCCGGAACGTCCGTCAGGTCGATGGTCAACATATCCATTGAGACCCGGCCGATGATCTGAGTCCGGTGCGCCCCGACCATCACCGGGGTTCCCTGCGGCACCGTTCGTGGGTACCCGTCCGCGTAGCCGACCGCGACCAAGCCGACTCTCCGCGGCGCGGCGGCAACATAGTGAGCGCCATAGCCGAGTGCGTCACCGGCTTCCAGTTTGCGCACCGCGAAGACCTCGCTCTCCAGCGTCATGACCGGCAAGAGTGCGCTCGGGCTTCCCGGAAGCGGGTCCGCGCCGTAAAGCAGGATTCCAGGACGAGCCCAGTCACGACGGGCAGCGGGCCACGCGAGAAGACCGGCCGAGTTTGCAAGACTTCGTTCGGCGGAGATTCCGGCGGTCGCGGTATCGAAGGCTGCAATTTGCCTTTCGGTGGCTTGCGAATCAGGTTCGTCCGCCCTGGCGAAATGAGTCATGAGCGTCATGCGCGACACCGCCTCGCAGCGTTGCAGGCGTTGGGCGGCCGTATCGGCCAAGGCGAGTGGAAATCCCGCCCGACGCATGCCGCTGTCGAACTTGAGCCATGCATGGATGCCGCGGATCTGCGAAGGCGCCTTTTCCAAGGCTCTCAGTTGCTCTTCCTGGTGAACAGCAACCCAGCAGTTGTGTGCATGCGCCTCGACAAGCTCGGCCTGCGTAAAGCATCCTTCCAGGATAAGGATAGGGCCCTCGATTCCGGCCTGGCGCAGTTGGATCGCTTCGTCAAGAAATGCGACTGCGAACCCATCCGCTGTCGACTCCAGCGCTTGTGCGCACGCGACAGCACCGTGCCCATAGGCGTTCGCCTTGAGGACCGCGAGGGCCCGGCCGCCATGAAGCTCTCGAGCCAGGCGATAGTTTCTTCGAAGGGCTTGAATGTCGATCAGCGCCCGGCTGGGGCGGCTCATGCCGGGAGACCAGCAGGTTGCCGCGCGCGCAGGCGCGCGGTGCTGGCGTAGCGATCCATCGCCAGCCCGCGGGCGAGATAGTAGGCCGTGGTGGTGCCGATGACGCCGCCGCCGAGAACAGGTACTTTCATCGTCAAACCCTGCTGGAAGATGTTGATTCGGAAGGTCGATTCACCGACTTTATGGGCATCAAACCCGAAACTTCTACGGTTCTTTGGCAGGAATGCAGCAAACTTAACTGTCCAATCAGACCAACCGCCCTCCTCCCAGCCGAAGCCGCTGCGGCAGTTGTCGATCAGAGCGCGTTGACGTAGGGACCCCACGAATCCGAAAGCACGAAGCCCTTTGCCATCGGGTCCGACGCGTCCATTCGGAGGCGCTCGACGCCATAGATCCATGCCTGGCCTGTGATCCGGGGATAGATGGCGGGACGACCTGCGACTCTGGTCTCGCCAACAACGGTCGCCACGAATTCGCCACCGATGATGGAACGCGAGCGCCGGCTATCGCCGGGCTTGACGAGCCCTCTGGCGTGAAGCACCGCGAGATTCGCGGAACTGCCTGTGCCGCACGGCGAGCGGTCCACCCGCCCGGGAAGCAGGGTTGTGCAGGTACGCACACTGCCGTCGGCCTCCTGATCGCGGAACATCACGTAGGCGATCTGATTCACGCTTGGGAGTTCGGGGTGACTGACTCGAACCTGGTCCGCGATCAACTGCTTGATTTCGATGCCTGCTTCGGCGAGCGCTCTCGCATTTTCCGGAGCGATCGACAGACCGACCCGCTTCACGTCCACGATGGCGTAGTAGACCCCTCCGAACGCGACGTCGACGGGGATGTCCCCCCACTTCGGCGTGCTGATGATCTTGTCCAGCGCCTCCACGAAGGCCGGAACGTTGTCCAGGCTGACCGACTGGCAACGACCGTCCTCGCAACGGGCCTTGACCGTGATGAGGCCCGCGGGCGTCTCGAGTCGAACCGTCGTTTCAGGCTCCGTCATCTTCACACGCCCCGATTCGAGCAGCGCCGTCACCACACAGATGCAGTTGCTCCCGGACATGGGATGAGCCCGATCGGACTGCAGAACGATGAAGCCTGCATCTGCATCGTCGCGAGTCGGAGTAAGCAGCAAGTTGACCGACATGTTGACGCTTGCACGAGGTTCGAGCGTGACGAACCGGCGCAAGCTGTCGTCGCGCTCGTTGATGTAGTTCATCTTCTCGAGCATCGTGGCCCCGGGAATTTCCGGTGCACCATCGACGATGACTTTGCCGATCTCGCCCTGGCAGTGGACCAGCAGGAGCTCGATCGACTTGTTCCAGCGAAGGGGTTCCATCATGAGCTCCTACTTGATGTACCAGCCCCACGGCGTGTCGGCGACGTAGCGGGTGATCTGCTTCGTCTCCAGGTAGTTGTCCAGACCCCGGCGGCCCAGTTCACGCCCGATCCCGGACTGTTTGTAGCCGCCCCAGGGTGCCTCCGTGAAGGTGGGCTGCGAGCAGTTGATCCACACGATCCCGGCACGCAGTGCCGCCGCGACTCTTTCGGCGCGGCGTTCGTCCTTTGACATCACTGCGCCAGCAAGGCCAAAGGGGCTGTCGTTGGCCAGTTGAACCGCCTCGCTCTCAGACGTGAAGGCGCGAATGCAGACCACGGGTCCGAAGATCTCTTCCTTCCAGGCCGCACTTTCGAGCGGCACATCGACCAGAATGGTTGGCTCCACGAAGTAGCCGGCTTCCATGCCTTTTGCGCGGGCGCCACCGGACGCGATCATTGCGCCTTCGCGCTCCGCCTGCGCGATCGCAGCGAGCACCTTTTCGTACTGCGCGCTCGAGACCAAAGGCCCCAGAAGCGTGCCCGCCTTCATGCCGTCACCAATTCGGATCTTGCGCGTTTCTTCGACCAAGCGGTCCAGAAGCCGCGGGTAGAGCGACCGCTCGACGAGCACACGGGATGTGGCCGAGCAGACCTGCCCCTGGTTCCAGAAGATCCCGAACAGGATCCATTCGACGGCCTGCTCAATGTCGGAGTCTTCGAAAACGATGAAGGGCGACTTTCCGCCCAACTCGAGGCTCACGTTTTTGATGTCGCGAGCCGCGGCGGCCATGATCTTTGCGCCGGTGGGCACGGAGCCCGTGAACGCCAGCTTGTCCACACCCGGGTGATCGCACAAGGGCCGCCCAGCCTCAGGCCCGAGTCCCGCGACAATGTTGAGCACGCCCGGAGGAAGGCCGATCTCCTGGGCGATCGTACCCAGCTCGAGGGCGGTGAGCGGCGTCAGTTCCGATGGCTTCAAGACGATGGTGCATCCGGCAGCCAGTGCGGGCGCAACCTTCCAGGCAGCCATCAGCAAGGGGTAGTTCCAAGGGATGATGGCGCCCGCGACTCCGGTGGGCTCGCGCACGATCTTCGAGGTGAATCGGTCATCGCTCAGGGCGACAGGCTCGCTCGGCTGCGCATCCAGTTCCTCGGCCAGTCCCGCGTAATACTCGAAGCAGCCAGCCGCGTCCCCGATGTCCCATTTTGCTTCGGGCAGAGGCTTGCCGTTGTCCAGTACTTCCATCTCGGACAACTCATCGAGTCGCTCGCGGATGAGCCGTGCAAACCCCCTCAGAAAGACAGCGCGGTCCTTGCCGGTCGTGCGTCGCCACGGGCCATGGTCGAATGCAGCGCGCGCGGCCCGCACCGCTGCATCGACATCCTCGGCAGTGCCTGCCGGGGCATGGTGAATCACCTCCTCGGTCGCGGGATTGATAACGTCGAATGTGCCGCGCTTGGCGGGCAGGATCCATTCGCCATTGATGAAGAGTTCGTTTCTCATGATGTTGCACCCTCTTAGAAGCGGTCGGCCCGGTAGGGCGACATGTCGATCGGTGGGGCCACCTTGTTGACCAGGTCGCCGACCAGCCGCGCGGTCGTCGCGGCATAGGTCAGACCCAAGTGGCCATGCCCTGCCGCGTAGAAGACGCCTTGCGTCGTCGCAGACGGTCCGATCACCGGCACGGTGTCCGGCAAGGCCGGGCGATGGCCCATCCATTCGGAATGCTGCTCGACTCGCAAGGCGGGCAAGGCCTCTTGCGCGCGCTTGACCAGCACGCGCGCGCGTCGGAAGTCCGGCGGCGCGTCGAGTCCGGCCATTTCCACCGTGCCTCCCACGCGAATTCCGCCAGCGGTGGGGGTCACCATGAAAGCCTTGGCAGGCCAGATGATCGAGTGCCGCATGCTGACCCCCGAGGCCATGATCTGCGTGTGGTAGCCACGCTCGGTTTCCATCGGGATCGATTCGCCGAGCATCCTGGACAGCCTGCCGGTGTACGCGCCGGCACAGATGACCGCCGAGCGCGCCTCGAGGCGACGGCCATCCTTGAGCTTGATCGCGGCAAGCGAGGAGCCTGCGCGTTCGAACCCGCCGACATCTCCTTGCTCGACCCGCCCGCCAAGTTCCTTGAACCGGCGAAGCAGCGCGCAGACAAGCCCATAGGGACTGCTGATGGAGCGGTTCTGCGGAAACAGAACGGCCCGGCGAATCTGGCGACTGATCGCCGGCTCCAGACCCTGGATTGCCTCGCCTTCGAGGATGCGTGTCTCGAAACCGAAGCGATCGATGACCTCCAGATGTTCGCGGTCGGCCTTGAATTCCGCATCGTCGGCGTAGAGGCTGAGACAGCCTTCCTCGCTGAGCATTTCAGTGACTCCTGCCTCCCGCAACATCGGCAGCAGGTCTTCGTAGACCCGCTTGCACAGAACAGCGCCTGCGGCCTCCAGTTCCTTCACACGCCGGGGTGTACTCGCAGCAATGAAACGCAGGAACCAAGGCGTGAGCTGCGGCAAGTAGGACGGCTTGAGCCGGACCGGTCCTTCGGCGTCAAGGATCCAGCCCGGCAGGCGCGACCACATCGAAGGCCGCGATGAAGGCATGAATTCGGTCACCGCGATACTCGCCATGTTGCCGAATGACGCGCCCCTGCCAGGCTCGTCCCGATCAACGAGCGTCACCCGGCCTCCGCGGCGCTGGAGTTCAAGTGCTACCGCCGTGCCGACAATCCCCGCGCCGACAACGGTGACCGAATTGAGTCCGCTGGAGGCCACGGCAATCAACCGATCACGGGTTCCATGGCTCTGCGGAAGGCCGCCTTCTCCTCGGCCGTGAGCTCGAGCAAGGGCTGGCGAGCAAGGCCCACCGGCGTGCCGGCGAGTTCGCAGCCGTACTTCACCTTCTGGACGAACTTTCCGCTCTCCAGGCTCGACATGGCGCCGTAGATGACTTGCATCTTGTCGCGCGCGGCGAGCCAGTCGCCGGATTCGATGGTGTTGACCAAGTCCACGCATGCCTTGGCCATGCAGTTGGCCGGACCGCAGATCCAGGAGGTGGCGCCCCACAGGTAGAAGTCCAAGGTCTGGTCATCGGATCCGTTCGTGACCTGGTAGCGATCGCCGAAGCGTGCGCGGATGTCGATCGCGCGCAGCAGGTTGCCGCTGGATTCCTTGATGCCGATGACCCGGGGGTTGTCCTTGAACGCTTCCAGCACCGGCAGGCCGACCTCGACCCCGACCTTGGGCGGATAGTTGTAGAGGACGATCTCGACATCCACGGCATCGAGCACCGACTGATAGTGTCGAATGAGCTCATCGACAGCCGGGGTTGCGTAGAAGGGAGCTGACAGCAGGACGGTCTTGTAGCCGAGTTCGCGGGCACACCGGGTGTGTTCGATGACTTCCCAGGTGGAGCCGGCGTTTGTGCCGGCAATCAGCAGCTCGTCCTTGTTGGCGAACTCGGCGACGAACTTGAGGACCGAGGCGCGCTCGGCAGCCGTTAGCGCGTTGTATTCGCCGGTGGACCCGCATGGCACCCACCCTTTCACGCCATCGGCGCGCAGTTTGTGCAGCAACTTCTCGAAGCTCTTGAAGTCGATCTTTCCGTTCGCGTCGAACGGGGTGACGAGGGCAGGCATGACGCCGGTCATTTTCATGATGATGATCTCCTGGATGGAATGGTTGAAAGTCGGGAACAGGTCAGGCAGCGAGCTTTGAAAGCAGCCGCCTTTCCACGCCCGTCACAGCACGGGTGAGAGGGAACGCGATAGCGAAATAGATCAGCGCAACAGCCGTCAGGACCTCGATCGGGCGGGCTGTGTTGTTGGAAATGTTCTGGCCAACGAACATCAGATCGGCCATTCCGACCGCGGAGACGAGCGCGCTCTCCTTGAAGAGGCTGACGCAGTTCGAAAGCAGCGTCGGGATGGACCTCAGTAATGCCTGGGGCAAGATGACATTGGCTACCTGCACTCGTTTCGGAAGGCCCAGGGCCACGCACGCATCGAGCTGCTCTCGCCCCACGCTCCTGAGGGACGCGCGAAACGTCTCGCTGGTAATGGCGCCCATGTACAAGGTGAGAGCGATCACGGCAGACGTGAGGTTCGACAGCTCCACGCCGAGCACGAGGGGAAGGCAGAAGAAGATCCAGAACAGCTGCACGATGACCGGGGTGCCGCGGAAGAACTCGACATAGAGTCGGGTGATACCGCGCAGCCAGCGGCTGCTCGAGCCCCGCGCCAAACCGACGAAGAAGCCAAGCACGCAACCCAGGAGGATGCAGATCAGCGTCAGCTTCAGCGTTGTCAGCAGGCCCTGGAACAGGGCCGCCTCGAAGCCCAGCAAGATGGTGAAATCGGTCTTCATGGCGAAACTCCTTCAAATTCCAGCCGCGCCGCGACGCCGCTCGAAGTACTCGACGAGTTGCGACACCGGAAAGGAGACCGCGAAATAGACCAGCGCCACGACGGTGAAGGTCTCGATCGGCCGGTACGACTCGGTCGCCAGGGACTTGCCGACGTACATCAATTCCTGAACGGCGACCAGTGCAACCAGTGCGCTTTGCTGGAAGGTGCCGATGCCGTTGGTGATGAGCACTGGCACCGAAGTGCGCACGGCGCTGGGAAGCACGATGTACAAGACGCGCTGCAGCGGATTGAGCCCAAGGGCAACGCCCGCATCCAATTGCTCACGCGGAACTGCCTGGATTGCAGCGCGATAGGCCTCCGCGTTGAAAGCGGCGAGGTTCAGGCCCAGCGCGAGTACACCCATCGCGATAGCGTCGAAATACACGTCAAACAGGATCGGCACGCAATAGAAGATCCAGATCACCTGAACGATTGCCGGCGTGCACCGAAAGAACTCGACGAACAAGGTGGCCGGCAAGCGAAGCGCCTTCCAGCGGCTGAGCGTGAGCATCGCGATCACGAACCCCAACGTGAGACCCACCACGTTGGCGGCGATCGTCAGTTCGACGGTCGTGACGAGGCCTTCGAGCAGCGGTCCGAGGTTTTGCGTGATCGAGTGAAAGTCGAATGCGTATGACATGCGCGCCTCACTGACGGATGTGGAAAACGCGGTCGATGAACTCCTTGGTCCGCGCGCACAGCGGCGATCCCAGGACTTGTTCGGGAGGGCCATCCTCCACGACGACCCCGCCGGCGCAGAACACGACTCGAGAGGCAATGTGCTTCGCGAACCACATGTCGTGGGTCACGATCATCATCGGCATGTTCTGGCCGGCAAGCTGCATGATCACCTGCTCCACTTCGGCCACCAGCTCCGGGTCAAGGGCGGACGTGACCTCGTCGAACAGCATCAGCTTCGGCTCAAGCATGAGCGCACGAGCGATTGCAACCCGCTGCTTTTGCCCACCGGACAGTTGGCTCGGGTAGACGCGCGTCTTGGCACTCAGCCCGAAGCGCGCGAGCAGACCTTCAGCACGTTCGGTGGCCTCCCGCTTGCCCTCACCGCGCACCTTGCACGGCGCAAGGATCAAGTTCTCCACGACGTTCAGGTGCGGAAACAGCGTGTAGTGCTGGAACACCATGCCAATCTCTCGGCGGACCGCGGTGTCGATCAGGGTCTTGCGCTGGCCCTCTTTGACGCTGATGTAGGGCTTGCCGTCGAACATGACACACCCCTGGTCGATCTGTTCGAGGCCCATCATGACGCGAAGCAGGGTGCTCTTGCCACCGCCGCTCGGGCCGATCACCACCATGCGCTCGCCGGGTTTCATTTCGATGTCCAGGCCCTTGAGCACCTGGATCTGCGGCCCGTAGCTCTTGTGCAGGCCGGTCACCTTCACGAGGGGCTGGGTCGCGCTGGAGACGACGGTCGAATCCTCGTGCTGGCGAGCGGTAGTTCCGGAGGTCTGACCTTGCAGGACGGAGCGCCGATTGACGCCCGTGTCGGGCGCTATTGCTTGCATGGCGGTCCCCTACTTCTTCGCCACGCTCTTGAGCACTTGGTCGACCGACTTGTGGATCAAGGCATCGACCTCTCCCGTGGCGACCTTTTCCTCCAGGAAGATGTTCACGACCGCGACATCGGAGGCCGCCATTTGCAACGGCAAGCCGAACGCGACCCCTTGGGAAGCCAATGCGGGCGACGGGTTGAACGCCACCGCCCAATCGGGGTTGGACTGGACGAAGAGAAGGTTGGTGTCGGCGGCGTCCACGACCAGGTCTGCGCGCTTGGAGATCACGGCCAGGCGCGTCTCGTCGGCGCTGGGCAGGCGGAGCAATTTGGCCTTCTTGATTGCTGCCGAAATGGCCTTGTCCGCTGCCGTTCCGGACATGACGGCCAGCGTGATCTCGGGCTTGTCGATGTCTGCAACGCCCCGCGGATTGGCCTGGACCTTGGGGTTGGTCTTGTTGTAGGCCAGCGAGATCGAGTACTGCATCGCCGGGATCGAGAAATTCACGGCCATTGCACGCGCCGGCGTACGGTTCAACGCGAGCGACATATCCCACTTTCCCGACTGCAGGCCGGCAACGATGTTGTCCCAGTTCGTATCCACGAACTGCGGCTTGACCTTGAGGGTGTCCGCGAACTGCCGGCAAAGGTCCGCGAAGAATCCCGAGTACTCACCTGTTGCGGGGTCCCGCATGACGTACGGCGGCGCGACAGCGGCACCGCAGCGCAGCACGCCGGCCTTCTGAACCCCTTGCCAATAGCCCTGGGCAGGGGTCTGGGCCGTGGCGGCCACGGCGGCGGCGCCAATGGCGACGACTGCGAACAGCCGTGCTGCGAGGTTCGTTAGCTTCAATGACATCTCTATCTCCTTTAACGAATTTGCTTGCGCCGGCTGGCGCCCCGAGCTTGTGTCGGCACGCTGCCGACACGAAAGTATGTCGGCACAATGTCGGCAAGATGCATAGGGAATACACTATGTCGACACACTGCCCGCACGGGTATGTTTGATTCGGAACCCGAAGAGGCAAGAAATGGAACTGGAAGAAGAGGTCAAGCGTGCCAAGGGCACGGGCTGGAAGAGCGTCTACGACGCGCTGAGGACGGAAATCCTGTCCCTCGAGCAGCCGCCCGGTCAGCTGCTCGATGAAACGACCTTGGCGGAGCGCTTCGAGATGTCACGCTCGCCCGTGCGCGAGGCCCTCATCCGCTTGGCCGGCGAGGACTTGGTCGTGACCCTGCCCAATCGCAGCACGATCGTTGCTCCGCTGGAGCTTTCGGCGTTTCCGAAATACGTTGACGCACTGGACATCGCTCAGCGCATGAATACGCGCTTGGCTGCCGAATGTCGGACCGAAGAGGACCTGAAGATCATTGCGCGCCAGCAGCGGCGATTCGAGACAGCCGTCAAGACGGGCAATCACTTGGCCATGTCGGCTGCCAACAAGGACTTCCACATGGCCATTGCGCATGCGGGGCAAAACCCATATCTCGCGGGGTTCTACGAGCGCCTGCTCGACCAGGGACGGCGCATGATGCACATGCACTTCAATTTCCTCGAACGGACCAGCGAGGGCTACCTGTTGACGGACGAGCACGACGAGATGCTCGAGGCGATCCGAGCGCGGGACGTCGCCAAGGCCGACGAACTGGCGCATGCGCACACGCGCCAGTTCCGTGACAACTTCATCGACTTCATGAGCAAGACCTACACCACGGGCGTGTCGCTCGGACAGGCCACAGTGCGGGGACACGCAACAAGGCGTCAAGATGTGGCGACCGAGCCGAAAGGGAAGGGAGATATGAAGACGCAGTTGAGGTCGGCCGCGTCCTAGGGCGGAGGGGCCGCGCTCGCTACCCTACCCCGGCCCAAGGTTCGTTGGTGAAGGATTGGGCCAGGTGCTCGATCAAGGCCTGCACCCGTGCGGGGCGGTTGCGGCCCGGCGGGGTCAGGATGTGCAGCGCGATCGGCTCGACCTGCCATTCCTCCATCACGGCTTCCAGCGCGCCCGTCTGCAACTCCTGCCAGACCAGGAAGGCGGGTTGCAGCGCCACACCCAGGCCGGCCAGCAGCGCCGGCGTCAGCGCATCGGCATTGTTGGCCTGCATCTGCACGGCCATCGACTGGGTGAACTCGCCATGCCGGGAATGCTTGAAGCGCCAGTGGGTGCCGCTGCTCTGGTAGCTGTACTGCAGCGCCTTGTGGCGGGCCAGGTCGCTGGGGTGGCGCGGCCGGCCATGGCGCTCGAAGTAGGCGGGCGAACCCACGAGCAGGATCCGCACCTTGCACAGCTCGCGGGCCAGCAGGCTGGAGTCCACCAGGTTGGCGATGCGCAGGGCCAGATCGAAGCGCTCACCCACCAGGTCCGCCTGCTCATCGCTGAACTTCACGTCCAGTTCCACGTCGGGGTGGGCCTGCAGAAAGCCGGGCAGCACCGGCGCCAGCCGCACGATGCCGAAAGACATGGGCGCGGACAGCCGGATCACGCCGCGCAGGCTCGTGGATTGCTCCGCCACCTCGGCTTCCACGGCCTGGCCCTCCTCGAGGATGCGCGCGGCGCGCCCCAGCGCTGCATGGCCGTTCGCGGTCAGCGATATGCGGCGCGAGGTGCGGTGGAACAGCGTGGCCTTCATGCGCGCTTCCAGCCGCGAGACGGCCTTGGACACCGTGGCTTGCGACAGCGAGAACTCGGCCGCGGTGCGCGCGAACGAGCCGGTTTCCGCGACCTTGGCAAAGATCGCCCAGGCTTCCAGGTCTGGCAGTTTTTTCATGATCGGTCTTGGGGACGACATCCTCGCGGCGTACGTTGGCCGGGCAGGTCGTTTGCTGCGAATCTATGTCAAAAATGGAAAGGATGGAATTCCATCATTGATATTTTCATTGTGATCCCCGGCTTCTAGACTGCCTCCATCGTCATTCACGAAGCCACCGGAGAACACCATGATCGAACGCCGTTCCTTTGACAACCTGGGTGCCGCCAGCCATGGCTGGCTCGACGCCAAGCACCACTTCTCGTTTGCCGAATACCACGATCCCAAGCGCGTGCACTGGGGCGCATTGCGGGTGTGGAACGACGACACCATCGCGCCGGGCACGGGCTTTCCGCCCCACCCGCATGCCGACATGGAAATCATCACCTACGTGCGCGAAGGTGCCATCACGCACCGCGACAACCTGGGCAACCAGGGTCGCACGGAGGCCGGCGACGTGCAGGTCATGAGCGCGGGCACGGGCATTCGCCACTCCGAATACAACCTCGAGCCCGGGGTCACCCGCATCTTCCAGATCTGGATCCTGCCGAGCCAGCGGGGCGAACTGCCCTCCTGGGGCACCAAGCCCTTTCCCAAGGGCGACCGCGCAGGTCACTTCGTGACGCTGGCCAGCGGCGCCAGTGGCGACGAAGACGCCTTGCCGATCCGCGCCGACGCCCGGGTGCTGGGCGCCACGCTCAAGGCCGGAGAGAGCGCCGAATACCAATTCGCCGAGGGCGATCGCTATGGCTACCTGGTGCTGGCCAAGGGCAGCGCCGAAGTCAACGGCGTGCAACTGGCTGCCCGCGACGGTGCTGCCATGCACGCCGAGAAAAGCATCCGCATCACTGCGAGCGAAGACACCGAGATCGTGCTGGTGGACGCCGCCGCAGTGCACTGATCCACCCCTTTCCTTCACTTTCATCCACCCCCCGCCAAGGAGAAGTCCGTCATGTCCAACCGCAAGTACCTCGAAGTCCTGACCCCGCAGAACAGCCAGCTCATCTTCATCGACCATCAGCCGCAGATGGCCTTCGGCGTCCAGTCCATCGACCGCCAGGTCCTGAAGAACAACGTCGTCGGCCTGGCCAAGGCGGCCAAGGCCTTCGGTATCCCGACCACCATCACCACGGTGGAGACCGAGGCCTTCTCGGGCCACACCTATCCGGAACTGCTGGCCGTGTTCCCCGAGCAGAGGATTCTGGAGCGCAGCTCGATGAACTCCTGGGACGATCAGAACGTGCGCGATTCGCTCGCTGCCAACGCCGCGCAGGGTCGCAAGAAGATCATCGTCTCGGGCCTGTGGACCGAGGTGTGCAACACCACCTTCGCCCTGTCGGCCATGCACGACAGCGACTACGAGATCTACATGGTGGCCGACGCCTCGGGCGGCACCTCGCTGGATGCGCACAACTACGCCATGGACCGCATGGTCCAGGCCGGCGCGGTGCCCATGACCTGGCAGCAGGTGCTGCTGGAATGGCAGCGCGACTGGGCACGCCGCGAGACCTACGACGCGGTGATCGACATCGTGCGCGAGCACTCCGGCGGCTACGGCATGGGCGTGGACTATGCCTACACCATGGTGCACAAGGCGCCCGAACGCGTGCAGCATGGCGAGCGCATCGGCCCCAACCCGGCCAAGTAAGCAGCAGGCAGGAGGCCCGACCATGAAGCTCTATGCAATGTCACTCGGCGCCGGCCTGCTGGTCGGCATCATCTACAACCTGCTGGACGTGCGCTCGCCGGCCCCGCCGCTGGTCGCGCTGGTCGGGCTGCTGGGCATTCTGGTCGGCGAGCAGGTCATTCCCGTGGGCAAGCAACTGCTGCACGGCACGGCCTTCGGCACGGCTTGCGAGAAGACCCAGGCGACGGAGCATGTACTGGGGCAACTGCCTGGGCGTACTTCGACCGCTCTCAAGACTCGTTCCATCCAGAACGAGCAGCGCGACAGCTGAGATTCGTTTGCGACCCCAAGGAACCAGGAACCACCGACATGCCGACCGATATGCCCGAAGTCATCTTCCACAACGGCCAGATCACCACGCTGGACAAGCGCAATCCCGTCGCCAGCGCCGTGGCGATCAAAGGCGGCCGGTTTGTCGCCGTGGGCAGCGACGAAGAAGTGCTGGCCCTGGCCAACGGTGCGACGCGCAGGATCGACCTTCAGCGCCGCCGCGTGCTGCCGGGCTTGTTCGACAACCACACGCACGTGATCCGCGGCGGGCTCAACTACAACATGGAGCTGCGCTGGGACGGCGTGCGCTCGCTCGCGGACGCCATGGACATGCTCAAGCGCCAGGTGGCGGTCACCCCGGCGCCGCAGTGGGTGCGCGTGGTGGGTGGATTCACCGAGCACCAGTTCGTCGAAAAGCGGCTGCCCACGATCGACGAGATCAACGCCGTGGCACCCGATACCCCGGTGTTCCTGCTGCACCTGTATGACCGTGCCCTGCTCAACGCCGCCGCGCTGCGTGCCGTGGGCTACACGAAGGACACGCCCGAGCCGCCCGGCGGCGAAATCACGCGCGACGCCCAGGGCAATCCCACGGGCCTGCTCCTGGCCAAGCCGAATGCCACCATCCTCTACGCCACGCTGGCCAAGGGGCCCAAGCTGCCGCTCGACTACCAGGTCAACTCCACGCGCCATTTCATGCGCGAACTCAACCGGCTCGGCGTCACCGGCGTGATCGATGCGGGCGGCGGCAACCAGAACTACCCCGAAGACTACGAGGTGATCAAGAAGCTCGACGACGCGGGCCAGATCACCGTGCGCCTCGCCTACAACCTGTTCACGCAAAAGCCCAAGGCGGAAAAGCAGGACTTCCTGCAATGGACCTCGAGCGTGAAATACAAGCAAGGCAACGATTACTTCCGTCACAACGGGGCGGGCGAAATGCTCGTGTACTCGGCCGCGGATTTCGAGGACTTTCGCCAGCCGCGCCCCGACATGCCGCCGAACATGGAGAGCGAGCTCGAGGACGTGGTGCGCGTCCTGGTGCAGAACCAATGGCCCTGGCGACTGCACGCCACCTACGACGAGACCATTTCGCGCGCGCTCGATGTGTTCGAGAAGGTCAACCGGGAAACGCCGCTCGCGGGCCTGAACTGGTTCTTCGACCACGCCGAGACCATCTCGGACCGCTCCATCGACCGCATCGCCGCGCTGGGCGGCGGCATCGCCGTGCAGCATCGCATGGCCTACCAGGGCGAATTCTTCGCCGAGCGCTACGGCGCCCGCGCCGCGGAGGCCACGCCGCCCATCAAGCGCATGCTCGAGAAGGGCGTCAAGGTATCTGCCGGCACCGATGCCACCCGCGTCGCCTCGTACAACCCCTGGGTGTCGCTGTCGTGGATGGTGACGGGCAAGACCGTGGGCGGCATGAAGATGTACCCCGAGCGCAACCTGCTGGACCGCGAAACCGCGCTGCGCATGTGGACCGAGAACGTGGCCTGGTTCTCGGGCGAGGAAGGCCGTCGCGGCCGCATCGAGGCCGGCCAGTTCGCCGACCTGATCGTGCCGAGCAAGGACTACTTCGGCGTGCCCGAGGACGAGATCGCCTTTCTCACTTCCGACCTCACCGTGGTCGGCGGCCGGGTGGTCTATGGTGCGGGCGTGTTCCAGCGCTTCGACGACAACCCGCTGCCGCCCGCCATGCCCGACTGGTCGCCGGTGCGCCGCTTTGGCGGCTACGCAGCCTGGGGCGAGCCCGAGGGCGCCGGCAGGAATTCGCTCCATCCGGCGCGCTACCGCAGCATGGCTGCCTGCGCCTGTGGCACCCGCTGCGGCCTGCATGGCCACAGCCATGCCAATGCATGGGCATCGAGTGTTCCGGCGTCCGACCCGAAGAGCTTCTTCGGCGCACTCGGCTGCTCGTGCTGGATGGCTTGAAGCAGGAGCGCCGCGATGACAAACCTCAGCATCGAAGGCCGTTTGGCACCCATTGCCCGGCCCGTCTTCGGCAGCCGTGCGCTGCGCTGGCTGGCCTATCTGGGCCTGTGCGCAGCCTATCTGCAGGGCGGACTCGTCAAGCTCAGCGATTTTCAGGGTGCCATCGGCGAGATGCATCATTTCGGCCTGGCGCCGGCGCCCGTGTTCGCGGTGCTGGTGATCGTGCTGGAGCTGGGCGCTTCCGCGCTGATCCTGGTTGGGCGGCTGCGCTGGCTGGGCGCATTGGCGCTGGCGGGCTTCACCTTGCTGGCGACGCTGCTGGCACTGCGCTTCTGGGAGCTGCCCGCGGGCCAGGAGCGCTTCATGGCGGCCAATTCCTTTTTCGAGCATCTGGGCCTGGTCGGCGGCTTTCTGCTCGTGGCCTGGCTCGATCTGCAGCCAAGCCGGGCCGCGGACTGAGGGCCGCGGACGATCGGCCAATATCTGGAGTACCTAGAGGAGACGTACACGCATGACTGCCTCCAACTCATCGTCACCGGCCATCGAACAGGCTCCGGGCCTCTGGGAGCAATGCCGCGCGCCGGTCCTGCTCACCATCGTGGGTGGCGCCATCGACACCATCGGCTTCATCGCCTTGCTGGGCTTCTTCACGGCCCATGTGACCGGCAACCTGGTGCTGGCCGGCGCGGCCTTCGTGAAGGGGGGCGAGGGCCTTTGGATCAAGCTGGGCGCCATACCGCTCTTCATCGCCACGGTCATGCTCACCAAGATGTGGATCGACCGCTGCAGCCAGTCCCACAAGACCATCGGCTGGATGTTCGTGGCGGAGGCGGTGTTCCTGTCGGGCTTCATGCTGGCGGGCCTCAGGTTCGAGCCGTTCAGCGACCCCAATGCAGGCACCCTGGCACTGACCGGCGCATTGGGACTCATGGCCCTGGCCATCCGCAACACGGCGAGCAAGACGCTGATCAAGCACATCAGCCCCAGCACCATCATGACGGGCAATACCACCCAGTTCGGCATCGACCTGTCCAACTTCATGCGCGAGCCCAGCCGCGAGCATGGACAGGCCCTGTTCAAGAGCGGCAGCGTCGTGGCGGGCTTCGTGATCGGCGCGTTTCTGGGCGCGGTGCTCTACGTGCGCCTGGGGTTCTGGAGCGTGCTGCCCTTCATGCTGGTCGTCCTGTACCTGGCTAGCCTGTCCTTTCGCAAGCAGTTCATCTGACGCAGGATTCGGAGCATGAACAAGAGCCGGCTCGAATCCTTCAGCGATGGCGTCATCTCGGTGAGCCTGACGCTGATGCTCTATCAGATCCAGCTGCCGGCCGAATTCACCTGGAACGGGTTGCAGACCGAGGCCTATCACTTCTTCGGCTACGTCCTCAGCTTCATCTATGTCGGCATCTACTGGAACAACCACCATCATCTGTTCCAGGTGGTGCGCGGCATCAACGGCCGGATCATGTGGGCCAACCTGAACCTGCTGTTCTGGCTGACCATGATTCCGATCACCACGACCTGGGCTGGAAAGTCGGGGCTGCTGGCGCTTCCGACGGCGTTGTATGCCCTGGTGCTTTTCATGTGCTCCGCCGCCTACTGGGTGCTGGAGCGCGCCATCATCGCGTCGGAGGGCAAAGCCTCGGTGCTCGCCAGCACCCTGGGCAAGGACCGCAAGGGAAAGCTCTCCCTCCTGGTCTACGCCCTGGCCGTGGGCTGCAGCTTGTACAGCACGATCGCCACGTTCTCCATCCTCACGGCGATGGCCGCGCTCTGGTTCCTGCCCGACTCGCGCATCGAAAAATATCTGACGCAGCAGGATGAAACAAAAACCTAGCCCGCCAGGCACCGAAGGCCCGGCGGCTACTTCTTCTTGCTGCTCGCCGGCTGCAGCACGTCCCCCTTCAGCGTGACCGCCTGTCCGACCGGTGGCGCGGTCGTGGTCTGAACCGTGCGCATCGAGCCGTCCTGCATCCGCACGCTGACCTCGTAGGCCGTCTTGGCGTTCTTCTTTTTCTCGACCGTGTTGCCCGCGTAGGCGCCGCCGGCCGCGCCGGCGACGGTGGCGACGGTCCGCCCCCTGCCGCTGCCGATCTGGTGGCCGATCACGCCACCGACCACGCCGCCGGCCACGGCACCCACGCCGGAGGTCGGCTTCGAACTCTTGACCTGACGTACGGATTCGACCTTGCCGCAGACGGAACAGGGCTTCGAAGGCGCAGCCGCGGGCGCCTGTTCCGCGGGCGGCGGCGTCTGCGCCTGCGCCACGGTCAACGGCGTGGCCAGCATCGCGGCGAGCACGCAGATCGAAGCCCATGGAGGCCGGGTCGCCGCGCCGTCCACAGCGCCGCGGCGGCTGGGTGAAATGGATGCCATGCAGGCCCCCTTTCCATTCCCGGTGCGAAGGCACCGGGTGCACTCAGAATCATCGCCAATGCCCGCTGCCTGTCAACGCAGCGCCCTCGCTTGCGTTGACGCAGATCAACAGGCTCCCCGCGCAGGCGCCTAGCATGGAAACGAGCACAGCCCCACCAGCGAAGAGACCCCCGTATGAACAGCTCCGAATCGCCCCAGGCGCATCTTCAGGATGCCTTTCTTCTTTCCGCACTCGGGTGGCAACACCTGTTCCAGGAACAGCTGGAAAAGCTCCAGCAAGCGCAGCTTCATGCCATGGGAGAGTGGACGCAGACCTTTGTCGCCCTCTACCAGGACGCCTGGGATCGATGGACCGCACGCTTCGGCGGCGGCGTCCCGCTCGACGGCTGAGCGCTTCTGCAAGCGCTAGTGCGCCATCAGCACCGGCAAGGTCATCGATTGCAGGATCGAACGGGTGGCGCCGCCGACCACCCATTCGCGCGCGCGGCTGTGACCGTAGCAGCCCATCACCAGGAGATCTGCACCCACATCGGCCGCGAGCGACAACAAGCGCTCGCCGATCTCGCCGTCGTCCACCCCGCCCGTTCGTACCGAGGCATCGACGCCCTGCGTCCGCAGATAGGTCTGCAGCCGGCGCAGTGAAGCTTCGGCCGCCTCGCCGTAAGCCACCACCTGCACGGAGCGCGCACGCGAGAGCCAGGGCAGCGCGGCTGTCACGGCGCGAGCGGACTCGCGCGTTTCCTTCCAGGCGATGAGGACGGTCTGCCCGACCGCCGCCACGGTTCCCGCGTAGGGCACGATCAACGCGGGCTTGCCGCATTCGACGAGCACGCTGGACACGAACTCCGGCGGCAGGTCCGCCGCGTCGGGATCCTCTTCATTGCGCTGGCCGAGGACCAGCAGGTCGGCATACAGCGCCCGCCGGGCAAACGCCCAGGGCTCGTCGCCCAAGGCTTCTTCCCAATGCAGGCGCGGCGAGCCGGCAGCGGCATCCACGAAGAGGGCGAGTGCCTTGTCCCGGCGTTCCTTGTCGAGCTCCTTCATGATGGAGATCGCATCCGGCGCCGCGCTCAATGCGTACGGATAGCGCATCAGGGCCGTCAGGGTGCAGGGCAGGCCCGTGACCTCCGCTTCGAAGGCATCGGCCAAGGATCGCGCAAGCTGGATCCGCACCGTGGCGCGCGGCGAACTGTCGAGATGGAGCAGGATGGACTTCGGGGTCTGCACGGCCGTTCCTTTCAACGCTTTGGTCGCCGGCAGTCTGCGCCCTGGTTGGGCGCGCCGCCTTGCGCCGCGTCAACTCAGCACTCGGGCCGCGATTCCCGTCACGCGCCGGCTAGGACTCTCGCACGTACGCGCCCGGCGCGGGAACGATCCGTCCGTCGATCGTGACGCTGCGGACGGCCCTCGCCGCGGTTTCTCCGCTCGAGTGCTCGCGCAGCCAATGCGTCCACGCCGGCCACCACGAGCCCTGGAATCGCTGCGCGCCGGCGAGCCAGTCGTCGGGCTCCGCCGGAGCTTGGTGCGCAGCGTGGTGCATCTGGCGGTATGAAGCGGCCGCATGCGCGGCAGGCCCCTGCGGCGGGTTGACGATGCCCACGTTGTGGCCGCCCGACGTCAGCACGAAGTCGATGTCGGAATCGACGAGTCGATGGACCCGGTAGACGGATTTCCACGGCGACACATGATCCCTCTCGGTCGCGACGGCGAACATCGGGACCTTGATCCGCGACAGGTCCACCGGGTCGCGCGAGGTGCAGCAGAAGCGGCCTTCGGCCAGATCGTTGCGCAGGTACAGATGCCGCAGATACTCCGCGTGCATGCGCGCGGGCATGCGTGTGGCATCGGCGTTCCATGCGCGCAGCGCGGTCATCGGTGTGGTGGCGCCCATCAGGTACTCGTGCACCAGCTTGGACCACACCAGGTCCTTTGAATTGATGAGCTGGAAAGCCCCGGCCATCCGCCTGCCGTCGAGGTATCCGTTCTCCGTCATGAGGTCCTCGAGAAAGGCCACCTGGCTCTCGTCCATGAAGAGCCCCAGCTCGCCGGGCTCGGAGAAGTCGGTCTGCGCCGCGAACAGCGTCAGTGTCCGCAGCACGTCCCGGCATTCCGGCAGTGCCGCGGCGATGGCCAGCAGCGTACCGCCGAGGCAATAGCCTGCCGCATGGATGCCGGTCTTCGGATACAGCGACCGGATGGTGGCGAGCGAATCGAGCACACCGCGCCGGACGTAGTCTTCCATTCCCAGGCCCGCCTGTTCGCTTCGCGGGTTGCGCCACGACACGATGAAGACGGTGTGGCCGTTCTCGATGAGGTACTTCACCAGCGAATCCTGCGGCGTGAGGTCGAGGATGTAGAACTTCATGATCCATGCCGGAACGATGAACACGGGCTCACGCAGAACGGTCGCGGTTGCGGGCTCGTACTGGATCAGCTCGGCCAGCTCGTTGCGCATGACGACCTTGCCCGGCGTGAGCGCCACGGCCTGGCCCGGCAGGAAGTCCTCCACGCCGCGGGCCTTGCCATTGCCCGCGACCGTCACCGCATCGCGCGCCCAATTGACGAATCCGTTCGCCAGGTTGGCGCCGCCCGTCGTCAGCGTCCGCTTCAGCACCTCCGGATTGGTCGCGACGAAGTTGGACGGCGACAGCATGTCCAGCCACTGGCGCGCAACGAAGGCGACCTGATCCTCGTGGTGCTTCGAGACACCGCGCACACCATGCGTCGCCTCCTCCCACCACTGCTGAGCCGACAGGAAGGCACGAGCCATTGCGTCGAAGGGCGGCTCTGCCCACTCCTTGTGCGCGAATCGCCTGTCCTGTCGGGCCATGGCCTCATCCGCCTGCGCATCGTGCTCGCTCGACACGAGGGCCAGCCACCACGCCAGCGACTTGCGAAGTGCGCTCGCCGACAGCTCGGCCTGCTTCGCCGGCGACACCAGCAGGTGCACCAGCCAGTCCGACTGCGCCTGCGCGAGCGAAGCGGGAGAGATGCCGTTGGCAAGCTGTGCAATCCACTGCTTGAGCGGCAGATCCATGACAGCCGGTCCGTGACCGGCAGGGCAAACACGGGATTGATCCATCGCCCGATCGTCGCCGCGCAGCGCACTGCTGAGTTTGCGGCGCGTCAAGTTTCACCCGCCCTGTGCGTGTCCCTGCGGCGCTTTCGGCGAGACGGTCCAGGCCGCCCGCGCCTTCAGGCCGCTGTCCACGATGACGACATAGCGACCGGGGTCGGCAACCGTCTCGCGGTCTTCCTTCAGGACCCATGGCGCCTGGCCGTCGGCCACAAGCCGCTCGTACTCGGCATCCAGCACGCCATAGTGGTCCAGGAGCGTATTCAGCGTGGCCGGAATGCGGACGCAGCCCTTGGACTGCACGCTGCCAAGGCGATGCTCCAGCGAATCGGGCTCGGTCGCGTGCATCTGCAGCCGCATGTCGATGGTCGCGCGATCGCCCCAGCCTTTCGGTGCACGTTGCCAGCCGAGGTCGTACACCCGCATGCCTTTTCGGCCATAGCCGCGGATCCCGTTGCTGTTGAAGGTCCCCTCGGCGCGAAAGTCCGGATTGGATGGCGAATGCTCGAACACGCCCGCGGGCGTCTCGAAGTGATCGAAGGTACCGGGACGTCCCGTGGACACCGGCGATGCGCCGATGAAGCGGTAGTCGCCGGATTCCGAGCGCCAGAACAGCAGCGCCGCCTGCACCCTGGGGTCGCGATCGACCACGAGCAAATACTGCGCGCTGGACAAGTCCGCTTGCGCGTCGCGCAGGGCCGTCTCGGCGAGCCTCCGATAGCGCCGCACTTCGCCCGCGGGCACGGCGAATGCGCGGTCCACCTGGCTGCGGTAGGCCGCGGTCAATTCCTGGGGGGACGGCAGCGCCGCACTCAGGGTCGCAGTCGAGAAGAAGAAGCAAATGGCGCCCGCGAGGACCAGGACGGGCGTGCAGCATCGTTTCATGTCGGCATTGTCGAAACCGGGTTCACGCGAGCGATTGAGCCAGATCAAGCCGCTCGCTCCTGCAGCGGCCTACATTGAATTTTGCGCGGTTCAAAGTAGCCACGCTTGATCATCCACTTTCGATCCTGAGGAGCCATCATGAACAGCCTGAGACTGCTGGACCCGGTGTTCGGCAACGACTTCGAAACGGCGCTGCGCCGTTTCCTCTCCCCCGCCGTCTTCGAGGGCGAGCCCGCCCCGCTGAAGATGCGCATCGACGTGACCGAGAACGAGAAGGCCTTCAACGTGAAGGCCGACATCCCCGGCGTGAAGAAGGAAGACATCAGCATCAAGGTCGAGGGCCACATCGTCAGCATCGATGCCGAGACCAAGAGCGAGAAGGAAACCCGCGGCGAGGGCGACAAGGTCCTGCGCAGCGAGCGCTACTACGGCTCGATCTCGCGCACCTTCAGCCTCGGCCAGGACGTGGACGACACCAAGGTGCAGGCCAAGTACGCCGATGGCGTGCTGACGCTGGAACTCCCCAAGAAGGCGCCCGCCACCGCTTCGAAGATTCTCATCGAGTAAGCGCAGGTGCCGGCCCCGGGCTCCGGTCCCGCCGGGCCGGCCGGGTATCTGCTTGCCAGGAGATTCCGATGACGCTGCCCCTCAATCTCGACACCGACATGGTCACGCTGCCGGCGCCGCGGCGGCGGCCGTGACCGCCTCAGAACATGTCGGGCGAGGGCACGCCGGGTGGCGGCAGTTCCTTCTTCGGCGCATCGGCCACCATGCAGTCGATCGTGAGGATCAGGCTTGCGATGGAACCCGCGTTCTGCAGCGCGAGCCGCGTCACCTTGGCCGGGTCGATGACCCCCATCGCAAGCATGTCGCCATATTCGCAGCGCGCCGCGTTGTAGCCGAAGCTCGGCTGCGCATGGGCATCCACGCGGTCCAGAACGATGGACGGTTCCTGCGCCGCATTGAGAACGATGAGGCGCATCGGCTCCTCCAGCGCGCGCACCACGATCTTCAGGCCCGAGTCCTCGTCGAGCGTGGGCAGCGTCACGCCCTGCAGCGCCTTGCGTGCACGCAGCAAGGCGACCCCGCCGCCCGGAACGATGCCCTCCTCGATCGCCGCGCGCGTGGCGTGCAAGGCGTCCTCGACACGCAGTTTCCGCTCCTTCAGCTCGGTTTCCGTGGCGGCGCCGACCTTGATCACCGCCACGCCGCCCGACAGCTTGGCGATGCGCTCGTCCAGCTTCTCGCGGTCGTAGTCGCTGGCAAGCTTCTCGCGCTCCTTCTTCAGCATCACGATGCGGTCGCGGATGGCGGAAGCATCCCCCGCCCCGCCGACGATGGTCGTGCTCTCCTTGTCGACCACGACACGGCGGGCGCGGCCGAGGTGCTCGAGCTTCGCCTTCTCGAGCGTGAGGCCCAGTTCGGCGGAGACCACCTGCCCGCCGGTGACCAGCGCGATGTCTTCCAGCATCGCCTTGCGCCTGTCGCCGAAGCCCGGCGCCTTGACGGCGCAGGTCTTGAGCACACCGCGGATGCTGTTCACGACCAGCGTCGCCAAGGCATCGGCATCCACCTCTTCGGCGACGACCAGCAGGGGCATCCCGGCCTTCGAGCTCGACTCGAGCAAGGGCACGAGCTCCTGCAGGCCGGAGAGCTTCTGGTCGTACAGCAGCACCGCGACGTCTTCCAGCGGCACGGTGGCCGTCGTGGTGCCGTCGCCGGCCATCTCGCTGGTGCGCGCGGCGACTTCGCGCATCAGTTGTGCGCCCATGTTCTCGAAGCGGTCCTCGAGCTCGATCGACTTCGCGACGACCACGCCGGAATTGACGATCTGGGGCGCGCCGAACTCGCGGTCGAGCACCACCGTGCGCCCTCTTGGCCCCAACGTCACCTTGACCGCCTCGGCCAGGGTATCGACCCCACGGCGGATCTTGTCGCGAGCCTCCTCGCGAAACAGCAGTTTCTTGGCCGACATCTCTAAAGACACCTCCTGCTGACATCTTTCGCCTTCTTCTCGACTCCGGGCTTGCGCTAGGTCAAGCGAGCGGCCTCCCGCCGGCGCGCGGTCATATCAGCCTCTCGCACTGCCCCCCATGAAGAGACGCAAGTCGCCTCTCCGAGTGCACGGGCATTCCTGCGTTTGCATGGAACGTGGCCGACCCAGTCGCATGCCGTGAGGGCGTGGCCCGCGTGGAAGCCGAGCTCGGCCACGTCGACGTGCTGGTCAACAACGCCGGCATCACCCGCGACGCCATGCTGCACAAGATGTCGGACGCGCACTGGCGCGAAGTGATCGACGTCAACCTGGGTGGCTGCTTCAACATGTGCCGCGCTGTCATCGAAGGCATGCGGGAGCGCCGCCATGGACGCATCGTCAACATGGGTTCCGTCAACGGGCTCGCGGGGCAGGCCGGCCAGTGCAACTATGCGGCAACCAAGGCGGGGATGATCGGCTTCACGAAGTCCCTCGCCCTGGAGGGCGCCTCGCGCAACATCACGGCCAACGTGATCGCGCCCGGCTACACGGACACCGCCATGGTCGGCGCGGTGCCGCCCGAGGTGCTCGCAGGAATCCTCAAGACCGTGCCGGTCGGCCGCCTCGCGACGGCTGCCGAGATCGCGCGCGCGGTGGTGTTCCTCGCATCGGAGGACGCGGGCTTCATCACCGGCATCACCTTGTCGATCAACGGCGGCAAGTACATGCCCTGAGCCGACGGCGCGGGAATCAAAGGGCCACCGTCTGCAGATAGTCCGGCACGCCGGCCTGCCAGTTGAACCGCTCTTCGATCGCCAGGCGCAGCGCGTCGGCGGCGACCGGCTCGCCGTGCGTCACGAACACGCGCTTCGGCGCCGGCAATCCTTCCAGCCAGGCCAGGAGTTGGCTGCGATCGGCATGCGCCGAGAGCATGTCCAGCCCGACCACCTCGGCGCGCACGTGCACATAGGCGCCATGGATCTTGATGTCCCTCGCCCCGGCCAGCATCGCCGCGCCACGGGTCCCGGCGGCCTGGTAGCCGGCGAAGAGGATCGTGCTCCTCGGATCGGGCGCATACGCTTCCAGGTGGTGCAGCACGCGCCCGCCGGTCGCCATGCCGCTCGCCGAGATGATGATCGACGGAAAGCTCAGCCCGTTCAGCCGCTTCGACTCTTCGACCGTGTTGACGAATTTCACCTCCTTGCTCAGCGCGGCACACTGCGCGGCATCGAGGCGATGCTGGTCCGAATGACGCCGCAGGATGTGCGTCGCATCCGCTGCCATCGGACTGTTGAGATACACCGGCAGGTCGGGAATCCGGCGCGCCGCCTTGAGCAGGTGGATGCAGTGCAGAAGTGTCTGGGCCCTGCCCACCGCGAAGGCCGGCACCACGACGATGCCGCCCCGCGCGGCCGTCCGGTCGATCACTTCTGCAATCGCCGACAAGGTGTCGACCTTGGCATGCAGGCGATCGCCATAGGTGGATTCGATGACCACGTAGTCGGCAGGCTCCGGCCGCTCGGGCGGGCGCATCACCAGATCGTCATCCCGGCCCAGATCGCCGGAAAAGAGGATGCTGCCGCCCTCCCAGGCAAGGTGGATGCTCGCAGCGCCGAGGATGTGCCCGGCGCGTCGCAGTCGCCATGTCCAGCCCGGCCAGGGGGCATGCGTCTTGTCGAAATCCAGGACTTCGAAGCGTTCGAGGGCCGCACGCGCATCGTCCTCCGTGTACAGCGGCAGTGCGGGCTTGTGGCGGGAATGGCCGTGACGATTGGCGTAATCGGCCTCCTCCTCCTGCAGGTGGCCGGAGTCGGGCAGCAGCAACTCGCACAGATCGCGCGTCGCCTGCGTGGCATAGACGGGGCCGTTGAAGCCCAGCTTGATCAGGCGCGGAACGAGGCCGCTGTGATCGAGATGCGCATGCGTCAACAAGACCGCATCGATCTCGGAGGCCTTGACCGGCAAGGGCTCCCAGTTGCGCAGGCGCAATTGCTTCAGGCCCTGGAACAGCCCGCAATCCACCAGGAGGCGGCGGCCCGCGTGCTCCAGCAAGTACTTCGACCCGGTGACCGTGTCGGTTCCACCGAGAAACCGGATGCGCATCGTGTCTCCTTCTTCTTGCCGTCAGGCCTGACGCACGACACCATGACAACGCTCGCGATTTGCGCGGCGTCAATGGTCCGGTGCCCTGCGGGCGGATACTGAATGTTTCTGGACACCAGCGCAAGGAGTCTTCCATGTATCAGCAGATCCTCGTTCCCGTCGACGGCAGCGCGACGTCGATGCAGGGCCTCGAGCAGGCCATCGGGATGGCGCGGCTCACCAACGGTCGAATTCGCCTGATCCACGTCGTCGACGAGCTGTCCTACGCGCTCGCGACGGATGGCTATGCGGGCTACACCGGCGACTGGCTGGGCGTGCTGCGCGAGAACGGCGCCAAGCTGCTGCAGGATTGCCTGCAGAAGGTCGAGGCGGCCGACATTTCCGTCGAGACGGTGCTGCGCGACAACCTGGACGGACCGGTGCACGAGCTCGTGACGAAGGAAGCCGCGAGCTGGCCTGCCGATCTGATCGTGCTGGGCACCCATGGACGCCGCGGAGCGAAGCGGCTGTTCCTCGGCAGCAGCGCCGAGAACATCCTGCGCACGGCGCCCGTTCCGGTCCTCCTGGTGCGCGCGCCCGAGGGCGCGTCCCAAGGTGAAGCAGCGGCGTCGACCTAGAGGAAGGCTCAGCCATGTACCACCGTATCCTCGTCCCCATCGACGGCAGCAAGACTGCGGCACAGGGCCTGCAGGAAGCCATTCGCCTGGCTGCAGAACAGAAGGCCAGCCTGCACCTGCTCCATGTGATCGATGATTTCCCGATGCTCGGGGAGCTGACGGATGTCGCTGCCTACGGCAACGTGCTGCAGACGCTGCGCGACTACGGCGAGAAACTGCTCTCCGACGCGCAGGAACTCGCGGCCAAGTCCGGCGTGAAGGCCGAGGTCGCCTTGCGCGAGGTGACGGGGGCGCGCATTGCCACCATCGTGCTCGCGGAAACGAAGGCCACCGGCTGCGACCTGATCGTGATGGGAACGCATGGACGCCGGGGCGTCAGCCGCCTGACGCTGGGCAGCGATGCGGAACTGGTCGTGCGCGCCGCTCCGGTGCCTGTCCTGCTCGTCCGGCACCCCGGCGCAGACCCCGCCTAGCCGCGCCGTGGGCTCTCCCGAACCTTCTTCCGCCTGGTGGGTCGATCCCGCACCGGCGGCGACGGAAGGGCTGTCCCGGTCCGAGGCTGAGGAGCGGCTGGCCCGGCACGGCCCCAACACGCTGGAGGCGCACAACGAGCGTCCGCTCGCGCTGCAGTTCCTCGAACGCTTTCGCAACCCGCTCGTGCTCGTGCTGCTGGCCGCCAGCGCCGTCTCGGCCGCGACCGGCGACGCTGCCAACTTCTTCATCATCATGGCGCTGGTGCTGCTCAGCGTCACGCTGGACTTCGTCCAGGAACATCGGGCCAACCGCGCGGCGCAAAAGCTGCGCGAATCGGTGGCACTGCGCGCCACGGTGATTCGCGAGGGGCGGCAGCAGGAACTGCCGGTGGCGCAGCTGGCTCCTGGCGACGTCGTGCTGCTCGCCGCGGGCGAGCGGATCCCGGCCGACGGCAGGCTGATCGAGGCGCGTGACTTCTTCGTCAACCAGGCCCTGCTGACCGGGGAGTCCTATCCCGTCGAGAAGCGTCCGGGCGAACTGGATCGCGGCGCGACGGAGCTGCAGCAGGCCTCCAACGCGGTATTCATGGGGAGCACGGTGGTGTCCGGCAGTGCGCGCGTCTGCATCATGGCGACGGGCGCCGCCACGGCGCTCGGCGAAGTGGCCCACAGCATCCAGTCGGAGCCGCCGCCGACCGCGTTCGAAGCGGGGATGCACCGCTTCGCCATGCTGCTCGTGCGCGTGACGCTGTGGATGGTGCTGTTCGTCATGCTGGTCAACCTGGTGCTGCACCGGCCGCTGCTCGAATCCTTCCTGTTTGCCGTCGCGCTGGCGGTGGGCCTGACTCCCGAGCTGCTGCCGATGGTGGTGACCGTCACGCTCTCGCGCGGCGCATTGCGCATGGCGCAGCGCCGCGTCATCGTCAAGCGGCTGCCCGCGATCCAGAACCTCGGCGCCATGGATGTGCTGTGCACCGACAAGACGGGCACGCTGACCGAGGCCCGGATCAGCCTCGAGCGCTGCATCGATCCCGAGGGGCGGGACAGCCAGCGCGTGCTGATGCTGGCCCACCTCAACAGCGTCTTCGAGAGCGGTCTCAAGAGCCCGCTGGACGAGGCCATCCTCGCCCGCGAGATCGACGCTGGGCCGTGGAAGAAGATCGATGAAGTGCCCTTCGATTTCGAGCGCAGGCGGGTTTCGGTGCTGGTCGATCGCGGCGACGCGCGCTGGCTGGTCGTCAAGGGTGCGCCGGACGATGTCATCGCCGCATGCAGCCATCACGAAGTCGACGGCGGCCGCTCGCGGGTGCCACTCGATGACCCCGCGAGGCAGCGGCTGCGCACGCAATGCCGCGAGCTGGAGCGGCAGGGCCTGCGCGTTCTCGGTGTGTCGTGGCGCGACGTGGCGCCCGATCATCCGCACGCCGACGTGCGCGACGAAAGCAACCTGGTGTTCGCCGGCTTCGCGGCCTTCATCGACCCGCCCAAGGCCGGCGCAGGCGAAGCGCTCGCGGCGCTGTCCCGAAGCGGCGTCGCCGTGAAGATCGTCAGCGGCGACAGCGAACTCGTGGTCGAGCACCTGTGCCAGCTGCTCCATATTCCGGTGACCGGCGTGCTCACGGGACGCGAGATCGCCGCCATGGACGAGGCCGCGCTGCGCGCGCGCGTGCAGAGGACCAACCTCTTCTGCCGCGTCAATCCGACGCAGAAGAACCGCATCATCCTCGCGCTGAAGGCGCGCGGCCACGTGGTGGGCTACCTGGGCGACGGGGTCAACGATGCGCCGCCGCTTCGCTCGGCCGACGTGGGCCTGACCGTGGATTCCGCGGTCGACGTCGCGCGCGAAGTGGCCGACATGGTGATGCTCGACCACGACCTCGGCGTGCTGCACGCCGGGGTGCTCGAAGGCCGGCGGACCTTCGGCAACGTGATGAAGTACATCATGATGGGCACGAGCTCCAACTTCGGGAACATGCTGAGCATGGCGGGCGCCGCGCTGTTCCTGCCCTTCCTGCCGCTGCTGCCGACGCAGATCCTGCTCAACAACATCCTCTACGACATGTCGGAGGCGGCGATCCCGCTGGACCGCGTCGACGAACAGGGCCTGCGCCGACCCGGCACGCTGGACATGGGGTTCATCCAGCGCTACATGTGGCTCTTCGGCCTGATCAGTTCGGCCTTCGACGCGCTGACCTTCTGGGTCCTGCTCGGCGTGCTGCACGCGGATGCCACGCTCTTTCGCACCGGGTGGTTCATGGAGTCGCTGATCACCCAGGTGCTCGTGATCTTCGTGATCCGCACGCGCGACCGGCCCTGGCGCAGCCGGCCCGGCGCGATGCTCACGGGCACTTCGCTGGCCGTCGTGGCCGTTGCCCTGGCGCTGCCCTACGCGCCGCTCGGCCGGCTCGTGCACCTGGAGCCGCCGCCGACGGTCTTCCTGGCCTGGCTCGCGGGCATGGTGGCGACCTATCTGGTGCTGGTGGAGATCGCGAAGCGCTTCTTCTACCTTCACCTCGCGTCCAGGCGGGGCCATCGGATGCCTGTCCGCCGGGCGCGGACGCGCCAGGCCTGAACCGCCATGGTCTTTCGCCACCCGCGAGCCGCGGGCCGGCCCATGACCGCTGCTTCGGTGGAACCGCGCGGTGGCCGAGAATGAGCGCCATGAACGAAGCTCCCGAATTCGACGAAGGTACGGTCTTCCGCTCGCTTTTCGCTGCCTATCCGGACGCGCTCCTGGTGGTCGATCTGGAAGGCATCATTCGCCTGGCCAATCCCGCCGCGCTCGCGCTCCTGGGCTACGAAGCCGACGAGTTGCTGGGCCTCGGCGTCGATGTCCTCGTGCCCGATGCCATCCGTCCGCGCCATGCGGCGTACCGGGATGCCTATGCTGCGCACCCGCGGCCCCGTCCGATGGGAACGCAGATGGACCTGGTCGCCAGGCGCCGTGACGGGCGCGAAGTGATGGTCGAGATCGCCCTCAGCCCGCTGCAGGACCATGGGCTGCCCTACGTGGTGGCGGCCATCCGCAACATCACGGACTATCCGCGCGTCAAGCAGGCGCTTCAGCGGGCGCGTTATGCGGAGCACCTGGCCAAATTCGGGCGCCTCGCCGTGGATGCCCGCGAATCGGAAAAACTCCTGGCCGAGGTGCCCGTCGTGGCTGCCGATGCACTGCAGGTGGAAATGGCCGAAGTCCGGCTGCTCGAGCCGAACGGACTCAAGGTCCGGGTCGCCACGGCCGCTGGCCCGGATTCGGCACAGAGGATTGGCCTCAGGCTCGCGATCGAGCCGGGCTCCGCGCTCGAAATGGTCCTGGCCGAAGGCAAGGCCGTCGTGGCGGGTGACAGCGACGGGCACGCCGAACGAAGCCTCGAATTGACGCCCAGCGATCGCGAGACCGGGGTCGTCTGCAAGCTGCTGGTGCCCTTGGCGGACCGGGGCCGCACGATCGGGGCGCTGGCCGTGCGTTCCCGCACCCGGCGCACCTTTGGCGAGGACGAACTGAACTTTCTGGAATCGCTGTCGAGCCTGCTGGCGACGGTCCTGCAGCGCGCCAGCAGCGAAGATGCGCTGAACCATGCACAGCGCCTCGAATCGGTCGGCCAGCTCACCGGTGGCATCGCGCATGACTTCAACAACCTGCTCACGGTGATCTCCGGCAATCTCCAGATCCTGCGCGATGTGCCCGCGTACGCATCGGATGCGCTCGTGCAGCCGCTGGTCGACTCGGCCCTCCGCGCCACGCAGCGCGGCGCCGAACTCACCGCCAAGCTCCTGGCCTTTTCGCGCCGCCAGGTGCTTCAACCTACCGTGGTCGACCTCGGCGTTCTGCTGCGCTCCCTCACCGGCATGCTGCGCCGGACGCTGGACCAGCGCATCGCGATCGAACTCGACGTCGCCGTCGACCTGCGGTGCACGGTCGATCCCGTCCAGCTCGAGTCCGCGCTCCTGAACATTGCGCTCAATGCGCGCGATGCCATGCCGAAGGGGGGCACCCTGAGGTTCAACTGCCATGTGGCCGTGACGAAGCCGCCGGAACTCGAGCTCGCGGAGGCGGGCGCGGCAGGCTTCATCGCCATCGAGATCTCGGACACCGGTGAAGGCATGCCGGAAGCCGTCCGCGAGCGGGCGTTCGAACCCTTCTTCACCACCAAGGAAAGCGGGCGAGGCACCGGGCTCGGCCTGGCCACCGTGTACGGTTTCGCACACCAATCGCGGGGGGCGGCCACCCTCGAGAGCACGCCGGGCCACGGCACCACCGTCACCTTGTACTTGCCGCGCGTGGGCGGCGGCGAGGTCCAGGCCGAAGTGCAAAGCGCCAGCCCCAGAGCGAATATCCCCAAGGGCTTGAAGGTCCTGCTCGTCGAGGACGACCCGGAAGTCATCGCCGTGGTCCGGCAGTTTCTGACATCGATGGGCCTCGAGGTGCTGCCCTGCACGGACGGTCAGCAGGCCCTGCAGGTACTGGAAGACCAGCCGGTCGATCTGTTGCTGACCGACGTCTTCCTCGGCCCCGGCCTGCGTGGCACCGAGGTGGCGGCCAGGGCAAGGCGCAGACGCCCCGGCCTTCCGATCCTCCTGATGTCGGGCTATTCCGGTGAATTGCTCGACGACCCGATGGGGTGGGAGGTGCTGGCAAAGCCCTATACCCGCGCCGAGCTCGAACGCGCGATCGGCCGGGTGCTCAAGAACCGGGCGCAGTGAGCTGCGCTGAAACTGCGTCCACGCGAGAACACAGCAGACTTGAGCAGCGTCAAGTCCGGCGGGCTCAACCGGCGTAGCGTCGTCCACGTGACGATGCTTCATGCCGTGCGAAGTGCAGCGGACGATCCCTTGACGTCCGCCAGCAGGATCGCTTCACTCATCGCGACCGCCGACCAGCTGCGGCAGTCCTCGGCCGCGCCGTTGCGTGGCAAGAACCTCGCGCTGCTTCGCGCCAAGGGGGCTCCCCGGGCGTCGCAACTTCAACATGCCGCCGAAGCGCTCGGCGCGCGGGTGGCCCTGCTGGACTTCGCTCCCCAGGACGGCAGCGCCGATGCAAGCAGCGAGCTCATCACGCTGGCACGCATGCTCGGCCGCATGTACGACGCCATCGATTGCGACGACCTGGGCGCCTCGGCGCAGCGATTGATCGCGTTGCACGCCGGCGTGCCCGTCTTCCCGGGCCTCGCGCTCGACACCCATCCGGCCAGGGTCATCGCAGACCTCTGGACGCTCTGCGAGCGCCAGGCGCCGGCTGGGCGGCGGATCGTCTTCGTCGGGAACGGACGCAGTCGGCGGGCCCAGATGTTCGTGACGGCGGCCCGCACGATGGGCATCGCGATCCTCATGAAGTCGCTCGCCGATGCCGGGGGCGAAGGAACGCCGGCCATCGCGGACGCCTCCCGGGCCAGCCACTGGATCCTCTGGATCGGCGGCGTGGCCATCGACCGCGACGCCATGCAGGAAAGCCACCGGCGCATCATGCAGGCCGTGCTGGTCCACACCCTGCTCGGCGCCTGAATCCTGCGTCAGGCAGACGGCGCGGGAGCGCCCACCACCCGCGACACCTTGCCGCTGCGGCCGACGCGCCCCGGCTCTCCACATCGGCACTCGATCCGCACGTCGGTCGCCCCCTGCGATCGCAGGAACTCGCCCAGCACGCGCTGCGCCCTCCGGAGCGCGAGTTCCGCATCGGCACTGCGCGATCCGGTGCAAAGCAGGAGATCGCACGGCCCCTTCTGAACGAGCTGGAAATCGAAGAGCCCGGCCCCCTCCTCGATCGCGGTGCTCAATGCGAGCGGGAGCACCTTGACGGAACCGGCGCGCTCGCTGCCCAGGCAGAGCGTGTCCTCGCAACGACCCTGTACCTCGATCACGGGCAGATGGCAGCCGCACGCGCATGGGTCCGCATGCACGACGATGCGATCGCCCAGGTCGTATCGGATGATCGGCTGGACGTGGTTGGAAAGATTCGTCAGCAGCACCGTCGCGCCGGCTTCGCCGGCCGGCACCGCGCGGCCCCGGTCATCCACCGATTCCAGGATGGCCCAATCGGAGTTCAGGTGCATGGCGCCCCGTTCGCACTCGAAGGCGAGCGACAGAAACTCCGAGGCCCCATAGCTGTTGATCAGCCGGCAGTCGAAGGCGCGGCGAATGAAGTCGCGCTTGGCGGGCGACAGATCCTCGCCACCGGTCCACACCTCGCGCGGGACCGTCCGCATCCGTCCGCCGAGCCGCTCCTCAGCCAGCAGCGCCGCCGCGCTCGGATAGGTGGCGATGACCGTCGGCGCCAGGGCATCGATGTCCCGGACGATGGCCTCCATCGGCTGCATGAACGAGATGCAGCGCAAGCGCTGCCAAAGCGCGGGATTGAGCCGCCGCAGCCGCTCGATCGAGACCGTGCTCGCGAAATGGCCGTTCGTCGCGCCGACGAACGCGATCCGCTCGCCCCACGCCCAGGGGCCGAAGAGCTGCCGCATGGCCCGGGACATCGGCCCACGGACCGCGTCGAGTGCGTCGCACACCGCGAGTGCGAGATCGTCCTGGACGAAGACACCCGGCTCGCCGCTGCTGCCGGAGCTCTCCCACGCCAGGTAGCGGCCCAGGAAGGGTTCGGCAATGCGGCTGGCATCCGAGACGAAGCGGCAGAGGCCGTCGAGCCGGATCGCGGGATCCGTGACCCACTGGTCGAAATGGCTCATCAGCTCGCACTTCCTCGCCACCGGCAGGTCTTCGAGGCGGACCCTGTCGACATCGTGGTTGCGCAGCACACGCCCGTAGAACGGCGAGCGCTCCCTGGCCCAGGCCAGCAGGTGGCGCAGGCGCTGCCGGCGCCGTTCCTCCAGGGCGTCGCGACTGGCGTGGGACGCCATCGCAACGTCCATCGCGATCGTCCCCCAGAGCCAGGGATCGATCGGCGGCGGCATGACGGGCGGCATGGCCTCGAGCTCGGCCGCAGGACCTCAGTTCGCGACCTTCAGTTCGTTGACGACACTCGTGACGCCCACGGCGGACCATGCGGCAGCCTGCGCGGCCGTACGCTCCGCCCACGAGTGGACGGTGCCACGCAGTGTCGCCTCGGATCCATCGATGACCACGTCGATGTCCTCTGCCTCCTTCTCGGCCTGGCGAACCAATGCCTCGCGAATCTTGGTCGCCACATTGGAATGAGCGGCACGCTGCCTCAGAACGATGCTGTTGCTGACACCCACCACCCCCTTGAGCGAGCGCACGGCGCGCGCCGCCGCATTGCGCTGGTACTCCCACTCCACGTCGCCCTTGAGCGTGACCCATCCCTGCTCGACCTTCAGGCTGATGCCGGCAGGGACCTGCGCGCTCCACGTCAGCGCATCTTCCGCAGCGGCCGCGATCTCGGAATCGCTTCGCTGGTGACTCGGCGCAAGCTTGACATCCAGCTCGAGCGCAAGCGCCCTGACGCCCTGCACGCGCTGGACCGCGCGCTCCACCAGGAACTTCTCCCCGTAGGTGCCGAGGTGCCCGGTGAGCGTGACCACGCCGTTCTCCACCATGACCCCGACGTGGGCTGCGTTGATCGCCGGATCCCACTCGAGTTCGCTCTCCACGTCCTTCTTGAGTTGGGCATCTGTCTTCATGATCGACCTTTCCACTGGCGTTGCATCTGCCGATTCGATCCCGCGAGGCGCGCAGCGCCTGCACGTGCAGGAAATCGTAGGAGCCTGCCATGCGCGTGTCCATGCCGCATCGGCACGGGATCGAGCGAACAATTGATATGCGTCAATCGACCGGAGGCTCCGGTTCCTAGCATGGGCTGATCATCCGAAACGGTCTACGATGCCATCGCCGCGGCGCTCGATCCGGGTGCGGCAGACAACCCCTGATCCTCGCCATGCACGCCACCGTGGAACCGTCCCAAGCCAGCATGTCCCCGCTGGCCGATGGTGGATGGTCGCTGGCCGGCAGCTGGACGGTGCGCGGTCTGGGCGACTTGCCCAAAGCGCTCGACGCGCACGCCTGCGGCACCGGCACGGTCGTGCTGGATGGCGCCTCGCTCGCGGCCATCGACAGCGCGGGTGCCTGGGTGCTCCAGCGCTGGCTGCGCCGGCACGGTGCGGAGGCCGCGCTGCGCAACTGGCCGCCCCGCATGCAGATGCTGATGACACGGGTCGGCGAAGAGCCCGATCGACCCTTGCTGGAGCCGCCCGCGCGGTCCCCCCTGGAGCGACTCGGCCGCCAGGCCGAGGCCGCGGCACAGCAGGCGCTCGGGCTGCTGCGCTTCGTGGGACAGGCCGCCACGGCCGCGCTGGCCTTGCTGATGCGCCCGCGCCGCATCCGCTGGCGCACCGCGTTGCGCAACATCCAGATCGACGGCTTCGACGCACTCCCGATCATCGGACTCACCTCGTTCCTGCTCGGCGTGGTCGTGGCCTACCAGGGCGCGGACCAGCTGAGGCACTACGGCGCCAACGTGTTCGTGGTCGATCTGGTCGGCTATGCGATGCTGCGCGAGTTCGCCCCGCTGATCAGCGCGATCATCATCGCCGGGCGTTCCGGCTCCGCCTACGCGGCCCAGATCGGCACCATGGTCGTGACCGAGGAGGTCGATGCGATGCGCACCATCGCGATCGATCCGATCGAGCTGCTCGTGCTGCCGAAGGTGATGGCGCTTGCCGTCTCGCTGCCGCTGCTCACCATGTTCGCGGACGTGACCGGCGTGCTGGGCGGCATGGTGATGGCACGAGCGCAACTGGACATCGGCTTTCCGGAATTCTTCGATCGTTTCGGCCGCGAGATGCACGCAACCACGCTGCTGGTGGGCGTCGGCAAGTCGCTGGTGTTCGCGCTCGTGATCGCGCTGATCGGCTGCTTCCAGGGCTTTCGCACCCGTGGCAGCGCCGACAGCGTGGGCCGGCAGACGACGAAGAGCGTGGTGCAGTCGATCTTCCTCGTGATCGTGGCGGACGCCCTGTTCTCCGTCGCCTTCAACATGCTGGACCTGTAGGGCCCGGGCACCCATGGCGCCGCCCCCCGACACGGTGATCGCGATGAACAAGGTCTGCACCCGCTTCGGCAGCCATACGGTGCACGCCGATCTCGACCTGGAGGTCCGGCGCGGCGAGATCCTCGCGATCGCGGGCGGCAGCGGCTCGGGCAAGTCGGTGCTCATGCGCGAGATGATCCTGCTGCAGCGCCCGACTTCGGGTTCGATCCATCTGTTCGGCCACGACGCCGCGACGCTCAGCGTGACCGAGGCGCATGCGCTGCGGCTGCGATGGGGCGTCATGTTCCAGCACGGGGGCTTGTTCAGCGCGCTCAACGTGCGCGAGAACATCGGCCTTCCGCTTCGCGAGCACAGCCGGCTCGACCGCGCGCTGATCGACCGCATCGCCGAGTGGAAGCTGTCCCTCACCGGCCTGCCGCCCGATGCCGGCCTGAAGCAGCCGGGCGAATTCAGCGGCGGCATGCTCAAGCGCGCATCGCTGGCGCGCGCGATCGCGCTCGACCCCGAGCTGCTGTTCCTCGACGAACCGACCTCCGGGCTGGACCCGGACAGCGCCGCGGGCGTGAGCGAGCTGATCCTGCGCACCCACGCGCTCTATGGATTGACGATCGTGATCATCACGCACGACCTCGATCTGCTGTGGCAGGTCTGCGACCGCGTTGCGGTTCTCGGCGAAGGGCGGGTGCTGGCCAGCGGCTCGATGGAGGAACTGTCGCGGCACGAGCACCCGATCGTGCGCGGCTACTTCGAGGGCCCGCGCCAGCAGCGGGCCGCCGCATCGGCGGCACAGAATCGCCGCGAAAAGGAGGCGCCATGGACGACAAGGTGAACTACGGACTGGTCGGCGCATTCGTGCTCCTGCTCGGCGCCGCGCTGGTGGCGGGCGTGCTGTGGCTGGCCGCCGGCGCCCATGGCGGCAAGCGCTACGGGACCTACCAGTCGATCATGCGCGAATCCGTCTCCGGGCTGAACGTGGATGCGCCGGTCAAGTACCTCGGCGTCGACGTCGGCAAGGTCAAGGAAATCGCGATCGATCCCGCGGATTCGAGCCAGGTGCGGCTGCGCTTCCTGATCGAGCAGGGAACGCCGATCAAGAAGGACACCGAGGCGGTGCTGAAGACCCAGGGGCTCACCGGCATCGCCTATGTCGAGCTCAGCGGCGGCACGGCCCGTTCGCCGCCGCTTCGCGCCGCCAATGCCGAGGACATTCCCACCATCCCCTCCAAGCCCTCGCTGAGCACCCGGCTCGAAAGCGTGCTCTCCACGGTGCTCGCCAGCGTGGACCGCATGTCCTCGAACCTGAACGCCATCTTCGATGCCGATACGCGGGCCGCGTTGAAGCAGATGCTCGCGGACACCGCGGCCCTGACCCATACCCTGGCCGAGCAGCAGGCCGCGCTCTCGAGCGGCATCGCCGACGCGGCGCGCACCGCCGGCAACACGGCCCGCGCGAGCGAGCATCTCGATCGTGCGGTCGACCGCATCGCGGCGGCCGCCGACTCGGTCGACAGGATGGCCGGCAAGGTCAACGATGCGAGCGAGCGTGTCGGCCGCAGCGTCGAGGCGGCGGCGGGTGGCCTCCAGGCGGTCAGTGCCGACGCGGCGCCCGCGCTGGCGAACTTGCTGGGCGAGATGAACCAGCTCGCCGTTTCCCTGCAGCGCCTGAGCGAACAGACGGAACGCAATCCGAACAGCCTGCTGGTGGGCGCCCCCACGAGAAGGCCCGGCCCCGGCGAAGGGGCTCGCCCATGAGCCGCGCGGCCGCTCCGAAGGCGAATACCGAAGCGCTGCTGCGCGGAGGTTGCCAAATGATGCGCCGGTCCGGTCATGCCGCGCGCACAGCGCTGATCGCCGCGTTGCTTTCGGCCCTGCTGGGCGCTTGCGCCAGGTCGCTCCTGCCGGAGCCGGCGGCTTCGCCGACGCTGTTCGCGCTTTCCGGCGAGAGCGAGGCGTCCGCTGCGACGGCGGGACCGGTTGCGCCCACGCGGACACTGATCGTCGATCTTCCACGCGCCACGCCGGGCTTCGAGAGCTCGCAGATCGCCTACGTGCGGCGGCCCTACGAGATCGAGTATTTCGCGCACAACCAATGGGTGGACACGCCGTCGAACATGCTGGCCCCGCAGATGGTGCGCGCGATCGGAGGCACCGGCGCGTTCCACGCCGTTCTGGGCACGCCCACCTCGGCGGTCGGCCAGTTCCGGCTGGAGACCGAAATCGTGCGGCTGCAGCAGGACTTCTCGACGACACCGAGCCATGTGCGCCTGACGCTGCGCGCGGCCCTGATCGACACCGCGACCCGCAAGGTCGTGGCGAGCCGCGAGTTCGACGCCCGCGTCGACGCGCCCACCGAGGACCCCTACGGCGGCGTGATCGCCGCACAGCGTGCCGCCAGCCAGGTCATGGCCGAACTGGCGCTGTTCTGCGCTGCTTCGGTCCGCTGAAGCAGCAGACATGGATGCCGATGGCAGGACGAGCGAGGTTCTTTGCGATAGCTCAACCACCTCGGGCCTTGCCCGCATGAAGCTCGCCCTATCGATCATTGGGAGCCAGCCATGCCGATGAAGATCCTGATCGCCCTTCTTGCCCTCACCCTCGGCACCGCCTCTTCCGCCGCGGGCCTGGAGCCTCCGGGTCAGCTGAGCCCGGTGTCGACGCCGTCCCAGAAGGCCAAGGACGCCGCCAGCAAGGCCGCGCAGGAGGCGCAACGCGCGGCCAAGAATGCGGCCGACGCCGCGAGCGCCGCCGCCGAGCAAGGCAAGATCAACGCCGGGAAGATTTCGAAGGCGTTGGCGGAAGCCATTCGGCGCGCCGCGAAGAAGGCAACGGACGCGTCGAGACGCTTCGAGGAAAAGGCCTCGGAATCGTCGGCCATGGCACTGGACGCCAGCAAGGAAGCCGCGAACGCGGCGCTGGAAGAAGGCAGGAAGGCGACCCAGGCCAGCGAGGAGGCCCTGCGGCGCGCGGAAGAGGCCGCCAGGATTGCCGCGCAGTCGACCGAGGCGGAGGCCGAGAAGGCGGCCCAGGCCACGCGCGAAGCGCTCGAAGCTGCCGCCGAGGCGACCCGCAAGGCGGCGCAGGCCGCGGCGAAGGCCGTCGAGACGGCCCGCGGTCCCGGACCCGCCGCGCCGCAGGCCCCGGCCAAGTAGGCAGACCGGGCCGATCCGCCTCAGCCGAACAGGCGCTTCATCATCCCCGCGGTCGAGGCATCGAGGCCCTGCGTGTCGCCGCTGGCAATGCGCGGCAGCAGCTCGTTGCAGAGCGCCTTGCCGAGCTCGACGCCCCACTGGTCGAAGCTGTTGATGCCCCACAGCGCGCCGCTCGTGAAGACGCGGTGCTCGTACAGCGCGACGAGCGCGCCCAGGCTGCGAGGCGTCAGCCGGTCGAGCAGCAGCGTGGTGCTGGGCCGGTTGCCGGGGAAGGTCCGGTGCCGCGCGACGACTTCCGGCGCCAGCGACTTCGCGGCCGTCGGCGCGCGCTCCGACAGCGCCTGGTCCGTCCGCTTGCCGAGCATCAGGGCCTGCGCCTGCGCCAGGCCATTGGCCAGGAGCTTGGTGTGCTGGTCGGCCAGGTCGTGCGTCGGGTGCTTGACGAGCACGAATTCGACCGGGATCACGTCGGTGCCCTGGTGCAGCATCTGGAAGTAGGCGTGCTGGCCGTTGGTGCCGGGTTCGCCCCACACCACCGGGCTGGTCGCGAAAGGCAAGGCGTTGCCATCCTGGTCCACGCACTTGCCGTTCGATTCCATCTCCAGTTGCTGCAGGTAGGCCGGCAGCCGCCTGAGCCCCTGGTGATAAGGCGCGACGCTGCGGGTCGTGAAACCGTGGAAGTTGCGATACCAGACGTCGATCAGCCCCAGCAGCACCGGCAGGTTCTTTGCGAGAGGCGCGGTGGCGAAGTGGCGGTCCATCTCGTGGGCGCCGGCCAGCAGGGCACGGAAGTGGTCCGCGCCGATGGCCAGGGCGATCGGCAGGCCGATGGCCGACCACAGCGAATAGCGCCCGCCGACCCAGTCCCAGAAGCCGAAGGTGGTCTCGATGCCGAACTCGGCCGCCGCCTTCACGTTGGTGGTGGTGGCCACGAAGTGCTTCGCCGTGTCGCTGCCGCCGTTGGCCAGGAACCAGGACTTGGCCGCATGGGCGTTGGCCATGGTCTCCTGCGTCGTGAAGGTCTTGCTCGCGATGACGAACAGCGTGTCGGCCGGATGCAGGTGGCGCAGCACCGAGCTGATGTCGTGGCCGTCGACGTTGGAGACGAAGTGGAAGCGCAGCTGCGGGTGCACGAAGGCCTCGAGCGCCGGCACCACCATCTGCGGCCCGAGGTCGCTGCCGCCGATGCCGATGTTCACGATGTGGCGGATGCCGCTGGCCGGGGTGTCCCGCACCGACTCGGCATAGGCGAGCATCGCGTCCAGCACGCCGTGCACCTCGTCGCTGAAGGGCCCGTCGCCACGGGGGGCGCGCAAGGCGGTGTGCAGCACCGCGCGATCTTCGGTGGTGTTGATCGCCGCGCCCGCGAGCATCGCGTCGCGCCGCTGTTCGAGTTCGCATTCGCGTGCCAGTTCGAACAGGAGGCGCAGCGTCTGGGCATCGACGAGGTTCTTCGACAGGTCGGCGAAGAGGCCTGGCGCCTCGAAGGAGAGCGCCTGGAAGCGTCCAGGGTGGCGGGCAAAGGCGTCACGCAGGTCGAAGCTGCTGCCTTGCGACTGGTAGTGCTCGGCGAGGGCGCGCCAGGCCTGGGTCTGATCGCAGCGAGGGGTGTTCATCGTGTGTCTCGGAATGGGGTTGCGTGGAACTCAGGACTCCTCGCGCCAGGCCGCGCCGTCGCGTCCGACGAGTGCGCTGGAGGCGGCGGGCCCCCATGAGCCGGCGCCGTAGGGCCTGGGCATCTCGCCGGAGGCCTGCCAGCCGTCCAGGATCGGCTCGCACCAGCGCCACGCGGCGTCCAGCTCGTCCCTGCGCATGAAGAGCGTCAGGTTGCCGCGGATGGCGTCCAGCAGCAGCCGTTCGTAGGCTTCCATCGGGCGCTGCTTGAACTGCTCGGCGAAGTCCAGGTTCAGGCCGACCGGCCTGAGGCTCATGGTGTCGCCCGGCACCTTGGCCATCATGAAGAGCTCGAGCCCCTCCTCCGGCTGGAGCTGGATCACCAGCCGGTTGCCGAGCGTTTCCTTGCCTGCCGACGGAAAGATCGAATGCGGGATGCTGCGGAAGTTGACGACGATCTCGGCCACGCGCTCGGCCATCCGCTTGCCGGTGCGCAGGTAGAACGGAACGCCCGACCAGCGCCAGCTCTCGAGCTCGGCGCGGATGGCCACGTAGGTTTCCGTCGAGGTGTCGGGCGGGATGCCGGCTTCGTCGAGGTAGCCCGGCACCGCGGCGCCGTTGACCGTCCCCGCGCGGTACTGCCCGCGCACGGTGCAGGCACCGACGTTGGCGCGCGTGATGGGCGCGAGCGCGCGCAGGACCTTGAGCTTCTCGTCGCGCACCGCGTCCGGGTGGATGGAGGTCGGCGGCTCCATCGCGACGATGCACAGCAACTGCAGGAGGTGGTTCTGCACCATGTCGCGCAGCGCGCCGGTGCGGTCGTAGAAATCGCCCCGGGTCTCCACCCCGACCTGCTCGGCGATGGTGATCTGCACGTTGCGCACCCAGGTGCGGTTCCACAGCGGCTCCAGCAGCGCGTTGGCGAAGCGCAGCGCGAGCAGGTTCTGGACCGGCTCCTTGCCGAGGTAGTGGTCGATGCGGAAGATCTGCGGCTCGGTGAAGACGCTGCCCACGTCCTCGTTGATCTTCTGCGCCGAGGCCAGGTCGCGCCCGAGGGGCTTCTCCAGCACGACGCGCGAGTTCGCGTCGACCAGGCCGGCCGCCGCCAGGTTCTTGCAGATCGGGGCGAAGAAGTCCGGTGCGGTGGAAAGGAAGAAGACCCGCACCTGTGCCGGCGAGTCCTTCAGCGTATCGGCCAGCACGCCGAAGTCCTGCGGCGTGTTCGCCTCGACCTTGGCGTAGTCCAGGCGCTCGGCGAAGGTCTCGAAGGTCGCCTTGTCGATGTCGGCGGCGGGCACGAACCGGTCGAAGCTCGCTTCCACCTTGGCGATGAACTCGGCCCGGCTCAGGGTCTCGCGCGCCAGGCCCAGGATGCGGCCATGCGGCGGCAGGTCGCCATCGCGGTGACGGAAGTAGAGGGCGGGCAGCAGCTTGCGCATGGCGAGGTCGCCGGTGCCGCCGAACAGGAGCAGATCGAATGAATTGACTTTGGGCATGGGGGTTCCTGCTTGCGTGAGTGGTGTCAGTCCGCGGCGCGCGACAGGCCGGCGGTCTCGCGCGCCAGCGCCGTGATGCGGCCCCAGTCCCGCGCGGCGACCGCGCCGGCCGGCGTCAGCCACGAGCCGCCGACGCAGGCCACGTTGGGCAAGGCCAGGAAGTCCGGCGCGGTGGCGGCGCTGATGCCGCCCGTGGGGCAGAAGCGCAGCTCGGGGAAAGGCCCGCCCAGCGCCTTCAGCATGCCGATGCCGCCGGCCTGCTGGGCCGGAAAGAGCTTGAGTTCCGTGAAGCCCGCGGCACGCGCCGCGATCACGTCCGATGGCGTCATCACGCCGGGCAGCAGGGGCAGCGCGCTGTCCCGGGCGGCGGCGACCAGCTCCGGCGTCAACCCGGGGCTGACGCCGAACAGCGCGCCGGCCTTGAGCGCGGCGTCGAAATCCTTCGCCTGCGTGATGGTGCCGACGCCGGTGATCGCGCCCTCGACCTCGTTCGCGATGGCCTCGATGGCCTTCAGCGCCGCCGGCGTGCGCAGGGTCACTTCGAGCACGCGGATGCCGCCTGCCACCAGCGCGCGCGCCAGCGGCACCGCGTCTTCCAGCCGGTCGATGACGATGACCGGGATCACCGGTCCGGTGCGCATGATGGAAAGGACGTTCATGCCGTGGCTCCTTGTGCGAATGCGAAATGGTCGTGAACGGGCGCGGGGTGTACCCCTTGCGCCCCGGTGGCCGATGCGCCGGGCTCGGCCGCATGGAAGGTGACCGCGCCCTCCTCGGCACCCAGCGCGTTGGCGCGGAACGCCGCGAACAGTTCGCGGCCCATGCCGTGGTGCGACTCGCCCAGATCGGCGCCGGCGGGCTGGCGCGCCCGCCAGTCGGCGGCGACGACGCGGACTTCGAGCAGCCCGCGTTCGCCGTCCAGCACGATGAGGTCGCCGTCGCGCACCCGCGCCAGAGGTCCTCCGGCGAGGCACTCGGGCGTCAGGTGGATCGCCGCCGGCACCTTGCCGGAGGCGCCCGACATGCGGCCGTCGGTGACCAGCGCGACGCGGAAGCCCTGGTCCTGCAGCACGCCGAGGATCGGCGTGAGCTTGTGCAGCTCGGGCATGCCGTTGGCGCGCGGCCCCTGGAAGCGCACCACGGCCACGAAGTCGCGCTGCAGCTCGCCGCGATCGAAGGCGGCGATCACCGCTTCCTGCGAGTCGAACACGATCGCCGGCGCTTGCACGACGCGGTGTTCCGGCTTCACGGCCGAGGTCTTGATGACGGCGCGCCCGAGGTTGCCGGTGAGCAGCTTCAAGCCGCCGTCGGCACTGAACGGCGCCGAGGCCGTCGCCAGGATGCCGGAATCCTTGCTCACCCGTGGCGTATCGCGCCATGCGAGCTGGCCGCCGTCATCCAGGCCAGGCTGCTGGCGATAGCGCGCCAGGCCGCCAGGGCCGGCCACCGTGAGCGTGTCGCCGTGCAGCAAGCCGGCATCGAGCAGCTCGCCGATCACATGGCCCATGCCGCCCGCCGCATGGAACTGGTTGACGTCGGCCTTGCCGTTCGGATAGACGCGGGCCAAGAGCGGCACCACCCCCGACAGGTCGCGGAAGTCGTCCCAGTTGATGGCGATGCCGGCGGCGCGCGCGATCGCGACGAGGTGGATCGTGTGGTTGGTCGAGCCCCCCGTCGCGAGCAGGCCGACGATGGCGTTGGCGATCGCACGCTCGTCGACCACGCGGCCGATCGGCGTGTATTCGGCGCCCGCGGCACCGATCTCGGCGGCGCGCCTGGCCGCCGCCGCCGTGAGCGCGTCGCGCAGCGGCGTGTTCGGATTGACGAAGGCCGCGCCCGGCAGGTGCAGTCCCATCACCTCCATCAGCATCTGGTTGCTGTTGGCCGTGCCGTAGAAGGTGCAGGTGCCCGCGGCGTGGTAGGACTTCTCCTCGGATTCGAGCAGCGCCTCGCGGCCCACCTCCCCCTTGGCGAAGCGCTGGCGCACGCGCGCCTTCTCGTCGTTGGACATGCCCGAGGGCATCGGCCCGCCGGGCACGAAGATCACCGGCAGGTGGCTGAACTGCAGCGCGCCGATCAGGAGGCCCGGGACGATCTTGTCGCAGATGCCCAGGCACAGCGCGGCGTCGAACATGTTGTGCGACAGCGCCACCGCCGTGGCCATGGCGATCACGTCGCGGCTGAAGAGCGACAGCTCCATGCCGGGCTCGCCCTGCGTGACGCCGTCGCACATCGCGGGCACGCCGCCCGCGAACTGCGCCGTCGCGCCGGCCTCGCGCGCCGCCCGCTTGATGATCTCGGGGAAGCGCTCGAAGGGCTGGTGCGCCGACAGCATGTCGTTGTACGACGAGACGATGGCCAGGTTGGGCCGGCGCATCTCGCGCAGCATGATCTTGTCCCCCGCGGGTGCCGCGGCATAGCCATGGGCCAGGTTCGTGCAGCCGAGGGCCTGACGGATCGGGCCCTTGGCGCGGGCCCGCTCGAGCCGGGACAGGTAGCTGGTGCGCGATGCCGCGCTGCGCAGGCGGATGCGGTCGGTGACCGCGGCAAGCACTGGATGGAGGTTCATCTTGGTGGTCTCGAACGGAGGTGGGTGGGCCTTCAGGCGCGCGCGATGTGCAGCAGGTTGGTGGTTCCGGCCTTGCCGAAGGGCATGCCGGCGGCGATCACGACGATGTCGCCGGGGTTCGCATGGCCTTCGTTGCGTGCCACGGCGCAACCCGTCTCGACCATGGCCGGCACGTCGCCGACGTCGTGTTCCAGGTGCACCGGGTGCACGCCCCAGGCCAGCGCAAGACGGCGTGCGACCGGCATTTCGGGCGTGATGCCAAGCACCGGCACCACCGGGCGCTCGCGCGCCGCGCGCAGGCTCGTGGAGCCGGAACGCGTGTAGGTGACCATCGCCGTCACCGGCACCAGGCTCGCGGTCTGCCGCAGCGACGCGCAGATCGCGTCGGCCACCGTCGGCTGGGGCGCGCTGTGCGATGCGTCGATCACCGTGCGGTAGTGCGGATCGCGCTCCACCTCGGCAATGATGCGGTCCATCATCGCGACCGCCTCGCGCGGATATCGGCCCGAGGCCGATTCGGCCGACAGCATCACCGCGTCCGCGCCGTCGTAGATCGCCGTCGCCACATCCGAGGCCTCGGCACGCGTGGGCACCGGCGCGCCGATCATCGACTCGAGCATCTGAGTGGCGACGATCACCGGCTTGCCGGCATCGCGGCAGGCACGCACGATGCGCTTCTGGATGCGCGGCACCTGCTCGGCCGGCATCTCCACGCCGAGGTCGCCGCGGGCGACCATCACCGCATCGGACAGCGCGACGATGGCGTCGAGCCGTTCGATCGCCGCCGGCTTCTCCAGCTTGGCGAGCACCCCCGCGCGGCCCTGCACGATCCCGCGCAGCTCCTGCATGTCCTCGGGCCGCTGCACGAACGAGAGCGCCACCCAGTCGACGCCGAGCGCCAGGCCGAAGTCCAGGTCGGCGCGGTCCTTGGCCGTCAGCGCCGAGATCGGCAGCAGCACGCCGGGCACGTTGACGCCCTTGCGCTCCGACAGGATGCCGCCCGCGATGACCGTGGTGTCCGCGAAATGAGGGCCGCAGGCCTGCACGCGCAGGCGGATCTTGCCGTCGTCGAGCAGCAGATCGGTGCCGGCTTCGAGCGCCGCGAAGATCTCCGGATGCAGCAGCGGTGCGCGCCGCGCGCTGCCCGGCGCGCTATCGAGGTCGAGGCGGAAAGAGTTGCCGGCGATCAGCGTGACCGGACCATCGGCGAAGCTGCCGACCCGCAGCTTGGGCCCCTGCAGGTCGAGCAGGATGGCGATCGGCCGCCCGGTCTCCTCTTCGATGCGCCGCACGATGTCGTAGCGCGCGCGGTGCTGCTCATGGCTGCCATGGCTGAAGTTGAAGCGGAACACGTCGGCGCCGGCATCGAAGAGCGCACGGATGGTCTCGGCGTCGGAGCTCGCCGGCCCGAGGGTGGCGACGATCTTGGCTTGGCGTTGGCGATGCATGGCCCGCCCCTTCAGAGAATGAAGCCGGTGTTGATGAAGCTGGACTGGTGGTCCTGCACGATGGCGTTGAGCAGCTTCTTGGCTTGCTCGGTCTGCTTGGCGGCCACCATCGAGCGGATCGAGAAGGCGCGCAGCGCATCGGCCACCGACAGCGTGCCCTCGGCCGAGTCCTTGCGGCCGGCAAAGGGAAACACGTCCGGGCCGCGCTGGCATTGGCAGTTGATGTTGACGCGGCACACCTGGTTGACCAGCGGGTCGACCAGCGCGCCGATCTGGCCCGGGTCGGAGCCGAAGATGCTGACCTGCTGGCCGTGGTCCGAGGTGATGACGTAGTCGAGCGCGGTCTCGATGTCGTCGAAGGGCATCACCGGCACCAGCGGGCCGAACTGCTCCTCGCGGTAGAGCTTCATGCCCTCGGCGACCGGGTACACCACCGCGGGATGGAACAGCGTCTGGCAGAACTCGCCGCCGCCCTCGTTGACGACGCGTGCGCCCTTCGCGCGGGCATCGTCGAGCGCCTCGGTCATGTAGGCGGTGCGGTGCAGTCCGGGCAGCGGCGTGATGCTCACGCCGCTCTCCCAGGGCATGCCGATCTTGAGCTTGTCGAGTTCCTCCACGAAGCGCTGCAGGAAGCGGTCGGCGATCGAGCGGTGCACGATCAGCATCTTGAGCGCCGTGCAGCGCTGGCCGTTGAACGACAGCGCGCCCAGGAGGCATTCCTTGACCGTGAGCTCGATGTCGGCGTCGGGCAGGATGATGGCGGCGTTCTTGGCGTCCAGGCCGAGGATCGCCCGCAGGCGGTGCGACTTCGGATGCTGCTTCTTCAGGTGGTCGGCCACCTTGCTCGAACCGATCAGCGCCAGCACGTTGACCTTGCCCGAGGCCAAGAGGCGCGGCACCACCAGCGCACCGGGCGCATAGATGGTGTTGATCACGCCCGCGGGAAAGGCCGAGCGGAAGGCCTCCAGCAGCGGATGGAACAAGAGCGTGCCGTACTGCGGCGGCTTGAACACCACCGTGTTGCCCATCAGCAGTGCCGGGATCAGCGTCGCGAAAGTCTCGTTCAGCGGGTAGTTGTACGGCCCCATGCAGAGCACCACGCCGAGCGGCGTGCGCCGGATCTGGCCGATGGTGCCCTCGGCGATCTCGAAGCGCGAGCTCGCGTTGTCCAGGTCCTTCAGCGCCTGGATGGTGGCCTGGATGTACTCGACGGTGCGGTCGAACTCCTTGCGCGAATCGGCCAGGCTCTTGCCGATCTCCCACATGATCAGGTTCACGATCGCCTCGCGCTGCTGCGCCATGCGGCGCACGAACTCCTGCATGCAGGCGATGCGCTCGGCCACCGCCATGGTCGGCCATTCGCCGCGGCCGTTGGCATAGGCGGCCACCGCGGCGTCGAGCGCGGCATCGCTCTCGGCCTCGCCCATCACCGGGTAGCTGCCGATCTCGACCTGGCGCACTTCGCCGGTGGCAGCATCGCGCGTGCACACCGGCGACAGCACGGTCTTGCTCGGGCCGCTCCATTCGATCAGCCGGCCGGCGACCAGCGAGTGGCGCTGGTGGATCTGTTCGGCCAGGCGGTATTCGGCCGGGATGTCCTCGGGAGCGGGAAAGTGCTGTGCGAGTTGGGCGCTGCGGTCGGTGGTCATGGGGTCTCCGTAGGGTTGGGGATCAGCGATCGAGCTTGAGGAACAGGTCGCGATCGGGGGCGAAGTTCGCGTACAGCGGCAACATCGCGCCGCCGATCGCGCGTGCATCGGCGCCAATGGCGCCGGCGAGCAGTCCGGGACGCGCGATGCCTTCCCAGCTGAACCGGTCCAGCGCGCCATCGATCTGCGCCAGAACCTCAGCCAGCATCTCGCGGCTGAACGACCCGTCGACGATCACGCCGTCGAGCTCCAGCAGCGCCGTCGCGCTATGAATGGCCATGGCGATCGCCGGGCTCGCCCCCTGCATCCATTCGCGCGTGATGGGCAGCCATGGCGCCTCGACCGCGCGCGCATCGGCGACGGCGCGCGCGTCGAGCCCCGCCTGCGCGTACATCTTCTCGAGCGTGAAGAGGGATGCCACGCTCAGCAATTGGCGCGGCGCAGCGCCGTCGGCGCCGCCGAGCCCGAGCGGCATCGACCCCAGGGCCCCGGCGTTGCCGGTGGCTCCGGGACGCAGGTGGCTGTCGATCACGAGCCCCCCGCCGATGAAGGTGTCGATGAAGACGTACAGGAAGCTGCGGACGCTGCGTCCGCGCCCGGCCACCAGTTCGGCCACGCAGGCGGCTGCCGTGTCCTTGACGAGTTCGACCGGCAGCGACGTCATGGCAGCCACCCGCGCGCGGATGTCGATGTCGTTCCACTTGGCGGCCTGCTCCGGCGCCACGCCGAGCAGCGACTGCCAGCCGCCGAGCGACAGCGGCGCCGCGATGCCGATGCCGTACAGCAATTCCGCACGCTCGGGGCCGAGCGACTGGCGCAAGGTCTTCAGGCGCGCGCGGATCTCGTCGAACAAGGTGTCGGGATCGGGGAACTCGTAGGCCAGCGTCAGGCGCTCGCGCACCTGTTCGGTGAAGTCGACCAGCAGCACGTCGAGGCTGCGCCGCCCGATCTTGATGCCGATCGAATACGCGCCTTCGGGATTCAGCGCCATCGGCACGGACGGCTGCCCGATCTTGCCGCGCAGCGGCGCGCGCTTGACCACCAGCGCGTCGGCCTCCAGGCGCGAGATGATGATCTGCACCGTCTGCGCCGAGAGATGGGTCAGGCGCGCGATCTCTGCCTTCGGCAGCGGGCCGTTCAGGCGGATCGCCTGCAGCACCACGCGCTCGTTGAACTGGCGTATGCCCACCTGGTTGGAACCGCGCGGACGCACCCCATCGGCACCCTGGGCGCTGTTCATGGCAGGAGGTCCTGTGCGATCACGCCCTTCCTGAACAGGAAGTTGGCGTAGGGCTGCAACTCGCCCGTCTGCACGATGGCGTAGGCGCCGCGCACGCGCTCGTAGAACGCGAAACGCTCCACCGGCTCGCACTGGGCGTCCGTCGCATCGCGGCGCGAGACCAGTTGGCCGATGACGTCGCGCTGCAGCGCCGAGCGATAGCCCTCGGGGGTGCCGCTCACCTGCATGAACGCGACCGGCTGGGTCACGGCTGCATCGAGCGGGAACACGGACAGGACCGCTCTGCAGGCCTCGCGCATCCCCACGCCGGACAGGCGCAGGATCGGCTTGCCGCGGCCGAGCGACGCGGCCGTGAAATTGGCATCGGCCAGGACGATCTCGTCGCCATGCCCCATTTCGCACAACACCTTGAGCAGTTCGGGGCAAAGGAGCGGGTCGATGTTCTTCAGCAAGCTTGTCTCCACGTGCGGCCGGTCGACGGACCGACCGCGGTTCCTTGGTCTGTCGCCCTTGCGACAAGGGGATTATGGGCACTTCATATTAATAAATCAATTGAATTTATTTAGTGTTCTCCCTAATCCCTGACCCAGCGGAAGGAGCGCCAGGCCCCGCCTCGGCAACCCGTCCTTTGCCCTTGCCTGGCCTGAGCCTGGACCGAGTCGATCCCAACCGTCCGTCGGACCCGGATCCGCGGAAACGAAACATCGGGAAATCCCTGATCGCGCATCTCGACCCACGCACTAAACTTTCTTCAACTTGAATTAATTAATAGCCGAGACGATGCGAATGCCGGCCCGGCACTCAAGGAGACATGCGGTGAGACAAAGCGGCCCCGGACGGGGTACGAATTCGGTGAACCTGCGGCTCTACAACGAGCGCACGCTGCTGCAGCGCCTGCGCCGCGCCGGTGAGGCCTCGAAGGCCGATCTGGCGCGCTGGGCCCAGCTCACGAACACCGCCGTCGGCAGCATCGTCCAGTCGCTCGAGGAGTCCCACCTGATCGAAACGGCCGGCCGCCGCCAGGAAGGCCAGCGCGGCCAGCCCGCCGGCCTCTACCGCATCAACCCCGAAGGCGCCTACGGCATCGGCGTGCGGCTCGACCGCACCAGCATCGAAACCGTGCTGATCGACCTCGGCGGCCGCATCCTCGCCCGTGAAGCGCATGACCTTCTCCTGCCCCATCCCGAGCGCGCGCTGGCGCTCGTGACGAAAGACGTGGCCCGCATGGTCGCGGCGCTCGACCGCGAGCAGCGCGGCCGCCTGATGGGTGTGGGCCTGGCCCAGCCCTACAACCTCGGAAGCTGGCTGCGCGAACTCGACCTGAAAGCCGACTTCCGCATCTGGGACGACGTCGACTTCGGCGCCCTGCTCTCCCAGGCCGTCCAGCAGCCGGTGTTCAAGGAAAACGACGGCAACGCCGCCGCCATCGCCGAGCTTTTCTTCGGCGTCGGCCGCGAGGAAAACGACTTCCTCTACGTCTTCATCGGCGCCGCGCTCGGCGCCGGCGCCGTGATCGGCGGCGAGAGCCTGCGCGGCAGCACCGGCAACGCGGCCGACCTCGGGCTCATGCCGGTCCCGCCCAGCCGCCTGGCATCGGCCCCGCCCTTGGACCGTCAATGGGACATCCTGCTGTCGCGCGCCTCGCTGAATTCGCTGGCGCGCCACCTGCGCCACAACGGCCTGCCGGTGCGCAACCACGACGACCTCGAAGCGCGCGTCCAATCCGGCGGCCGCGAAGTCAACGAATGGCTCGACGACTGCGTGGATGCCCTCGTTCCTTCGCTGCGCGCATCGCTCGCGGTGCTCGACCTGCCCGCCGTGGTGATCGACTGCGACATCGACGAAGGCCTGGTCGACCAGCTCATCCGGCGCGTCGATGCGGGCCTCAGGCAGATCGCACCCGAAGCCCGGCAGACGCCGCGCCTGCTGCGCGGCAGCTTCGGCGCCAATGCCGGCGCCGTCGGCGCGGCCAGCCTGCCCATGTTCTTCAGTTTCTCGCCGCGCGCCGACGTGCTGCGCGGACAGTCCGCCTCCGCTTTCTCCCACACCGCCAAGGAGACCACCCATGCCTGAAGGCACCCCTCACCTGCTCGAACTGCGCAACATCTCCAAGACCTTCCCCGGCGTGAAGGCCTTGCAGAACGTGCAACTGCAAGCCAACAAGGGCCTCGTGCATGCCCTGATGGGCGAGAACGGCGCCGGCAAGTCGACGCTCATGAAGATCCTCTCGGGCGCCTACATGCCCGACCCCGGCGCCGAGATCCGCATCGACGGCAAGCCCGTGACCATCGATGGCCCGCTGGCGGCCAAGGCGCTCGGCGTGTCAGTGATCTACCAGGAGCTCAGCCTCGCGCCCAACCTCACGGTGGCGGAGAACATCTACATGGGCCGCCCGATGGTCAAGGGCGCGCTGGTCGACCGCGCCGGCATGGCCGAATCGTGCGCCGCCACGCTGCAGCGCCTCGGTGCGGACTTCGGGCCGTCCACCATCGTCGAGACGCTCTCCATCGCGCAGCGCCAGCTGGTGGAAATCGCACGCGCGGTGCACTTCGACTGCCGCATCCTGGTGATGGACGAGCCGACCACGCCGCTGTCCACCCACGAGACCGACCGCCTCTTCGCGCTCATCAAGCGCCTGCGCAGCGAGGGCATCGCGATCCTCTACATCAGCCATCGCATGGACGAGATCGACGAGCTGGCCGACGAGGTCACGGTGCTGCGCGACGGCACCTACGTCGGCACGCTGGCGCGCGCCGAGCTCTCGCGCGACAAGCTGGTGAAGATGATGGTCGGCCGCGACCTCTCGGGTTTCTACCGCAAGGAACACCAGGGCCTGCACACGGGCGAGCGCATGCTGGCGGTGCGCAACATGTCCGACGGCCGCCGCGTGCGCGACTGCAGCCTGGAGCTGTTCGCGGGCGAGGTGCTCGGCCTTGCCGGCCTGGTCGGCGCCGGACGCACGGAACTGGCGCGGCTGATCTTCGGCGCCGATGCCCGCACCAGCGGCGAAGTGCAGCTGGGCGACAAGCCCCTCAAGATCGAGCAGCCGCTCGACGCCATCCGCTCGGGCATCCTCTACCTGACCGAAGACCGCAAGGGCGAGGGCCTGTTCCTCGACCTGAGCGTGCGCGAAAACATCAACGTGATGGTCTGCCCGCTGGACGCCCAGGCCGGCGGCGTGATGGACGGCCGGCGCGCCGTCGAGCGCGCCCGCGATGCGATTCGGCAGCTCTCGATCCGCGTCGCCTCGCCGCGCGTCAACGTGGGATCGCTGTCGGGCGGCAACCAGCAGAAGGTGCTGCTGGCGCGCCTCTTGGAGCTCAAGCCGAAGGTGCTGATCCTCGACGAGCCCACGCGCGGCGTGGACATCGGCGCCAAGAGCGAGATCTATCGCCTGATCGACGAGCTCGCGCGCCGCGGCGTCGCGGTGCTCGTGATCTCGAGCGAGCTGGCCGAAGTGGTCGGCATCTGCGACCGCGTGATCGTGATGCGCGAGGGCCATCTCGTCGGCGAAGTCGGCGGCGACACCGGCATCGCGATCACCCAGGAAAACATCGTGGCCCTGGCCACCGGCGCCACCAGCGGCACCGTCCCGACCGTGCACTGACCCCTTCACCCCTACGCATCCGGAGACACACCATGAACCCATCGCACCCGGCCGACCCGGCCCTGCCCGATCCCTTCCCGGCAGCCGCCCCGATCGCCGACGGCAGCAGCACGCCCGCCGTTCCCGTCACGGAGCACGTGAAGCCCGTCGTGCCGACATCGCGCAGCAAGGACCTCCTGCGCGCCATCGGCATGCTGCCGGTGCTGATCCTGCTGTGCATCGGCTTTGCGGTGTCGAGCGAGAACTTCGCCAGCTGGCAGAACTTCTCCATCATCACCCAGCAGGCCTCGATCAACATCGTGCTCGCCGCGGGCATGACCTTCGTCATCCTCACCGGCGGCATCGACCTGTCGGTGGGCTCGATCCTGGCGGCCTCGGCCGTGGTGGCCATGCTGATGTCGAACGTTCCCGGCCTCGGCATGCTGGGCATCGCCGCGGGCCTCGGCTGCGGCCTCGTCTTCGGCCTGATCAACGGCGTGCTCGTGGCCTTCGTGAAGCTGCCGCCGTTCATCGTGACGCTCGGTGCACTCACCGCGGTGCGCGGCATCGCGCGGCTGATCGGCAACGACGCCACCGTCTTCAACCCGCAGCTGCCCTTCGCCTTCATCGGCAACGGCGACGTGCTGGGCGTGCCATGGCTGGTGATCATCGCCTTCGCGGTGATCGCGCTGTCGTGGTTCATCCTGCGCCGCACGGTGCTGGGCCTGAACATCTACTCGGTCGGCGGCAACCCCGAAGCCGCGCGCCTCGCGGGCATCAAGGTCTGGGCGGTGCTGCTGTTCGTCTACTGCACCTCGGGGCTGCTCTCGGGCCTGGGCGGCGTGATGGCTTCGGCGCGGCTCTACGCGGCCAATGGACTGCAGCTGGGCGCCTCCTACGAACTCGACGCGATCGCCGCCGTGATCCTTGGCGGCACCAGCTTCGTCGGCGGCACGGGCTCGATCGTCGGCACATTGGTCGGCGCGCTGATCATCGCGGTGCTCACCAACGGCCTGATCCTGCTGGGCGTGTCCGACATCTGGCAATACATCGTCAAGGGCCTCGTGATCATCGGCGCCGTCGCGCTCGATCGCTACCGCCGCAAGGGCTCCGCAAGGACCTGACCCCCGCATCGCTTCCCCTCAACCCACCCACCAACCACCACCTGGAGACTCTTCATGCGCAAGCAACTCTTCGCCCTCGCCGCCATTGCCGCTGCCCTCGCGGCGCCCCTCGCACACGCCGCGGACAAGGAATTCAAGAACGTGGGCATCACGCTGGGCTCGATGGGCAATCCCTTCTTCGTCTCGCTCGCCAAGGGCGCCGAAGCCAGGGCCAAGCAGTACAACCCGAACGTGAAGGTCACGGCGCTGTCGGCCGACTACGACCTGAACAAGCAGTTCTCGCAGATCGACGGCTTCATCTCCGCCGGCTCGGACCTGATCCTGGTGAACGCGGTCGATGCCAAGGCGATCGAGCCGGCGCTGATGAAGGCCAAGAAGGCCGGCATCATCGTGGTCGGCGTGGACGTGGCGGCCAACGGCGCCGATGCCACCGTGCAGACCAACAACGTGCAGGCCGGCGAGATCGCCTGCCAGTACATCGCCGACAAGCTCGGCGGCAAGGGCAATGTGATCATCCAGAACGGCCCGCAGGTGTCGGCCGTGATCGACCGCGTCAACGGCTGCAAGACGGTGTTCAAGAAGAGCCCCGACATCAAGGTCCTCTCGGACGACCAGGACGCCAAGGGCTCGCGCGAAGGGGGCCTGAACGTGATGCAGAACCACCTCACGCGCTTCCCCAAGATCGATGCGGTGTTCGCCATCAACGACCCGCAGGCGATCGGCACCGACCTGGCGGCCAAGCAGCTCAACCGCAAGAACATCATCATCACCTCGGTGGACGGCGCGCCGGACATCGAGACCGCGCTCAAGGGCGACACCCAGGTGCAGGCCTCGGCCAGCCAGGACCCCTACATGATCGCCGTGAAGGCGGTGGAGATCGGGCATGACATCCTCAACGGCAAGAAGCCCGAGTCCCCGATGACGCTGTTGCCCTCGACGCTGATCACGCGCACCAACGTCAAGGACTACAAGGGCTGGCAGGCGCCGCGCTGAAGCCGGGAGGAACCGTCATGTTCGTGGTCTGCGGCGAAGCGCTGATGGATGTCTACATGGGCGAGTCCACGCCCACGGGCATGACGCTGGATGCGCGCATCGGCGGCTCGCCTCTCAACGTGGCGCAGGGCCTGGCGCGGCTGGCGCGGCCCGTCGCCTTCCTGACGGGCCTGTCGAGCGATGCGCTCGGCGAGCGGCTCCTGGCCTCGCTTCGGGACGAAGGGGTCGACACCTCGCTGATCCTGCGCAGCGACGCGCCGAGCACGCTGAGCGTGGTGAGCGTCGACGCGAGCGGCGTGCCGCGCTACGCCTTCCACGGCAACGGCGCGGCGGACCGGCAGATCACGCAGGACACGCTCCCTGCGCTGCCGGCGGCGACGCGCGTGCTGCAGTTCGGCTCGTATGCGCTGGTGGTGGAGCCGGTGGGCAGTGCGCTCCGAGCATTGGCGGCGCGCGAGCGCGACCGGCGCCTCATCGCCTACGACCCGAACGTGCGGCTCAATGTCGAGCCCGACCTCGGGCACTGGCGCGCGGTGGTCGAGCAGATGGTGTCGATCGCGCATCTGGTGAAGGTGAGCGACGAGGACCTGGGCCTGCTCTACCCGGCCGAGACACCGGAGCAGGTCGCGGCGCGCTGGCTGGCGCAGGGCGCATCGCTGGTGGCCGTGACGCGCGGCCGGCACGGGGCGAGCGCGTGGACCCGCAGCGCGCAAGCGAATGTGCCGTCGCCCGAGACGAAGGTCATCGACACGGTCGGCGCGGGCGACACCTTCCAGGCGGCGCTGCTGACCTGGCTGGACGAGCACGGTGCGCTCGCGCCAGAAGCCTTGTCGAAACTGGATGCCGCATCGCTCGATGCGCTGCTGCGATTCGCCGCACGCGCCGCCGCGATCACCTGTTCGCGCCGCGGCGCGGACATGCCGCGGCGCGACGAGCTCGCCTGATGTGATGGACATCGAACGCCTGCCCGTCGAACCCTGCCTGCTCGGCGAATCGCCGCTGTGGCATCCGCGCGAGCAGGCGCTGTACTGGTGCGACATCCCGGGCCGCACCCTGCATCGCTATGACCCCGGCAGCCAGGCACACGCGAGCTGGGCCTTCGCGCACGATCTCGGCTGCTGCGCCGCCTGCGACGACGGCACGCTGATCGTGGCGCAGCGCGACAGCCTGCTCGGCTTCGATCCGGCGACCGGCGGGCGGACCGTGATGGCCAGCGCCCCCTACGACACGGCGTTCGAGCGCTTCAACGACGGCAAGACCGACCCGCGCGGCCGCTTCTGGGTCGGGACGATCTACGAACCACGCGACCAGCGTCTGGCATCGCTGTACCGGCTCGATCCGCAGGGCCTGCAGCGCGTCGCCGGCGACATCACGACCAGCAACGGCCTCGCCTTCAGTCCCGACGGCCGCACGATGTACTGGGCCGACACCAAGGCCCACACGGTCACCGCCTGGGACTACGACCTCAAGCGCGGCGAGCCCGCGAACCGCCGCATCTTCGCGCGCTTCGACCCACCGGCCGCACACCCGCCCTCCGGAGACTACGCCGGCCGGCCCGACGGCGCCGCCGTCGATTCGGAGGGCTGCTACTGGGTGGCGATGTTCGAAGGCGGCCGGGTGCTGCGCTACTCGCCAGAGGGCGAGTTGTTGCGCACGGTTCAGCTCCCCGTGCGTTGCCCGACCATGCCCTGCTTCGGAGGGGCGGACCTGCGCACCCTCTACATCACCACGGCGCGAGAGAAGCGGCCGGCCGACGAGCTGGCAGCCATGCCGTGGTCCGGCTGCGTTCTGCAACTGCGCGTCGATGTACCGGGACTTCCGGCCACCCTCGTGCGACAGCCATGACGGTCGCTGGCACGACCCGGCCACGGCTCCGGGTTCAGCCGGCTTCGACCTTCGCGACCAGGATGTAGCCTGCCCCGCGCACCGACTTGATGATCTGGGGGTTGCCCGGGTCGGCTTCGAGCTTGCGGCGCAGACGCCCGATCTGCACGTCGATGGTCCGGTCGAACGGGCCCGCCTCGCGCCCGCGCGTGGATTCGAGCAGGAAATCGCGCGACAGCACCCGGTTCGGGTGGCTTGCGAGCACGCTGAGCAGTTCGAACTCCCCGGTGGTCAGCACGGTCTCCGTGCCGTTCGGATCGAGCAGGCGTCGTGCGGCCGTGTCGAGCGCCCAGTTCGCAAAGCGCAGCACCTGCCCATTCGGGGCCGGCGGCGAAGCCACGGCCGGGGCAGCCGGCGGCGGGGCCGGCGCCACGCGCCGCAGCACGGCCTTGATGCGGGCCAGCAGCTCGCGCAGATCGAAGGGCTTGGTGACATAGTCGTCGGCCCCCACCTCCAGCCCCACCACCTTGTCCACCGCGTCGCCGCGGCCCGTCACGATGATGAGGCCGCAGTGCCAGTGTTCGCGCACGGTCCGGGCGATCGCGAAACCGTCCTCCCCCGGCAGGCCGAGGTCGAGCAGGAGCAGGGCCGGTGGATCGCTGGCCATCAACGCCATCAGGTCCGATCCCGAGTGGACCGCGCTGACGCGATAGCCCTGGGCGCTCAGGTAGACGGACAGCATGCGGGTGATCTCGACCTCGTCGTCGAGGACGGCGAGATGCGGGGTGGCGACTGTGTTCACCGGGCCATCGTAACCCGGCCGGCGGCCTTCGACTTCAGGTGCGGCGCTGCCTTTCGCTGGCCAGCTGGCAGGCGCCGCAGCGCAGCGCCGTCGGATAGGCCATGAGGCGCTCGCGCGGAATGCCTTCTGCGCAGTCCACGCACACGCCATAGCGGCCCTCGTCCATTCGCCGCAGGGCCTGCTCGATCTCACGCAGGCGCTGGCGATCGGCGTCGATCTCGGCGAAGCGCAGGTCCTCGCTGCGCTCCAGTTCCGCATCGTCCGCGTTGTCGTGGACCTCATGTTCGTACGACACGCGCTCCTGGAGGGGGTTCAGCGGCTCGGTGCGCCGACACAGCTCGTCCAGCGTGCGTTGCTTCAGGGTCTCGAGCTGCCTGCGCAAGGTCTGGCGGTCGAGCTCGGCCAACACGCCGCTTGGGACCGGTGCATCGGATTTCATGGCATTCCTTTCACATGGGGAGCGAGGCATGAGGCCCCCGCTTCGGCCCAATGTAGGGAAGACGCCGGCGTGCCGGTTTGTGCTGGATCAAACCGGAGTTCGACGCCCGGCCTTGACGAAGCGCAAACGCCGCCGGCGCCTGCGCGCGAAGATGCGGCATCGCATCCATGAAGAAGGGCACAGCGGTGAGCTACAAGACGATCCTGGTCCACCTCGACAACAGCAGCCGTTGCGCGGCGCGCATCGCCTTCACTGCGGCACTGGCGCACGAGCACGATGCCCACGTGGTCGGCCTGCTGCCGACGGGCCTCTACGAAGGCTCGATCCCGGCCGGCGCGATCGACACCGGTGCGGGCGATTTCATTGCGGAATCGGCCGCCTACCTGAAGCAGCGCGCCGAAGGCATCGCCGAGACCTTCCGCACGCAGATGAAGGCCTCGCGATCCGTCTCCTTCGAGTTGCGCCAGGTCGACGGCTTGACCACCGACGCATTGATCGAGCATGGGCGCACCAGCGATCTCGTGGTGCTCGGCCAGGAAGGCGGCGGCGACCGGACGGATACCCCCTCCCACGGGCTGGTGGGCGAGGTCATGCTGGGACTTGGCCGCCCCGTGGCGGTGGTGCCCTACGCCGGAGAGTTCAAGGCAGCCCCGCGCCGCGTCATGGTGGCCTGGAACGGTTCGCGCGAATCCGCGCTGGCCCTCGGCGCGGCCTTGCCGGTGCTGTCGCGCGCCGACCAGGTGACGCTGCTCCATGTCGCCGGGAAGGATGACACGGAGGACGCGCGGCCGATGATGCAGCTGCATCTCGCCGGCTGGCTCGACCGGCACGGCATCGCGGCCACGGTCGACCGCCTGGTCGGCGACGTGCCGATGTCCGACGCGCTGCTGTCACGGCTGTGCGACCTCCAGAGCGACATGCTCGTGATGGGCGGCTATGGCCACTCGCGCGTGCGCGAGCTGGTGCTGGGCGGGATGACGCGCGAGATCCTCGCGCACATGACCGTGCCCGTGCTGATGGCCCACTGACCCGGCGCCCGAGTCAGTGCACGTGCCAACCCCGGAACCAGACGGTCCGCCCCCGCGGGGCCGGCTGGCGGAGCACGCAGCCCTGGTGCGCGCGCTCGCGCTGCGACTGGGCGCGCGGGTGATCGAGACCCACATCTCCTGGATCCTGCTCACGCCCGCTCACGCCTACAAGCTGAAGAAGCCGGTGCGCCTCGCCTTCCTGGACTACGCCACGCTGCGCAAGCGGCGGCACTTCTGCCACGAGGAAGTGCGCGTGAACCGCCGCACGGCGCCTTCGCTGTACCTGGGTGTCGCACGCATCACGGGGAACCCATCGGCGCCCGAGATCGACGGCGCCGGGCCGGTGCTCGACTATGCCGTGCACATGCGACGTTTCGCCGATGGAGCCCTCTTCAGCGAGCGATTGGCCGCAGGCACGCTCACCGCGCGCGACGTGGACGAGCTTGCCGCCATGCTGGCCGCTGCGCACGCTGCAGCGCCCGTCCGGCGCCACGTAACCGCTGAGCACACGGGGCACGCGCCCCCGCTGCGCCGCGCCCTGGCTGCGCTCGAGGGCGTGCGCCCGATGCTCTCCGCCGCCGAGAGCGCAGGCCTGCAGGCGTGGCTCGAGGCAGGCGCCCGCAAGCTCGAGCCCGAATGGGTCTCGCGCCGCCGCAGCGGCCATGTCCGCGAATGCCACGGCGACCTTCACCTGGACAACATCGTCGACCTCGACGGGGCGGTCGCCGGCTTCGACGCCATCGAGTTCGACCCCGCGCTGCGATGGATCGACGTTGCGGAAGATGCAGCGTTTCCGGCGATGGACTTCGCGGCGCGCGGGCGGCCGGACTTCGCCTGGCGATTCCTCAACGCATGGCTCGACGCCACCGGCGAGCAGCAAGCCGCAGGCGTGCTGCGCTACGCGCTCGTCTACCGGGCACTGGTGCGCGCCCAGGTCGAGCACCTGCGCGCGGGCCGCTGCGCCGCGGCAACGGCCTACGTCCGCGCGGCACTCGAATGGTCGCACCCGGCCTTGCCGCGCCTGGTGATCACGCACGGCCTGCCCGGCTCCGGCAAGACCTTCCAGTCCCAAAGGCTGCTGGAGCAGCATGGGGCGATCCGCGTGCGCTCCGACGTGGAACGCAAGCGCCTGTTCGGCCTGGGTGCGCTCGAGAGCTCGCGCGCGCACGGGCTCGACATCTATTCGCGCGAGGCGACGGCGCGCACCTACGAGCAGCTCTTCGCGCTCGCGCGCACCCTCCTCGGCGCGGGCTTCAGCGTGGTGATCGATGCGGCTTTCCTGCGTCGCGCCGAGCGCGACGCGGCACATGAACTCGCACGCCGGTGCGGCGTGCGGTTCCAGATCCTCGCCTGCCAGGCACCGGATGGGGTCCTGCGCGAGCGCCTCGCCGCCCGCACATCCGATGCCTCGGAGGCCGACGCCGCCGTGCTGCGGCAGTTGCGCGCGGCCGCCGAGCCGCTCGCAGCCGACGAGCCCCTCCTGCCCTCACCCCTGGCGGCCGCGCACGGATGACACCTGCGGGCCCGGCGAGGCGGGGCTCGCGTACCACTGCGTCTTCGGCACCACGACCGCGTGGTCCGGCTGGCCCAGGAAGTGCGGCGACATGATCTGGACACCGTGCTCGTTGAAGGCGTCCTGGATGCTCTCGTGAAGGGCCGAAAGGATCGGGATGCGGTCCGGCGGGTTCTCGATGCTGGCGAACAGCTCGTATTCGACGTAGAAGTCCGACAGCGCGCGCTGGTAGACGTAGGGCTCCGGCGTCGCGCGCACGCCGCGGGTCCTGCGCGCCGCGTCGATCAGCAGTGCATGCACCTGCCGCCAGGGCGCGTCGTAGCCGATGGTGACCTTGGTGCTGAGCAGCGTGCCGTGCGTGCCCGAGAGCTTCGAATAGTTGTGGATCGGACTGGAGATCACGACCGAATTCGGGATCGTGATTTCGTCGTTGCGCACGTTGACGATCTTGGTCGCGAGCGAGGCCACCTCGGTGACCACGCCCTGCACGCCGTTGATGTCGACGAAGTCGCCCTTGTGCAGCGAGCGCGAGTAGATGACGACCAGCCCGCTCATGAGTTGCGTGACCAGCCCGGTGGACCCGAGCGTGATCATCAGGCCGAACAGGACCGAGAGTCCCTTGAACACATCGCTGCTCGCGCCGGGCAGGAAAGGATAGGCCACTGCGATGCCGACGCACCAGGCAAAGACCGTGAAGATGCGGCGGGTCGCGCTCACGGTCTCGGGGTGGAACAGCGGCAGGCGCAGGCGGCCCTTCTGCAGCGCATCGAACAGGTAGCCCAGCAGGTCGACGACCAGGCGTGTGAATGCGAGGACGATCACGACGGTTGCAAACCCCGGCAGGCTGTCCAGCGCGCCCTCGGCCAGCCAGGAGAGCTTGTGCACCAGCCAATCGCCGAGATCGCGCGCGATCGGCGCCGTGGCCACGAAGCTGCCGAGCACGAAGTGCGCCCATGAATAGGTGAGCGCGAGCAGGACGATCCATTGGAGCACCTGCAGGACAACGACCGCCACCCTGGCGAGGAATTCGCGCCAGTCGACGTGGGAAAAGCGTGCCGCGAGCACGTCCCGCCTCTTTTCCATCAGCACCACCACCCGGGCCATGACCCGATAGGCGCCCCAGACCAACGCAACGAAGAGCAAGGTGGCACCAGCCGACCGCAACAGGCCTTGCAGCAACAGCGGCCTGCTGCGCATCTCGCCCCATGCGGCGTGGACCTCCTCCATGTGGTCGCGCGTCTGGGCGACCAGGGCGTCGAAATCCTGCTTGGTGTCGGCGTCGACGTCACCCTCGACCACCGAGAACAAGGGAAGGTCGCCGACCAGGAACTGCACGCCGCGGCCGCCGCCGGACTGGAACTGCACGGTATTGATCGGCAGCGCAACCGCCTCGTCCGGCAACGCCTCCAGGCGTTCGCGGGCCCGCCGCACGCGCGCCTGCGGCGTCATGCCGGCGATGCGCCCCCGCATCGTGAGGATGTCGCGATGGAGTATGCGCAGCGTGGCGGCTTCGTCGGGCTGGGCGGCGGCGGATGGCGCCGACGCCTTCGATGCGAGGTCCCCGGCATCCGCCGCGGCCTGGCAGGTGGCGCTGAAGGCAAGCAGCCATCCCGCCACAAGGGTCGCCAACATCGAAGTCATGCTGCTCATGGTCTCGTCCGGTGCGCCGCGTGGGCCTTGCCCTCCCTGGGTCGTTCGATGCTATTTTGGCGGATATCGCTGCCGCTTGATCCGGATCAAGCGGCATCGGCCCCTGCGGCGCTTGACCTGCGTCAATCGCGATCGCGGGCTGCGCGCCATACTGGGGCTCGTTCAAGAACACCCACAAGGAGCACGCCATGTACCAGCAGATTCTCGTCCCCGTCGACGGCAGCGCGACCTCGATGCAGGGCCTCGAGCAGGCCATCGACATGGCGCGACTCGTCAACGGCAGGCTGCGGCTGATCCACGTGGTCGACGAGCTGTCCGCCGCCTTTGCGATGGACGCCTATTCCGGCTATGTCGGCGACTGGGTGGGCCTGCTGCGCGAGAACGGCAGCAAGCTCCTGGCCGAATGCCGGCAGAAGGCCCTGGCCGCCGGCATCGCAGCGGACACGATACTGCGCGACAACCTCGACGGCTCGGTGCCCGAGCTCGTCACGAAGGAGGCCGCGAGCTGGCCGGCCGATCTGATCGTGCTGGGCACCCACGGCCGCCGCGGGGCGAAGCGCCTGTTCCTCGGCAGCAGCGCCGAGCAGATCCTGCGCATCGCGCCCGTCCCCATCCTGCTGGTGCGCGCGATCGAACAGCCGACCGAGGGCGAAAAGACGGAGGCGGAGGCCGGGCGCAAGCCGCTTCGCGTGACGCTGCCCAGCGGCGCGCTGGCGATCGAATGAGCCACGGGCGCCTGTCAGGCGCTTGAGGACGCATCGATATTGAGCGGCGTCAAGTCCGCCCGTCGCAACCGGCGTAGCGTTGGCCGCGTGATCGCCTCTCATGCCGTGCGACCTCCGGTGGCCGACCCCCTGTCTTCCGCCGGGATTGCCTCCCTCATTGCGACCGCCGAGCAACTGCGGCGGCCCGCAGCCGCGCGTCCGCTGCGCGGCAAGAACCTCGCGCTGCTGCGTCCGGATGCCTCCGCCGGGCCGTCGAGCCTGCAACATGCCGCCGAGGAAATCGGCGCCCGCGTGGCCATGCTGGAATTTCCCCGCCCCGCGCGGACCCGCCAAGCAGACGAGGAGGTCGGTACGCTGGCCCGTCTGCTCGGCCGCATGTACGACGGCATCGATTGCGCCGATCTCCATGCCTCGATCCGGCGGCTGATCGAGTCGCAGGCCGGCGTGCCGGTGTTCCCCGGCCTGGAACTCGATACCCATCCGGCCCGGGTGATCGCGGACCTCTGGACGCTCTGCGAGCACCAGGGCCCGGGCGACCGGCGGATCGTCTTCATCGGCAACGGACGCAGGGCGCGGGCCCGGATGTTCATGGCCGCGGCCCGCGCGATGGGCGTCGCGATCCTCACGAAGACCCGCGCCGAGGGCGGCGGCGAGAAGATGGCGGCGGTCGCGGACGCCTCCGGGCCCGGCCGCTGGGTCCTGTGGATCGGCGACATGGCGGTCGACGACGAAGCCGCGCAGGACAACCACCGCCGCATCATGCAGGCCGTGCTGGTCGACGCCTTGCGCAGCGCCTGAGTCTTTCGTCGGGCGGCACCCGATGACCCTCGTTTGCGCCAGATCAAGCGCGTCCTTCGCTGCCCTTTCGATACTGGGCGCATCGCATTACCTGCACCGCACCGAAGGAGGCTCCATGTACCAACGCATCCTGGTCCCCGTCGACGGCAGCCCGGTCTCGCAGCACGGACTCGAAGAGGCCATCCGCCTCGCCCAGCTGACCCATGGCCGGCTGCGGCTGGTCCATGTCGTCGACGACCTGTCGCTGGCCCTCGCCATGGACGCTCAGTCCGGCACGCCGGGAAAGTGGCTTCAGGCCGCACGCGACGACGGTGCGCGTGTCATCGAGGACGCGAAGCGCAGCGCACTGGCGGCCGGCGTCGAGGTCGAGACCGCGCTGCACGAACGCTACACCGCGACGGCATACCCCGCGGTCATCTCTGAATCCCCGGTCCAGGACGTCGTCATCACGGAAGCCACGCAATGGCGTGCCGACCTGATCGTGCTCGGCACGCACGGGCGCCGCGGCGTCTCGCGGCTCGTCATGGGAAGCAGCGCGGAACAGATTCTTCGCCTCGCACCCGTGCCGGTCCTGCTGGTGCGTGCGCAAGACGAAGGGAAGCAGGCGGACGCGAAAAACGAGGCGATCCGCATCCACCAGCCGACCGGGGCACTGTCGATCGAGTAGCCGAACAGCGAGGCGCGTCCGGAAAGACGGGCAAAGGACCATGACCGCGTTTCAATCCCTTCTCGTGCACCTGGACGGCACGGCGCGCGCCGCGGTGCGCATGAACCTCGCGCTCAGACTCGCGCTCGCCTGGCGGGCCCGCGTCAGCGCACTGTTTGCGGTCGCTCCGAGCCACCTGCCCCTGCTGCCGGTGGGCCCCGGCATGCCGCCGCTGCCGCCGGACGCGCGCATCGAGGCCGAACACCGCCGACGTGCGCTGGCGACCTACGATCGCTCCTGCGCCCTCGCGAACCAGCCCTGCGAATGGCTCGAACTGGACGGCGATCCGGTCATCGAGACCTTCACCCGCCGGGCGCTGCTCGCCGATCTGCTCTTTCTGGGCCAGCGCGATCCGGCCGATGCGACCGGCTTCGATGTTCCTGCCGACTTCGTCGAATCGGTCGTGATCGGCAGCGGGCGTCCGGCGCTGATCATTCCCTTCGCCGGCGAGATCGCGGATTCGCCGGACAGCGCACTGGTGGCGTGGAAGCCCACGCGCGAGTGCGCGCGCGCGCTCGCGGCGGCGATTCCCTTCCTGCAGAAGGCACACCACGTCCATCTGGTCGAGGAAGACGGGGCCGAGTGGCATTCCGTGCCCATCGACGTGCGCGACTACCTGCGCCTGCATGGCATCGAGCGGGTCCACGAGCACGCAAGGCTCGCGCCGGACAGCGACGGCGAGGCGATCCTTTCGATCGCCTCCGACTGCGATGCCGATCTGCTCGTCATGGGCTGCTACGGGCACAGCCGCGCGCGCGAGCTGCTGCTCGGTGGGGCGACGCGGACCGTGCTGGATTCGATGACGCTTCCGGTCCTCATGGCGCATTGAGGAGTCGACATGAGCCAAGCCATTTCCTCCCTGATGCAGCGTCCCGTCGTCAGCGTGGGCATGGACGACACGGTGGCCCAGGTGGAGGCACTGCTCGCCAGCCGGCACCTGACCTGGGTCCCCGTGCTCGAGCCGACGAATCGCGAGGTGGCCGGGATCATCAGCGCCGCGGATCTCGTGGCTTTCCACGCGCAGGGCCGCGATCCCGCCACGACCCGTGCCTGGCAGATGTGCACCTACAAGCCGGTCGTGGTGGACGCCGGGACACCGGTCGCCATGGTGGCCGCGCTCATGGTCGAGCGCGGCATCCACCACGTGGCCGTGAGCGACCGCAACGGCATTGCCGGCGTCGTCTCGTCGCTGGACTTCGTGCGGACCTTCGTGCCCGAGGGCCTTCGCTGAGCGGACGGCTCGCACCACCTACCGCGGCCTGGCCCGCTCGAAGCAGCCACCGCCACCCTTTAAGCGCCCATCCTGGCGCCATCACCCCATGAAAGGAAGTCACATGCGATCCGATGCACAACTCAGGAGCGACGTCCAGGCCGAACTGGACTGGGATCCCGCGATCCACTCGACCCAGATCGGGGTGATCGCCGCGGACGGCATCGTCACCCTGACGGGCCACGTCGCCAGCCACGCCGAGAAGCACGCCGCCGAATCCGCGGCCCGTCGCGTCAAGGGGGTCAAGGCACTGGCGGTGGAGATCACCGTCAAGCTGCCCGACGACGCGACGCGCAGCGACGCCGACATCGCCCTCGCGGCCGAACGCGGCCTCGAATGGTCGGCGCTCGTGCCGGCCGCCACGATCAAGCCGGAGGTCGAGAACGGCTGGGTCACCCTGAACGGCGAAGTCGAGTGGGACTACCAGCGCCGGGCCGCCGAGAAGGCGGTGCGCAACCTGATGGGCGTCACCGGCGTCACGAACGCGATCAGGATCATTCCGAAGGTGAAGGTGGTCGATATCGAGAAGCGGCTTCACGACGCCCTGTCGCGCCAGGCCGACCGCGAAGCCGGCCACATCCAGGTCACGGTGGAGGGCTCCGAGGTCCGCCTCAAAGGCAGGGTCCACTCCTGGGCGGAACTCAACGCGGTGCAGGGCGCGGCCTGGTCGGCGCCCGGCGTGAGCTCGGTGGTCAATGACCTCATGATCGACTGACCTGCGGGTTCCCTGGCTGCCCCGGCGTGCCCCGACGCCGCGCTGCGCTCGCTGTTCTCGTTTACAGAGCATTTACGCAGCGTTACGCAACCGCTTTCTCCGTTCCGCGAACTGTTTCATCGCAAGCCTAGGCTCACGGTCATTCATTAGGATCAGGAGCAAATGCGATGACACAGGTATTCGACCAGCGGGCAGTGGATGAGGCATCGTTCGCGCAGCGTATTGCCGACACCCTCCAACTGGTGCAGGCGACACTGCCCGTGCAACGGCGCATGGTTCACGCCGGCGACACGATCTACCAGGTGGGCCAGGAGTTCGGCTCGCTGTATGTCGTGAATTCGGGCCTGGTCAAGATGGTGAACCTTTCGAGCGAAGGCCGCGAACAGGTGGTCGCCCTGCACTTCCGGGGCGATTGGCTGGGTCTGGACGGCATCGCCGGCGGCCACTACGGCTGCGATGCGGTTGCCATGGACACGGGCGAAGTGTGGTCGTTCCGCTATGACGACCTCCTGCGCGCCGCCCTGCGGACGCCGGCGCTGCTGACCGCGCTGCACGAAGCGATGAGCAGGCAGCTGGCACGCGATCACGAGTCCCTCCAGTCCCTGTGCGCGCTGCCGGCCGATGCCCGGGTGGCAGGGTTCCTGCACTACTGGGCCGAAGCGATGGCACGGCGCGGCTTGCGCACGGACCAGATTTCCCTGCGCATGACGCGCGCGGAGATCGGGAACTACCTGGGCATGACGCTCGAGACCGTCAGCCGCGCGCTGTCCCGCCTGGCCCGCAGCGATGTCATCCGCTTCATGGAAAAGGGTCGGCGCGACATCCACATCCCCCGCGTCGAAGCCCTGACGACCTTCATGGCGCAGGTTGCGGGGCCAGCCAGTGCGAGGGCGATTCACTAGGGCAGTTGGCCTAACTATCGAACCGATCTAGCTTTCCCGGCCTAGGTGTTTGCGAAGAAGATGAACCCGTCGCGCCAATCCGGCGAAGACCGATTCACTTCAAAGGAAGCTTCATGTCCACGCAGAACATCTCCTCGGCCGCCATCCACGTCGTCGGCCAATACAACGACGCCGGCAAGACCCTGGTCAACGCCTATCGCGCAGGCGCGTACCGCCTGCTCGGGGGCACGGGCTTCCTGGCGAAGCGCGTCGACATCGAAACCGGCCGCCTGGTCGCCCTCATGGACCGCTTCGCCGAGAGCGCCACGAGCGGCATCGAATCCATCGCCAAGGCCGCGGCGCGCGTCGAAGCGCCGCTGACCACTTCCGTCATCAACGCCTTCGCGCGCGTCCACCAGCCGATCGCCAGCGCGTCGGTGAAGATCGCCGACACTGTCGCTGCCGGTGCGAAGAAAATCGAGCGCCGCGTGGCCGGCAGCGCGGAATCCGGCTCGCATGGGGCACAAGCGACGAAGTCGAGGGCGACGCCCGCCGCGCGCCGTCGCACCCCGCGCGGGTCGCGCGCGCTCAAGGCCTGACCCCGATGCCCGAGTGGGCCGCGGGCCCTCTTTCGGAACATCCTTCTGGAGCAAGGCATGGCGACTCGCCGCAATGAGACCGACAACCTGAAGAAGAAGGAGCAGGCGCCGGCGGCCGCCGGCAAGACCGCGCCCGCCACCAAGGCCGCGCCGCGAAGGAAGCCGGCGGCGCGCAAGCCGGAGGCAACGCCGGAACCACCCGCCCAGGGCACCGGCAGCGCCAAGGGGCTGCTGCGCGCGGGCCTCCAGGCGTTGGGCAGCGTGCGCGACGACGTCGTCAAGCATCAGACCAACGTCATCGAGACCCTGCTCGGCATGCCGAAGACCAGCAATGTCAGCGGCAGGAGCGCCGCGGCGCGCGCATTTCCCGCGCTCGACGTCGGGCTGCGCAAGTTCGAGGACGTGTTCGACCAGCGCGTGGCAGCGGCGATGCAGCGCCTCGGCCTGCCGCGCGCAGAGGAAGTCCAGGCGTTGCACGAGCAGGTACGCCTGCTGCAGGAGCGCATCGACCGGCTGGAACGCGGCGGCGAAAGTCCCAACCGCCGCAGGCGCTGAAGACGAACGGACCGCAGCGCGCCAGCCGTGGCCAGTCTCAAAACCCGCGAACGCATCCTCGAGGCCAGCCTCGCGCTTTTCAACGCGCAGGGGCTCGCGGCGGTGTCGACGCACCGCATCGCGGCCGAGCTCGGCATCAGCCCCGGCAACCTGCACTACCACTTCAACGCCAAGCAGCTCATCGTCGAGCGGCTGTTCCGCCGCTTCGAGGAACGGCTGGAACTCCTCAACGCCTCGGCGGCGAACGTGCGCGCGATCGACGATCTCTGGCTGTCGCTGCACCTGCGCTTCGAGGCCATCGATGCATACCGCTTCGTCTATCGCGACATGGCCTACCTGAGCGGCGAATACCCGGTGCTCGGCGAGCGCGCGCGGGCGCTCACCGCGCAGAACCTGCTGGCGGCCCAGGCCTTGTGCGAGGCGCTGGCGGCCGCGGGCGTCATCGAGGCAACGGTCGAGGAAGCACAGATGCTCGCGCTGCAGATGGTCTTCACCACTACCTGCTGGCTGTCGTTCGAGCGGCTGGTGCCGGGCCGCGATGCGCTGCGCGAGGCCGACCCGGGGCTGGCGGCGTTCTACACGCTCGCGCTCGTCTCGCCCTACGTCTCGCGCGAATCGAAGGCCTACCTCGAGTACCTGCGGGGCAAGTACCTCGGCTGACTTCTCACTGCGAGGAACCAGACTGCTGGCGCGCCGATCCAACCCAGCGTCATGTGCCCGTTCATCACGCCAGGCCGGGGGCCAAGCCCGAGCGATCGAGCGCCGAGCCGCTCGATCGAGCGTGTTGTCATGCTCGCGCTGGCCGGCCTGCTCGGCGCGTGCGCGTCCCCATCCTCGCCGCCTGACCCGATCGCCGTTGTCAGCGCGCCATCGGCACCTGCGGCATCCGCCCCCGCCTTCTCCTCCCTCGTGGCCAGCCGCAGCGCCAGCATCGTCGACATCAGCACGCTGCGCATCGGAGGCGCCGACGACAGGGCGGTCGAACTGGAGCTCGCGCCCGAGCTGGACTTCGCCGACCGGCTCGCCTCGCCCCTGCCGGGGAGCGTTCGGCTGAGCCAGACCCGCGACCTCGCCTCGGGCGTGATCCTCACGAGCGACGGCCTGATCCTGACCAGCGCGCACGTGGTTGCGGGCGCGGACGAAGCGCAGGTCCGCCTCGACGACGGCCGGCGCTTCCCGGGGCGCGTGGTCGGCATCGACCGGCGCACCGACGTGGGGCTCATGAAGATCGACGCCAGCGGCCTTGCGCCCGCGGTCATCGGCGATTCCACCGGCCTCGCGCCGGGCGACTGGGTGGCGGCGATCGGCGCGCCCTTCGGTTTTCACGGAAGTGTCACGGCCGGCGTGGTGAGCGCGGTCGACCGCTATGTCGCCGGCGGCGGCGAGGTGCCCTACATCCAGACCGACGTCGCGATCAATCCGGGCAGTTCGGGAAGCCCGCTGTTCAACAGCCGCGGCGAAGTCGTCGGCATCAATTCGATGATCTACAGCGGCAGCGGCGGCTACATGGGCCTGTCGTTCGCGGTGCCGATCAACCTGGCGATGAAGATCGCGGGGCAGCTGAAGTCCACCGGTCGCGTGCAACGCGCGCGCATCGGCGCCGACTTCCAGGAGATGACCCCCGCGCTGGCGCAATCCTTCAGCCTGAAGCAGGCGGCCGGCGCGCTCGTGGTCGGCGTGGATCCGAACGGCCCTGCGCGATCCGCCGGACTGCTGCGCGGCGACGTCGTGACCGCCTTCGACGGCAAGCCGATCGTGCGCTCCACCGACCTGCAGCAGCGGATCTCGCAAGGCCGGCCCGGCAGCCGCAGCGCGCTGGAGGTGTGGCGGCGCGGCGCGGCGCGCACGCTCTGGGTCGTCCTGTCCGAAGAGCCCGCGCCGCGCAGCATCCTGCGGCCGAGCGTCGCGGTCGAATGGGGCGACGGCCTCGGCCTGAGCCTGGGCGAGCTGTCGTCCAGCCAGCGCCTGCAACTCGGCATCGACGGTGGCCTCATGGTGCGCGAAGCCGCCGGCGCGGCCCGCAGCGAGGGCATCCGCGCGGGCGATCTAATCGTCGCGGTGAACGACACCCGCGTCGAACGCATCGAGGACTTCCAGCGCAGCCTCTCGGCCGTCGCGCCGGGCCGCAGCGTCGCCCTGCTGGTCATGCGCGACCGGCGGCTGGCCTACGTGCCGGTGCGGCTGCCGGAGCGCGCCCTCAAGCCGGCGAACTGAGCACCGGCCGCCCCTGCGGACCACTCGACAGTAAGCCGCTGTCCGACAGCCGGATCAGCACTCGACACCTGCACGAACGCGGCGAGGCGTCATAGAAATGACGTTCGGCCCTGGCCCGGGGCACTCAACGTGGAAAGAACACTTCGTGAGCGCTGCACCCCTTACCCAGGCATTCGACGACATGGACGCCTACCTCTTCCGGGAAGGCACCCATTCGCGCCTGCATGACAGGCTGGGCGCCCATCTGGCCGGCGACGGACAGGGCGCATCCTTTGCGGTCTGGGCGCCGAACGCGACCTCGGTGTCGGTCATCGGCGACTGGAACGACTGGAACGGCCACGCCGACGCGCTTGCGCCGCGCGCCGATTCGACCGGAGTCTGGGAAGGCCGCTGCCAGCGCGCCCGCCACGGGCAGGCCTACAAGTTCCGCATCACCGCGCACGGCGGCCGCGTGCTCGAAAAGGCCGATCCGCTCGCCTTCTTCGCCGAAGCGCCGCCGGCCACCGCGTCGCGCCTCTGGTCGCTCGACTACACCTGGAGCGACGGCGACTGGATGCGGCAACGCGCCGCACGCAACGCCGCCGACGCCCCGATCGCCATCTACGAAGTGCACGCCGGATCGTGGCGCCGCCACGACGGCCAGCCGCTGGACTGGCGCGATCTCGCGCACGCGCTGGCCGACTACGTGAATTCGATCGGCTTCACGCACGTCGAGCTGATGCCGATCACCGAGCATCCGTTCTATGGATCGTGGGGCTATCAAACCACCGGCTATTTCGCGCCCACCTCGCGCTACGGCACGCCGCAGGACTTCATGTACTTCGTGGACCACCTGCACCAGCGCGGCATCGGCGTGCTGCTCGATTGGGTGCCCTCGCACTTCCCGACCGACCCGCACGGACTCGCCTCGTTCGACGGCACGCACCTCTACGAGCATGCGGACCCGCGCCAGGGCTTCCATCCGGAATGGAACTCGGCCATCTTCAACTACGGCCGCAACGAGGTGCGCAGCTTCCTGATGTCCTCGGGCCTCTTCTGGCTCGACCGCTATCACATCGACGGGCTGCGGGTGGATGCGGTCGCGTCGATGCTCTACCTCGACTACGCACGCCAGGGCACCGGCTGGATTCCCAACCGCCACGGCGGCCGCGAGAACCTCGAGGCGATCCACTTTCTCCAGCAACTCAACCGCGCCACCTACCGCGACCATCCCGACACCTTCACCGTGGCCGAGGAGTCGACCGCCTGGCCGCAGGTCTCTCGGCCCACCGACGCGGGCGGCCTCGGCTTCGGCATGAAGTGGAACATGGGGTGGATGCACGACACCCTCGCCTACATGCGCGAGGACCCGGTGCACCGGCGCTATCACCACCACCGGCTGACCTTCTCGATGGTCTACGCCTTCAGCGAGAACTTCGTGCTGCCGCTCTCGCACGACGAAGTGGTCTACGGCAAGGGCTCGCTGATCAGCAAGATGCCAGGCGACGACTGGCGGCAGTTCGCCAATCTGCGGCTGCTCTTGTCGTACATGTGGGCACACCCGGGCAAGAAGCTGCTCTTCATGGGCGGCGAGTTCGCCCAGCGGCACGAATGGACGCACGAAGGCGAGCTCGACTGGGAGTCTCTGCGGTCCGAGCAGCATCGCGGCGTGCAGCACCTGGTGGGCGAGCTCAACCGCCTGCTGCGCGAAGAGCCGGCGCTGCACGAGCTCGACTTCTCGTCCGACGGCTTCCAGTGGCTCGAACCCAACGACCATGAACAGAGCGTCGTTGCCTTCCTGCGACGTTCGCGCTCGGCCGGCTCGCTGCTGGTGATCTCCAACATGACGCCGGTGCCGCGCCAGAACTACTGCGTGGGCGTTCCGACCGACGGTACCTGGGCCGAGATCCTCAACAGCGACGCGCGCGCATTCGGCGGCTCGGGCTGGGGCAACCTCGGCGCGGTGCGCGCCTCGCCGATGCGTTCGCACGGCCAGCCGCACTCGGTGTGCCTGACGCTGCCGCCCCTGTCCACCCTCTTCCTGAAGGTCGTTGCCGATGATCAGCAAGCTCCTGCTGCGTGACGATGCACCCGCGCCGGTCGACGCGGTCGACGGCCGAAGCCGCGCCGTAGTGGATGCGGTCCTCCCGATCGTGGACCGCGGGCGCTTCGCGGTGAAGCGCACGGTCGGCGAAAGCCTGCGCGTCACCGCACATGTCTTCACCGACGGACACGACGTGCCGCGCGTGATGCTCCAGTGGTGGAAGGACGGCGACGCGCGCAGCCACGAGCTGCCGATGAAGCTGCGCTACAACGACGAGTGGCATGCCGAGTTCACCCCGCCGGTGATCGGCCGCTACCACTACACGGTGGTGGCCTGGGTCGATGCCTTCGAGTCGTGGCGGCACGAGCTGACCCGCCGCGTCGACGAGGACGACATCCGCCTCGCCGCCCGCACCGGCGCACTGGAGATCACCGGGGCCGCGGAACGCGCCAAGGGCGAGGACCGCGAAACCCTCGCGCACTGGGCGCGCTCGCTGCAGGAAGGCGCCGACGACCGCGCGATGGAAGTCGCCGCGCTGAAGGCGCTCGCGCTCGACGAGGACCTCGCCGAGATCGCCGCGCACCATCCGGACCGCCACCTCGAATCGCGCTTCGCCGCCGAGATCCCGCTGGTGGTGGACCGCGAACGCGCGCGCTTCAGCACCTGGTACGAGCTCTTTCCGCGCTCGGCCTCCTCGACGCCGGGCGTGCACGGCAGCTTCCGCGACGTGGAGGAACGGCTGCCGCTCGTCGCCTCGATGGGCTTCGACGTGCTCTACATGCCGCCGATCCATCCGATCGGCCGCGTGCAGCGCAAGGGGCGCAACAACACGCTCACCCCCGAGCCCGGCGACGTGGGCAGCCCCTGGGCCATCGGTGCGGCCGAAGGCGGCCACAAGGCCATCCTTCCCGAACTCGGCTCGGCGGAGGACTTCCGCCATCTGGTCGCGGCGGCGTCGCGCATGGGCCTCGACATCGCGATGGACATCGCGTTCCAGTGCGCGCCGGACCACCCCTACGTGAAGGAACATCCCACCTGGTTCCGCTGGCGGCCCGACAACACGGTGCAGTACGCCGAGAACCCGCCGAAGAAATACCAGGACATCTATCCCTTTCACTTCGAAAGCGTCGACTGGGAGGGGCTCTGGAGTGAACTCAAGTCGGTCTTCGACCACTGGATCGCGCAGGGCGTGACGATTTTCCGCGTCGACAACCCGCACACCAAGTCCTTCGCGTTCTGGGAATGGGTGATCGCCGAGCTCAAGCGCGAGCACCCCGAAGTGATCTTCCTCGCCGAAGCCTTCACGCGGCCGAAGGTGATGCACCGGCTCGCCAAGCTCGGCTACACGCAGTCCTACACCTACTTCACCTGGCGCAACAGCAAGGAAGAGCTCACCGCGTACTTCACCGAGCTCAACACCGCGCCGGGCCGGGAGTACTTCCGCCCCAACGTGTGGCCGAACACGCCGGACATCCTGCATGCCTCCTTGCAAACCGGCGAGGAGCCGGTCTTCAGGGCACGGCTGGTGCTCGCCGCGACGCTCGCGGCCAACTACGGCATGTACGGGCCGGCCTTCGAGCTCTTCGAACACCTGCCGCGCGGACCGTCGAGCGAGGAGTACCTCGACTCCGAGAAATACCAGCTTCGCCACTGGAACTGGAGCGCCGATGCGGGCCTGCGCCCCTTCATCACGCGCATCAACCAGATCCGCCGCGCCAACGACGCCCTGCAGTGGGACCACAGCCTGCGCTTCCTCGACATCGACAACGACCAGCTGATCGCCTACATGAAGACCTCGCCGGACGAATCGCGCGCGGTGGTCACGGTGGTCAACCTCGATCCGCACCGCACGCAGACCGGCTGGCTGCACCTCGCGCCCGACGACATCGGCGTGGCGCGCGATCGGCCCTTCCAGATGCACGACCTGCTGACCGACCAGCGCTTCGTCTGGCGCGGCACGCACCACTACATCGAGCTCGATCCGTACCGCATGCCGGCCCACGTCATGGCCGTGCGGCGGCGCCTGCGCGACGAGCGGGACTTCGACTACTACGCATGAGAGTGACCCCATGAACGCTCCCCTGCCGTCACTGGTCCTCGAGACCACCGAGATCGACACCTCCGAGGACCCGACGTGGTATCGCGATGCCGTCATCTACCAGGTCAACATCAAGGCGTTCAGCGATTCCAATGCCGACGGCGTCGGCGACTTCAAGGGCCTCACCAGCAAGCTCGACTACGTGAAGGACCTGGGCGTCAACACCATCTGGCTGATGCCCTTCTACCCCTCGCCGCTGCGCGATGACGGCTACGACATCGCCGGCTACGAGAGCGTGCACCCGCCCTACGGCACGCTGGAGGACTTCCGCGAGATGCTCGGCGAAGCGCACAAGCGCGAGCTGCGCGTGATCATCGAACTGGTCATCAACCACACCTCGACCGACCACCCATGGTTCCAGGCCGCGCGCGCCGCCCCGGCCGGATCGCCCGAGCGCGAGTTCTATGTGTGGAGCGACACCGACACGCTCTACAGCGGCACGCGCATCATCTTCACCGACACCGAGAAATCGAACTGGACCTGGGATCCGGTCGCCAAGGCCTACTACTGGCACCGCTTCTTCAGCCACCAGCCCGACCTCAACTTCGACAATCCGCAGGTGCTCGAAGCGGTGTTCCGCGTGATGCGCTTCTGGCTCGACATGGGCGTGGACGGCTTCCGGCTCGACGCGATTCCCTACCTGATCGAACGCGACGGCACCAGCAACGAGAACCTGCCGGAAACGCACGAGGTCATCAAGCAGCTGCGTGCCGCGATCGACGCCAACTACAAGAACCGCTTCCTGCTGGCCGAGGCCAACATGTGGCCCGAGGACGTGCGCGGCTATTTCGGCGAGGGCGACGAGTGCCACATGGCCTACCACTTCCCGCTGATGCCGCGCATGTACATGGCGATCGCGCAGGAGGACCGCGATCCGATCGTCGAGATCATGCAGCAGACGCCGGACATCCCCGAGAACTGCCAGTGGGCGATCTTCCTGCGCAACCACGACGAGCTCACGCTGGAGATGGTGACCAACCGCGAGCGCGACTACATGTACACCACCTACGCGGCCGACGTGCAGGCGCGCATCAACCTCGGCATCCGCCGCCGGCTCGCGCCGCTGATGGACAACGACAAGGACCGCATCAAGCTCATGAACAGCATGCTGCTGTCGATGCCGGGCTCGCCGATCATCTACTACGGCGACGAGATCGGCATGGGCGACAACGTCTTCGTCGGCGACCGCAACGGCGTGCGCACCCCGATGCAGTGGAGCCCCGACCGCAACGGCGGCTTCTCGCGCGCCGATCCGCAGCGCCTGTACCTGCAGCCGATCATGGACGCGATGTACGGCTACGAGGCGGTCAACGTCGAGACGCAGCTGCGCGACAAGAGCTCGCTGTTGCACTGGACGCGCCGCATGCTCGCGGTGCGCAAGACCAGCCGCGCCTTCGGCCGCGGCCAGCGCACCTTCCTCAAGCCCGGCAACCGCAAGATCCTGGCCTACATCAGCGAACACGGCGAGGACGTGATCCTGTCGGTGTTCAATCTCTCGCGCGCGGCGCAGCCGGTGGAGCTCGACCTGTCGGCCTTCAAGGGCCGCGTGCCGGTGGAGATGCTGGGCCGCACCTCCTTCCCGCCGATCGGCGAGCTGCCTTACCTGCTCACCCTGCCGACGCACGGCTTCTACTGGTTCAGGCTGGCCGACGAGGCGCCGATGCCGAGCTGGCACCAGGAAGGCGTGGCGCTGCTGGACCGGCCGGTGCTGGTGCTCTTCGACGGCTGGACCAGCCTGTTCCGCGACCGCGTGGTGCCGTGGCGCATCGGCTTCGCCGACCGCCTGAGCAAGCAGGTCGAGACCGACACGCTGCCGCGCCACATCGAGGCCCAGCGCTGGTATGCGACCAAGGGCGCGCTCATCGCGCGCGCGCAGTTCTGGGACCATGCGGTCTGGCCGATCGGCCCCTTCAACTGGATGCTGCCGCTGCTCTCGCTCGAGGGCCCGCCCGAGCCCGCGATCTACTTCATGCCGCTCGCGCTCGCGTGGGAAGACCATGACGAAGATCGCATGAAGGCGCTGCAGCCCGCGGCGATCGCCAAGGTGCGGCAGCAGGCCAACGTGGGCGTGATGGCCGACGCCTTCTACGACGAGCCCTTCTGCCGCGAAATCATCCGCGCGATCGTGAAGGACACCACCCTGCCGACCGCACACGGCAGGCTGCACTTCCGTCCCACCTCGCTCGGCCGCGATTTCGCGCTGGAGGCGATCGACGCGCTGCGCGTGAGCCAGCCCAGCCCGGTCAGCAGCAACACCGTGGTCACGCTCGGCGAGACGCTCTTCCTCAAGGGCTACCGCCATGTGCGCTACGGCGTCAATCCGGAGCTCGAGATGGGCCGCTACCTCGCCGAGGATGCCGGCTTCGTGCACGGCGTGCCGGTGGTCGGCGCGATCGAATACACCGGCAGCGACGGCACCGAGATGACGCTCGGCCTGCTGCAGGCCTACGTGCCGAATCAGGGCGACGGCTGGGAATACACGCTCGCCTACCTGGAGCGCGTGCTCGACGAGCTGCGGGACACCGATCCCTCCGCACTCGCCGATTCGCACGGCGCCTTCATGGCCTTGATGGAAATCCTCGGGCGCCGCACCGCCGAGCTGCACAACGCGCTCGGGCGGCCCACCGGCAACAAGGCCTTCGCCCCCGAACCACTGACCGCGCAGGATCTGCAACACCTGCGCGACACGGTGCGCGCCGAAGCGGGCGCCACGCTCGCGCAATTGCGCGAATACCTGCGCACCAACCCGCCCGCGTCGGTGGCCGAGGACGCGACGCGCCTCTTGTCGATGCACGACGCGATCAACGCCTTCATCAACCGCGTCTCGATCGAGGGCAAGACCGGCCGGCGCACGCGCTACCACGGCGACTACCACCTCGGCCAGGTGCTGGTCACCCGCAACGATTTCGTCATCATCGATTTCGAAGGCGAGCCGGCGCGGCCGATCGAGGAGCGGCGCGGCAAGCAGTCGCCGCTGCGCGATGTCGCGGGCATGCTGCGATCCTTCAACTACGCGCGCTGGAGTGCCCTGCGCCGTGCCGCGCAGAACGCGGACGAGCTGGCCCGGCTCGATGCCGCGGCACGCGAATGGGAGGCCGAGACACGCGACGCCTTCCTCTCCGGCTACAGCCAGGCGCTCTCGCCCGCGCTGGGCCCGGTCGACGAACAACTGCTGAACCTCTTCGAACTCGAGAAGGCGTTCTACGAACTGCGCTACGAACTCGACAACCGCCTCGACTGGATACCCGTGCCCCTCCAGGGCATCCTCGCGATGCTGTGAACCAGCCCCGGCGGCCTCAGAACTGACACAGGAGAGTTCCATGGAAAGCTTCTCGATGCATCTCGAACCGCTGCGCGCCTTCCTGATCCAGATCGGTGCCCTCCTCCCCCGGCTGCTCTTCGCGGTGCTCGCGGTGGCCGTCGGCTGGCTGCTGGCGAAGGCGGTGCGCTTCGCCGTGGTGCGCGGGCTGCACGCGGTCAACTTCCAGGTGCTCACCGAGCGCTCGGGCCTCGACGGCTTCCTGCGCCAGGGCGGCATGGTGTCGGATGCGACCGCGGTCTTCGGCGTGCTCGCGTACTGGATGGTGATCCTCGCCTCGCTCGTGATCGCCTTCAACGGCCTGGGCCTGGCCTACGTCACCGACCTGCTCGGCCGCGTGATGTGGTTCGTGCCCAATCTCATCGTGGCCCTGCTGGTGCTGGCCTTCGGCGCCTATTTCGCCCGCTTCGTCGGCGACGCGGTGAGCACCTACGGCCGCAGCACCGGCATGCAGGATTCGCTGCTGCTCGGCAAGGTCGCGCAGTACGCGATTCTCCTGTTCGTGGTGCTGATCGCGCTCGACCAGGTGAAGATCGGCGGCGACATCGTGCGCCAGAGCTTCCTCATCATCCTGGCCGGCGTGGTGTTCGCGCTCGCGCTGGCCTTCGGGCTCGCCGGCAAGGACTGGGCCGCGCGGCGCATCGAGGAATGGTGGCCGCGCGAACAGCCGGTGCCGCCGCGAAGCAACCTGCGCGAGCCGCCGATCCAGCGTGAGGCGCCCACCCCGCCGAGGCCGCACGTCGCCGGCTGGCCGCATCGCGGCAACGACCACGACCGGCCGCATCCGTGACGAAGCGCGACCATGTTCTGCTCTCGGCCATCTGGCCCGGCAGGCCGTACCCGCTCGGCGCCACGTGGGACGGGCACGGCGCCAACTTCGCGCTCTTCTCCAGGCACGCCGAAGGCGTGGAGCTGTGCTTCTTCGACGACAAGGGACGCCATGAGCGCCAGCGCATCCGCCTGCGCGAGCGCACCAACGACGTCTGGCATTGCTACCTGCCCGAGGCGCGTCCCGGCATGGCCTACGGCTATCGCGTGCATGGCCGCTACAAGCCCGAGGAAGGCCACCGCTTCAATCCGCACAAGCTGCTGCTCGACCCCTACGCCAAGGACCTGATCGGCGAGCTGCGCTGGAGCGACGCGCTCTACGGCTACTCGGTCGGCAGCAAGCGGCAGGACCTTTCCTTCGACCGGCGCGACAGCGCGGCGTTCATGCCGAAGGGCCGGGTGCTCGAAACCGCCTTCACCTGGGGCGACGACCGCCGGCCCGAGGTGCCGTGGCAGGACATGGTCATCTACGAGATGCACGTGCGCGGCTTCAGCAAGCTGCACCCGGACATCCCCGAGCACCTGCGCGGCACCTATGGGGCGCTCGCCACCGAGCCCGCGATCGAGCACCTGAAGCGCCTGGGCGTGACCACCATCGAGCTGCTGCCGGTGCACGCCTTCCTGAACGACCGCCACCTCGCCGACCAGGGCCTGCAGAACTACTGGGGCTACAACACGCTCGGCTACTTCGCCCCCGAGGTGCGCTACAGCGCATCGGGCAAGGTGAAGGAATTCAAGACCATGGTCAAGACCCTGCACGCGGCCGGCTTCGAGGTGATCCTCGACGTGGTCTACAACCACACCTGCGAGGGCAACCACCTCGGCCCGACCTTGTCGATGCGCGGGGTGGACAACGCCTCCTACTACATCGCCAACGCCGAGCAGCCGCGCTACTACGACGACTTCACCGGCTGCGGCAACACGGTCAACCTCGAACAGCCGCGCGCGCTGCAGCTCGTGATGGATTCGCTGCGCTACTGGGCCGAGGAGATGCACGTCGACGGCTTCCGCTTCGACCTCGCATCCGCGCTCGCGCGCGAGGCCGGCAAGGTCGAGAACCTCGGCGGCTTCTTCGATGCGATCCGGCAGGACCCGACGCTGAACTGCGTCAAGCTCATCGCCGAGCCCTGGGATCTCGGCCATGGCGGCTACCAGGTCGGCAACTTCCCGCCCGGCTGGGCCGAATGGAACGACCGCTACCGCGACGGCATGCGCGGCTGGTGGAAGGGCGACGAAGGCCTGGCCGGCGAAGTCGCCAAGCGCCTCGCGGGCTCGCAGGACCTCTACGGCTGGTCCGGCAAGGGGCCGCATGCCAGCATCAACTTCGTGACGGCGCACGACGGCTTCACGCTGCAGGACCTCGTCGCCTACAACCAGAAGCACAACGAGGCGAACGGCGAGGCCAACCGCGACGGGCACGACAACAACCTCTCGTGGAACTGCGGCGCCGAAGGGCCCACCGATGACCCCGCAGTCAACACGCTGCGCGAGCGCCAGAAGCGCAACCTGCTGGCGACGCTGCTGCTGTCGCAGGGCGTGCCGATGCTCCTCGCGGGCGACGAGCGCAGCCACAGCCAGCGCGGCAACAACAACGCCTACTGCCAGGACAACGAGCTCACCTGGCTCGACTGGACGCCCTCGCCCGAGGCCGATGCCCTGCAGGCCTTCGTCGCGCTGCTGATCCGCACGCGGCGGCTGCATCCGTCCTTCCGGCGCCGCAGCTTCTTCCGCGGCGAGCCGGCGGCCCAGGGCGTGGCCAAGGACGTGGTGTGGCTGCGTCCCGACGGCGAGGAGATGGCGGCGGCCGACTGGGGTCCGCATGTGCGCTGCCTCGGCATGCTGTTCTCGGGCACCGGCCTGATCGACGTGGGGCCGCGCGGCGAGCAGCAGCGGGACCACGACTTCCTCCTGCTGCTGAACGCCTACCACGAGCCCCTGCCCTTCGTGCTCCCGACCTCGGGCAGGCACTGGACGCGGCTGATCGACACCGCGCACGAGAGCGCGACCTCGGCGGCGGCGGCCGAGCCGCCGTATCGGCTGCAGGACCGTTCGCTGGCCCTGCTGCGGCGAAGCCTGGACACGCCATGAGCCGCCCGGCCGCTCCGAAGGCGAATACCGCAGCGCTGCTGCGCGGAGGTTGCCCAATGAAGCACCTGCACGCCATGCCCTTCGGCGCCGCGCCCCTGGACGGGCGCGGCGTGCGATTCAGGCTGTGGGCGCCCGGCCTGCCCTCCGTCACGCTCGAATGGGCGCCTGCGGGGGCATGGCGCGAGCGCGCGATGCAGCGCGTCGAGGGCGGCTGGCACGAATGCACGCTCGCCGAAGCCGCTGCCGGCGACCGCTATCGCTACCGCCTGCCCGACGGCCTGCGCGTGCCCGACCCGGCATCGCGCCGCAACCCCGACGACGTGCACGGACCGAGCGAGGTCGTCGATCCGCGCGCGTACGCATGGCACGACGACGACTGGACCGGCCGCCCGTGGAGGGAAGCCGTCATCTACGAACTGCACATCGGCGCCTTCACGCCCGAGGGCAGCTTCGCCGGTGCCCAGCGGCGGCTCGGCGAGCTCGCGGCGCTCGGCATCACCGCGATCGAGCTGATGCCGCTGGCCGACTTTCCCGGACGGCACAACTGGGGCTACGACGGCGTGCTGCCCTTCGCGCCCGATGCCAGCTACGGCACGCCGGCCGAGCTCAAGGCCTTCGTCGATGCAGCGCATGGGCTGGGCCTGATGGTGCTGATCGACGTGGTCTACAACCACTTCGGGCCCGAAGGCAACTACCTGCACGTCTACTGCCCGGAGTTCTTCAACCCCGCGCGGCAGACGCCATGGGGCGCGGCGATCCATTTCGACGGGCCGGCCTCGCGCACCGTGCGCGACTTCTTCGTCCACAACGCGCTCTACTGGATCGAGGAATACCGCTTCGACGGCTTGCGCATGGATGCGGTGCATGCGATCCACGACCGCTCGGCCACGCCGATCGTCGAGGAGATCTGCACCGCGCTGCGCCAGGGCCCGGGCCGCGATCGCGAGATCCACATCGTGCTGGAGAACGACCGCAACGAGTCCCACCGGCTCGAACGCGAGCTGGAAGGCACGCCCATCGCCGCCACCGCGCAGTGGAACGACGACCTGCACCACGCCGCCCACGTGCTGCTGACCGGCGAGACCGACGGCTACTACGCCGACTACGCGCGGCGGCCGCTGGAGCAGTTCGGCCTCGCGCTCGCGCAGGGCTTCGTCTACACCGGCCAGCCCTCGCCGTTCCGGGGCGGGGAAGCGCGCGGCGAGCCCTGCGACTATCTGCCGCCGGCCGCCTTCGTCTCCTTCCTGCAGACGCACGACCAGGTCGGCAACCGCGCGCTCGGCGAGCGCATCGATGCGCTCGCCGACCCCGCGCGCCTGCTCGCGGCGCGTGCCTGCGTGCTGCTCTCGCCGCACACGCCGATGCTGTTCATGGGCGAGGAATACGCCGCGAAGACGCCGTTCCGCTACTTCTGCGACTTCGGCCCCGAGCTGGCCGCCGCCGTGGCCGCCGGGCGGCGCGAAGAGTTCGGCGGCTTCGACGCCTTCGCGGGCGCAGGCGCGGTGGGCGGGCTCCCGGACCCGAACGACGAAGCCACCTTCCTCGCGTCGCGGCTCGACTGGAGCGAGCACAGCACCGGCTGGCACGCCGAGGCGCTGCGCACGATCGCTGCCTTGCTCGTGCTGCGCCAGATCGAGCTCGTGCCGCGCTTCGGCGACGCCACCCGCGTTGAGCGCTGGTCCTGCGAAGGCGACACCCTGCGCATCGTGTGGCAGCTCGACGAAGGCCATGGCGATGCCCGTGCGCCGGGCTGCCTGCACCTGATCGCCCACTTCGGCAGCGCGCCCGGCCGCGTTGCATGGCCGCCGGGCCGCATCGTCCACATGATGCGGGCGAGGCAAGCGCCCGGCGATGCCGCGCAGATCCAGTTGCTGCCCGGCGGCGTGTGCGCATCGATCGACGAGGCGCCCAATGACTGAAACCGGCCCGCTGCCGCCGAACGAGGCCGAGGCGCTTCTCGCACTCTGCCGGCGCCACGGCATTGCCACCGACTACGTGGATGCCTTCGGCCACCGCCATGCCGTTTCCCACGAAGCGCTCGCGGCGCTGCTCGCCGATGCGGGCCTGGTCGCGCATTCGGGCTCCGCCGCGGCATCCGGCGGCGACCGGCCCTTCGCCGCCGCGCAGGCGACGGCCGAGCTCGATGCCTGGCGCCACCCGCTGCCGACGGTGCAGGTCGTCGCGCCCGGCGCCGAGGCGTTCGAGATCGACGTCCGCCTGCCCAGCCAGATCGCGCACTTCAAGTGGCGCGTGGTCGACGAGAGCGGCGCGTTCCACGAAGGCGCGGTGCGCGCCGAGCGGCTCGACGTCATCGAGCGCGCGAGCTTCGAGGACGAGGCCTACGCGCACTACCGATTGCCGCTCACCCTTGCGCTGCCCGAGGGCTATCACCAGCTGAGCCTGGTGGGATTTCCCGGCGAGACCCTGCTGGTCTGTGCCCCCGTGCGCTGCCACCAGCCGGGTGCGCTGGCCAGCGATGCGCGCATCTGGGGATTCACGCTCCAGCTCTACGGACTGCGTTCGCGGCGCAACTGGGGCATCGGCGACTTCAGCGATCTCGCGGACTTCGCCGAACATGCCGCGCGCGAAGGCGCCGACGTGGTCGGCCTCAGCCCGCTGCATGCGCTGTTCCCCCACAACCCGCTGCACGCCAGTCCGTACAGCCCCTCGTCGCGTGCGCAGCTGAACGTGCTCTACATCGACGTCGAGGCGGTGCCGGACTTCCGCGATTGCGGCCCGGCCCGCGAACGCGCGCAATCGCAGACTTTCCAGGCGAGGCTGTCGGCGCTGCGTTCCGCCACGCTGATCGACTACGCCGGTGTGGCAGCCGCCAAGCACGAGGTGCTGCGGCTGCTGTATGCACACTTTCGCGGACGCAAGCCGGCCGATGCCGAATCCGCCGCCTTCGCACGCTTTCGCGAACAAGGCGGCGAAGCGCTGCATCAGCACGCGCTCTTCGACGCCCTGCAGGCGCACTTCCATGCGGTCGACGCCGACATCTGGGGCTGGCCCGAATGGCCGCCGGAGTACGGCGATCCGTCGTCGCCCGCGGTGGCCCGCTTCGCAATCGAACACGCCGAACACGTCGGCTACTACGAGTACCTGCAGTGGCAGGCCGCACGGCAACTGGAGACCGCTGGCGAAAGAGCGAAAGCCGCCGGCATGGGCCTCGGGCTCTATCTCGATCTCGCGGTCTCGGTGGATCGCGCGGGCTCCGACGCATGGCGGCATCGCCGCACCTTCGCGCTCACGGCGCGCGTCGGTGCCCCGCCCGATGCGTTCAATCCGCGGGGGCAGGACTGGGGACTCCCGCCCCTGCGCCCCGACCGCCTGCGCACATCGCAATACCGCATCTTCATCGAGGCGCTGCGCGCCAACATGCGCGGCGCGGGCGCGATCCGCATCGACCACGTGATGATGCTGATGCGGCTCTTCTGGATTCCTGCGCAGGGCACCGCGCGCGACGGCACCTACGTGAGCTATCCGGTCCCGGAGCTGTTCGCGATCCTTGCGCTCGAAAGCCAGCGCCATCGCTGCCTCGTGATCGGCGAGGACCTCGGCACGGTGCCCGAGGAGATGCGCAACACGCTGGACCGCTACGGCGTGCTGTCGTACCGGCTGCTGTACTTCGAGCGCGACGCCGCGGGCCGGTTCCGCGCCCCGGCCGATTACCCGCGCCAGGCCGTCGCCGCCGTGAGCACGCATGACCTGCCACCGCTCGCGGGCTGGTGGTCGGCACATGACCTGAAGGAACGGCGCGCGCTCGGCCTCGTCGACGACGCGGCGCTCGAACGCCTGCGCGAGGAACGCAGGCACGACCGGCAGCGCCTGCTCGACGCCGTGCGCGCCGACGGCCACGAATCGCTGCCCGACCCCGGCAGCGCCGAGTCGCCGCCGGGAGCCGACGATGTCGCGGCGCTGCACGCCTTCCTCGCCCGCGCGCCTTCGAGCGTGATGATGGTGCAGCTCGAAGACGCTCTTGCACAGGTCGAACAGCCGAACCTCCCCGGCACCACCGTCGAGCATCCGAACTGGCGGCGCAAGTACGCGCTGCCGGTCGAAACGCTGTGGGACGCCGAGACGATGCGAAAGCTCAACGCCGCGATGGTGCGCATCCGGCCGCAGCCGGACCGCTCGGGCGTGGACCGCGGCCGCGCACCCGCGCGCGTGCCCCGCGCGACCTACCGGCTGCAACTGCACGGCGGCTTCGATTTCCACGACGCGGCGCGCATCGTTCCCTACCTCGCGAGCCTGGGCATCAGCCACGTCTACTGCTCGCCGATCCACCGCGCGCGGCCCGGCAGCATGCATGGCTACGACGTGGTGGCGCACGACGAGATCAATCCCGAACTCGGCGGCATGCCGGCGTTCGAGCGCTTCACGCAGGCCCTGCGCCGGCACCGAATGAGCCAGCTCATCGACCTCGTGCCGAACCACATGGGCGTGCTCGGCACCGACAACCGGTGGTGGATGGACGTGCTCGAGCACGGCGCGTCCTCGCGCTACGCGCGCCACTTCGACATCGACTGGCATTCGCCGACGCCGGGCCTTCTGGGCAAGGTGCTGGTGCCGGTGCTCGGCTCGCCCTACGGCGAGGTGCTGGAGCGCGGCGAACTGCGCCTCGCATGGGATGCAGTCGACGGCGCATTCGGCATCCGCTACTACGACCACCGCTTTCCGCTCGCGCCGAAGAGCCACGCCGTCATCGTCGAGCGCGCGGTGCGGCTGTGCCGCGAAGACACCGGCGAGACCTCGCTGCTGAACGGTATCGCCTGGGCATTCCGCGAGCTTCCCTGTGCGCCGCCCGCCGCGCGCGACGGCTGGGACGAGCGCGAACGCCACCGGCAGCGCCTGAAATCGGAACTCGCCGCACTGGCCGCCGGCCGGCCGGCGATCGCCGAGGCCATCGCCGCCGCGGTCGACGAGCTCAACGCGCCCGGCCAGCGGGACGCGCTGCACGGGCTGATCGACGCCCAGTCCTACCGGCTTGCGTACTGGCGCACCGCGGCGGACGAGATCAACTACCGCCGCTTCTTCGACGTCAACGAGCTCGCGGCGCTGCGCACCGAACGCGAAGCCGTCTTCGAAGCCACGCATGCGCTCGCACTCGATCTCGCGGCGCGCGGCTGGGTCGAGGGACTGCGCATCGACCACCCCGACGGCCTGCTGGACCCGGCGCAGTACTTCCAGCGCCTGCAGGACGGCTTCGCGCTGCGTTGCGGCGAACCCATGGGCCTCGCCGGCGCGGATGGACGGCCATTGCGACCGCTCTACGTGGTGGCCGAGAAGATCGCCGCGCCGCACGAGGAAGTGCCCGAATCCTGGGCCATCCACGGCACCACCGGCTATCGCTTCGCCAACGTCGCGAACGCGGTGCTGGTGGAGCGCGGGTCGGCCCGGCGGCTCGACAGGATCTGGCGCGCCTTCACCGGCACGCGCGAGCGCTTCGACGAGGTCGTCCGGCAGGCCAAGCACGAGGTGGTGCGCGGCGCGCTGGCCTCCGATCTCGAAGTGCTCGCGCTCACGCTGCTGCGCATCGCCAAGAGCAGCCGCCGCAGCTGCGACTACACGCTCAACACGCTGCGCGAGATCATCGCGACGGTGGCCGCCTCGCTGACGGTCTACCGCACCTACAACGCCGACGTATCGACCGCGCAGGACAGGCATTTCGTCGATCAGGCGGTCGAGCTCGCGCGCGAGAAGCTCCAGTTGCCGGAGGATTCGGTCTTCGGCTTCGTGCGCAACGCCTTGCTCGGCCATGCGCCGGAAGGCGCCGATGCGGCCGTCTCGCGCATGGCGGTGCGCTTCGCGCGCCGCTTCCAGCAGTTCAGCGCGCCGGCCGCTGCCAAGGGCATGGAAGACACGGCCTTCTATCGCTACTTCCCGCTCTGCTCGCTCGCCGAGGTCGGCGGCGAGCCCGACCGCATCGGCATGTCGCTGGCCGAATTCCACGAAGCCAGCGCCGACCGCCAGCGGCGATGGCCGCACACGATGCTCGCCACCTCCACGCACGACAACAAGCGCTCCGAGGACGTGCGCCTGCGCATCGACGTGCTGTCGGAATGCCCGGGACTCTGGCGCCTCGCGCTCGGCCGCTGGCATGCGATGAATGCACCGCATCGCGGCGCGGTGTCGGCGATGCACGAATACCTTCTCTACCAGACGCTGCTCGGCACGATGGACCCCTCGACCCAAGACGCGGACGCGCGCGCGGCCTACATCGACCGCATCGAGCGCTACATGCTGAAGGCCGCGCGCGAGGGCAAGCGCGGCACCTCATGGACGCATCCCGATCCGGCCTACGAGGAGTCGCTCGCGCGTTTCGTCTACGGCGTGCTGGCGTCGGACCCGGGCAACCGCTTCCTGGGCGAGCTGCGCCGCGCCGCCGGCGCGCTGGACCGCTACGGCGCACTCAACGGCATCAGCCTCGCGCTCATCAAGTTCTGCTCGCCGGGCGTGCCGGACATCTACCAGGGTTGCGAACTCATCGACCGCAGCCTCGTCGACCCCGACAACCGCCGGGCGGTCGACTACGCGCAGAGAGAAAGGCGCTTGCAGGAGTTGCAATCCCTTGCATCCGGCCCCGAACCGGAACTGGCGCCCGCGGTGCGCGCACTCGTCGACACCGCCACCGACGGCCGCGCCAAGCTGTGGCTCACCTGGCGTCTCCTGGCGCTGCGCGCGCGGGAGGCGGAATTCTTCCGCGAAGGCAGCTACGAGCCGCTCGAAGTGCAGGGGCCGCGCGCGCGGCACCTCGTAGCCTTCATGCGGCGGCATCGCGGCCGGGTGCTGATCGCGCTGGCGGTGCGCTTCTTCGCGACGCTCGACGGGCCCGCCGTCTGGCGCACCACCGGCGCGAGCAGCGGCTGGTCGGGCCAGGCGTGGGAGGGCGCCGAACTGCTCTTGCCGCCCGGGACCGGGGTGCTCGAATTCGAGGATTGCATCACGGGTATCCGCCACTATGCTTCCAGCGAGAGGCTATCGGTGGCACAGTTACTGCGCGCCTTTCCGGGAGCCGCGCTGGTCGGCGGCGAGTCCGCCGGCGCATAGACGGAGACATCCATGACAGCAGAGGCAATCTACTGCTTCGATACGGCGACGGTGCGGTTCGCGATCTACCCAGAGGGTGGCGGCCGCGTCGTGGCGGAAATCAGTGAAGACCCCCTGAGGGACTACTTCGGGGCAGACGGCGGCGGCGAGAGCCTGGTTCAGGCCTACGAGCGGAATGCCGGACTCATCAACGCACGGGCCCTCGAGCGCCACGTCGCGTGCTGCGGCCGGCCTGTGCTTCTTGAATCCTCGGATTTCGATCTTCTGGAGTTGTAGCGCCCGTCCCTCAGCAATGCGCGAAGACCGGAGCGCGCTTCTCCAGGAACGCCTTCATGCCCTCGTGCGCATCGTCGCTCGCGAAGCGCGCGTGCAGTTGCCTGCGCTCGAATCCGATGCCTTCGGAGAGCGACCCCTCGAAGGCGCGGTTGACCGATTCCTTGATCGCGATCAGCGCCGGCAGCGAGAAGGCGGCGATCTTCGCGGCCAGTGCAAGGCTTCGGGACATCAGCTCCGCATCGGGCACCACGCGCGCGACGAGGCCGTAGCGGTCGGCTTCCAGCGCGTCGAGCATGCGGGCCGACAGGCACATGTCCATCGCCTTCGCCTTGCCGATCGCGCGCGGCAAGCGCTGCGTTCCGCCCGCGCCGGGCAGCATCGCGAGCTTGATCTCGGGCAGCGCGAACTTCGCGCTCTCGGCTGCGACGACGATGTCGCACGACAGCGCGAGCTCGCAGCCGCCGCCCATCGCGAAGCCCGCCACCGCCGCGATCACCGGCTTGCGCACGCTGCGGATGGTCTCCCAGTTGCGCGTGATGAACTCGGACTTGACCACGTCCATGTAGCCCCAGTCGGCCATGGCCGCGATGTCGGCGCCGGCGGCGAAGGCCTTCTCGTTGCCAGTGATCAGGATCGCGCCGATCGATTCGTCGGCATCGAAGGCGCGCAGCGCGTCGCCGAGCGCGTCCATCAGCGCGTCGTCGAGTGCGTTCATCTGGCGCGGCCGATTCAGGGTGATGAGGCCGACGCGGCCGTGCGTCTCGACGAGCACCGGCGCCTCGGCCGTGGTGGCTTGCTTCATGCGCCCTCCCCCCGCAGCAGTTCGCGCAGCTTGAACTTCTGGATCTTTCCCGAGGGCGTCGCGGGCATCGCGTCGCGCACCACGAGGCGCTCGGGGATGTACTGCAGCGCGACCTTCTGCCCCTTGAGGAAATCGACGATCGAAGGCAGGTCGATGCGCTGGCCGGGCCTCGGCACGACCACCGCGCAGGCCCGCTCGCCGAGGCGCTCGTCGGGGTAGGCCACGATGGCCGCCATCTGAACCGCCGGGTGGCGGTAGAGCAGCGCCTCGATCTCCACCACCGGCACGTTCTCGCCGCCGCGGATGATCACGTCCTTGCTGCGGCCGGTGATGCGCAGGTAGCCGCGCTCGTCGATGCGCGCCATGTCGCCGGTGTCGAACCAGTCCTCGGCATCGGTTCCATTGAGATGCGGGCGCCTGAGATAGCCGCCGAAGTTGGAGCACGAGCGCAGCATGAGCTCGCCCGAGACGCCCGGCGGCAGCGTCCTGCCGTCCACGTCGACCACCTTGATCTCCACCCCCGGCAGCGGGCGGCCGTCGGTGTTGAAGGCGCGCTCGTCATCATCGTCGAGTTCGATCAGCGTGACCGCGCCGTTCTCGGTCATGCCCCAGGCCGAGACGATCTTGCTGCCGAGCACGCTGCGCGCCTGCTCCACCAGCGGGCCGGGGATCGGCGCACCGGCGCAGAGGAAGGTGCGCAGCGAAGGCAGCGCGCCGCCGCCCTCTGCCACCGCACGCGTGAGGTCGGTGAGGAAGGGCGTGGATGCCATCGTGAAGCTCACGCGCTCGGACCGGATCAATGCCACCGCACGCGCCGGGTCCCAGATGTCCTGCAGCACCACGCTCGCCTTGAGCATGATCGGCATCATGAGCCCGTACATGAAGCCGGTCTGGTGCGCCATCGGCGAGGCCATCAGCACCACGTCTTCGCTGCCCAGCCGCAGGCGCTCGGCATACGGGACGATGTTCGCCATCGTGGTGTTGGCGGTGTGCATCACGCCCTTGGGTTCGCCGGTGGTGCCCGAGGTGTAGATGAGCTGCATCACGTCGTCGGGGCCCGGGCGGCTCTGCGAGAGGATCTCCTTCGCATCGGCGGCCTCTTCCCATGCCGGGCCACTCAGGAGCGCTTCGAAGCTGTTGTCGCCGCTGCCGCCCACCACGACCACCTGCTTCAGGTCGGGCAGATCCGGCTGCAGGCCGGTCAGCATGGCCTCGAAGTCGAAGCCCCGGAAGCGCTTCGGCACGATCATCACCTTGGCCGCGCCGTGCCTGAGCATGAACGACAGCTCGCGCTCGCGGAAGATGTGCATGATCGGGTTCATCACCGCACCGATGCGCGCGCACGCCAGGTAGCTCAGCGTGAACTGCCACCAGTTGGGCAACTGGCACGCCACCACGTCGCCGCGCCCCACACCGAGGCGCGCGAGCCCGACCGCGATGCGATCGGCCATGCGCGCCATCTCGCGGTAGCTGAGGCGGGCGGTGTCGCCCTCCTCCACGCGCAGCGCGGTGAGCGCGACCTTGTCCGGGCAGGCCGCGACGCAGGCATCGAGGTCGTCGTTGATGGTGCGGTCGTGCCAGTGGCCCTGCGCGACCATCCGCGCGCGGCGCGGCGCAATGAGGACGGCGTCGAATTCCATGCTCTGTCTCCTGGTTGTAATTGCTCAGGCCGGCACGGCTTCGCGTCCGGCGCGGGTGCGGGCGATGATGGTCTTCATGATCTGCGCGGTGCCGTCGCCGATCTGGAAGCCCAGCACGTCGCGCAGGCGCTGCTCCATCGGGCCGCGGTCATAGCCGCCGTGGCCGAACATCAGCAGGCACTGGTGGATCACGTCGTAGGCGAGCTTGGGCGCCCACCACTTGCACATCGCGGCCTCGGCGGTGTGCGGTGCGCCCCTGTCCTTGAGCCAGAGCGTCTGCAGGCACAGGAGGCGCGCAGCCTCGACCTGCGTGTCGAAGTCGGCGAGCGGATGCGACACGCCCTGGAAGGCCGACAGCGGCTTGCCGAAGGCCTCGCGCTGCGCGACGTACTCCCAGGTCTCCTCCAGCGCGACACGTGCCACCGCCAGCACCTGCAGGCCGATCAGCGCGCGCGAGAAGTCGAAGCCCTGCATCACCTGCACGAAGCCCTTGTTCTCCTCCCCGAGTCGATGGTCGACGGGCACGCGCACGTTCTCGAAGAACAGCGATCCGCGGCCGATGGCGCGCTGGCCGTGGCAATCGAAGCGGGCTGCGCGTGATGCCCGGCAGTTCCATCGGCACCAGCAGCGCGGTCACGCCATGCGCGCCGGATTCGACGCTGCCGGTGCGGCCGAACACCACCGCCGCATCGGCCTGGTCGGCGGCGGAGATCGAGGTCTTCTCGCCATTGATGACGTAGTCGTTGCCCACGCGCTCGACGCGCAGGCGCAGGTTGGCCGCGTCCGATCCGCCGCGCGGCTCGGTGAGCGCGATCGCCAGGAGCGCCTCGCCGCGCGTGAGCTTCTGAAGCCACGGCTGCGCCACTTCGGGCCGGCCGTGGTGCGACAGGATCTGGCCGTTGAGCGAGGCCAGCAGGTTGACGTAGCTCAGGCTCAGGTCGGCGCGCGCGATCTCCTCGTGGATCACGCCGGCCGCGAGGCAGCCCATGCCCTGGCCGCCCTGCTCCTCGGACAGCTCGGGCGCGATGAAGCCCATCTCGCCCATCTCGCGCATCAGCGTGCGGTCGAGCACGCGCGTCCTGTCGCGCTCCAGGAAGCCCGGCGCCACGCGCCCGTGGGCGAAGCGACGCGCATGTTCGGCCAGCGTCGCAAGGTCGTCGTCGATATAGGGGTTCATCTCTTGTCTCCTGGGGTGGCGCGGGCGGCGATGCCTACTTCGCGTACTTGCGGAACTCGGGCTTGCGCTTGTCCTTGAGCGCGGCCACGCCCTCGCGCGATTCGTCGGTGTCGTAGTAGAGCTTGAGCGCATACATGCCCATGCCCGCGATGCCGGCCTGGTGGGCCGTGTCCATGTTGAAGCTGCGCTTGGCGATGGCGATCGCGGTCGGGCTGCGCTCGCAGATCACCTCGGCCCACTCCTGCACGGTCTCGTCGAGCTTCTCGGGCGCAACGCAGATGTTGGCGAGGCCCATGGCAACGGCCTCCTGGCCCGAATAGCGCTTGTTGAGGTACCAGATCTCGCGCGCCTTCTTCTCGCCGACGACGCGCGCGAGGAAGGCGGTGCCGTAGCCCGGATCGACCGAGCCCATCTTGGGACCGACCTGCCCGAAGATCGCCTTCTCCGAGCAGATGGTGAGGTCGCAGATCGTGCACAGCACGTTGCCGCCGCCGATCGCGAAGCCCTGCACGCGCGCGATGACCGGCTTGGGCACGTCGCGGATCGCGGTGTGCAGCTCTTCCATCGGCAGGCCGATGGTGCCGCGCCCGTCGTAGTTGCCGTCGTGCGCCGACTGGTCGCCGCCGGTGCAGAAGGCCTTCTCGCCCGCACCGGCGAGCACGATCGCGCCGATCTCGCGGTCGTAGCCCGCGCGGTTCAGGGCGCGGATGATCTCGTCGCAGGTCTGGCCGCGGAAGGCGTTCATCTTCTCGGGCCGGTTGATGGTGATCCACGCCACGTGGTTGCGTACTTCGTAGAGGATGTCTTCGTAGTCCATGGTGATCTTTCGGTGATGAAGGGGGAGAAGGTCGGTCATCCGACCATGGTCAGGCCGCCGGAGACGCTCAGCACCTGGCCGGTGACGAAGGCGGCGTCGTCGCTGGCGAAGAAGAGAATGGCGCCGGGCAAGTCCTCCGGCTGGCCGATGCGGCCGAGCGGGATCGAGCGCGTGAAGGCTTCCATGAGCTTCTCGGGATTGCCCGCGCCTTCCTTGTAGTCGGCGAAGAGCGCGGTGTCGGTCGGCCCCGGGCAGACCACGTTGACCGTGATGCCGTGGCGCGCATGCTCGCGCGCCAGCGTCTTCGAAAACGCCACCAGCCCGCCCTTGCAGGCCGCGTACACCGCCTCGCCCGACGAGCCGACGCGTGCCGCATCGGAGGCGATGTTGACGATGCGCCCCGCCTTGCGCGCCACCATGCCCGGCAGCACCGCGTGATGCATGTGCAGCGCGCCGGTCAGGTTGATGGCGATCAGCCTGTCCCACTGCACGGGCTCGGTCTTGGTGAAGGGCTTGAAGACATCCCAGCCCGCGTTGTTGACCAGCACGTCGATCGGGCCGAGCTGCGTGAGCGTGGCTTGCACCGCCGCATCGACGCTCGTGCGGTCGGTGATGTCGCAGCAGAGGGCCACGGCCTCGCCGCCCTCGGCGCGGATCTGCGCGGCGACCTTTTCGGCCGCCTCGGGGTTCAGGTCGCAGATCGCGACTTTCGCGCCTTCGCGTGCGAAGCGGCGGCAGGTCGCGCCGCCGATCCCGCCGCCGCCGCCGGTCACCACCACGGTCTTGCCTTCGAATCTCTGCATCTCGGTTCTCCTTGCGTCTGAATGCTTGCTATCGTCGGAACAGTCCGGCCGGTGGCCGGCTGCATATACGTCAATGTGTTGTCATATTATTGGCGGCACCGCCCGTGCTTTGCAAGCCCCTTTTTGTGAGAATTTCAATGAGAGAACCTAGGGAAAACAAGGATTCCGCACGCATGGAGCTCGCCAATCGCGTGTTCTTTCGCCTGTACCAATGTGCAAACATGTTGCATAAAACCGGGACCAAGGCCGTCGAAGCCCAGGGGCTGACGACGCAGCAGTGGGCGGTGCTCGGCGCGCTGTCGCGGGAGCAGGCCGAAGGCGGGATGAGCGTGGGGGATCTGGCGCGCTACCTGATGGTCAGCCGGCAGAACCTGTCGGGCCTGCTCAGCCGCATGGAGCGCGACGGGCATGTGAGCATCGCGCCCGACGGACGCGATCGCCGCTCGCGCCTCATCACGATGACCAGGTCGGGCCGGCATGTGTGGCTGAAGGAGGCCCAGCCGAAGATCCACGACTACTACGAGCAGGCGCTCGCGGGCTTCTCGGTGAACGACATCACCCACACGCTGCACTACCTGCTCCAGATGCTGGAGAACATGCAGCGCGTGGACGAGATGCAGGGCGGCGCCGGCGACGCCGGAGACTGAACGGCACCCTGTATCCGACGGCGCGCAGCCGCGTCAATGGCCCGTTGGTGCAAGCGTTGCGAACCGTAAGAACGCGCCCCGCCCTTTCTTGACAAGCCCAGGGCACATGCCTTTAATTTGCCCCGTACTGCTCATCAGCAGCAGGGTTGATCCACACCCGGAGGACGACCACGATGGAAAGCAAGGACGCGCTCGATCCGCAGCGCAGGAAGGAGGAGCTTCGCAGCTTTCTCTTCCTGACGGCCGTCATGGTGCCCGTGCTGTCCGTCGTCGTCGTCGGCGGCTATGGATTCCTTGTCTGGATGTATCAGCTGCTGAGCGGCCCTCCTACGCACTGACGGCGGTGCGCGGGTGCAATTGACAAGAGCCGGGCGGTTTTCGCCCGCGGCTCCGTACAGCTATGGTCCCAGTCGCAGGAGATCCACAGTGGCAATTGCCAAGCGCCTCATCCACATCGAGCCCGAACGGCATGCCGACGAATGGCATATCGCGGGCGTCGTCGTGCACGCCCTTCCGGCCAGGCTGGGCGAAGTGCGCGCCGCCATCGACACGATGGCCGGCGCCGAAATCCATGCGGGCAACGATGCCGGCAAGCTGGTGGTCACGCTCGAAGCGCCCAGCATGCGCGCCATCGCCGCGCAGCTCGAATACCTGCACCGGCTGGATGGTGTTATTTCAGCCGCGCTCGTCTACCAGCACAACGAAGACGCCGATGCCATGGCCGAGGAGATGACCGATGACCACGCGCCGGGATTTCATTAAACGCACCGCGGTCGCCGCGACCGCCTCGGTCGCCGGCGTGACGCTGCCGGCGGATGCGGCGAACTTCGTCACCGACGGCGACATGACCAAGCTCAAGTGGTCGAAGGCGCCGTGCCGCTTCTGCGGCACCGGCTGCGGCGTGACCGTGGCGGTCAAGGACAACAAGGTGGTCGCCACGCAAGGCGACCCCCAGGCCGAGGTGAACAAGGGCCTGAACTGCGTCAAGGGCTACTTCCTCTCGAAGATCATGTACGGCGGCGACCGGCTGACCAAGCCGCTGATGCGCCAGAAGAACGGCAAGTACGACAAGGACGGCGACTTCAAGCCCGTCACCTGGGACCAGGCCTTCGACCTGATGGAGCAGCAGTGGAAGCGCGTGCTCAAGGAAAAGGGCCCGAACGCGCTCGGCATGTTCGGCTCGGGCCAGTGGACGGTCTGGGAAGGCTATGCCGCATCGAAGCTCTACAAGGCGGGCTTTCGCACCAACAACATCGACCCGAACGCGCGCCACTGCATGGCCTCGGCGGTCACGGGCTTCATGCGCACCTTCGGCGCCGACGAGCCCATGGGCTGCTACGACGACTTCGAAGCCGCCGACGCCTTCGTGCTGTGGGGCTCGAACATGGCCGAGATGCATCCGATCCTGTGGACGCGCGTCACCGACCGCCGGCTCAGCGCCCCGAAGACCAGGGTGGCGGTGCTCTCGACCTTCACGCACCGTTCCTTCGATCTCGCGGACCTGCCGATCGTCTTCAAGCCGCAGACCGATCTGGCGATCATGAACTACATCGCCAACTACCTGATCCGCAACAACAAGGTCAACCAGGACTTCGTCAACAAGCACACGGTGTTCAAGCAGGGCGTGACGGACATCGGCTATGGCCTTCGGCCCGAGCACCCGCTGCAGCAGGCGGCCAAGAACGCCGGCGACCCCAACGCGGCGACGCCGATCTCGTTCGAGGAGTTCGCCAGGTTCGTCTCGAAGTACGACGCCGCCTACGTCAGCAAGCTCTCGGGCGTGTCGCGCGAGCATCTCGACCGGCTCGCGGAGCTCTATGCGGACCCGAACATCAAGGTGATGTCGCTGTGGACCATGGGCTTCAACCAGCACACGCGGGGCACCTGGGCCAACAACATGATCTACAACCTGCACCTCCTGACAGGCAAGATCGCCACGCCCGGCAACAGCCCCTTCTCGCTGACCGGCCAGCCTTCCGCCTGCGGCACGGCGCGCGAGGTCGGCACCTTCTCGCATCGCCTGCCCGCGGACCTGCTAGTGGCCAACCCGAAGCACCGCGAGCATGCCGAAGAGATCTGGAAGCTGCCCGCAGGAACCATCCCCGAGAAGCCGGGCTATCACGCGGTGCTGCAGAACCGCATGCTCAAGGACGGCAAGCTCAACGCCTACTGGGTGCAGGTCAACAACAACATGCAGGCGGCGGCCAATCTCCAGCAGGAAGGATGGCCCGGCTATCGCAACCCCGACAACTTCATCGTGGTGTCGGATGTCTATCCGACGGTGACGGCGCTCGCGGCGGACCTGATCCTGCCGACCGCGATGTGGGTCGAGAAGGAAGGCGCCTACGGCAACGCCGAGCGCCGCACCCAGTTCTGGCACCAGCTGGTCGACGCACCGGGCGATGCGCGCTCCGACCTGTGGCAGCTCGTGGAGTTCTCCAAGCGCTTCAAGGTCGAGGAAGTCTGGCCGGCCGAGCTCATCGAGAAGAAGCCCGAAGTCAAGGGCAAGACGCTGTTCGACGTGCTCTACCGCAATGGCCAGGTCGACAGGTTCCCGCTGAAGGACACCGACCCCGACTACAGCAACATGGAGGCCAAGGCCTTCGGCTTCTACATCCAGAAGGGGCTGTTCGAGGAATACGCCATGTTCGGCCGCGGCCACGGCCATGACCTCGCGCCTTTCGACATGTACCACGAGACGCGCGGGCTGCGCTGGCCGGTGGTCAACGGCCAGGAGACGCGCTGGCGCTATCGCGAAGGCAGCGACCCCTACGTCAAGGCCGGCACCGGCTTCCAGTTCTACGGCAACCCGGACGGCAAGGCGGTGATCTTCGCGCTGCCCTACGAGCCGCCCGCGGAATCGCCGGACAAGGAATACCCGTTCTGGCTCGCGACCGGTCGCGTGCTCGAACACTGGCATTCGGGATCGATGACTCGCCGCGTGCCCGAGCTCTATCGCGCGGTGCCCAACGCGGTGTGCTTCATGCATCCCGACGATGCGAAGAAGCTCGGCCTCAGGCGCGGCGTCGAGGTCGAACTGGCATCGCGGCGCGGCAAGATGCGCACGCGCGTCGAGACGCGCGGGCGCAACATGCCGCCGCCGGGGCTGGTGTTCGTGCCGTGGTTCGACGCCAGCCAGCTGATCAACAAGGTCACGCTGGATGCGACCTGCCCGATCTCGCTGCAGACGGACTTCAAGAAGTGCGCGATCAAGATCACGAAAGTCTAGGAGCCGCCATGATGAAGCCGAGCCGATCCTGGACCCTGCCGCGCACGTTGTGGGCGATGCTGCTTGCCGCTTGCTCGGTCCTCTTCTTCGCACCGCCGGCCTCGTCGCAGGGTCTTGTCGACCCGATGCGCGGACCGACGCCGATCCCCGAGCTGACCAAGCCGCCGCCGATCTTCCCGACCGAGAACAAGGACATCCGGCGCACCCGCAACTTCGCGATGCAGCCGCCGACCATCCCGCACACCATCGACGGCTACCAGGTCGACAAGGAGTTCAACCGCTGCATGTTCTGCCACGCGCGCACGCAAACGCAGGAGACGGGCGCGATCCCGGTGAGCATCACGCACTACCAGGACCGCAACGGCAACATGCTCGCGGACGTCTCGCCGCGCCGCTACTTCTGCACCCAGTGCCACGTGGCGCAGGCGGATGCCAAGCCGCTCATCGGCAACAACTTCGTCGATGTGGAGCAGCTCCTGAAACGCAAGCCCGGCGTCCTGGGCTCGACGAAGTAGCGCGGGCCCGCCATGTTCAAGCTGATCAAGCGCTACTGGATCACGATCAACCGGCCCAGCGCCTATTTCAGCCTGGGCTTCCTCACGCTGGGCGGCTTCATCGCCGGCGTGGTCTTCTGGGGCGCGTTCAACACCGCGCTCGAACTGACGAACACCGAGGCCTTCTGCACCGGCTGCCACGAGATGCGCGACAACGTGTACCCCGAGCTGCAGACCACCATCCACTACAGCAACCGCAGCGGCGTGCGCGCACGGTGCCCCGACTGCCACGTGCCCCATCGCTGGACGAGCAAGATCGCGCGCAAGATGCAGGCCTCGAAGGAGGTGTGGGGCAAGATCTTCGGCACCATCGACACGCGCGAGAAGTTCCTCGACCACCGTCTCGTCCTGGCCCAGCACGAGTGGGAGCGCATGAAAGCCAACGACTCGCTCGAATGCCGCAACTGCCACGACTACCAGTCGATGGACTTCACGCGCCAGAGCCAGCGCGCACAGACCGCGCATTCGACCTACCTCGCGAACGGCGAGAAGACCTGCATCGATTGCCACAAGGGCATCGCCCACCGCCTGCCCGACGTGGGCCAGGCGAAGGAACCCTAGCGCGTGCCCGACCGCCCTCACGACCCTGTCATCGAATCCGGCCTCACGGCCAGCGGGCTCGGTTTCCGCCGCGCCGGGCGGCCTGTTTTCAGCGGCATCGATTTCGCGCTCGGACCGGGCGAACTCCTGCAGGTGATCGGCGCCAACGGCAGCGGAAAGACCAGCCTGCTGCGCGTGCTGAGCGGCCTCCTGCCGCCCGACGAGGGCGAATTGCGCTGGCGCGCACGGCCGGTGCGGGCGGGCGAATCCGGCTACCTTCAATCGCTGGCCTACCTGGGCCATGCCGACGGCATCGACCCCGACCTGAACGCCATCGAGAACCTGCAGTTCGCGATGCGCGTGGCAGGCGGCACGCCGACGCTCGCGCAGATCGAAAGCGCATTGGCATCGTTCGGCATGGAAGAGGCGAAGCACGCCCCGGTGCGCACGCTCTCGCAAGGCCAGCGGCGCCGCGTCGCGCTCGCGCGGCTGGCACTGCTGCCGCGCACGCTGTGGCTGCTCGACGAGCCGCTGGCCTCGCTCGACGAGCGCGCCGGCGAGTGCTTTCATGCAGCGCTCGATGCGCACTTGCGCGCGGGCGGCATCGCGGTCGTCGCCACGCACCAGCGCCTGGCCGCCGGTGGCCGCACGCTGCAACTGGGCGGATAGGCGCATGGCCAGGCTCTTCAGCGCCATCGTGCTGCACGACGTTTCACTGGCCTGGCGGCGGCGCGGCAGCATCCTGTCGTGCCTCGTCTTCTTCGTCATCGCGAGCAGCCTGTTTCCGCTCGCGATCGGCCCCGATCCGCAGCAGCTGCGCGCGCTCGCGCCGGGCATCCTGTGGGTCGCGGCACTGCTCGCTTCGATGCTCTCGCTGTCGCGCCTGTTCTCGCAGGAGCATGCGGACGGCAGCCTCGACCAGCTCCTGCTGTCCCCGCATCCGCTGGCGCTGCTGGTGCTGGCGAAGATCTGCGCACACTGGGTGACGAGCGGTCTGCCGCTGATGCTGCTCACGCCGCTGCTCGCGCAGCAGTACGGCCTGCCCGTGTCTTCCTCCCTGCTGCTGGCCGTCTCGCTGCTGATCGGCACGCCGGTGCTGAGCCTGATCGGCGGCGTCGGCGCCGCCCTCACGCTGGGGCTGCGCGGCGGCGCGGTGCTGCTGTGCATCCTCGTGCTGCCGCTGTGCGTGCCGGTGCTGATCTTCGGCGCGGGCGCGGGTGCGGCGGCCGATGCGGGGCTCGATGTCGCGCCGCAGCTCTCGCTGCTGGGTGCGTGTCTGGCGCTGTCCCTTTTCCTCTGCCCGATCGCCACCGCCGCCGGGCTGCGCATCGCGATGGAGTGAGCACATCGATGAGCCATCTGCTGGATGCATCGCCTCATGCGCCCGACGCGGCAAGCGCTTCACGCTGGCGATGGTTCGCCTTCGCCTCGGCGCGGCGCTTCGATCCGCTCGCGCGCCGGCTCGCACCGTGGTTCTTCGCGGCGGCGATCGTGTTCGCGCTGGCCGGCCTCTGCGTGGGCCTCGTCGTCGCACCGACCGATTCCCAGCAGGGCGAGGTATACCGCATCATCTTCATCCACGTGCCGGCGGCGTGGATGTCGATGTTCATCTACCTCGTGATGGCGATGTATTCGGCGCTGGCGCTGGTCTTCCATACCCGGCTGTCGTCGATGATGGCCTCCGCGCTCGCGCCAACCGGCGCGCTGTTCACCGCGATCGCGCTGGTGAGTGGCGCCCTCTGGGGCCAACCCACCTGGGGCACGTGGTGGGTGTGGGACGCGCGGCTCACTTCCGAGCTGCTCCTCTTCTTCCTCTACCTCGGCTACATCGCGCTCGAAGCCGCGATCGACGAGCCGCGCCGCGCCGAACGCGCCTGCGCGGTGCTGGCGCTCGTGGGTTCGCTGAACGTGCCGGTCATCTACTTTTCGGTGCGCTGGTGGAACACGCTGCACCAGGGCGCGTCCGTCAGCCTCACGGCCGCGCCGTCGATGGCGATGACGATGCTCTTGGGCATGCTGCTGATGACGCTGGCCTGCTGGATGTATTCGATCGCGGTCGCACTGGTGCGGGTGCGCTGCATCCTGCGCGAGCGCGGCGTGCTGGGCGCCTGAATCGGGAGATGCGGATGGACTGGTTTGCACAGCTTCTATCTGGCGGCCACGCAACTTACGTAGCTGCGGCCTTCGGCATCACGGCGCTGCTGCTGGCGGCCGAACTCATCGCGCTGCGGCGGCGCTTCAAGGCCGCGCGGGGCGATCGCCCATGACCCTTCGGCAACGCCGTTTCTTCATGCTGATCGCGGCACTCGCCTGCGCGGGCGTGGCGGTGGCGCTGGTGCTCAATGCCTTCCGCTCGAACCTCGTCTTCTTCTTCAGCCCCTCGCAGGTGGCGGCGCACGAAGCACCGGCCATGCGCACCTTCCGCCTCGGGGGCCTCGTGGCGCCGGGCTCGCTCCGGCGCGAAGCCGATGGCTTGACGGTGCGCTTCGTCGTGACCGATACCGCGTGCACCGTGCCCGTGGTCTACCACGGGCTTCTGCCGGACCTGTTCCGCGAAGGCAAGGGCGTGGTCGCCAACGGCAAGCTCGGCGGCGATGGCGTCTTCGTCGCCAGGGAAGTGCTCGCCAAGCACGACGAGAACTACATGCCGCCCGAGGCGGCCGACGCGCTGAAGAAGGCCGATCAGGTGCGCCGGCAGATGGTCGATGCAAGCGATACCGCGCCGGATCCGAAGAAGCCATGAACGTCGAACTCGGCCACTTCTGCCTCATCGTCGCGCTGCTCGTTGCGGCCGTGCAGGCCGTGTTACCGCTCGCCGGCGCGGCCACTGGCAACAGCGCCTGGATGGCCGTGGCCCGCCCGGCTGCGCGCCTGCAGGGTGCGCTGGTGCTGACGGCCTTCGTCTCGCTCACCTGGGCCTTCGTCGACAACGACTTCAGCGTGCGCTATGTGGCAGCGAATTCCAACACCGCCTTGCCGCTGGCCTACCGAATCACTGCCGTCTGGGGTTCGCACGAAGGCTCGATGCTGCTGTGGACGCTGATGCTCGCGCTCTGGTCGGTCGCGGTCTCGCTGTTCAGCCGGCGGCTGCCGCCCGCGATGGTAGCGCGCGTGCTCGGTGTCATGGGCACGATCAGCGTCGGGTTCCTGCTCTTCCTCCTGTTCGCATCGAATCCCTTCCTGCGCCTGCTGCCGCCCGCGATGGAGGGGCGCGATCTCAATCCGCTGCTGCAGGACCCCGGCATGGTGCTGCACCCGCCGATGCTCTACATGGGCTATGTCGGCTTCTCGGTGAGCTTTGCGTTCGCGGTCGCCGCGCTGATCTCCGGCCACTTCGATGCCGCATGGGCGCGCTGGGCGCGGCCGTGGACGCTCGCGGCCTGGGCCTTTCTCACGATCGGCATCATGCTCGGCAGCGCGTGGGCCTACTACGAGCTCGGCTGGGGCGGCTGGTGGTTCTGGGACCCGGTCGAGAACGCCTCCTTCATGCCCTGGCTCGCCGGCACCGCCCTGATCCATTCGCTGGCGGTCACGGAAAAGCGCGGCGCGTTCCGCGCCTGGACGGTGCTGCTGGCGATCTTCACCTTCTCGCTGAGCCTCGTCGGGACCTTCCTCGTGCGCTCCGGCGTGCTGACGTCGGTGCATGCCTTCGCGGTCGATCCGCTGCGCGGCACCTTCATCCTCGCGCTGCTGGGGCTGGTGACCGGCGGCGCCTTGCTGCTCTTCGCATTGCGCGCGCCCGCGCTCGCACGGCGCACCGAGTTCGCGGCCGTCTCGCGCGAGGCCCTGCTGCTGGCCAACAACGTGCTGTTGGCGGTGGCCGCGGCGACGGTGCTGCTCGGCACGCTGTACCCGCTGCTGATCGATGTGCTGGGGGCCGGCAAGATCTCCGTCGGGCCGGCGTATTTCGAGCAGGTCTTCGTGCCGCTGATGACACCGGCGGTGCTGCTGATGGGGGCGGCGCCGCTGGTGCGTTGGCGCAGGAGCGAACTCGGCGAGCTGTCGAAGCGCTTGCGCTGGTCCGCCGCGGCAAGCCTTGCGATCGCGCTCGGCCTGCTGGCCGTCCTGCGCAACGCCTCCGCCCTCACCGGACTGGGCCTGACGCTCGCCTGCTGGGCCGTCGCCAGCGCCGCCGCGAGCCTGGCCGACCGCCTGCGCCACCAGAGCGGCCGCCGGCTCACCGCATTGCGCCAGTTGCCCGCCGGCTACGTGGGCATGCTGCTGGCCCACGCCGGCGTGGGCGTGTTCATCGCGGGCGTCACGCTGGTCAGCAGCCAGGAAAGCACGCGCGAGCTGCCGATGAAGAACGGCGACACGGTGGAAGTCGCGGGCTATGCGTTCCGCTTCGATGGCGTATCGCCGGCGGTCGGCCCGAACTACGAAGCGCTGGCCGGCACGCTGACCGTGACGCAGGGCGGGCACCCGGTCGCAACGCTGTCGCCGCAGCGGCGCGTCTACCGCAGCCAGCAGGTGCCGACCACCGAAGCCGCGATCGACGTCGGCTTCACGCGCGATCTCTACGTCGCCATCGGCGAATCGCTCGGCGAGCACGGCTGGGCGGTGCGGCTCTACGTGAAGCCCTTCGTCGGCTGGATCTGGTTCGGTTGCCTGCTGATGGCCCTCGGCGGCTTGCTTGCGGCCAGCGACCGGCGCTATCGCCTCGCGCGCCGCGCGAGCGTTGCCGACAGCGTCGCGCCGGCACCGCTTCTGCCCGGCACCGGGAAGGCCCAGGCATGACGCGCTTCCTGCTGCCGCTCGGGGTGTTCCTCGCGCTCGCGCTTGCGCTCGCCGCCGGGCTGCGTCGCGACCCGCGCGAGCTCCCCTCGCCGCTGGTCGGCCGGCCCGCCCCGGCCTTCGAGCTTCCGCTGCTCGACGACGAAGGGCGCAGCCTGCGCAGCAGCGACATGCAGGGCAAGGTGTGGGTGCTCAATGTCTGGGCCTCCTGGTGCACGCCGTGCCAGCTGGAGCACCCGCTGCTGGTCGACTTCGCGGCGCGCACGCGGGTGCCGGTCTACGGCCTCAACTACAAGGACCAGCCGGCGGCCGCACGCGCCTGGCTGCAGCGGCTCGGCAATCCCTACGCCGCGACGATGCGCGACGCCGACGGCCGCACCGGCATCGACTTCGGCGTCTACGGCGTGCCGGAGACCTTCGTGATCGATCGCGCCGGCAGGGTCCGCTTCCGCCACGCCGGGCCGATGACGCCCGAGGTGCTGGAGCGCACCCTGTCACCGCTGCTGCGCGAACTGGAGCGCGAGAAGGAAGGTCATGCATAGACGCATCGCCTCCACCCTGCTGGCTTTGGCCTGCGCGAGCGCGCTTGCCGCGCCCACGGGCGACGAACAACTCGACGCGCGCGTGCAGGCGCTGTCGCATCAACTGCGCTGCGTGGTCTGCCAGAACCAGACGCTGGCCGACTCCCAGGCCGATCTCGCGGTGGACCTGCGGCGGCAGATGCGCGAGCAGATGCGTGCCGGCGCGAGCGACGCGGCGGTCAAGGACTACCTGGTGCAGCGCTACGGCGACTTCGTGCTCTACAAGCCGCCGCTCAAGCCCTCGACCTGGCTGCTCTGGTTCGGGCCCTCGCTGTTGCTGGCCTTGGTGGTCATTGCGATCGCTCGCAAGCGGTGGCGCGGCGGCCCATCGCCGGCACCGCTCGACGATGCCGAGCGCCAGCGCCTCGATGCGCTGCTCGAACGATCACCGGAGTCGCCGCGATGACGATCTTCTGGCTTCTCGCGGCAGCGCTGATCGTGGTCACGATGGCGGGCCTGCTGCCGCCGCTGCTGCGCGCCAGCCGGGCGCCGCAGCGTGCCGACACCGACACGGCCGCCGATCTGTACCGCGGCCAGCTGGACGAACTCGAAGCCGACCTCCGCGCCGGTACGGTGGCGCCGGAGCATCGCCGCGAAGCCCGCGACGAAGTGGGTCGCCGGTTGCTCGATGACGCAGCCTCGCTCGAAGCGGCATCGCCCGCCCGGTCTTCTGCGGCGAGCCGCCCCTCCCCGTTGCTGGCGGCCCTGCTGCTCGCGCTGATCCCGAGCGCAGCGATCGTGCTGTACCTCCATCTCGGCAATCCCATCGCGCTCTGGCAAGCGGCGGACCCGGACCACGCGCATGAAGTGACCGGCGCACCGAGCGCCGCACAGATCGAAGGCATGGTGAACCAGCTCGCCCAGCGCCTGCGCAGCGAGCCCGACGACCCCGAAGGCTGGGTCATGCTCGCGCGCTCCTACGCCGCGCTGGAGCGGCCGGGCGACGCCGCGATGGCCTTCGCGAAGGCCGTGACGCTCTCGCCGGATGAGCCCGCGCTGCGCGCCGACTACGCCGACGTGCTCGCGAGCGTCGAGGGCGGCGTGCTCAACGGGCTCGCGCTCGCGCAGATCCAGCGCGCGCTGGCGCTCGACCCCGACCAGCCGAAGGCGCTCGCACTGTCCGCCAGCGCCGCCATGGAGCGCGGCGACACGCAGGAAGCGCTGCGCCAGTGGCAGCACCTGCACCGCCTGCTGCCGCCCGATTCCCAGACGGCCGCGCGCGTGGCGGCGAACATTGCGCAGATCGGCACGCAGGCCGCGCCGGACAAGGCTGGCCCGCAGCCCCTGCCGGCCGAAGCGATCACCGGCCGCGTGCGCCTCGCCGACCAGCTGCCGAGAACGCCCGCAGCGAACGAGACCGTCTTCGTCTACGCGCGCGCCGCCGAAGGTCCGCGCATCCCCCTGGCCGTGATGAAGCGCCGCGCGGGCGAACTGCCTTTCAGCTTCACGCTGGACGACAGCCTCGCGATGCGCCCGGATCACCGCCTGTCGGGCGCAGGCCGTGTCATCGTGGAGGCGCGCATCTCGCCAAGCGGCCAGGCCATGCCCGCCGAAGGCGACCTGATCGGCAGCGCGGGTCCGATCGAAGCCGGGGCGCGCGACCTGCGGATCGTCATCGACGGGGTCGTGGAGGCCCGTCCGACGCAACTGCCAAGCGCCTCCCGCTAGGATGTGGACGTTTCGCCACGCGCCTTTCCGGCCGGCGCGGAACGTGGCATTCTTGGGCCGGACTCGCTCCACGCCATCCCCGGAGGTCTGCATGGCTGCTCGTTCACTGGCTTCGTTGTCGCTCAGCTTCGGCCTGGTTTCGATCCCGGTCAAGCTCTACTCCGCCACGGAAAGCAGCGCGACGGTGCGCTTCAACCTGCTCGCCAAGGACGGCTCGCGCGTCAAGCAGCAGTACGTCTCGGAGAAGGACCCGTCGATCGTCGTGCCGCGCACGGAGATGGTGAAAGGCTACGAATTCGAGAAGGACCGCTACGTGATCTTCACGCCCGACGAGCTCAAGGCCGTCGAGGACAGCGCGACCCACACCATCGAGATCGTCGCCTTCATCCCCGGGCCGGCGGTCGATCCGATCTACTACGACAAGGCCTACTACCTCGCCCCCGACAAGCGCGGCGCGAAGCCCTACACCCTGCTGCTCGCCGCCATGCGCAAGAGCGGCCAGTGCGCGCTCGCCAAGTGGACCTGGAAAGGCAAGCAGTACGTGGTGCAGGTGCGCGCGCACGAGGATGGCCTCGTGCTCCAGCAGCTGCTTTACGCGGACGAAGTGCGCTCGATGAAGGAACTCCAGATCGAGGAAGTCACGCCCTCGGAGGCCGAGGTGAAGCTCGCGCTGCAGCTCATCGACCAGATCTCGCAGGACGGCTACGACCCGACCGAGTTCGTCGACGAGGAGAAGAAGCGAGTCCTCGCGGCCATCGACGCGAAGATCGCCGGCAAGCAGGTGGTCGCCGTCGAGCACCACGAAGAGGCTGCCAGCGGCGGGCAGATCATCGACCTCACCGAAATGCTCAAGGCCAGCCTCGCTAAGTCCGGCGCGGGCAAGCGGCCCGCCCGGGCGCCGGCCGAGGAAGTCGTCACACCGATGGCCGCGAACGAACGCAAGGGCGCCAAGCGGGCCGCCAAGGCCGCAGTCGAAGCCGCCCCCGCCAAGGTGCGATCCAGGAAGTGACGGCCCTGCATCACGAAACGCCGCACACCTTGCGCAGCATCCAGGAGATGCTGGGCCTCTCGCGCAGCGCCATCACGGGGCTGATCGCGAGCGGCTTCGTGAGCCCCAGGCGCGGGCCGCGCAACGCCTACCGCTTCTCGTTCCGCGACGTCGTGCTGCTGCGCACCGCGCACGATCTGAAGCAGGCGGACATCCCGACGCGCAAGATCCTCCGCGCGCTGCAGCGCCTGAAGGCCACGCTGCCGGAAGAGCTGCCGCTGACCGGCCTCAGGATCACCGCGGTCGGCAACGCCATCGCGGTGCGCGACCGCGAGAGCCAGTGGGAAGCCGAGACGGGCCAGTTGCTGATGGATTTCGACGTCGCCGCGGCGCGCGGCTCGGTCGCCTTCGTGGACCGGCGGCGCCATGTCGCCGCGCCTCCGGTGTCGGCGGACGAGCTCTTCGCGCGGGCGGAAGCGCTCGAATCCACCGACATGAAAGCCGCTGAAACCATCTACCGCACGGTGCTCACGATCGCGCCCGATCACGCGGACGCCTATCTGAACCTCGGCGCGATCCTCTGCGAATCCGATCGCCAGGCCGAGGCCGCCGAGCTCTACGACGACGCGCTGCGCCGGCTCCCCGACGTGCCGCTGCTGCACTTCAACCGCGCGGTGGCGCTCGAAGACCTGGGCCGGCTCGACGAGGCGATCCGGTCCTACGAGCGCTGCCTCAAGCTCGACCCGAGCATCGGCGACGCGCACTTCAACGTCGGGCGCCTGCACGACCACCTCGGCCACCGGCGCGAGGCGATCCGGCACTTCAGCGCCTATCGGCGGCTTCAGAAGTAGCCGGCCGACCAGCCGCTCACTCGGGCTCGATGCCGGCCGACTTCACGATCCGGCCCCACTTCTGCGACTCCGACGCCTGGAACTTCGCGAGCTCTTCGGGCGAGGTGGTGAACACCTCGGTACCGGTCGGGTCGTAGAACGCGGCCTTCGCGGCGTCGCTCTTCGCGGCCTGCACCAGCAGTTCGTTCAGGCGCTTGACCACGGCCGGCGGCGTCTTCGCCGGCGCGTAGGCGGCAAACCAGTAGCCCATCTCGTAGCCCTTCACGCCGGCCTCCGCGATCGTCGGCACTTCAGGCGCCAGCGGCGAACGCTTCGAGCTCGACACGCCGAGCGGGCGCAGCTTGCCGGACTTGACCTGCGGCAGGCCGGTCGCGGTGTCGGTGATCATCATGTCGATCTGGCCGCCCAGCAGGTCGGTCACCGCCAGCGTGTTGCTCTTGTACGGCACGTGCAGCAGCTTGATGTCGGCCATCTGCTGGAACAGCTCGCCCGCGATGCGGCTCGACGAACTGCCGCTGCCGAAGCTGTACTTGCCCGGATTCTTCTTCGCCATCGCGACGAACTCCGCCACCGTCTTCGCGGGGAACGACGGGTTGACCACCATGATCTGCCCGCCCTTGCCGAGCGCGGCGATCGGCGCGTAGTCCTTCACCGGGTCGTAGGGCAGCTTCTTGAACAGGTGCTCGTTGGCCGCATGCGTGGTGTTGGTGGTGATGAGCACCGTGTAGCCGTCGGCCGGCGCCTTGGCCACCTGCTGCGATGCGATGAAGCCGCTCGCGCCGGCCTTGTTGTCGATCACCACCGCCTGCTTCGTCTCGGCGGTCACGCCGTTGCCGAGCGCACGCGCGATCTGGTCCGTGGCCGTGCCGGCGGCAAACGGCACCACGAAGGTGATCGGCTTGTCGGGAAAGCTCTCGGCATGCGCCGCCGAGGCGGCCAGCACGGCAGCCAGCGCGAAGGAAGAAAAGCGATTCATCTGTTGGTCTCCTGAATGGTTGAAGGTCGCGAATGGAAGTCAAAGTTGATCGGGGCCCGCGAGCCTGTCGGCGAGTTCGCGCGGCACGCGGATCGGAAGATCGAGCAGAAGGAAGGACAGCGCCTTGCCGTGCGTGTCGAGGTTCAGCGCATCGTTCACGCCGCCGTCGAGCACGCCGTCGAGCACGAAGTTCATCGCATGCAGCTTCGGCAGCAGGAAGCGCTGCACCTGCGTCGGCGCGCGGTGCCGGAATTGCGCGGCGACGGCCTCGGGCGTGATCTGCTCGACCAGCAGCGGATACAGGTCCGGGTGCCAAGCGATCACGCTGATGTTGGAACGATCACCCTTGTCGCCGGTGCGGCCATGCGCGGCGCGGTAGAGCGGCACTTCGATGTGCAAACTCATGGCCCCGGCTCCTCGATGAAAACATGGCGCACCGGCACCGCATCGCGCGGCAGCAGGCACGAGAGGGTGTTGAGGCGTGGCGTGAGCGCGGTCCGCACACCGCCGCCGCCAGCCGGCCCGCAGGTGTAGAGCGCCACGACTTCGCGCACGAGCCGCTCGGCCTGCGCGCGATCGTCGTGGGCCGCGGCCGCCCGCAGGCGTACATCCCGCAGGCCCGCATCGGCGGTGGCGGCGAGCGTCCGGCCCGCGTCGTCGCCGAACACGCTGACTGCGCCGATGAGGTCGATGCGCAGTTGCAGTCCGGGCAGGCGCTTTCGGAGCACATCCGCCGCGAGCCTCGCGCGCGCCTCGGCGCGTGGTCCGGCGTAGGAGATCTCGCCTTCGGCCAGCCAGCCGCCTTCATGGCACACGTTGACCTTGTAGTGCGACGGCCGCGGATGGCCCTTCACGCCGCGCAGCACGACGCGGTCGCGGCCCGGCGCATGCACCTCGGCTTCGGAGATGTCGGCGACCACGTCGGGCGTCAGGTAGGCAGCCGGGTCGTGCACTTCGTAGAGCAGTTGCTCCTTCACGGTCGCCTCGCTCACCAGCCCGCCGGTGCCGTCGGCCTTGCCGATCGTGCAGCCGCCGTCGGCATCGATCTGCGCGATCGGGAAGCCGACCGCCTCGAGGCCCGGCACGTCCTTGTAGCCGGGGTCGGCGAAATAGCCGCCGCAAACCTGTACGCCGCATTCCAGCAGATGCCCGGCCATGGTGGCGCGGCCGAGCCTGTCCCAATCGTCGCTGCGCCAGCCGAAGTGCGACATCGCCGGCCCGACCGTGAGCGATGGGTCGGCCACGCGGCCGCACACCACGATCTGCGCGCCGGCATCGAGCGCCTCCCTGATCGGCTCCGCGCCGATGTAGGCATTGGCGCTGACGATGCGGATGCCATCCATGCGTGCGCCCAACTGCTCGCGCAGCAGTGCGAGATGCCCGGGCGACGAGAGATCGTCGCCTTCGACCACCGCGATGCGCGGCGCTTCGGCGCCCAGCTCCCGCGCCAGGCGTGCGACGAGCCGCGCCGCTGCGCGCGGGTTGGCCGCCCCGAAGTTGCTCACGACGCGGATGCCGTTCGCAAGGCAGCGCGCCAGCACGGGCCGCAGCATCGCGTCGAGCAAGGGCTCGTAGCCCGCCTCGGGATCGGCACGCCGCCGCAGCTGCGCCAGCGCCAGCGTGCGTTCGGCCAGGGTCTCGAAGATCAGGAAGGCGCGCTGACCCGCGGGGCCGGCTTCGAGCCGCGCAATCAGGGTATCGACCACCGGGCCGGCGGCATCGGTCCGGTCGCCGGAGAAGCCTGCGGCACAGCCGACGAGGAGCGGAGGTTTGTCCATGCCGCCGACTGTAGAACCCCGATCGTCATCCGTAAAATCGAAAGTTCGGATGAATTCATCCAAATCACGGATCAATCATGAAGACGATGCCGGAGCTTTCGACGCGCCAGCTGCGGGCCTTCCTGGCGCTGGCGGACCAGCGCAACTTCACGCGCGCTGCCCAGACCTGCCATTTGTCGCAGCCGGCCTTCAGCGCGCTCATCCGCGCGCTCGAGGACGATCTCGGCGCCCGGCTCTTCGACCGCGACACGCGCAGCGTGCAGCTCACGCCCGAGGGCAGGCTCTTCGAGGGCTCGGCGCGCCGGCTGCTCGAGGACATGGGCGGTGCGATCCGCGATCTGGCGGATCACGTCGAGCGGCGCAAGGGTCGCGTCCGCGTGGCGGCCCTGCCCTCGCTCGCGGCCGGCTGGCTGCCGGGCGTGTTCGCCGAATTCATGCAGAAGTGGCCCGGCATCACGATCGACCTGAGCGATGCGCTGTCGGATGCCTGCCTCGCGCTGGTGCGTGGCGGGCAGGCGGACTTCGCGCTTGCCGCCTCAGGCGCCGGCGCGTCGGAAGGCAACGACCTTCAGAGCCGCACGCTGTGCACCGACCGCTTTCACCTCGTGTGCCGCGCCGACCATCCGCTCGCGCACGAGCCGCGCCTCACGCCGAGGAAGATCGCGCGCTGGCCCTTCATCCAGATGGCACGCAACAGCAGCGTGCGCCAGACGCTGGACGCAGCGCTTCATCCGGTGCGGCTCGATGCGGTGTTCGAGGTGGAGCACCTCGCGACGGTGACCGGCCTCGTCGAAGCCGGGCTCGGCGTGAGCATCGTGCCGGGGCTCACGCTGTTTCACTTCCGCCGCGAATCGCTGGTGACGCGGCCACTCCCGGTGGCCGGACTCACACGCACCGTGCATCTTGTGCAGCGGCGCGAAGGGAGCCTTTCGATCGCCGCACAGTCGCTGCACGACCTGATCGTGGAGCGACGGGGCTCGCTCGAGGTCGACTGATCGCGCTCAGCGGATCAGCGCCTGCAGATCCTTGAAGCGCGGATGCTCCGCCGTGCGCATCCATTCGAAGCCGACCATCTCGGTGGTCACGAGCTCGGCGCCGGCGCCGGCCAGCCGGTCGAAAGCGGCATCGCGGTTGCGCTCGGTGCGCGAGCTGCAGGCATCGGTCACGACCCAGACCTCGAATTCGTCCTCCAGCAGATCGAGCGCGGTCTGCAGCAGGCACACATGCGCTTCGCAGCCGGCGATCACGATGGTGTTGCGCTCCTCGGCCGCCTGCTGCTTCTGAAGGTGTTTGGGCAAGCTGCGCGCATTGCCTTGCGGCGCCTTGGCCGGCGCGCGGAGCCATTCGCCGAGGCCTTCTTCGGCGCCGCTGAAATGCATCTTGGCGAGCGTGCGCTGGCACAGCGCGCGGATGTCGGGCAGGTTCTCGCCGAGCCTGGACGGGTTCTGTTCGGTGCCGAAGACCGGCACGCCCACGAGTTGCGCCAGCTTGCCGAGGCGCACCGCATTTTTGGCGACGGCGTCGGCCTCGAAAATCGCGGGCATCAGGCGCGCCTGATAGTCGACCAGAACCAGTTGGGATTGCGATGCGTCGAGCAGCATGGGGGAGTGTCTTTCGGAAGGTCCGAATTATCGAACAAGCGCCCGTGCCCTATTCCGGCAGCAATCGCATCAACTTGCCGTTGGACTCGTCCGTCAGGATGTAGAGCAGGCCGTCCGGCCCCTGCTTGACGTCGCGGATGCGCGCATGGCCTTCTTCGAGCAGCTTGTGCTCGGCGACCACCTTGCCGTCCTTGAGCTCGATGCGGTCGAGATAGCCGAATTTGAGCGAGCCGATGAAGAGATTGCCCTTCCACGCTGCCCCGTAGCGGTCGCTGGTCAGGAACGCCATGCCCGAAGGCGCGATCGACGGCACCCAGTAGTGAAGCGGCTGCTCCATGCCTTCCTTGTGCGTGATGCCTTCGCCGATCTTGCCGCCGCCGTAGTTCTCGCCATACGTGATGACCGGCCATCCGTAGTTGCGGCCGGCCTCCGGGATGTTGATCTCGTCACCGCCCTGCGGGCCGTGCTCGTGCATCCACAGCCTGCCGTCCGGCCCCAGCGTCGCGCCCTGGCCGTTGCGATGGCCGTAGCTCCAGATCTCCGGCAGCGCGCCCGGCCTGCCGACGAAGGGGTTGTCCTTCGGCGCCGCACCGTCCTTGGTGACGCGCACGATCTTGCCGAGATGGTTGTCGAGTTTCTGCGCGTCTTCCTTGCGGCTGAAGCGTTCGCCCAGCGTGAGGAAGAGCGTGCCGTCCGGCATTTCCACGATCCGGCAGCCGAAGTGGTTGCGGCTGACCACCTTCGGCTGCTGGCTGAAGATGATCTTCAGCTCCTCGAGCTGCCCGCCATCGGTCGACAGCCGGGCGCGGGCGAGCGCGGTGCTGTTGGCCCGGCTGTCGTTCGCATCGGGCTCGGAGAAGCAGAAGTAGAAGGTCCGGTTCCTCTCGAAGCCGGAATCGGCAAGCACGTCCAGCAGGCCACCTTGCCCGCCGGCGGCGATGGGCGGAAGTCCCTTGACCGGCGCACCGACCTTGCCATCGGGCCCGACCACGCGCAGCCTGCCCGGTCGCTCGGTCACGAGGAACCGGCCGCCCGGCAAAAAGGCCACGCCCCAGGGGTTCTCGAGTCCGGACGCGATCACCTCCGGCCTGGGCGCCGCGACCGCCGCTCCCGCGGCTGCGGTCGCCATCCAGAGAAGCCGCGCAGCCCATGCACGGCCGTTCGTCGTCAAGGATCTCATGTGCATCTTTCGAAGGAGCGGGATTTGCAATCGTTTGGTCATTCCAGCCAATTTCAAAGACTTTTGCATTACAGGCCTGTCGACGTTTATGGGCGATAACCGAAACCTTTACATTTTTTGATGTGAGAGGATCGAAAAACCCCATCAGCAGCAATAACTTACGTGCAAAATCTCGGTTTCGCTTCAAATTGACACCCAGCGGTGTCATCCATATCCTTACGCGCCATGCGTTTAATCCTACTCACCGCCAGCCTGCTGCTCGCGCTTTCGGTCCACGCCGCGCCATTGCAGCAGCGCCAGGACTTCGGCGATGACGCTGCTGTCGAAGCGCAGGTCGTCGACAAGAGCCTGAAGGGCCAGTTCCAGCAAGTGCGCCAGACGGTCGTCGACCGCACTTCCGACCTCGTGGTCACGACCATGGGTTTCCTGGGCGTCCCTTATCGCCGCGGCGGCAACACGGTCGAGACCGGTTTTGATTGCAGCGGTTTCGTCCGCGCCATGTACAACCAGACGGTCGGCCAACTGCTGCCCCGCCGCGCCGAGGAACAGGCCGCGGCCACCCAGAAGATCGACCGCAGCGAGCTCAAGCCCGGCGACCTCGTCTTCTTCAATACCATGCGCCGCGCGTTCAGCCATGTGGGCATCTACGTCGGCGAAGGCAAGTTCATCCACTCGCCCAAGCCTGGCGCCCAGGTTCGCGTGGAAGACATGAGCGGCAGCTATTGGCAGCGCCGCTTCAGCGGCGCAAGGCGCGTCATTTCGGCGCAGGACGACGGCCTCAAGACGTCGGGCGACTGACCCCGCGCCACGCCAAAAGAAAAACCCGCCGCCGGCGGGTTTTTTGTTGGGCAAGGCTGCGGGTCAGCGCTTCTTCACCGGAGGCACGTCGGTACACGTGCCGTGCGCGATCTCCGCCGCCATGCCGATGCTTTCGCCCAGCGTCGGGTGCGGATGGATGGTCTTGCCGATGTCGACCGCATCCGCGCCCATCTCGATCGCCAGCGCGATCTCGCCGATCATGTCGCCCGCATGGGTGCCGACGATGCCGCCGCCGACGATGCGGTGCGTCTCGGCGTCGAACAGCAGCTTGGTATAGCCCTCGTCGCGGCCGTTCGCGATCGCGCGGCCGGAAGCCGTCCACGGGAACAGGCCCTTCTCCACCTTCACGCCCTCGGCCTTGGCCTGATCCTCGGTGAGGCCGACCCAGGCCACTTCCGGATCGGTGAAGGCCACGCTCGGGATCACGCGCGCATTGAAGGCCGCGCTCGCGAGTTCATGGTCGCCCTTTTGCTCGCCCGCGATCACTTCGGCAGCCACGTGCGCCTCGTGCACCGCCTTGTGCGCCAGCATCGGCTGGCCGACGATGTCGCCGATCGCGAAGATGTGCGGCACGTTGGTGCGCATCTGCACGTCGACCGGGATGAAGCCGCGCTCGCTCACCGCGACGCCGGCCTTCTCGGCACCGATCTTCTTGCCGTTGGGACTGCGGCCGACGGACTGCAGCACGAGGTCGTACACCTGCGGCTCCTTCGGCGCCTGCTCGCCCTCGAAGCTCACGCGGATGCCGTCCTTGGTCGCTTCGGCGCCGACAGTCTTGGTCTTCAGCATGATGTTGTCGAAGCGCGGCGCGTTCATCTTCTGCCACACCTTGACGAGGTCGCGGTCCGCGCCCAGCATCAGGCCGTCGAGCATTTCGACGACATCGAGGCGCGCGCCCAGCGTCGAGTACACCGAGCCCATCTCGAGGCCGATGATGCCGCCGCCCAGCACCAGCATGCGCTTGGGTTCAATGCCGAGTTCCAGCGCGCCGGTGGAATCGACGACGCGCGGATCGTCCTTCGGCATGAACGGCAGCTGCACCGCCTGCGAGCCGGCCGCGATGATGCAGTTGCGAAACTTCACGACCTGCGACTTGCCGGTCGGGTCCTTGGCCTCGCCCGCGGTTTCCTGCACCTTGAGGTGGTACGGATCGATGAATTCGCCGATGCCGCGCACGGTCGTGACCTTGCGCATCTTGGCCATCATCGCCAGGCCGCCGGTGAGCTTGCCCACCACCTGGTTCTTGCGGGCGCGCAGCTTGTCGCGGTCGACCTTGGGCTCGCCATAGGCGACGCCGTAGTCGGCGAAGTGCCGGACCTCGTCGATGACCGACGCCACATGCAGCAGCGCCTTCGACGGAATGCAGCCCACGTTGAGGCACACGCCGCCCAGCGTCGCGTAGCGCTCGACCAGCACCACCTTGAGCCCCAGGTCGGCCGCGCGGAAGGCGGCCGAGTAGCCGCCGGGGCCGGCGCCGAGCACCAGCACGTCGCATTCAAGATCGACCGCGCCGCCATAGGTCGATGCCGCCGCCGGCGCAGCGATGGGGGCAGGCGCGCGCGTCGCAGCGGGTGCCGCGGCAGCGGGCGCCGGTGCAGGCGCCGGTGCCGGCGCGGACGCAGCACCTTCGGCCGCATCCAGCATCAGCACCACCGAGCCTTCGCTCACCTTGTCGCCCACCTTCACGGCGACCGACTTGACCACGCCCGCATGCGAAGAGGGAATCTCCATCGACGCCTTGTCCGACTCCACCGTGATGAGGGACTGCTCGACCTTGACCGTGTCGCCCGCCTTCACGAGCACCTCGATGACGGCGACATCCTTGAAATCGCCGATGTCCGGCACTTTGACTTGTACTTCGCTCATTTGGACACCTTCAGTTTGAGTGTGAGAGAGTCGACCGGTCCGGCCGAATTTCGATCGAATTCACAGGCCGCGGCCACACCGGCCTCGGCCACGTCGCGCGCCGAGCGCGCCTTGTCGTACGCGGCATGCATCGCGCCGAGTGCGAAGCTGCGGCCGGAGCCGATGCTCCAGAACTGCTTGAACTCGAAGACTTCGCGATAGCTGTAGATGCCGTAGATCCCGCTCGCGTTGGCCAGCAGCATGGTGAACTGGCTCGACTCGTAGGGCTCGTGCTCGTCTTCCTTGGCCTGCAGGAAGAACGAGTCCTTCAGCACCGGATGCAGCCGCGTGAAGGTCTGGAAGATCTCGTCCTTGCTGCCGAAGCGCAGCGCCTCCACCGGCTGCCCCGCCAGCGCGTGCTGCAGCACGAGGTAGTGCGCCGCGGCACCGGCCATCGCGAAGATGCTCTGGCCGGCCGCGTCGTTGACCATGAAGAGCTTCCGGTTCGCCTCGGCGTTGAACGACAAGCGCGTGTCGCCGAACGTCACCAGCGAATCGGCAGCCATCACGACCTGACCGCCTTTGCGGACGGCCACGACCGTCGTCATAGCAGGATGCGGCGGTAGTCTGCGAGGACCTGACCCAGGTACGCGTTGAACCGGGCGGCCGCGGCACCGTCGATGACGCGGTGGTCGTACGACAGCGACAGCGGCAGCGTCAGGCGCGGCACGAACTGCTTGCCGTCCCAGACCGGCTTCATCGCGCTCTTGGACAGGCCGAGGATCGCCACTTCGGGCGCGTTGATGATCGGCGTGAAGTGCGTGCCGCCGATGCCGCCGAGCGAGCTGATCGACATGCAGCCGCCCTGCATGTCGGCCGAGCCGAGCTTGCCGTCGCGCGCCTTCTTGGCAAGCTCGCCCATCTCCTGGCTGATCTGGATGATGCCCTTCTTGTCGGCGTCCTTGAGCACCGGCACCACCAGCCCGTTGGGCGTATCGGCCGCGAAGCCGACGTGGTAGTACTGCTTGTAGACGAGCTGGTCGCCGTCCAGGCTGGTGTTGAACTCGGGGAACTTCTTGAGCGCCGCGACCACAGCCTTGATCACGAAGGCCAGCATCGTCACCTTGACGCCCGACTTCTCGTTCTCCTTGTTGGTGGAGACGCGGAAGGCTTCGAGCTCGGTGATGTCCGCTTCGTCGTTGTTGGTGACGTGCGGGATCATCACCCAGTTGCGGTGCAGGTTCGCGCCGCTGAGCTTCTTGATGCGCGACAGGTCCTTGCGCTCGACGCTGCCGAACTTCGTGAAGTCGACCTTGGGCCACGGGATCAGGCCGAGCGCCTCGCCGCCGCCACCGGCCGGCGCCTTGGCGGCCGCGGCCTTGGTGGTCGCGGCGCCGGTCATCACCGCCCGGGTGAAGTTCTGGACGTCTTCCTGCGTGATGCGGCCCTTGAGCCCGCTGCCCTTCACCTCGTCGAGCGGCACGCCGAGTTCGCGCGCGAACTTGCGCACCGACGGCGATGCATGCGGCAGCTTGCCGCTGGGCGCGACGGTCGGGTCATGCGGAGCCGGCGCGACGGCGGATGCCGCAGGCGCTGCGGCCGGTGCAGGTGCCGGCACCGAGGCGGTCGCCGGCGCGGGCGCCGCGGCAGCCTGGGCCGGAGCCGGCGCGGCCGCAGCGCCGCCTGCGCCTTCGATCACCGCGATCAGGTCGCCGATGTTGACCTTGTCGCCGACCTTGACCTTGAGTTCCTTGAGCACGCCGGCAGCCGACGACGGAATCTCCATCGAGGCCTTGTCCGACTCGACGGTGATGAGCGACTGCTCTTCCTTGATGGTGTCGCCGGGCTTGACCAGCACCTCGATCACCGCGACGTCCTTGAAGTCGCCGATGTCGGGCACCTTCACTTCGATCGGACCTGCGTGAGCGGCGGGCGCGGGCGCCGCCGCCGGAGCAGGCGCGGGGGCCGGCGCCGCAGTGGCGGGCGCCGCGGCGGCGGGTGCCGGTGCCGCGGCAGCCGCGCCTTCGGCCTCGAGCAGCAGCACGACCGAGCCTTCGCTCACCTTGCTGCCGACCTCGACCTTGAGTTCCTTCACCACGCCGGCCTGGCTCGACGGAATCTCCATCGAGGCCTTGTCCGACTCGACCGTGATCAGCGACTGCTCGGCCTTGACCGTGTCGCCGACCTTCACCAGCACTTCAATGACCGCGACTTCCTCGAAATCGCCGATGTCCGGCACCTTGACTTCCACTGTAGCCATATCGTGTCTCCCGCCCTAGGGCGCAGTAGGTTGTTGGTTGGTGTTTTATGCGTAGAGCGGGTTGATCTTGTCGGCGTTGATGCCGTACTTCTTGATCGCGTCGGCCACCTTCTGTGCCGGGATGGTGCCGTCCTCGGCCAGGGCCTTGAGCGCGGCCAGCACGATGAAGTGCCGGTTGATCTCGAAGTGCTCGCGCAGCTTGGCGCGGAAGTCGCTGCGGCCGAAGCCGTCGGTGCCGAGCACCTTGTAGTTGCGGCCCTTCGGGACGAAGGGGCGGATCTGCTCGGCGTAGGCCTTCATGTAGTCGGTCGAAGCCACCACCGGGCCGGTGCTGGCCGACAGCTGCTGCGCGACGAAGGGCACGCGCGGCGTCTCGGTCGGATGCAGCAGGTTCCAGCGCTCCGCTTCCTGGCCGTCGCGGGTCAGCTCGTTGAAGCTCGGGCAGCTCCAGACCGCGGCGCTCACGCCCCAGTCCTTCTCGAGCAGTTCCTGCGCAAAGATGCTTTCGCGCAGGATGGTGCCGCTGCCGAGCAGTTGCACGCTGGGCGACTTGGCCTTGAGTGCCGGCGCCTGCTTGCACAGGTACATGCCCTTGATGATCTGCTCCTCGGTGCCGGGCTGCAGGCCGGGCATCGCGTAGTTCTCGTTGAGCAGCGTGAGGTAGTAGTAGACGTTGTCCTGCCGCTCGACCATGCGCTTGAGGCCGTGGTGCAGGATCACGCCGACTTCATGCGCGAAGGTCGGGTCGTAGCTCACGCAGTTCGGGATCGTGTTGGCGAGGATGTGGCTGTGGCCGTCCTCGTGCTGCAGGCCTTCGCCGTTCAGCGTGGTGCGGCCCGAGGTGCCGCCGAGCAGGAAGCCGCGCGCCTGCATGTCGCCCGCCGCCCAGGCGAGGTCGCCGATGCGCTGGAAGCCGAACATCGAGTAGTACACGTAGAACGGCACCATGATCCGGTTGTTCGTGCTGTACGACGTGGCCGCCGCGATCCAGCTCGACATGCCGCCGGCTTCGTTGATGCCTTCCTGCAGGATCTGGCCGGCCTTGTCTTCCTTGTAGTACATGACCTGGTCCTTGTCGACCGGGGTGTACTGCTGGCCCGCGGGGTTGTAGATGCCGACCTGGCGGAACAGGCCTTCCATGCCGAAGGTGCGCGCCTCGTCGACGAGGATCGGCACCACGCGCGGACCGAGCGCCTGGTCGCGCAGCAGTTGCGTGAGGAAGCGCACGTAGGCCTGCGTGGTCGAGATCTCGCGGCCTTCGGCGGTCGGCTCGAGCACGGCCTTGAAGGTTTCGAGCGAGGGCACGGTGAAGCTCTCGTCGGCCTTGGTGCGGCGATGCGGCAGATAGCCGCCCAGGGCCTTGCGGCGCTCGTGCAGGTACTTCATTTCCGGCGTGTCGTCGGCCGGCTTGTAGAACGGCAGGTCGGCGATCTGGCTGTCCGGGATCGGGATGTTGAAGCGGTCGCGGAAGGCCTTGATGTCCTCGTCGCCGAGCTTCTTGGTCTGGTGGACCGTGTTCTTGCCCTCGCCGATCTTGCCCATGCCGAAGCCCTTGACGGTCTTGATCAGCAGCACCGTGGGCTGGCCCTTGTGGTTCACGGCCGAATGGAAGGCCGCGTAGACCTTCTGCGGATCGTGGCCGCCGCGGCGCAGCGCCCAGATCTCGTCGTCGCTCATCTTGGCGACCATCTCGAGCGTGCGCGGATCGCGGCCGAAGAAGTGCTTGCGCACGTAGGCGCCGTCATTGGCCTTGAACGACTGGTAGTCGCCGTCGTTGGTCTCCATCATGATCTTGCGCAGCGCGCCTTCCTTGTCGCGCGCCAGCAGCGGATCCCAGTTGCTGCCCCAAAGCAGCTTGATGACGTTCCAGCCCGAGCCGCGGAATTCGCCTTCGAGCTCCTGGATGATCTTGCCGTTGCCGCGCACCGGGCCGTCCAGGCGCTGCAGGTTGCAGTTGATGACGAAGACGAGGTTGTCGAGGTTCTCGCGCGCCGCAAGGCTGATGGCGCCGAGCGACTCGACCTCGTCCATCTCGCCGTCGCCGCAGAAGACCCAGACCTTGCGGTTCTCGGTGTTGGCGATGCCGCGCGCATGCAGGTACTTGAGGAAGCGCGCCTGGTAGATCGCCATCAGCGGGCCCAGGCCCATCGAGACGGTCGGGAACTGCCAGAACTCCGGCATCAGCTTGGGGTGCGGGTAGCTCGACAGGCCCTTGCCGTCGACTTCCTGGCGGAAGTTGAGCAGTTGCTCTTCGGTCAGGCGGCCTTCGAGGTAGGCGCGGGCGTAGATGCCGGGAGATACGTGGCCCTGGATGTAGAGGCAGTCGCCGCCGTGGTTCTCGCTCTCGGCGTGCCAGAAGTGGTTGAAGCCGGCGCCGAACATGGTCGCCAGCGAGGCGAAGGAGCCGATGTGGCCGCCGAGGTCGCCGCCTTCGGGCGGGTGGTGGCGGTTGGCCTTCACGACCATCGCCATCGCGTTCCAGCGCATGTAGGAACGCAGGCGCTCTTCGATTTCGATGTTGCCCGGGACGCGCTCTTCCTGGTCGGCTTCGATGGTGTTCACGTAGGCCGTGTTGGCCGAGAACGGTTTGTCGATGCTGTTCTGGCGGGCATGTTCGAGCAGTTGCTCGAGCAGGAAATGCGCCCGTTCCGGCCCCTCGCTTTCGATGACTGCCGAGAGGGCATCCATCCATTCGCGGGTTTCCTGCGCGTCTTGATCGTTAGCGGCCGAACCGAAGAGGTTCTGAGGATTCGCCGACATGCTTGTCTCCTTTGTGAGGGGGGTTGTGGCAGTAATTTAGTGCCGGATTTGGCAGCCCGCGGGAGTTTCTCATAGAAATCCCAAGATTTCAAATAGTGCGTAGCGATTTCTTATTATGAAATTCACCAATGAAACTGCTGGTTCTTTTCTGGCGACTTTGCCCCCTGCCTCGCCCTTTCAATGCGCTGGTTGACACCCGGCCCGAAAGGTGATCACCTAAACTCGACCGATGCCCTTAACCTCCCCGATCGCGGTCGCGCGCAGCGCGGTGCACGCGTCGCCGCTTTCATGGTGGCGCCGCTGGTGGCGCCGGCAGACGCCGATGCTGCAGGACGCGGTGGCGATGCTCGCGCCGCTTGCCGCCGTGCTGCTCTTTCTCGCGGCCATCATCTCGGCTTTCTGGTATCTGCGCGCGGAGGAAATGGAGCGCGTCCAGGAATCCGTCAGACGCGACGTCGAGTACGCGCAGCAGCGCGTGCGCCTGCGGCTGCTCGAGCGCCAGGAGCAGCTCATGCGCCTGGCGCGCGACGCCTCCAACCGCGAGATCGACACCGCCGAATTCACCAGCCGCGCCGAGTCGCTGGTCAGCCAGTTCCCCGAACTCCAGGCCGTCACCTGGCTCGATGACCGCCGCCGCGTCAAGGCCAGCTATGCGGCGCCCAGCGTGCATCCCGCACAGCAACGCGCGGTCGGCGAAGTGCTGCGCCCCGGCGACACCGAAAGCAACTACGCCCTGGCGCGCGAGCTGCGGCAGCCGGTGTTCTCGCAACCGCTGGCGGGGGGTGATCCGGCGCCGATGCTGCAGCTTCACATCCCGCTGTTCGATCAGGGGCTGTTCGCGGGCATGCTGCTCGGCGAGTTCTCCATCGACGGCCTGCTGCGCTACGGCATGCCGGCCGAAGTCTCGGCACGCTACGCGGTGTCGCTGCTCGACGGCAAGGGCGGCCTGATCGCCGGCAATACCGTCGCGAAACCCAGGGGCGCCGGCAACCGCCTGTTGCCGTGGAGGGCGCGGACCAACGAATACGAAGTGCCCGTGTCGCCGGTCGGCAATGCGCTGGTGCTGCGCGCGCAGGCCTATCGAACCTCCCAGGGCGTGGTGGGCAACGGGCTCTTCTGGCTGGTCGGCGCGCTCAGCGTGCTGACGAGCTGGATGCTGATCGGCACCTGGCGCCACACCCGGCGCCGCCTGCAGGCGCAACAGGCGCTGGTGGCCGAAACCAACTTCCGCCGCGCCATGGAGAACTCCATGCTCACCGGCATGCGCGTGCTCGATCTCGAAGGCCGCATCACCTACGTGAACGCGGCCTTCTGCGCGATGACCGGCTGGAGCGAGAACGAGCTCGTCGGCCAGACGCCGCCCTTCCCCTACTGGCTGGAATCCGACCGCGAGGTGATGAACGAGCGCCTCGAGGAAGAACTGCACGGCCGCGCGCTCCCTGGCGGCTTCCAGGTCCGCGTGAAGCGCAAGAACGGCAGCGTCTTCAACGCGCGGCTGTACGTCTCGCCGCTGATCGATGCACGCGGCCACCAGACCGGGTGGATGACCTCGATGACCGACATCACGGAGCCGACGCGCATCCGCGAGCAGTTGTCGGCTTCCTACGAGCGCTTCACCACCGTGCTGGAAGCGCTCGACGCCTCGGTGTCGGTGGCGCCGCTCGGCAGCGAGGAGCTGGTGTTCGCGAACAAGCTGTACCGCCTCTGGTTCGGCTCCAACACCGTCGGCCACCTGAACATGGTGGCGCAGGCCGGGGTTCCGACTTCGCATGCGCGCGATGAGGAGCTCGACGACGTGGACCCCTTCGCCGGGCTCCCGATCGACCAGCTCACTGCGGCCCAGCCGGCGAACAACGAGATCTTCGTGCCTGAACTCGGCAAGTGGCTCGAAGTGCGTTCGCGCTACCTGACCTGGGTCGACGGCCGGCTCGCCCAGCTCGTGATCGCGACCGACATCACGCCGCGGCGCGACGCCGAGGACCTGGCTGCCGCGCAGGCCGACCGGGCGCATGCCGCCAGCCGCCTGATCACGATGGGCGAAATGGCCTCCAGCGTGGCGCACGAACTCAACCAGCCCCTGACCGCCATCACCAACTACTGCAACGGGATGATGTCGCGGATCAAGGGCAACCAGATCGATTCCGACGCCCTGCTCGCGGCGCTCGACAAGACCTCGAAGCAGGCCCAGCGCGCGGGCCAGATCATCCAGCGCATCCGCTCCTTCGTGAAGCGCAGCGAGCCCAACCGCACGCCGGCCGAGGTCGCGACGATGGTCAGCGAAGCGGTCGAACTGGCGGGCATCGAGTTGCGGCGCCGCAACGTGCGCCTGAACCATTACGTGGCTGCCCGCCTGCCGGTGCTGCGCGTCGATCCGATCCTGATCGAGCAGGTGATGGTCAACCTGCTGAAGAACGCCGCCGAATCCATCGACCTCGCGAACCGGCCGCTGGCACGCCGCAGCGTCGAGCTGCGGGTGCTGCCGAAGATCATCGACGGCCACAACGCGGTCGAGTTCTCGGTGCAGGACACCGGCATGGGCCTCTCGCCCGAAGTCATGGACCGGCTGTACGAGGCTTTCTTCTCCACCAAGGCCGAAGGCATGGGCATCGGCCTGAACCTTTGCCGCACCATCGTGGAATCCCACCGGGGGCGGATGCAGGCGGAGAACATCTACAATGGTCCGGATGTGGTCGGATGCCGTTTTTCCTTCTGGATACCGGTGTTTGACGCTATCGATTCAATAGCAAGCAACGAGGCGAAGGTACCTGCATGAGTTTGATTCCCAAGAAGGGCACGGTGTATGTCGTTGATGACGACGAGGCGGTTCGTGATTCGTTGCAATGGTTGCTCGAGGGCAAGGACTACCGGGTCCGCTGCTTCGATTCGGCCGAATCGTTCCTCTCCCGCTACGACCCGCGCGAAGTCGCCTGCCTGATCGTCGACATCCGCATGGGCGGCATGTCGGGCATCGAGCTGCAAGACCGCCTGATCGAACGCCGCTCGCCGCTGCCGATCGTGGTCATCACCGGTCACGGCGACGTGCCGATGGCGGTCGACAGCATGAAGAAGGGCGCGATGGACTTCATCCAGAAGCCCTTCAACGACGAGGCCCTCGTGGCCCTGGTCGAGCGGATGCTCGAACACGCCCGCGGCGCCTTTGCCCAGCACCAGCAGTCCGCCAGCCGCGACGCCCTGTTGTCCAAGCTCACCGGCCGCGAAGCGCAGGTGCTGGAACGCATCGTGGCGGGCCGGCTCAACAAGCAGATCGCCGACGACCTCGGCATCAGCATCAAGACGGTCGAGGCGCACCGCGCCAACATCATGGAAAAGCTCAACGCGAACACCGTGGCCGACCTGCTGAAGATCGCCCTCGGCCAGGCGGCTCCCGCCAAGGCCTAGCAAGCAGCCCGGCCGGCCACTCTCTCGCACCCCACGCCTGCGCAAGCGGGCGTTTTTACTTGGAAGACAGGAAAACGATGACAGCCCAACTGATCGACGGCAATGCGCTGTCCCGAAAAATCCGCGCCGACGTCTCCGGCCGCATCGCGGCGCTCAAGGCGAGCGGCGTCGAACCCACGCTCGCGATCGTGCTGGTCGGAGACGATCCGGCGAGCCAGGTCTACGTGAAGCACAAGGTCAACGACAGCAGCGAAACGGGCCTTGCCGCCAATCTCGAGCGCTATCCGGCCACGATGACCGAGGCCGAGCTGCTCGCGCGCATCCACGCGCTCAACGAGGATCCCAAGGTGCACGGCATCCTGGTCCAGCTGCCGCTGCCGCGGCACATGGACAGCCACCGTGTCATCGAGGCGATCTCGCCGACCAAGGACGTGGACGGCTTCCACGTCGCCAGCGCCGGCGCCCTGATGGTCGGCCAGCCGGGCTTCTGGCCGTGCACGCCGCACGGCTGCATGAAGATGCTCGAATCGATCGGCTACGACCTGCGCGGCAAGCACGCGGTCGTCATCGGCCGCAGCAACATCGTGGGCAAGCCGATGGCGATGATGCTGCTGGCCAAGAACGCCACGGTCACCATCTGCCACAGCGCGACGAAGGACCTCGGCGCGATCACGCGCCAGGCCGACGTGGTGGTCGCCGCCGTCGGCAAGCGCAACATCCTGACGGCGGACATGGTCAAGCCCGGTGCGGTCATCATCGACGTCGGCATGAACCGCAAGGAAGACGGCAAGCTGGCGGGCGACGTGGATTTCGACGGCGTCAAGGAAGTCGCGAGCTGGATCACGCCGGTGCCCGGCGGTGTCGGGCCCATGACCCGCGCCATGCTGCTCGCCAACACCCTTGAAGCCGCCGAACGCGCCGCAAAGTAAAACCATGGCCACCACTGACAACCCCCTCCTCGACTTCACCGATCTCCCGCTCTTCGACCGGATCAGGCCAGCGCACGTCGCGCCGGCGGTCGACGCCTTGCTGGCCGACGCCGAAGCGGCGCTGCAGAGCGTGACCGCGCCGGAGTTCCCGGCGGACTGGCTGGCGATCTCGCGGGTGCTCGACGTCGCATCCGAGCGCTTCAGCCGCGCGTGGGGCGCGGTGGGCCACCTCAATGCGGTCGCCGATACGCCCGAGCTGCGCGCCGCCTACAACGAGGCGATGCCGCGCGTGACCGCCTTCTGGACGCGGCTCGGCTCCGACGAGCGCCTCTACGCCAAGTACAAGGCGATCGACCCCGCGACGCTCAACGCGGAACAGCGCCAGGCGCATCACAACGCGATCCGCAACTTCGTGCTGGGCGGTGCCGAGCTGCAGGGTGCCGCCAAGGTTCGCTTCGCCGAGATCCAGGAGCGCCAGGCCGAGCTGAGCCAGAAATTCAGCGAACACGCGCTCGATGCCACCGACGCTTTTGCCTGGTACGCATCGATCGGCGAGCTCGAGGGCCTGCCCGAAGACGTGATCAGCGCCGCCCGAGCGGCCGCCGAGGCCGAAGGCAAGGAAGGCTACAAGCTGACGCTGAAGATGCCCTCCTACCTGCCGGTGATGCAATTCGCCAGGAGCAGCGCACTGCGCGAGCGGCTCTACCGCGCCTACGTCACGCGCGCGAGCGAGCTCGGCGATCCGGCCTTCGACAACACCGAGCTGATCCGCGAGATCCTCGAACTGCGCCAGGAAGAAGCCAAGCTTCTCGGCTACCCGAATTTCGGCGAGCTCTCGATCGTGCCGAAGATGGCCGAATCGGCCGACCAGGTGATCAAGTTCCTGCGCGATCTGGCGACCAAGGCCAAGCCCTACGGCGAACGCGATCTGGCCGACCTGCGTGTCTTCGCGGGCGAGCAGCTCGGCATCGCCGATCCGCAGCCCTGGGACTGGAGCTACATCGGCGAGAAGCTCAAGGAAGCGCGCTATGCCTTCAGCGACCAGGAGGTCAAGCAGTACTTCACCGCGCCGAAGGTCATGGCGGGGCTGTTCAAGATCGTCGAGACGCTGTTCGAGGTGTCGATCCGCCGCGACGAGGCGCCGGTCTGGCATCCGGGCGTCCAGTTCTACCGCATCGAACGCAACGGACAGAAGGTCGGGCAGTTCTATCTCGATCCGTCGGCCCGGCCGGCCAAGCGTGGCGGCGCCTGGATGGACGACGTGCGCGCGCGCTGGCTGCGCCCCGACAACGGCGTGCTGCAGACGCCGGTCGCGCAGCTGGTCTGCAACTTCGCCGAGGGCGTCGACGGCAAGCCGCCGCTGCTCACGCACGACGACGTGACCACGCTCTTCCACGAGTTCGGCCATGGCCTGCACCACATGCTGACGCAGATCAACGAGCGCGATGTCTCGGGCATCAGCGGCGTGGAGTGGGACGCAGTCGAGCTGCCCAGCCAGTTCATGGAGAACTTCTGCTGGGAGTGGGATGTCCTCGCGCACATGACCTCGCACGTCGACACCGGCGAGCCCCTGCCACGCGCACTGTTCGACAAGATGACGGCGGCCAAGAACTTCCAGAGCGGCCTGCAGACCTTGCGGCAGATCGAGTTCTCGCTGTTCGACATGCTGCTGCACACCATCTACGACGCCACGACGGCCAAGCCGGGCGACGTGCTGGCCCTGCTCGGCAAGGTGCGCGAGGAAGTCGCGGTCATGCCGTCGCCGGCCTTCAGCCGCACGCCCCACACCTTCAGCCACATCTTCTCGGGCGGCTACGCGGCCGGCTACTACAGCTACAAGTGGGCCGAGGTGCTGAGCGCCGACGCCTACGCGGCCTTCGAGGAAACCGCCGGCGCCCACGGCGAGCCGAGCATCGAGACGGGTCGCAAGTACCGGCAAGCGATCCTCGAGGCGGGCGGCAGCCGCACCGCGATGGAGTCGTTCAAGGCCTTCCGCGGCCGCGAACCGCAGATCGATGCACTGTTGCGCCATCAGGGGATGACCGAGACGCAGCCGGCCTGAGGCTTCGGAGATACTCGGCGTCATCCGACTCCGGGAAATCTCGATGAAACACCACTCTGCCATCGCCGGCCTCGCCTTGCTGCTGGTCGCCACCTCGTCCTTCGCGCAAGCGGTCTATCGCCAGGTCGACAAGGACGGCCGGGTCAGCTTCTCCGACCAGCCGCCGACGGCCTCTTCGCAACCCGCCACGCCGCGAGCCGGCAACACGGTCGGTTCGGCCGCGGGGCTTCCCTACGAATTGCGGCAGGTGGCCCAGCGCTATCCGGTCACGCTCTATACCGGCGAAGAGTGCGGCCCGTGCGGTGCGGCGCGTTCGCTCCTGACGACGCGCGGCGTGCCATTCAGCGAACGCACGGTCAAGAGCAACGAGGACATCGCCGCCCTGCAACGCCTGAGCGGCCAGATCGGCGTGCCGCTGCTGACCATCGGCTCGCAGCAGCTCAAGGGCTTCTCGGACAGCGAGTGGTCGCAGTACCTCGACGCCGCGGGCTATCCGAAGAGTTCGCAGTTGCCGGCGAGCTATCAGAATCCGCCGGCCCAGCCGCTGGTGGCCCTGGCGCCCGCCGCCAAGCCTGCCGCTGAAGCGTCCGCGCCTGCCGCCACCCCGGCACCCGCGGCCCCGTCGAGCGGGCCGTCGCCGAGCAATCCCGCCGGCATCAAGTTCTAGGAGGACTTCAGCCGAAGCGCATCGTCCGCACGCCGGACGAGGTGCCCAGCAGGCACACGCTGGCCCGCTGGCGGGCGAAGACCCCCACCGTGACGACGCCGGGCCACTGGTTCACCTCGGTCTCGAAGCCGAGCGGATCGGTGATCCGCAGGCCGGTCACGTCGACGATGTGCTGGCCGTTGTCCGTCACCAGCGGCGCCCCGTCCTTCTGCCGCACCTGGGCCTGCCCACCGAGGCGGGCGAACTGGCGCATCACCCGCTGCGTCGCCATCGGGATCACCTCCACCGGCAGCGGAAACGCCCCCAGCGTATTGACGAGCTTGGACGCATCCGCGATGCATACGAAGCGCCGGGACTGGGCGGCCACGATCTTCTCCCGCGTCAGCGCCGCGCCGCCGCCCTTGATCATGTAGCCGCGGCCGTCGATCTCGTCGGCGCCGTCGATGTAGACCGCGAGCTCCTCGACCTCATTGCTGTCGAAGACCGGGATGCCCAGCGCCCGAAGCCGCTCGGTCGATGCCACCGAGCTGGAAACTGCCCCCCGGATCTGCGACTTGATGGTGGCGAGCGCGTCGATGAACTTGTTCACGGTCGAGCCGGTGCCGACGCCGACGATCTCGCCCTTGACGACGAAATCCAGTGCGGCACGGCCAACTTGCGCCTTGAGTTCGTCCTGGGTCGGGGCCGGTGCAGGAGCGGGAGAAGTCATCGGGGAGAATCCTTGGCTGATTGAAGTCGAGAATTATCCGATGCCCCTGCCGTTGCCCTCGTCGCTTTATGGACTTGCACGTCCCTTCCTGTTCGGTGTCGACCCCGAGCACGCCCACGAAATCACCCTCGATGCGCTCGCGCGCACGCAGAACACGCCGCTCGCCTGCGTCTACGCCGCGCCGCGCGTGGAGGATCGGATCACGCTCGCGGGGCTGACCTTTCCCAACCGGGTCGGTCTCGCGGCCGGCCTCGACAAGAACGCGCGCTGCATCGATGCCTTCGCCGCGATGGGCTTCGGCTTCGTCGAAGTCGGGACCGTCACGCCCAAGGCACAGCCCGGCAATCCCAAGCCGCGCATGTTCCGGCTGCCGCAGCAGCAGGCGCTCATCAACCGCCTGGGGTTCAACAACGAAGGCCTCGAGGCCTTCATCGCGAACGTGCAACGCGCGCGTTTCCGCCGCGATGCCTCGAAGCTGCCGATGCTGCTCGGCCTCAACATCGGCAAGAACGCCGCCACGCCGATCGAACGCGCGGTGGACGACTACCTGATCGGCCTGGACGGCGTGTATCCGCATGCCGACTACGTGACGATCAACATTTCGAGCCCCAACACCGCGAACCTGCGTTCGCTGCAGAGCGACGAAGCCCTCGATGCACTGCTCGGCGCCGTGGCCGACAAGCGCGAGGCGCTCGCCGCGCGGCAAGGCCGGCGGGTGCCTCTCTTCGTGAAGATCGCGCCCGATCTCGACGAAGCCCAGGTCAAGGTGATCGCGGCGACGCTGCTGCGGCACGGGATGGACGGCGTCATCGCCACCAACACCACGCTGTCGCGCGAGGCCGTGGCGGGCTTGCCGCATGCCGAAGAGGCCGGCGGCCTGTCGGGCGCACCGGTCAGGGAAGCCAGCAATCGCGTCATCGCGCAGCTGCGGGCCGCCTTGGGAAGCAAGTTCCCGATCATCGGTGTCGGCGGCGTGCTGAGCGCGGCCGATGCGAAGTCGAAGATCGACGCCGGTGCGGACGTGGTGCAGATCTACACCGGATTGATCTATCGCGGGCCGGGGCTGGTCCGGCAGGTGGCCCAGGCGCTGCGCCGCGGCGGCGCCTGAGCGGCCGACCAGATCAGCGCATCCGCCAGAGCACCGGGACGATCACGCTGGCCCAGCGCACGATGCGGCGCGGCCCGAGGACGGCGACCACCGCCGCGACAGCCACGCCGGCCGCGACCGGGTGCTCGCGCGCGATGCGCATCGCCACCGCGCTGGAGCTTTCGTTCGGCACCGGCGCTTCTCCCTGTCGCGACGAAGCGGCTTCGAGCGTGGCAATGCGCACGCGCTGCTTTTCGATGCGCGCCTGCAATTCCTCGCGTGTGTGCGGTCGGGGCTCGCGCGGTGCCGCGCCCGGCTTGGCCTTTCCAAGGCTTTCACGCAGCCATGCGCGGTCGCGCTCGAACTCGCGAAGGACCGGCTCGAACGCCGCCGACGACTTGCCCGTCATCGACAGCAGAGCCACCACCGAGGCCAGCCAGAGCGCCACCCAGACCGCCGCCACCAGCCAGGCGGCGACCGCGCGCTGCGGCGTGTCCCAGAAGTGGACGACGATCGCCACCGAGAGCAGCGCGATCGCGATCGTGGTGAGTCCGGCCACCGCAATGACGAGTCCGAGCATCCATCGCAGGCGCTTCTTCTCGTCTTCCCAGGCAAAGCGCAGCAGTTCGGCCCGGTCTTCGGCCGCCAGGGCGCCCTCACCGATCAGGATGCGCAGGCGCCGCAGCTGGGACTTGATCCCGAACAGCGACGACAGCCTCATGCGCCGGCCCCGCGAGCCCCCCGCCAGAAGCGGGGCCGGGTCCGCTTCCCGGCGGCGCGGAGGCGGATCAACTCAGCGGCGGCCAAGCAGCAGGCCCACCAGGACGCCCACTGCCAGCGCAGCGCCGGCGATCTGCCAGGGCTCGTCGTGTGCGTAGGCGTTGGCCGAGCTGGCGGCCTCCCGCGCCTTCTTGGCGGCGATGCGGCTCTTTTCGGCAGCCAGCTCGCGGGCGATCGCCAGCTTGCTGTCGATGCGCTGGCGAAGGGCCTTGATGTGAGGGACGGAGTCGAGATCCTTGCTGGCGAGCACACCGCGCACGTCGCTTGCGATGTCTTCCGCTACAGCGTTTGCCGCCTCTTCGAGATTGGTGGTTGCAGTCATTGAAAAAGGTCCTCCTCAACGCGCCGGCACCGCGCCGGCAACTCACGCCGACAAGCGACGCACCGCCGCATGGTACATGCCTCTCCGCATCTACGACAGAAGTCCGGCCACTTGACGTGCGATGGCCAGGCTGCTCGTCAGGCCCGGTGATTCGATCCCGAACAGGTTGACGAGGCCCGCAATGCCGTGGTCGGCCGGCCCGGCGATCATGAAGTCGGCAGGCGCCTGCGTCGGGCCGGAGATCTTGGGCCGCATGCCCGCATAGCCGGGCAGGAGCGCGCCGTCGGGCAGTCCGGGCCAGTACTTGCGGACCTCCGCGTAAAAGCCCTGGCCGCGAGCGGGATCGACCACGAGGTCGTCCGGGCGATCCACCCATTGGACGTCCGGCCCGAACTTGGCCTGGCCGCCCAGGTCCAGCGTGAGATGCACGCCGAGGCCCGCCGCCTCGGGGACCGGATAGATCAACCGGCTGAAAGGTGCGCGCCCGGCCAGGGTGAAGTAATTTCCCTTCGCGTAAAAGGCCTGCGGCAGCGATTCGGAAGGAAGCCCTTCGAAGCGCCGCGCCAATGCGGGGGCCGCGAGTCCCGCGGCGTTCACCACGCTGGCGCAGCGCAGGTGCGTGCCGTCTGCGGTCACGAGCACGATGCCCCCGCCCTCGCACCGGGCGCTCGCGACGCCCGACTTCAGCGCCACGACGCCTCCTGCATGCTCCAGGTCGCCCTGCAGGCTCAGCATGAACGCATGACTGTCGACGATGCCGGTGCTCGGCGAAAGCAGCGCGGCGGTGCATGCCAGTTGCGGCTCCATCGCGCGCGCCTCCTCGCCCGAGAGCAGGACCATGTCGTCCACGCCATTGGCGGCCGCCTTGGCCATGATCCCGGTGAGCTGTTCGACTTGCGTCTCGGAGGTCGCGACGATGAGCTTGCCGCAGCGGCGATGCGGCACGCTGCGCTCGCGGGCATAGTCGTAGAGCAGCTTCTTGCCCTCCACGCACAGCCGGGCCTTCAACGAGCCCTTTGGGTAGTAGATGCCGGCGTGGATCACCTCGCTGTTGCGCGAGCTCGTGCCGGTGCCGATGGCGCCCTCGGCTTCCAGCACGATGACATCGCGCCCCTGCAAGGCGAGGGCCCGCGCCACGGCCAGACCGACCACGCCGGCGCCGATGACGGCGCAATCGAATTCATCCATGCCGCGAGCATAGCGGCGCGGGGCCGCCGATCACCCCGCCTTGCCGGCGGATGCGGTCTTCGGCAGCGCGAGATCGCCGGGCGGCGTCGCGGGTCCTTCGTCGGGCTCGACGGGAAGCTCGGGAACGTCCGGTGGGTCGGGCGTGATGGGAGGCGGAAGATCTGGACTGGTGGCCATGGCGTTCTCCTTCAACCACACCGTTCTACGGGAGGTGAAGACGCGATGCAACAGGCCGTTCCCTTCGCGGCTTCGCAGGCGCCAACCCGGGCGCAGGAAGCGGAGAAACCGAAGAGAGGGAATTGGTGGGCGGTGCAGGCTTCGAACCTGCGACCCCAGCAGTGTGAATGCTGTGCTCTACCCCTGAGCTAACCGCCCGAAGCGCCGGCGATGCCTTGCGCTGCGAAGCCTTAGATTATGCCACAGCCATTTCGCCGATTTTGCGAAATAGCGTCCGGCCGCCGCTACTTTTGTCGAGCTGCACCAGGACTTCCTCGTGCTCGGCCAGTTCATGCTCCGCGGCAACGAGCACCGGCAGCTCGAAAGTGCGCAGGTCGACGACCAGGACGGTGCCCTGCTTCGGCTCGTCGGTCGCGACGTCGATCAGCAGCGCGTCCTGTCCGCGCGTGAGATTGATGTAGACGTCCGCGAGCAGCTGTGCATCCAGCTTGGCGCCGTGGAAGGTCCGGTTCGAGCGATCGACACCGAAGCGGTCGCAAAGCGCATCCAGCGAATTGCGCTTGCCCGGGTACACCGACTTCGCCATCGCCAGCGTGTCGGTCACCTCCGAAACGAAGCTGCGCAGCGGCGGCAGCCCCGCCAGTTCGAGTTCCTTGTTCAGGAAGCCGACGTCGAAGGCCGCGTTGTGAATGATCAGCTCGGCGTCGCGAAGGTATTCGATGATGTCGTTCGCCAGCGTGCCGAACTTGGGCTTGTCGCGCAGGAAGTCGGTGGTCAGGCCGTGCACCTTGAGCGCGTCTTCATGGCTTTCACGCTCGGGATTGAAGTAGATGTGCAGGTCGTTGCCGGTGAGCTTGCGATTGAACAGTTCGACGCATCCCAGTTCGATGATGCGGTCGCCGTTCTCGGCGGAAAGGCCGGTGGTTTCGGTGTCGAGGACGATCTGCCGGGTCATCAATGATTTTCTTTGGCGTGATTGATGGAGTACTTCGGAATTTCAACCGTGAGGTCCGATTGTGCAAGGATCGCCTGGCAGCTCAGGCGCGACTGCGGCTCCAGGCCCCAGGCGCGGTCGAGCAGGTCCTCTTCCTCTTCCTCCGCGTCGTTCAGCGATTCGAGGCCCTTGCGCACGATCACGTGGCAGGTGGTGCAGGCGCAGCTCATCTCGCAGGCGTGCTCGATATGGATGTTGTTCTCGAGCAGGGCCTCGCAGATCGAGGTGCCCGCGGGCGCGCTGATTTCGGCGCCCTCGGGACAGTACTCGGCGTGGGGAAGGATCTTGATCGTGGGCATGGCGCGTTCTTCTAGAGGGACTCGATCTGGCGACCTGCGAGCGCGCGCGCGATGCCGGCATTCATGCGCTGCGCCGCGAAGGCTTCGGTGCCGTCCGCGAGCGCCTTGGTGGCGGCCTCGATCACCGCCGCGTCGCCGGACGACTGCGCGCGGCGCAGCGCATCCATCCGCGCATCGATGGCTTCGCGCTCCTCGACGGACAGGAGAGCCCCGTCTGCATCCAGGGCGCTCTGCGTGGCCAGCAGCATGCGGTCGGCATCCACGCGGGCTTCGACCAGGGCACGCGCCTGCATGTCCTGCTGCGCGGTGGAGAAGCTCTCCTGCAGCATGGTGGCGATCTGCTCGTCGGTGAGCCCGTAGGACGGCTTGACCTTGACGCTCGCCTCCACGCCGCTGCCCTGCTCCTTCGCGCTGACGCTCAGCAGCCCGTCGGCATCGACGGTGAAGGTGACGCGGATGCGCGCCGCACCGGCGGCCATCGGCGGAATGCCGCGCAATTCGAAGCGCGCGAGGCTGCGGCAGTCGGCCACGAGGTCGCGCTCGCCCTGCACGACATGCAGCGCCAGCGCCGTCTGGCCGTCCACGTAGGTCGTGAAGTCCTGCGCCATCGCGGTCGGGATGGTCTGGTTGCGCGGCACGATGCGTTCGACCAGCCCGCCCATGGTCTCGATGCCGAGCGAAAGCGGAATCACGTCGAGCAGCAGCAGGTCATCGGCGCCGCCGTTGCCGGCCAGCTGGTTGGCCTGGATCGCGGCACCGAGGGCCACCACTTCGTCGGGGTTCAGGTTGGTCAGCGGATCGCGGCCGAAGAACTTGCCGACCGCGTTGCGGATCTGCGGCATGCGCGTAGCGCCGCCGACGAGCACGATGCCCTTGAGCTCTGCCGGCTGCAGCCGCGCGTCGCGCAGCGCCTTGCGGACCGATGCGATCGTGCGTGCGGTGAGCTTTTCGGTGGCGGCTTCGAACTGCTCGCGCCGCACTTCGAGCTTGACTTCGCCGGCCTGGAGGCTGGCCGAGAACGTGGCCGCCTCGGCCGTGGAAAGCGCTTCCTTCGTCGACCGGGCCGCCACCAGCAGTGCGGCCTTGTCGGCATCGCTGCTGGCCTTGTACCCCGCTTGCGCGAGGACGAATTCGGCCAGCGCGAGGTCGTAGTCGTCGCCGCCCAGGGCCGAGTCGCCGCCGGTCGCGATCACCTCGAACACCCCCTGCGTCAGCCGCAGGATCGAGATGTCGAAGGTGCCGCCGCCCAGGTCGTAGACCGCGTAGACGCCTTCGCTCGCGTTGTCGAGCCCGTAGGCAATGGCGGCCGCCGTCGGCTCGCTGATGAGGCGCAGCACATGGAGGCCGGCGAGCTGCGCGGCGTCCTTGGTCGCCTGGCGCTGGCCTTCGTCGAAGTACGCAGGGACGGTGATCACCGCACCATACAGGTCATCGACGAAGGTGTCCTCGGCCCGGTAGCGCAGCGTCGCGAGGATCTCGGCGCTGACCTCGATGGGCGACTTCTCGCCGGCGGTGGTCACGACGTGGACCATGCCGGCCTCGTCCGTGAGGTGGTAGGCCATGGCATCGCGGTTCTCGATGTCCTGCACGCCGCGGCCCATCAGCCGCTTGACCGAGGTGATCACGTTCGCAGGATCTTCGGCGCGCGCCGCCAGGGCATCGAATCCGATCTGGCGGCGGTCCTTGTCGAGGTAGCGGACGGCCGACGGCAGGAGCACGCGGCCTTCCCCATCGGGCAGGCACTCGGCCACCCCGCTGCGAACCGCGGCCACGAGCGAATGCGTGGTGCCGAGGTCGATGCCGACGGCGATGCGGCGCTGGTGCGGATCGGGCGCCTGGCCGGGTTCTGAAATCTGAAGCAGTGACATCAGGCCTCCCGCCGGGCCGCCCCAAGGGAGGCCTGCTCCCCCTCGGGGGGCAGCGAATACACGAAGTGATGAGCGTGGGGGTTCATGGTTCTATTGTCCCAACTGGTCCGACTTGACTTCGATGTCGTGGGCAAAGCGCTCAATGAACATGAGGGCTCTGATCTGTTTTGCCGCCCCCGGGTAGTCGCCCTTTTCGTCGATGAGCCAGTCGAGCGACGACAGCGCGCGGGCACGGCCGGCTTCCACTTCGCCGCGGAGCTTCTCGATCCCGGCATCGTCATCCGCCTCCTCGAGTTCCTCGCGCCACGCGATCTGGTTCATCAGGAAATCCGGCGGCATCGCCGTGTTGTTCTCGGCATTGATCGGTGCGCCGTTCAGCTCGCAAAGGTAGGTCGCGCGCCTGATGGGATCCTTGAGCCGCTGGTAGGCCTCGTTGATGCGCACGGACCATTGCATGGCGACCCGCTGCGCGGCGGCGCCCTGGGCGGCAAAGCGGTCCGGGTGCGCTTCGCGTTGAAGTTCCTTCCAGCGGGCATCGAGTGCCGCGCGGTCCTGGGCGAAGGTCGCCGGGACGGCGAACAGTTCGAAGTCGGTATCGGTGAGGTTCATCAGGCAGGTCGCCGGGCCGCCCCTGGCATGGTTGTCAAAAAGCCGCCAGCACATGACATGGTGGCGGCTCGGGCTCGAGGCCTGAGGAGATCAGATGCGGAAGCTCTCGCCGCAACCACAGCGGTCGCGTTCGTTCGGGTTGTTGAACTTGAAGCCCTCGTTGAGGCCTTCGCGGACGAAGTCGAGCTGGGTTCCGTCGAGGTAGGCGAGACTCTTGGGGTCGACCAGCACCTTCACGCCATGGTCTTCGAACACCACGTCTTCGGGCGAAAGCTCGTCGACATACTCGAGCTTGTAGGCCAGGCCCGAGCAACCGGTGGTCTTGACGCCCAGCCGCACCCCCACGCCCTTGCCTCGCTTTCCGAGGTAGCGGGCGACGTGGCGCGCGGCGGATTCGGTCAGGGTCACAGCCATACTTGCCCCCACGCTCGGCACTTCGTGTCCTCGCTGCCCCTCGAGGGGGTGCGAGCTTGCTTGGGGCGGCCCTGCGCTGCGCTCATCAATGAGCAGCCTCCGCCGCCTTCGTGGCAGCGCCATGCTTGGCCTTGTAGTCGCTGACTGCCGCCTTGATCGCGTCTTCCGCGAGGATCGAGCAGTGGATCTTGACCGGCGGCAGCGCCAGTTCCTCGGCGATCTGCACGTTCTTCAGCGCGGCGGCCTCGTCGAGCGTCTTGCCCTTGACCCACTCGGTGACGAGCGAGGACGAAGCGATCGCCGAACCGCAGCCGTAGGTCTTGAAGCGCGCATCCTCGATCACGCCCGTCTCGGGGTTGACCTTGATCTGCAGCTTCATGACGTCGCCGCAGGCGGGTGCGCCGACCATGCCGGTGCCCACCGAGGCGTCGCCCTTTTCAAAGGAGCCGACGTTACGGGGATTTTCGTAGTGGTCAATGACTTTCGATGAATAAGACATGGGGTACCTCTTGGACTTTTAGTGAGCCGACCACTGGATCGTGCTGAGATCGACGCCCTCCTGGAACATCTCCCAGAGCGGGCTCAGTTCACGGAGCTTCGCGACGTTGTGCTTGATGGTGGAGATCGCATAGTCGATCTCTTCCTCGGTCGTGAAGCGGCCGATCGTCATGCGCAGGCTGCTGTGGGCCAGCTCGTCGCTGCGGCCCAGCGCGCGCAGCACGTAGCTGGGCTCGAGGCTGGCCGAGGTGCAGGCGGAACCGCTGGACACTGCTATTCCCTTGATGCCCATGATCAGCGACTCGCCTTCGACGTAGTTGAAGCTCATGTTCAGGTTGTGCGGCACGCGGTGCTCGAGATCGCCGTTGATGAAGACCTGTTCGACATCCTTCAGGCCGTCGAGCAGGCGCTTCTGCAGGGCGCGCGCCTTGGCGATGTCTTCCTTCATTTCGAGCTTGGCGAGGCGGAAAGCCTCGCCCATGCCCACGATCTGGTGCGTCGGCAGCGTGCCCGAGCGCATGCCGCGCTCGTGGCCGCCGCCGTGCATCTGGGCTTCGAGCCGCACGCGCGGCTTGCGGCGCACGTACAGCGCGCCGATGCCCTTCGGGCCATAGGTCTTGTGCGAGGCCAGGCTCATCAGGTCGACCGGCAGCGTCTTGACGTCGATCTCGATCTTGCCCGTCGCCTGCGCTGCGTCGACGTGGAAGATCACGCCCTTCTCACGGCAGATGTTGCCGAGCGCCACCATGTCCTGCACCACGCCGATCTCGTTGTTCACGAACATCACGCTCGCGAGGATCGTGTCGGGCCGGATCGCGGCCTTGAAGGCCTCGATGTCGAGCAGGCCGTCTTGCTGCACGTCCAGATAGGTGACCTCGAAGCCCTGGCGCTCGAGTTCGCGCATGGTGTCGAGCACGGCCTTGTGCTCGGTCTTCACCGTGATCAGGTGCTTGCCCTTGCCCTTGTAGAAATGGGCAGCGCCCTTCAGCGCCAGGTTGTTCGATTCGGTGGCGCCGGACGTCCACACGATCTCGCGCGGATCGGCGCCGATCAGGTCCGCCACGTAGTCGCGCGCCTTTTCGACGGCTTCCTCGGCTTCCCAACCCCAGGCGTGGCTGCGTGACGCCGGGTTGCCGAAGTGCTCGCGCAACCACGGAATCATCGCGTCGACGACGCGCGAATCGACCGGCGTCGTCGCGCCGTAGTCAAGGTAGATCGGGAAATGGGGAGTGACGTCCATGGCTGGCTCGGGCTGGCGTGGGGTGGGTTCTTTTCGTGCGGCGAATCGGCGCCCGAAGGCGCCTTCGGGTTCAGGATTTCGCGAAGGCGTTGCCGAGCGCGAACACCGAATTGGGCGCATTGACCCGGATCGGCTTGACGACCGGCTGGCTCGAGATCGCGCGCTTGACGGCGGGCTTGTTCTCGATCTGCACGCCCTTGGCGATCTGGTCGTCTACCAGCTTCTGCAGGGTGACCGAATCGAGGAACTCGACCATGCGCTGGTTCAGCGATGCCCAGAGCTCGTGCGTCATGCACCGGCCGGCCTCGCCGAGGCAGTTTTCCTTGCCGCCGCACTGCGTGGCATCGATCGGCTCATCGACGGAAACAATGATATCGGCCACGGTGATATCCGAAGCCTTGCGGCCGAGCGAGTAGCCGCCGCCGGGGCCGCGGGTCGATTCGACCAGCTCGTGCCGGCGCAGCTTGCCGAACAGTTGTTCCAGATAGGACAACGAAATCTGCTGCCGCTGGCTGATTGCGGCCAGCGTGACTGGACCGGTGTTCTGGCGCAGCGCCAGATCGATCATGGCTGTCACCGCAAAGCGGCCTTTGGTAGTGAGACGCATCGCAAGCTCCTTGAGTGCTTACCGTTGAAATGACACCGCGGCCAGGGCCTGGTGACGTCGTCTCCGCCCTGCCCGACCCTGCTTGACCGGTGAACCTGTCAATGGGAGTCGGCCCTTCATCGCGAAGTTTCTAGTTTGTTGAGTATTTCGCTCAAGTATACCAGAAGGCCCTGTCGCGCGCTCGGGTAAACCCGATTGCAGGACCGGACGGTCTCAAGCGGTCGATTCGCCGGGGGCGGACGGGACGATGTTGTCGTGCCCGGGACCGCCGAAAGCCTGCTCGCGCAGCAGCGCCAGTTGGTCGCGAACCCGCGCCGCCTTCTCGAATTCGAGGTTGCGGGCGTGCTCCAGCATCGTCTTCTCGAGCCGTTTGATTTCGCGCGCGATGTCCTTTTCGGACATGTCCTCCACCTTGGCCCGCTCGATGTCGCGCTTGGCCGATTCCTTGCTCGCCTTTTCGCTGTAGACCCCGTCGATGAGGTCGCGCACCTGCTTCACGATGCTGCGCGGCGTGATGCCGTGGGCCTCGTTGTAGGCGATCTGGCGCGCCCGGCGGCGCAGGGTCTCGTCGATGGCCTTCCTCATCGAATCGGTGACCCGGTCCGCGTACAGGATCGCCTTGCCGTTCAGGTTGCGCGCCGCCCGCCCGATGGTCTGGATCAGCGAGCGCTCCGCGCGCAGGAAGCCTTCCTTGTCGGCGTCCAGGATCGCCACCAGCGACACCTCGGGGATGTCCAGCCCCTCGCGCAGCAGGTTGATGCCGACCAGCACGTCGAAGGCGCCCAGGCGCAGGTCGCGCAGGATCTCGACCCGCTCCACCGTGTCCACGTCGCTGTGCAGATAGCGCACCTTGACACCGTTGTCGACGAGGTAGTCGGTGAGCTGCTCGGCCATCCGCTTCGTCAGCGTGGTGATGAGCACGCGCTCGCCCTTCTCGACCCGCAGGCGGATTTCCTGCAGTACGTCGTCCACCTGATGGGTCGCGGGGCGGACCTCGACTTCCGGGTCGATCAGGCCGGTCGGCCGGACCAGTTGCTCGACGACATTGCCGGCGTTGTCCTTTTCATACTGCGCCGGCGTGGCCGAGACGAAGATGCACTGCCGCATCCGCGTCTCGAACTCCTCGAACTTGAGAGGGCGGTTGTCCAGCGCCGACGGCAGCCGAAAGCCGTATTCGACGAGTGTCGTCTTGCGCGCCCGGTCGCCGTTGTACATCGCGCTGAGCTGGCCGATCATCTGATGACTCTCGTCGAGGAACATCAGCGCGTCTTTCGGCATGTAGTCGGTCAGGGTGGCCGGCGGGTCGCCCGGCGCCGCGCCCGAGAGGTGCCGCGTGTAGTTCTCGATGCCCTTGCAGTGGCCGATCTCGGCCAGCATCTCAAGGTCGAAGCGCGTCCGCTGCTCCAGCCGCTGCGCCTCGACCAGCTTGCCTTCGGCCAGGAAGAACTTCAGCCGCTCGTCCAGTTCGAGCTTGATGGTCTCGACCGCGCGCAACACCTTGTCGCGCGGCGTGACGTAGTGGCTCGACGGATAGACGGTGAAGCGTGGAATCTTCTGCCGGATGCGCCCGGTGAGCGGGTCGAAGAGCTGCAGCGATTCGATCTCGTCGTCGAACAGCTCGACGCGGATCGCCAGCTCGCTGTGTTCGGCCGGGAAGACATCGATGGTGTCGCCGCGCACGCGGAAGGTGCCGCGCGCGAAGTCCTGCTCGTTGCGCGTGTACTGCATGCGGATCAGCCGGCCGATCACGTCGCGCTGCCCGATCCTGTCGCCCTCGCGCATGATGAAACGCATCTGCGTGTAATCCTCGGGCGTGCCGATGCCGTAGATGGCGCTCACGGTAGCAACGATCACGGTGTCGCGCCGCTCCAGCACGCTCTTGGTGGCCGAGAGCCGCATCTGCTCGATGTGCTCGTTGATCGAGCTGTCCTTCTCGATGAAGAGATCGCGCTGGGGAACGTAGGCTTCCGGCTGGTAGTAGTCGTAGTAGCTGACGAAGTACTCGACCGCGTTCTTCGGGAAGAACTCCCTGAATTCGCTGTAGAGCTGCGCCGCCAGCGTCTTGTTGGGCGCGAAGACGATGGCGGGCCGGCCCAGGCGCGCGATCACGTTGGCCATCGTGTAGGTCTTGCCGGAGCCGGTCACGCCCAGGAGCGTCTGGAAAACCTCGCCGTCCTGCACGCCTTCGACCAGGCCCGCGATCGCCGTGGGCTGGTCGCCCGCAGGCGGATACGGCTGGTAGAGCTCGAACGGCGACCCGGGAAACCTGATGAATTCGCCCTGCTTCACCGGGTCCATGGACTCGGCGTGTGGCGACTCTGGAATGGCTTGGGAGGCTTCTGGCATGGCGTGGACTGGGAAAAGGTGCGGGCGCGGCCGGTAAAATTCAAGCGAACCGGAAAGCTTAAACGCTGCCCCGGATCCACGCGAATCGACCACCCCCCAAAGGATTTCTCCATGTCTATGTTCACCGCCGTCGAGATGGCGCCCCGCGACCCGATTCTGGGCCTCAACGAGCAATACGCTGCCGACGGCAACCCGCAAAAAGTCAACCTGGGCGTTGGCGTGTACTACGACGACAACGGCCAGCTGCCGCTCTTGAAGTGCGTCCAGGCGGCGGAACAGGACATGATGAAGGCCCCCAGCGCGCGCGGCTACCTGCCGATCGACGGCATCGCCGCCTACGACAACGCGGTCAAGGGCCTCGTCTTCGGCGCCGACAGCGAACCCGTCAAGTCGGGCCGTGTAGCCACGATCCAGGCGATCGGCGGCACCGGCGGCCTCAAGGTCGGCGCCGACTTCCTCAAGAAGCTCGCCCCGTCGGCCAAGGTGCTGATCAGCGATCCGAGCTGGGAAAACCACCGCGCCCTGTTCACCCATGCGGGCTTCACCGTCGAAACCTATCCGTACTACGACGCCGCCAGGCGCGGCATCAACTTCGACGGCATGCTCACGGCCCTGCAGACCGCCGCCGCCGGCACCATCGTCGTGCTCCACGCCTGCTGCCACAACCCGACGGGCTACGACATCACCCCCGCCCAGTGGGACCAGGTGATCGCCGCCGTCAAGGCTCGCAATCTCACCGCTTTCCTGGACATGGCCTACCAGGGCTTCGGCAACGGGATCGCCGAGGACGGCGCGGTGATCGGCAAGTTCGTCGACGCCGGCCTGACCTTCTTCGTCTCGACCTCGTTCTCCAAGAGCTTCAGCCTCTACGGCGAGCGCGTCGGCGCCCTGTCGGTCCTGTGCAAGGACAAGGACGAGGCCGCACGCGTGCTGTCGCAGCTGAAGATCGCGATCCGCACCAACTACAGCAACCCGCCGATCCACGGCGGCGCTGTGGTGGCCGCGGTGCTCAACGATCCGGCACGCCGCGCCGTCTGGGAAGAAGAACTCGCCGAGATGCGCGTCCGCATCAAGGCCATGCGCCAGAAGCTGGTCGACGGCCTCAAGGCCGCCGGCGTGAAGCAGGACATGAGCTTCATCACCTCCCAGATCGGCATGTTCAGCTACTCCGGACTGAGCAAGGACCAGATGGTCCGCCTGCGCGAGGAATTCGGCGTCTACGGCACCGACAGTGGCCGCATGTGCGTGGCCGCGCTCAACAGCAAGAACATCGACCACGTCTGCCAGAGCATCGCCAAGGTTTTCTGACCTCGATCGGCGCCGCGAAGGACCCGCGGCGCCGCTTCATCAGCTTCAGGCGCAGGCACCGGACTACGCCGTCCGGTGGCCGTGGACGACGGCGCCTGAAGCATTCGCCCCGTATTGCAAACGCTCGCATAGGCTCAATGTCACAACTGTGGCCTCCGAGTGGGGGTCACACTCTATTTCCATAGTTGAGCTGCTGATATATTGCATCGCAATAATCAATTGGCCCCTCCGATGCTCTACCAACTCTATGAAGCCCAACGCTCCCTGATGGAGCCCTTTGCGGACTTCGCGCAGGCAGCTTCCAAACTCTACGGCCAGGGCGCCGTGTTCGGCCAGACCGCCATCGGGCAACGGATGGCCGCCGGGTACGACCTTCTCTACCGGCTGGGCAAGGATTACGAGAAGCCGGAATTCGGCATCAAGACCGTCAAGGTCGGCGGCCGGGACGTCGTGATCCATGAAAGCATCGAAGTCGACGAGCCGTTCTGCCAGCTGCGTCGCTTCAAGCGCTTCACGGATGAACCCAAGATACTTCAGACGCTGAAGAGCCAGCCGGTCGTCCTGATCGTCGCGCCGCTGTCGGGCCACTACGCGACGCTCTTGCGCGACACCGTGCGCACCATGCTGCAGGACCACAAGGTCTACATCACCGACTGGGTCAACGCCCGCCTCGTGCCGCTGTCGAAGGGTGAATTCCATCTCGACGACTACGTCAACTATGTCCAGGAGTTCATCCGCTACCTTCAGGCCGAGTACGGCAACTGCCACGTCATCAGCGTTTGCCAGCCCACCGTGCCGGTGCTGGCGGCGGTGTCCCTCATGGCGAGCCGCGGCGAGAAGGCCCCGCTCTCGATGACCATGATGGGCGGCCCCATCGACGCCCGCAAGTCGCCGACCGCGGTCAACAACCTGGCGATGAACAAGAGCTTCGAATGGTTCGAGAACAACGTGATCTACCGGGTGCCTGACGGCTTTCCGGGCGCGGGCCGTCGCGTGTATCCGGGCTTCCTGCAGCACACCGGGTTCGTGGCCATGAACCCGGACCGCCACGCGAGCAGCCACTACGACTACTTCAAGAACCTGATCAAGGGCGACGATGCGAGTGCCGAGGCGCACCGCAACTTCTACGACGAGTACAACGCCGTGCTCGACATGGATGCGGACTACTACCTCGAAACCATCCGCACGGTTTTCCAGAAGTTCGACCTCGTGAACGGCACCTGGGAGGTGAAGAATCCCAAGGGCGCTGCGGAACTCGTCCGTCCGCAGGACATCCGTTCGACCGGCCTGCTGACCATCGAAGGCGAACTCGACGACATCTCGGGCGCCGGCCAGACGCGCGCCGCGCACGACCTGTGCACCGGCATCGTGTCCGACGAACAACGGCATCTGGAAGTCAAGGGCGCCGGTCACTACGGCATCTTCAGCGGCCGTCGCTGGCGCGAAAAGGTCTACCCTGAGGTCAAGGCCTTCATCCTCGAGCACGACCAGCCGCAGACGCGCGCCCCGCAGTCGGTGCTGGCGCAGGAAGATGCCGATCTCCCCACGGCGACGGCCAGGAAGCACCCGGCCATGGCGGCGGCACGCAAGACCAGCGCGCCCCGGGCCCGCACGACCGCGCGCAAATCGAAGTGACGTCGTGAGCCCGCTGGCCGCGCGCCTCCTCGAGGCGCTGCCGCAAACGCAATGCACGCGTTGCGGCTATCCGGACTGCGCGGGATATGCCCAGGCGATCGAAGCCGGCGAGGCCGGTATCGATCAGTGCCCGCCCGGCGGGGCCGAAGGGGTCATTCGCCTGTCGCGATTGACGGGCAAGCCTGCCGGGCCGGTCGATCCGAACTTCGGCGTCGAGGGGCCGCGCATGCTCGCGGTCATCGATGAAGCCTGGTGCATCGGTTGCACGCTCTGCCTGGACGCCTGCCCGACCGATGCGATCGTCGGCATCAACAAGCGCATGCACACGGTGATCGAGCCGCACTGCACCGGATGCGAGCTCTGCATCCCCGTGTGCCCAGTCGACTGCATCTCGCTCGAATCCGCCACGCCGGGCAGGACCGGCTGGCAGGCGTGGTCGCAACAGCAGGCGGACCATGCGCGCCAGCGTTACGAAGCCCGCCAGCGACGGCGCGAGAAACCCACTCCGGCGGCGGAAGCGGCGCCGGCCGCCCCGGTGGACCGCAAACGCGCGATCATCGAGGCCGCGCTCGCGCGGGCGCGCGCCGGCAAATCCAGCCCCGAATCCGGAAAGCCATGAGCATCGACACCCTCCTCCTCTTCGTCATCGCCTCGCTGGCGCTCGCGATCACGCCGGGCCCGACGATGCTGCTGGCGATGTCCAACGGGATCGCAGGTGGAATGCGGGCGGCGGCCTGGGGCATCGCCGGCGCCTCGCTCGGCAGCGCCATCGTGATCGGGACGGTGGCGCTCGGCTTGGGTTCGCTGCTCGCCGCCTCGGAATACCTCTTCAACGCGATCCGGATCTTCGGCGTCGCCTACCTCGTCTGGCTCGGCGTCAGGCTCTGGCGCACCCGGCCGACGGACGTCGCCTCCGAACTGACCGCAGCGGCGGCCAAACCGCTGCGCGGACGGCTCGCGCTGGCGCGCAGCCTGGCGGTGGCGTTGTCGAACCCGAAATCGCTGCTGTTCTTCGCGGCCTTCCTGCCGCAGTTCGTCGATACGGCTCGTGCGCAAGGCACGCAGTACCTGATCCTCGGTGCGGTCTTCGTCGGCATCGACACCTGCGTGATGCTCGGCTATGCGATGGCCGGCACGCAGGCGGTGCGATGGCTGTCGCAGCGCAGCCTGCGGGCGCTCAATCGCGGCTGCGCGGCCGGGATGTGGCTGCTGGCGGCCACGCTCGCGGTCTGGCGCCGCCCGGGCGCCTGAGCGCGCGCCGCGTCAGGCCGCGGCCAACGCCGCGAAGGCCCGGGCCACCTCCGGCGGCGCCTGAACCAGTTCGACCAGCACACCCTCGCCGGCAATGGGAAATTCCTCGTTGCCCTTGGGATGAAGGAAGCAGATGTCGAAGCCCGCCGCGCCCGTGCGGATGCCGCCCGGCGCAAAGCGAACGCCCTGCGCCGTGAGCCATTCGACTGCCTTCGGCAGGTCGTCGATCCACAGCCCGACGTGATTCAGCGGCGTGGTGTGAACCGCAGGCTTCTTCTCGGGGTCCAGCGGCTGCATCAGGTCGACCTCGACCTTGAACGGCCCGCTGCCCATCGCGCAGATGTCTTCGTCGACGTTCTCGCGCTCGCTCTTGAAGGTGCCGGTGACCTCGAGCCCCAGCATCTCGACCCACAGCTTGCGCAGGCGCAGCTTGTCGGGCCCGCCGATCGCGATCTGCTGGACGCCCAGCACCTTGAACGGCCGCGCCATCACGCGAACTCCAGGATCACCTGGTCGACCGAGAGCGACTCGCCCTTCGCCGCCGCGATGCTGCCGACCACGCCGTCGTGGGCCGCGAAGAGCACGTTTTCCATCTTCATGGCCTCGATCACCGCGAGCTTCTCGCCGGCCTGCACGCGCTGGCCCGGCTGCACCGACACTTCGACCAGCAGCCCCGGCATCGGCGACATCAGGAATTTGCTGAGATCCGGCGGCGCCTTGTAGGGCATCAGCTTGAGCAGGCGCGAGCCCAGCGGCGACAGGACCATCGCCTCGATCTGCGTGCCGTTGTGCGAGATGCGCAGCGCCAGCGGGTTCTTGCCCGCCCCGCGCTCCACCTGCGCGGTGAAGGCGCGGCCATTGACCGTGCCCTCGACGCGGATGCTGCCGAGCGGCGCCTTGCTGTCGATCTTGAAGCTGTTGGAGCCCACGGTCACGGCGCTCGAGCCCGTCTGGCCGTGGAAGTCGGTGACCGACACTTGCTTGTGAACGTGCTGCCCGCTCTCGTCCAGCACGACCACCACGAACTTCTCCCCGACCTTCACGCCGTGGCCATTGAGCTGCCCGCTGATGCCCGAGGCGCGCGCCCGGTAGCGGCGGTTCATGTAGGCGGCGAGCGCGACGAGGAAGTCCGGATCATCGTGCGGCACGTCCTCCGCATGGAAGCCCTTGCCGTAGTGCTCGGCGATGAAGCCGGTGTTGAACTCGCCGCTGACGAACTTCGGGTGCGCCAGCAGCGCCGCCTGGAAGGGAATGTTGCTGTTGATGCCGCGGATGACGAAACCGTTGAGCGCCTCGCGCATCATCGCGATCGCGTGGGTGCGGTCGCGCCCGTGGACGATCAGCTTGGCGATCATCGAGTCGTAGAACATCGGGATCTCGCCGCCGTCGTACACGCCGGTGTCGACCCGCACGCCGTAGAGGTGCTCGGTATCGGCCGAGAACATCGTCTCCTTCGGCGGCTGGAAGCGCACGAGGCGCCCGGTCGAGGGCAGGAAGTTGCGGAACGGGTCTTCCGCATTGATCCGGCACTCGATGGCCCAGCCATCCCGCTTCACGTCCTGCTGCGCCAGCGGCAGCTTCTCGCCCGCGGCGACGCGGATCATCAGCTCCACCAGGTCGAGGCCGGTGATCGCCTCGGTCACCGGATGCTCCACCTGCAGCCGGGTGTTCATCTCGAGGAAGTAGAAGCTCTGGTCCTTGCCGACCACGAACTCCACCGTGCCCGCGCTCTGGTACTTCACGGCCTTGGCGAGCGCCACCGCCTGCTCGCCCATGGCCTTGCGCGTCGCCTCGCTGATGAAGGGCGACGGCGCTTCCTCGATCACCTTCTGGTGCCGGCGCTGGATCGAGCATTCGCGCTCGTTCAGGTAGATCACGTTTCCGTGCGCATCGCCCAGCACCTGGATCTCGATGTGGCGCGGCTCCTCGACGAACTTCTCGATGAAGACGCGGTCGTCGCCGAAGCTGTTGCGCGCCTCGTTGCGGCACGAGGTGAAGCCCTCGAACGCCTCCTTGTCGTTGAAGGCCACGCGCAGGCCCTTGCCGCCGCCGCCGGCCGAGGCCTTGATCATCACCGGGTAGCCGATGTCCTTGGCGATCTCGACCGCGCGTTCGGCCGAGTCGATGGCGTCGTTCCAGCCCGGGATGGTGTTGACCCGCGCTTCGCCCGCGAGCTTCTTCGAGGCGATCTTGTCGCCCATGGCCGCGATCGAATAGTGCTTGGGGCCGATGAAGACGATGCCCTCTTCTTCCACCTTGCGCGCGAAGGCTTCGTTCTCGGACAGGAAGCCGTAGCCGGGATGCACCGCCTCGGCGCCGGTCTTCTTGCAGGCCTCGATGATGCGGTCGGCCTGCAGGTAGCTCTCGCGGCTCGGCGATGCGCCGATGTGCACGGCCTCGTCAGCGAGCTCGACATGGCGCGCTTCCTTGTCGGCGTCCGAATAGACGGCCACCGTGAGGATGCCCATCTTCTTCGCCGTCTTGATGACGCGGCAGGCGATCTCTCCGCGGTTTGCAATGAGTATTTTTTTAAACATGGTGACCTCGCGGAGAAATCGCCTTCGCGTGCTGAGCACGCAGGCACTTTGGCTTCGCCGAAACAGCCGCTTCGCGGCTGCTTTCTCCGCGGTTGGCGATCAGGATTTTCTTGAACATGTTTCTTCTCTCTCGCGCGCTCAGAGGGGGATGTTGCCGTGCTTGCGCCACGGGTTCTCGAGTTTCTTCTCGCGCAGCATCACGAGGCTGCGGCAGATGCGCTTGCGGGTTTCGCTCGGCAGGATGACGTCGTCGATGTAGCCGCGCGCGCCGGCCACGAATGGATTGGCGAAGCGCGCCTTGTATTCGGCTTCGCGCGCGGCGAGCTTCTCGGGGTCGTTCTTGTCTTCGCGGAAGATGATCTCCACCGCGCCCTTGGCGCCCATCACCGCGATCTCGGCACGCGGCCAGGCGAGGTTGACGTCGCCGCGCAGGTGCTTCGAGGCCATCACGTCGTAGGCGCCGCCGTAGGCTTTGCGCGTGATGACGGTGATCTTCGGCACCGTGCACTCGGCGTACGCATAGAGCAGCTTGGCGCCGTGCTTGATGATGCCGCCGTACTCCTGGCTGGTGCCGGGCATGAAGCCGGGCACGTCGACGAAGGTCACGACCGGGATGTTGAAGGCGTCGCAGAAGCGCACGAAGCGCGCCGCCTTGATCGACGACTTGATGTCCAGGCAACCGGCCAGCACCAGCGGCTGGTTGGCGACGATGCCCACGCTCTGTCCTTCCATGCGCGCGAAGCCGATCACGATGTTCTTCGCATAGTCGGGCTGCAGCTCGAAGAAGTCGCCGTCGTCGACCACCTTCAGGATCAGCTCCTTCATGTCATACGGCTTGTTCGGGTTGTCCGGCACCAGCGTGTCGAGAGACAGGTCGGCGCGGTCCGCCGGGTCGCCGCTCGGGCGCACCGGCGGCTTCTCGCGGTTGTTGAGCGGCAGGTAGTTGTAGAGGCGGCGCAGCATCATCAGCGCCTCGACGTCGTTCTCGAAGGCCATGTCGGCCACGCCACTCTTGGACGTGTGCGTGGAGGCACCACCGAGCTCCTCGGCGGTCACGTCCTCGTGCGTCACCGTCTTCACCACCTCGGGGCCGGTCACGAACATGTACGAGCTGTCCTTGACCATGAAGATGAAGTCGGTCATGGCCGGCGAATACACGGCGCCACCGGCGCACGGGCCCATGATCATGCTGATCTGCGGCACCACGCCCGAGGCCATCACGTTGCGCTGGAACACCTCGGCATAGCCGCCGAGCGAAGCCACGCCTTCCTGGATGCGCGCGCCGCCCGAATCGTTGAGGCCGATCACCGGTGCGCCGACCTTCATGGCCTGGTCCATCACCTTGCAGATCTTCTCGGCATGCGCTTCGCTGAGCGCGCCGCCGAAGACGGTGAAGTCCTGGCTGAAGACGAACACGAGGCGGCCGTTGATCATGCCGTAGCCGGTGACCACGCCGTCGCCCGGGATCTTGCTGTCGGCCATTCCGAAGTCGCTGGAGCGGTGCTCGACGAACATGTCCCACTCTTCGAAGGTGTTGTCGTCGAGGAGCAGCTCGATGCGCTCCCGCGCGGTCAGCTTGCCCTTGGCGTGCTGTCCATCGATGCGTTTCTGTCCACCGCCCAGGCGTGCCTGCTCGCGGCGCTTTTCGAGTTCTTCGAGGATTTCTTTCATGGCTTGATGGGTGTCGGAGTTGATCTTGTTGGGTGTCGGGTTCTCGGCATTTGGCATGGGCGGCAGGCTACGCCTGTCCGCCCTGCGACGCCAGAAGATTGCGCGCCGCCGTCGAAGCGGGGAGCCTGCCCGCCGCGACCTGGGCGATGGCTTGTGGCAGCAGCTCGCGAACGGCCGGATGCTGGCGGAAGGCCTGCTTGAGGCCGGCGTCGATGCGCTCCCACATCCACGCGAGCGCCTGCTTCTCGCGGCGCGCGGCGAGCCGGCCGTTGGCGGTCTGCAGTGACTTGAATTCGAGAACGGCTTCCCAGAACGCATCCACGCCGGTGCCGACCAGCGCGCTGATCTGGATCACCTTGGGCTGCCACTGAACGGCCGGCGCAGCCGAACCCGGTGCGGCATGCGCCCCATGGACGATATGCGCATGCGCCGGATTGCCGTGGTGCCCGAAGAGGCGCAGCGCCGAGGTGATCTGCGCCTGCGCACGCGTGGCGGCGTCCTTGTCCAGATCGGCCTTGTTGATGACGACCAGGTCGGCGAGCTCCATCACGCCCTTCTTGATCGCCTGCAGGTCGTCGCCCGCATTCGGCAGCTGCAGCAGCACGAACATGTCCGTCATGCCCGAGACCGCGGTTTCGCTCTGGCCGACGCCGACCGTCTCGACGATCACGATGTCGTAGCCGGCGGCTTCGCACACCAGCATCGCCTCGCGCGTCTTCTCGGCGACGCCGCCGAGCGTGCCCGACGAGGGGCTGGGCCGGATGTAGGCGCGCTCGTGGACCGAGAGCTTCTCCATGCGCGTCTTGTCGCCGAGGATGGAGCCGCCGGACACAGTCGACGAAGGATCGATGGTCAGCACCGCGACCCGGTGCCCGCGCCCGATCAGGTACAACCCCAGCGCCTCGATGAAGGTCGACTTGCCGACGCCCGGCACGCCCGAGATGCCGAGCCGGAACGACTGGCCCGTGTGCGGCAGCAAGGCAGTCAGCAACTCGTCGGCCTGCGCGCGATGATCGGCGCGGGTCGATTCGAGCAGCGTGATCGTCTTGGCGATCGCACGCCGCTGCGCAGGACCTTCCGACGCCACCACGGATTCGACAGTGACCGTTGATCGAACCGGCATGCTCAGGCGGCAACCGCCGCGCGGATCTGCTCCAGCACGTCCTTGGCGCTGGCCGGGATCGGCGTGCCGGGGCCGTAGATGCCCTTCACGCCCGCGTCGTAGAGGAAGTCGTAGTCCTGGCGCGGGATGACGCCGCCCACGAACACGATGATGTCGTCGGCGCCCTGCTTCTTCAGCTCTTCGATGATGGCCGGCACCAGCGTCTTGTGGCCGGCCGCGAGCGTGCTCACGCCCACCGCGTGCACGTCGTTCTCGATCGCCTGCCGCGCGCATTCCTCGGGCGTCTGGAACAGCGGCCCCATGTCGACGTCGAAGCCGAGATCGGCGAAGGCGGTGGCGACCACCTTGGCGCCGCGGTCGTGGCCGTCCTGGCCGAGCTTGGAAATCATCACGCGCGGACGGCGGCCCTGTTCCTCGGCGAAGTCGGCGATTTCCTTCTGGAGCGCTTCCCAGCCTTCCGCCGAGTCGTAGGCAGCGGCATAGACGCCGGTGACCTTCTGCGTGTCGGCGCGATGACGGCCGTAGACCTTCTCGAGCGCATCGCTGATCTCGCCGACCGTGGCGCGCAGGCGCACTGCCTTGATGCTCAGGTCGAGCAGGTTGCCCTGGCCGCTGTCGGCGGCCGCGGTGAGCGCATCGAGCGCCGCCTGCACCGCCGCACCGTCGCGCTTGCCGCGGATGGCGTTCAGCCGGGCGATCTGGCTTTCGCGCACCTTGAGGTTGTCGATCTCGAGGATTTCGTGCGTGTCCTCGTCCTTGAGCTTGTACTTGTTGACGCCGACGATGACGTCCTTGCCCGAATCGATGCGCGCCTGCTTGTCGGCGGCGGCGGCCTCGATCTTGAGCTTGGCCCAGCCGCTGTCCACGGCGCGGGTCATGCCGCCCATCGCCTCGACCTCCTCGATGATCTTCCAGGCGGCATCGGCCATGTCCTGCGTGAGCTTCTCCATCATGTAGCTGCCGGCCCAGGGGTCGATCACGTTCGTGATGTGCGTCTCTTCCTGGATGATGAGCTGCGTGTTGCGCGCGATGCGGGCGCTGAACTCGGTCGGCAGCGCGATCGCCTCGTCGAGCGCGTTGGTGTGCAGGCTCTGCGTGCCGCCGAAGACCGCGGCCATGGCCTCGATCGTGGTGCGGACCACGTTGTTGTACGGGTCCTGCTCGGTGAGCGACCAGCCGGAGGTCTGGCAGTGCGTGCGCAGCATCAGGCTCTTGGGGTTCCTGGGCTCGAACTCCTTCATGATCCGGCACCACAGCAGCCGCGCGGCGCGCATCTTGGCGACTTCGAGATAGAAGTTCATGCCGATGGCCCAGAAGAAGCTGAGCCGACCCGCGAAGTCGTCCACGTCGAGGCCCTTGGCCAGCGCCGTCTTCACGTATTCCTTGCCGTCGGCGAGCGTGAAGGCGAGTTCGAGCGCCTGGTTCGCGCCGGCTTCCTGCATGTGGTAGCCGCTGATCGAGATCGAGTTGAACTTCGGCATGTTCTTGGCCGTGTACTCGATGATGTCGCCGATGATCCGCATCGACGGCTCGGGCGGGAAGATGTAGGTGTTGCGGACCATGAACTCCTTCAGGATGTCGTTCTGGATGGTTCCGCTGAGCTTGTCCTGCGCCACGCCCTGCTCTTCCGCAGCCACCACGTAGCCCGCGAGCACCGGCAGCACCGCACCGTTCATCGTCATCGAGACGCTGACCTTGTCGAGCGGGATCTGGTCGAACAGGATCTTCATGTCCTCGACCGAATCGATCGCCACGCCGGCCTTGCCGACGTCGCCGGTCACGCGCGGATGGTCGCTGTCGTAGCCGCGGTGGGTGGCGAGGTCGAAGGCCACGCTCACGCCCTGGCCGCCGGCGGCGAGCGCCTTGCGGTAGAAGGCGTTCGATTCCTCGGCGGTCGAGAAGCCCGCGTACTGGCGGATGGTCCACGGCCGCACCGCGTACATCGTGGCCTGCGGGCCGCGCAGGTAGGGCTCGAAGCCGGGCAGCGTGTCGGCGTACTTGAGGCCCTGGAGATCGGCGGCCGTGTACAGCGGCTTGACGCTGATGCCGTCGGGCGTGATCCAGTTCAATGCGTTCACGTCGCCGCCCGGCGCCGACTTGGCGGCGGCCTTGGCCCAGGCTTCGAGGGTGGCGTTGGAAAATTGCGGTTCGGATTTGCTCATGGCGCCGTCTTGCTGTGTCGGTCGGGTCTCGGGGATGGGCGCGCAGTGGCGCCGCTCGGAATGACCCGAGTCTAACCGATCTGTAATTATTAATTCAAACCCATTTTTTGGGTTACAGTCCTAACCATGTCAGCCGCCACCCTTACTCCCCGTGCGCTCTACGAAGAAGTCGCCGAGCTGCTTCGCCAGCGCATCTTCAAACGCGAGCTCGAACCGGGCAGCTGGATCGACGAGCTCAAGCTGGCCGAGGAATACGGCATCAGCCGCACGCCGCTGCGCGAGGCGCTGAAGGTGCTCGCAGCCGAAGGCCTGGTGACGATGAAGGTCCGGCGCGGCGCCTACGTCACCGAGGTGTCGGAAAAGGACCTGGCCGACGTCTACCACCTGCTGAGCCTGCTGGAAAGCGACGCCGCCGGCGTGGTCGCCGAGCGCGCCACCGATGCCGAACTGGCCGAGCTAGAGGCGCTCCATCGCGAGCTCGAAGCCGCGGGCAGGCCGGGCCAGGTGGATCGTGAGAACTTCTTCGCGGTCAACGAGCGCTTTCACATGCGGCTGCTCGCGATCGCCAACAACCGCTGGCGCGACCAGGTCGTGGCCGACCTGCGCAAGGTGATGAAGCTCAACCGCCACAACTCGCTGCTCAAGTCGGGCCGGATCACCGAATCGCTCAAGGAGCACCGCGCCGTGATGGCCGCCATCAAGGAGCGCGACGCGGCGACCGCCATGGCGCGCATGCAGCAGCACTTCCGCAACGGGCTCGAAGCCGCAGGCTGACCGCGATCAGCGGCCAAAGGAGCTCAGGCCGTCTGCGCGACCGGCTCGCGCGCGATCGCCATGACTTCGTGCGGCGCGTGCGACTTCAGGCGATGGTCGCTCCACACCTGGCGCCAGCGGCGCGCGCCGGGGAGGCCATTGCGCAGGCCGAGCATGTGGCGCGCGATGTTCGACCAGGGCGTGCCGTGCTCGGCGGCTTCGCGCGCCATGTAGTCGCACATCTGCTCTTCGACTTCTTCGCGCGTGAGCGCGGACGGCGCTTCGCCGAAGAAGGCCGCATCCCACTGCGCCAGCCACCAGGGGTTGTGGTAGGCCTCGCGCCCAACCATCACGCCGTCGAGCAGCCGCAGATGCGCCTGCACCTGCAGGTTGTCATTAAGGCCGCCGTTGATCGAGAAGCGCAGCGCCGGAAAGTCGTGCTTGAGCCGGTGCACGATCTCGTAGCGCAGCGGCGGCACTTCGCGGTTCTGCTTGGGCGACAGGCCCTTGAGCCACGCGTTGCGCGCGTGCGCGATGAAGGTATCGCAACCCGCCTCGCTGACCTTGCCGACGAAGTCGCGCACGAATTCGTAGCTCTCGACCTTGTCGATGCCGATGCGGTGCTTGACAGTGACCGGCACGTCCACCGCGTCGACCATCGCCTTCACGCAATCGGCCACGAGCTCGGGCTCGTTCATCAGGCAGGCGCCGAAGGCCCCGCGCTGCACCCGTTCGCTCGGGCAGCCGCAGTTGATGTTGATCTCGTCGTAGCCCCATTCCTGGCCCAGCTTGGCGCAATGCGCGAGATCGGCGGGCTCGCTGCCGCCCAGTTGCAGGGCGACCGGATGCTCTTCGGCGCTGAAGCGCAGATGACGCGGGATGTCGCCGTGGATCAGCGCGCCCGTGGTCACCATCTCGGTGTAGAGCAGCGCGCGGCGCGTGAGCAGGCGATGGAAGAAGCGGCAGTGGCGGTCCGTCCAGTCCATCATGGGCGCCACGCTCACGCGCATGGCGGCGAGCTGGCGGTTGGGTCGATCCTTGTCGATCATCGGGGAACTCGAAAACGCTTTGTTCCCCGCATTGTCCCAGCCTCGCCGACCCACGCCGGCGTCGGGCCTCAGCGAACCGTCGACCAGACGGTGGCGCGGCACCTCGGCTGCTCGTTGGGCGGCAGGAAGTTGCAGTTCTCCAGGGCTCGCCGCTGCATGTCGCTCAGCCTCGGCTGGTTGCGCCGCGGCGGGGGCGGCTGGTGCCAGTTCGGCGGCGGAGGCTGGTGCCAATGCTGGCCCGGCCCGCGGCGCAGCCATCGCTTGCCCTGGCCACGCTGCCAGCCCCGGTCCCACATGCAGCGCTCGAAGTTGTGGCTGAAGCTGCAGAAATGGAGATTGCGATCGAACTGCGGACTGTTCTGCCACTGGGCCATCGCGGTCCCGGAGCCCGCGAGGCCCGCCAAGGCCAGCACGGCCGCTGCGATCAGTCTCTTCATGCGCATCAGTGTGGCCGCTTCGCACACGGCGGGCCATGCGCCATTCGCTGTATGCCGCGCGGCGCGCTCGCCCCTCGCGCTGCAGGCTCGCGGCAGAAGTGCTAAGGTGCCGACCCCTCGGGTTAACCCCTAAAAAAGAGTCGAAAGAATCCGTCTTGTCGCGCACCGCCATACCCGCCTCCGCCGGTCTTTCCACCGGCCTCACTTTGTTGTTCGCCGTGGCATGCGGTCTCTGCGTCGCCAACATCTACTTCGCGCAACCCCTGATCGGGCCGATCGCCGCCGCCCTGCAACTCCACGCGGGCCTCGCGGGGCTGATCATGACCCTGACACAGCTCGGCTACGGAACCGGCCTGCTGCTGCTCGTGCCGCTCGCCGACGTGGTGGAGAACCGCCGGCTGATCATCTTCGCGATGGCCGGCGCGGTGGTCGGGCTGGTGGGAATCGCGCTCTCGAATTCGGCGGCGACCTTCCTCGCCGCGTCCTTCCTGGTCGGGACTTGCGCGGTGGCGGCGCAGGTGCTGGTTCCGCTGGCCTCGCATCTCGTGCCCGAAGCGACGCGCGGCAAGGTGGTGGGCAACATCATGGCAGGGCTGCTCGCGGGGATCATGCTCGCGCGGCCGTTCTCCAGCGTCGTGGCCTCGGCGCTCGGATGGCGCGCGGTGTTCGCGATTTCCGCGCTCCTGATGGCGGCACTCGCCGTCGTGCTCTGGCGGGCGCTGCCGCAGCGCCGGCCGCATGCCTCGTTCGGCTATGCGCGCACGATGGCATCGCTGCCGGGCATCGTCTGGCGCACGCCGCTGCTGCGGCGCCGGGCCTTCTACCAGGGGATGATGTTCGCGGGCTTCCAGGCGTTCTGGACCGCGGTGCCGCTGGCGCTGGCACGCGAGTTCGGCATGGGCCAGGCCGGCATCGCGCTCTTCGCGCTCGCGGGCGCGGCCGGCGCGCTCGCCGCCCCCTGGGCCGGCCGCCTGGCAGACCGGGGCCTCGCGCGGCCGGCGACCGGCTGGGCCATGGCCGCCGCGCTGCTGTCCTTCGCACTGGGCGCGGTCGGGGTCCATTACAGGTCGCTGACCGCCCTGGTCGCGGCCGGCATCCTGCTCGACGGCGCGGTGCAACTGTGCAACGTGCTCAGCCTGCGCAGCCTCTACGTGCTCGCGCCCGAATTGCGCGGGCGGCTCAACGGCCTCTTTCTCACCTTCATCTTTCTGTGTGCAGCCGTGGCCTCCGGGCTGGCGGCGGCCGTCTATGCCTTTCACGGCTGGAACGGGCTGAGCCTGCTCGGCGGCGGCTTCGCGGTCGTTGCGCTGCTGTTCTATGCGACGGAGTTCCGCCGCAATGCCCTTTTGCGGGCCCCCTCGGAGCAGCTCCCGGGATAATAAGGGTTAACCCTAGCCAACGCATGACCACCCCCGCCGAGACGCCGCCCGCCGCTTCATCCCGCATGCCCATCGCCCTGCTGGCGCTCGCCGCCGCCGCGTTCGCGATCGGCACCAGCGAATTCGTCGTCATGGGGCTCTTGCCCGACATGGCGCAGGACCTCGGCGTCACGCTGTCGCAGGCGGGTCTGCTGGTCACCGGCTACGCCATGGGCGTGGTCGTCGGCGCACCGGTCTTCGCGGTCGCGACCGCGCGGCTGCCCCGCAAGGCGACGCTGATCGCGCTGGCGTCGCTGTTCGTGCTGGGCAATCTGCTGTGCGCGCTGGCGCCGAGCTACGGGCTCTTGATGGCCGCGCGCGTGGTCACGGCGCTGGCGCACGGCACCTTCTTCGGCATCGGATCGGTGGTCGCCGCCGGACTCGTCGCGCCCAACAAGCGCGCACAGGCCATCGCGCTGATGTTCACCGGCCTCACGCTCGCCAACGTGCTGGGCGTGCCGCTCGGCCGCATCATCGGCGAGCACTACGGCTGGCGCATGACCTTCGCGGCCATCGTGCTGATCGCGCTGGCCGCGGTCGTCTCGCTCGTCGCGCTGCTGCCGCGGCACATCGAGATGCAGAAGGGCAACATCCTGCGCGAGTTCACCGTGCTCGCGGACGGACGCGTGCTGCTGGCGCTCGCGACCAGCGCGCTGGTCTCGGCGAGCCTGTTCGTCGTCTTCACCTACATCGCGCCGCTGCTCACACACGTGAGCGGTTTCGCGGCCGCGGCGGTCGCGCCGATCCTGCTCCTGCTGGGCGTCGGGCTCACCATCGGCAGCACCGTCGGCGGAAGGCTCGGCGACCGCCGGCTCGTGCCTTCATTGCTGCTGGTGCTGGGCCTCAACGCGGCGGTGCTCGGGCTGCTGCATTTCGTGCTGCCGATGCGCGCGCCGACGGTGGCGGCGATGCTGGTGTGGACCACCTTGTCCTTCGCGCTCGTGCCGCTCTTGCAGACGCTCATCGTCCAGCATGCGAGCGCCGCGCCCAATCTCGCCTCGACCCTGAACCAGGGTGCCTTCAATCTCGGCAATGCCGCCGGCGCCTGGATCGGCAGCGGCATGCTCGCGGCCGGCATGCCGCTGGCGGACCTGCCGTGGGCCGGCGCGGCGATCACGCTCGGCGCGCTGGCGCTGGCCGCATGGAGCAGCCGCCTCGGCGACCGCGCACCCTCGTCGCTGCAGGCGGCCTGAGCGGCATCCGATCCTTTCGCACATCCCTGCTTGCTCGAAGCTAGGGAAGTCACCAATCAATCGGTGCATCTGAGTATCGGCAACGGCAATCCGAGTACCAAACCCGCAATTCGGAGTCTCCAGAATCCGATCACGGCGACCCGCCGTCGTCGATCCAAGGAGACCAACATGAAGCGATTTCTGAAGGCGGGCCTGGCGCTCGCGATTGCGGGCACGGGCTTGGCGCATGCCGCGACCGAACTGGTCATCGCGACCGTGAACAACGGTCACATGATCGAGATGCAGAAGCTCACCAAATTCTTCGAGCAGGCCAACCCCGACATCAAGCTCAAGTGGGTCACGCTGGAGGAAGGCACGCTGCGCCAGCGCGTGACGACCGACATCGCCACCAAGGGCGGCCAGTTCGACGTGATGACCATCGGCATGTACGAAACGCCGATCTGGGCCAAGAAGGGCTGGCTGATCCCGATCGCAACCGACGCCGCCTATGACGTCGACGACCTGCTGCCGGCGATGCGCACCGGCCTGTCCGCCGATGGCAAGCTCTACGCCGCGCCGTTCTACGGCGAAAGCTCGATGCTCATGTACCGCAAGGACCTCGCGGACAAGGTCGGCTTCACGATGCCGGAGCAGCCGACCTGGACGCAGGTGAAGGAGCTCGCCGGCAAGATCCACGATCCGAAGAACGGCGTCTACGGCATCTGCCTGCGCGGCAAGCCGGGCTGGGGCGACAACATGGCGCTCCTGACCACCATGGTCAATACCAATGGCGGCCAGTGGTTCGACACCAGCTGGAAGCCGCAGATCGACTCCAAGCCCTGGCATGACGCGATCAGCTTCTACGTCGACCTCATGAAGGCCTACGGCCCGCCCGGCGCATCGGCCAACAGCTTCAACGAGAACCTCGCGCTCTTCAACGAGGGCAAGTGCGGCATGTGGGTGGACGCGACCATCGCGGCCTCGTTCGTGAGCGATCCGAAGCAGTCGAGGGTGGCTGACAAGGTCGCGTTCGCGCAGGCCCCGGTCGCGGTGACACCGAAGGGCGCGAACTGGCTCTGGGCCTGGGCGCTCGCGATTCCCGCCGGATCGCAGAAGGTCGATGCGGCGCAGACCTTCATCAAGTGGGCGACCTCCAAGGACTACATCAAGCTGGTCGCGAAGGAAGAAGGCTGGGGCTCGGTGCCGACCGGCACGCGCAAGTCGACCTACGCCACGCCCGAGTTCGTCAAGGCGGCACGCTTCGCCGAGGCCGAGAAGAAGGCGATCGACACCGCGAACCCGAACGACAGCACGCTGCCCAAGTCGCCGTACGTCGGCGTGCAGTACGCGGCCATTCCGGAATTCCAGGCCATCGGGGTCGCGGTCGGCCAGCAGATGAGCGCGGCGCTCTCGGGCAAGGTCACCGTCGACCAGGCCTTGAAGACCTCGCAGACCAATGCCGAACGCGAGATGAAGAAGGCCGGGTACTACAAGTAACCCCCGGACTTGAGGACACTTCGCCGTGTCGCATCTTCCCACCCCCGCCCCGGGGACGCCGCCGGCGGACCGGCCGAGCCGGATCCTCGGCGGCGCCCGGCGCAGCCAAGCGGACGCTGCCCCGAACCGCCTTCTGCCCCGCGCATTGATGGCGCCGGCCGTCGTGGCCCTCGTCCTCTGGATGCTGGCGCCGCTGTTGATGTCGATCTATTTTTCGTTCGTCAACTACAACCTCATGCAGCCCGGCGAGCGCACCTTCAACGGGCTCGCCAACTTCGAGTACTTCATCACCGACCCGGACTTCTGGCCCGCGGTGTGGAACACGCTGGTGCTGATCGGCAGCGTGATCGTGATCACGGTGGTGCTCGGCGTGGCGCTCGCGCTGCTGGTGAACGAGCCCTTCCCGGGGCGCGGCATCGTGCGGGTGCTGCTGATCTCGCCCTTCTTCGTGATGCCCACGGTGAACGCGCTGCTGTGGAAGCACATGATGATGAATCCGATCTACGGCATCCTGGCCGACGTCTGGCGCAGCTTCGGCGCCGAGCCGGTTGACTGGCTCACCGACCTGCCGTTGTTCTCGGTCATCGTGATGGTGGCGTGGCAGTGGCTGCCGTTCGCCGTCCTGATCTTCATCACCTCGCTGCAATCGCTCGACCGCGAGCAGATGGAAGCCGCGCGCATGGACGGCGCGACCGCGGTCCAGCGCTTCGGCTATCTCACGCTGCCCCACCTCGCGCGGCCGATGGCGGTGGTGATCATGATCGAGATGATTTTCCTGCTCTCCGTGTTCGCCGAGATCGCGATCACGACTGCCGGCGGCCCCGGCAACGAGAGCACGAACCTCACGTACATGATCTTCAAGCAGTCGCTGATGAACTTCGACGTCGGCGTGGCCTCCGCGGGCGCGCTGTTCGCGGTGGTGCTGGCCAACATCGTGGCCGCCTTCCTGATCCGCATCATCGGCAAGAACCTCGACTGAAGGGACGGACGCCATGTCTGACCAAAGCCGCCTCCCCCTGCTGCTTCGCACGGCCGCCGCGTGGCTCGCGACGCTGCTGCTCTTCTTCCCGCTCGGCTGGCTGCTGCTGACCTCGTTCAAGACCGAGCTGCAGGCGATCCACGTGCCGCCGCTCGTCTTCTTCGAGCCGACGCTGGAGAACTTCACCGAAGTTCAGCGGCGCAGCGACTACCTGCTGTTCGCCAAGAACTCGGTCATCACGAGCATCGGCTCGACGATCATCGGCCTCGCGATCGCCGCGCCGGCCGCGTATTCGATGGCCTTCTTCCGCACCAGGCGCACCCGCGACATCCTGATGTGGATGCTCTCCACCAAGATGATGCCGGCGGTGGGCGCGCTGGTGCCGATCTACGTGATCGCGCAGACCGCCGGGCTGCTCGACACGCGCACCGCGCTCACCATCGTCTTCACGCTGTCGAACCTGCCGATCATGGTGTGGATGCTCTACACGAGCTACAAGGACATCCCGCCCGAGATCCTCGAGGCCGCGCGCATGGACGGCGCCAACCTGTGGACCGAGTTCCGCCACGTGGTGCTGCCGCTGTCGATCGGCGGCCTCGCCTCCACCGGCCTGCTGTGCCTGATCCTGAGCTGGAACGAAGCCTTCTGGGCGCTCAATCTCAGCTCCGCGAAGGCCGGAACGCTGGCCACCATGATGGCGTCGTATTCAAGCCCCGAGGGCTTGTTCTGGGCCAAGCTCTCCGCCGCTTCGGTCATGGCGATCGCGCCGATCGTCGTGTTCGGCTGGTTCAGCCAGAAGCAACTGGTCCAAGGCCTCACCTTCGGCGCAGTGAAGTAACGAATTCAGAGAGGACGTTGACATGGCCTACCTCCAACTCGACAACATCCAGAAGAGCTTCGGCGACACGCACGTCATCAAGGGCGTGAACCTGGAGATCGACAAGGGCGAATTCATCGTCTTCGTCGGCCCCTCGGGCTGCGGCAAGTCGACGCTGCTGCGGCTGATCGCAGGGCTCGAATCGATCACCAGCGGCAAGCTCTCGCTCGATGGCAAGGACATCACGCACACGCCCTCGGGCAAGCGCGATCTCGCGATGGTGTTCCAGAGCTATGCGCTCTATCCGCACATGAGCGTGTACGACAACATGTCCTTCGCGCTCAAGCTCGCGAAGGTGTCGAAGGACATCATCAAGAGCAAGGTCGAATACGCGGCGAAGACGCTCAACCTCACGCAGTACCTCCAGCGCACGCCGAAGGAGCTCTCGGGCGGCCAGCGCCAGCGGGTCGCGATCGGCCGCGCGATCGTGCGGGCGCCGAAGGTGTTCCTGTTCGACGAACCGCTCTCCAACCTCGATGCGGCGCTGCGCGGCAACACGCGCGTGGAGATCCACAAGCTGCACCGCGCGCTCGGCGCGACCAGCATCTACGTCACCCACGACCAGGTCGAGGCGATGACGCTGGCCGACCGCGTGGTGGTGCTGCGCGACGGGCTGATCGAGCAGGTCGGCACGCCGATGGAGCTCTACGACCGGCCCGCGAACCAGTTCGTCGCGCAGTTCATCGGCATGCCGTCGATGAACATGGTGCAGGCGAAGGCGATCCCGAGCTTCTCCGCGCTCTCCGGCGGGCGGCTGCCCTCGGACGGATTCCTCGGCGTTCGCCCCGAGCAACTGCACGTCCATCGCAACGGCCACGCCGGCGCTGCAACGGCGCGCGTGGACCTGATCGAAGCGCTGGGCGCCGACACGCTGATCTATGTCAACGTCGAGGGTGTGCCGCTCATCGCGCGGCAGAACGAGCGCACCGAACTCCAGCCCGGCGATGCGGTCAGCGTCGAGCTCGATCCCTCGGTGCTTCACTTCTTCAATCGCGACGGTCGCGCCGTCGCCGCCTGAGTCGCTGCAATGGCCCACCCTGCTCCCTCCGAATCCGTGGTGCTGCACCTCGGACTCGGCTCCTTTCATCGAGCACACCAGGCCGTGTACCTGCAGGCGCTCATCGATGCGGGCGACACGCGCTGGTCGCTCGCGGGCGCGAACCTGCGGCCCGACATGGCCGATGTCGAAGCCGCGCTCGTCAGGCAAGGCGGCGCCTACATCCTGGAGACCGTCTCGCCTGCCGGCGCGTACCGCTACCAGCGCATCGAATCGATCCGCGAAGTGCTGCCCTACGATCCGACGCTTGCCGCGGTGATCGCGCGCGGCGCCGATCCGCGCACGCGCGTGATCTCGTTCACCGTGACCGAGGCCGGCTACTACCTCGATCCGGCGGACCGGCTTGACTTCGCCGCCGCCGACCTTGCGGCCGATCTCGATCGCGCGCGGCGCGGCGAAGCCGGCACCACGATCTACGGTGCGGTCTGCGCGATCCTGCGCGCGCGCCGTTCGGCCGATGCCGGTGCGGTGACGCTGCTGAACTGCGACAACCTGCGTCACAACGGCGAACGCTTCCGCAAGGGCCTGCTCGCCTTCATCGAGAAGGCGGGCGACAAGCAGCTGCTCGAATGGGTGTGCACGCAGACGACCTGTCCCAACGCGATGGTCGACCGCATCACGCCGCGGCCGCCGCCCGAGCTGCGGCAGCGCGTGCTGCAAGCCACCGGCCGGGACGACGCCGCGCCGGTGACAGGCGAGAGCTTCATCCAGTGGGTGATCGAGGACGACTTCGCGAACGGACGGCCGGACTGGGGCCGTGTCGGCGTTCAGCTGGTCGAGTCGGTCGCGCCCTACGAGGAAGCGAAGATCCGCATCCTCAACGCCAGCCACAGTTGCATCGCCTGGGCCGGCACGCTCGCGGGCTTCCAGTACATCCACGAAGGCACGCGCGACGCGGAGATCCGCCGCATGGCCTTCGACTACGTGACGGACGACGTGATCCCCTGCCTGCATTCGCCGGAGCGCCCGAGCCCCGTCGACCTGCCGGCGTACCGCGACGTGGTGCTCGAACGCTTCGGCAACCCCGCGATCCGCGACACCAACCAGCGGGTGGCGATGGACGGTTTCTCGAAGATCCCGGGCTTCATCGCGCCGACGGTGCGCGAGCGGCTCGCGCGCGGCGAGCGCATCGACAGCGTCGCGATGCTGCCGGCGCTGTTCCTCGCCTTCCTGCAACGCTGGCACCGGGGTGGGCTGCCGTACGTCTACCAGGACCAGGGCATGGACGAGGCGGCGGCACACGCGATCTGCGATGCGCCCGACCCGGTCGCGGCGCTGGCCGCCAGCCGCACCCTGTGGAGCGATACGGCCGGCGATGCGCGGCTGGTCGAAGCGCTGCGCAAGGCCGACGCGCGGGTGCGGGACTTCATCCAGGGGCGCACGCCATGAGCCGCCCGGCCGTTCCGAAGGCGAATCCCGAAGCGCTGCTGCGCGAGGGTAGTCCAGTGAGCCGCCGGGCCGCCCCAAGGCGAATACCGCAGCGCTGCTGCGTCGAGGTTACCCAATGAGCGGCCGTCTCGCAGAGCGCCATGTGCTGATCACCGGTGCGGGCGGCGGCATCGGGCTCGCGATCGCCGCGGCCTGCCTCGCCGAGGGCGCGCGCTGCACGCTGTCGGACCTCGCGGCGAGGCCTTCCGAAGGCGTGGAGCAGCTGCGCCGCAAATATCCGCAGGCGCTCGCCTACGTCGAGACCGACGTGACGCAGGCGCCGTCGGTCGGCGGCATGCTCTATGCGGCGCGCGCGGCGCACGGCACGATCCACACGCTGGTCAACAACGCCGCGATCTTCGACATGGCGCCGCTGCTGCAAAGCGACGAGGCCTCGTTCGACCGCCTGTTCGCGGTCAATGTCCGGGGCATGTTCTTCGTGATGCAGCGGGTGCTGCAGCACATGATCGACGAGGGCGTGAAAGGGGGCTCGGTCATCAACATGGCCTCGCAGGCCGGCCGGCGCGGCGAGGCGCTGGTGTCGCACTACTGCGCGACCAAGGCAGCGGTGATCAGCTACACGCAGAGCGCCGCGCTCGCGATGGCGCCGCACGGCATCCGCGTGAACGCGATCTCGCCGGGCGTGGTCGACACGCCGATGTGGAACCATGTCGATTCGCTCTTCGCGAAATTCCAGAACCTCCCGCCGGGCGAGAAGAAGCGCCGGGTCGGCCTCGAAGTCCCTCTCGGCCGCATGGGTGCCCCCGACGACATCGCGGGCGCCGCCGTATTCCTCGCGAGTGACGAGGCCCGCTACATCACCGCGCAGACACTCAACGTCGACGGTGGTAACGTCATGAGCTGATATGACAGCGGCGCGCCAACGTCATCTTCCCCGCCATCGCGAGCCCGAGCTGGAGCGCGAGATCACGCGCTCGCCTTCGCTCGGCTACGAAGCGCCGGAGGAATCCGGCCTCGTGCGGTGCCTCGCGCACGGCTTTCCAAGCCCGCTCGTGCGCTGGCACTTCCATGAGGAGTATGAACTGCACCTCATCACCGAGACCTCGGGCCGCGCCTTCGTCGGCGACTGGATCGGCCCCTTCCAGCCCGGCCACCTGGTGCTGTGCGGGCCGCGCCTGCCGCACAACTGGCTCTCGCTCGATGCGCCCGAAGGCGGCGTGGCCGAGCGCGATCGCGTGATCCAGTTCCTGCACGAGCCGATCGAGAGCGCGGCCTCGGGCATCCCCGAGCTGCGCGAGGTGCTGCAACTGCTGGAACGCTCGCGCCACGGCATCGAGTTCTTCGGCATCGCGGACCGCGCGCTCGAGCACTGGGAAGCGGTCAAGGCCACGCATGGGCTGCAGCGCCTCGCGCGCTTCCTCGAATATCTGGCCGAGCTGGTGAAGTGCACCGACTACCGCTTGCTCTCGAACGTGCAGATGCAGGGTGTCGAGGGCGATGCCGAGGTCGACCAGATCAACGTGATCGTCAACCGCATCACCTCGAATCTCGCGGAGCCGATCGTGATGTCCGACATCGCCACCCAGCTGGGCATGAGCGAAAGCCGCTTCAGCCGCTTCTTCAAGCGCTCCACCGGCAACAGCTTCACCGACTTCGTGAACCGTGTGCGCATCAACAGCGCCTGCCACCTGCTGATGCAGACCGACCATTACGTGACCGACATCTGCTACCAGGTCGGCTTCAACAACGTCGCCAACTTCAACCGGCGCTTCCTCGAAATCAAGGGCATGACGCCGACCGAGTTCAGACGGCAAAGCGACAGCCGCTTCGGCGTCCCATGACCCGCCCCATGTACCTCGGGATCGATCTGGGCACCTCGGAGCTGAAGGCGCTGCTGCTGGCCGACGACCACCGCATCGTCGCGCTGGCACGTGCGCCGCTGACCGTGAGCCGGCCGCAGCCGCTGTGGTCGCAGCAGCTGCCCTCGCAGTGGTGGGAAGCGCTGGAGGCCGCGATGGCGGCATTGCGCCGAGGCAATGCGGATGCGCTGTCGGCAGTACGCGCGATCGGGCTTTCCGGCCAGATGCACGGCGCGGTTGCGCTCGATGCAACCGGACAGGTGCTGCGTCCCGCGATCCTCTGGAACGACGGCCGCAGCGCCGCGCAATGCGATGAGCTCGCGGCGCTCGTGCCGCGTCTCGCCGACATCACGGGCAACCTCGCGATGCCGGGCTTCACCGCGCCGAAGCTGCTTTGGATGCGCAAGCACGAGCCCGAACTTTTCGCGCGAACGGCCTCGGTGCTGCTGCCCAAGGACTGGCTGCGCTTCATGCTCAGCGGTACGCGCGCGAGCGACATGTCCGATGCCTCGGGCACGCTGTGGCTCGACGTGGCGGCGCGCGACTGGTCGGACGAGATCCTCGCCGCGTGCGGGCTCGGCCGCAGACACATGCCGGAACTCGTCGAAGGCAGTGCGGCCGCGGGCAGGCTCAAGTCCGAACTCGCGGCGCGTTGGGGCCTCGCCGCCGACATCCCGATCGCCGGGGGCGGCGGCGACAACGCGGCCAGCGCGGTCGGCATGGGCCTCGTGTCGGCCGGACAGGGCTTCGTGTCGCTCGGCACCTCGGGCGTGATCTTCGTGTGCGGCGACCGCTTCGCGCCCGATCCGGCGCGCGCGGTGCATGCGTTCTGCCATGCGCTGCCGGGCCGGTGGCACCAGATGTCGGTGATGCTCTCGGCATCGAGCGCGGTGACCTGGGCCGCGCGCAGCTTCGGGCTGGGCAACGAAGCCGCGCTGCTCGCGGCGGCGGCGACTGTCGGCGCGGACGGTCGGCGGCGGGCGCCCTTCTTTCTTCCATACCTGTCCGGCGAACGCTCGCCGCACAACGACGCGAATGCGGAGGGCGTGCTGTTCGGCCTCACACATGCGCATGGGCCGGCGGAGATCGCCTATGCGGTCGCCGAAGGCGTGGGCTTCGGGCTTCGCGACGGGCTGGACACGCTCCAGAAGCCCGCCGGCGACCTGCTGCTCGTGGGCGGCGGCGCGCGCAGCGCCTGGTGGGCGCAACTGCTCGCCGACATCCTCCAGGTGCCGCTCGCGGTGTGCGAAGGCAGCGAAGCCGGCGGTGCGCTGGGTGCGGCGCGGCTTGCCTGGCTGGCGGATGGGGGATCGGAAGCGGCGGTCTGCCGGCAGCCGTCGGTGCGGCAGCGTTTCGAACCGGACCTCGCGCATGCGGGCATGACCGCAACGCGCCATGCCCGCTTCCAGGGGCTCTACGCGGCCTTGCGATCGAGCTTCTCAGCGGGGAAGCCTCTGACCACTTGATTCCGCACGGTTCCGGCAGTGCGATATCGTTTCGACTATATTGATATCATTGCCATCATATTTCGAGAGACGCTATCAGATGCCCGCCGTTACCATCCGCAACCTGTCGGAAGAAGCGCACCGCGCCCTCAAGGTGCGCGCGGCGCATCATGGTCGCAGCACCGAGGCCGAAATGCGCGACATTCTGGAAACGGCGGTTCGTCCCGCCAGTCGCCTCCGTCTCGGCTCCGCCCTGTCGGCGTTGAGCCGCGACGCCGGGTTGACCAATGCCGATTTCGAGGCGCTGGAACAGAGCCGCGACCGGACGCCCGCCACGCCCATGAGCTTCGAATGATCGTTCTGGATACGAATGTCGTCTCCGAGGCGATGAAGCCGGAGCCGGCCCCCGCCGTGCGCGACTGGTTGGATGAGCAGGTCGCCGAAACCCTCTATCTTTCCAGCGTCACCGTCGCGGAACTGCTGTTCGGTATCGGCGCGTTGCCGGACGGACGGCGCAAGCAGAAGCTCGTCATGACGCTCGACGGGCTTCTCGGCCTGTTCGACGGCAGGATCCTCCCTTTCGATACGGAGGCCGCCCGTCACTATGCCGACCTTGCCGTCGCGGCCCGAAATGCGGGCAAGGGCTTTCCCACGCCGGACGGCTACATCGCCGCCATCGCCACCGCCCACAGCTTCGCGGTCGCCACGCGCGACGCCAGCACCTTTCAGGCGGCGGGCGTCCCGATCATCGACCCTTGGACGGCCGGACACTGAACATCTGGGCGAGGGATCCGAGCTTCCCCGCACCGCTCTAAGCCAGCCTAGACTAGAGATCGCCCAGCGGCCCGAACGAGGTCCTGAGCCCCGCGTAGTCGGTCGGCCCGCTGCTCTCCGGCGGATTGCCGGTCGCCGACAACCAGGCCGCGATGCTCGGCAGGCGGCGGTCGAAGTACAGCTGCAACTGCATCCAGTTGCCCGATTCGGTGTGGCCTTCGGTCTTCTCCAGCGCCTCGACCGCGATGGTGCGCAGGCTGCTCACCATGGCGAGCGAACGGCCGTCCAGCAGTTGCAGCGTCACCTCGCGTCCCCGCATCAGCACCTCCTGGAGGATGCGGCGATGGACGCTGTAGTCGGCCCAACTGCGCTTGATGCAGGCGTCGTTGAGCTCGCGGAACACCCAGTGCATGTGGCTCGCGAACATGGCGGCGACCTGGCCGGCTTGCCGCAGGCTCTGGCGCGAGGCCGTCGACTGCAGCCGCACGGACCAGAAGATGGCCGCCAGGACGCCGATCGTCTGCACCCAGCCGGCCCATTCGGCCGACGTCGTGGGCCGGAAGAACCAGCCCACCACCACCAGGATCCCAATGCCGGCGCCGATCGCCACTCCTCCAAGTTTTCGCATGCTTTCCTCAGGAATCGACGGCGTTCCGCTCAGCTTCGCGGGCCGTCCTTGCCGAACAGTTTCCGGATCGCGGCGACACCGGCGACCAGGGCGTTGGAATAACTGACGTACGGATCGGTCGCGGCCTCGATGGGCAGGTAAGGCAGCGCGTCGTCGTCCATCTCGTCGTCAGTGGCTTCCAGCAAGACCCAATAGAACTCGCCCTCTTCGAGTTCTTGAACGGTCAGCGCGATATTTCGCAATTGCGACATAGGGTTAGGCACGGGTCTTCGTAGGTCGTCCGATGCTAGTCAACTCGCCTATTAACGCCTAAGTACAATTTCACGATTAGTCACAAATGTGACCAAAAGATTTACTTTTGACAAGTCCCTGGATGCACCAGAGCCCAGAATCGAGCCGGAATCGGCCTTCAGGCGCGGTCACCAAGCTTTCCCTACAACGCCCGGCGGGCGCCGCGCCTAAGCTGATTCATGTCCATCCACGATCAGGAGGAGACATGAAGCATTTCAACCTCGACCCCCACATGACGGCCGTCGTCGGGGGAGCCTTCTATCCCACCGGCCATTCGATGGTGATGTTTCCGGACGCCGCGGATGCCAGCCGTGTGGGCCACCAGCTCATCGACCACGGCTTCAGCGGCGACGAGGTCTACCTGATCCCGCCGCATGTGATCATCGAGCAGATCACGCCTACGGTGCGCGATGACGCCAACCCGCTGCCTTCCGCCGGCACCGATGCAGCCACCGTGCGGGCCTATACCAAGCTCGCGCGCGAGGGCCATACCGCGCTGCTCGTGCGGACCCGGGACGAGGCGACCGCCAACAGGCTCATGGAGCTCGTGCGCACCGTCCCCTACTCGATCGCGCAGCGCTACCGCACGCTCGTGATCGAGGACTTGTAGATTCCAGGGAGCGCTCTACTTCAGCACCGCGCGGGCCATGGCCTGGGCGAGTTCGTGCTCGCCGAGAAACACGGTGGCTGACAGCTCGTGCGCGAGCAGGCGGGCCTCGTCCTCGTTGTGGCTGCGGATGACGGTCTCGATCGCCGGGTTGAGGGTGCGCGCCGCCTCGATCATCTGCCGCACGTTGATCGCATCCGCCGTGGCCACCACCAGCACCCGGGCGCGTGCGATGTGCGCCTGGATCAGCACGCCCGGATCGGCCGCGTCGCCCCACACCGCCGCCATGCCCTGCGCCCGCAGCTTTTCGACCAGCTCGCGGTTCTGCTCGGCGACGACGAAGGGAATGTCATGGGCCGACAGCGCCGCCGCGATGCGCCGGCCGACGCGCCCGTAGCCGACCAGCACCACCTGCTTCGACAGGTACTTCGCAGCGGTGCTCACCGGTAGCTCGGCCAGCGGATCGTCGCGCGCTTCGAGGCCGCGCGCGAGCGAGGAATGGGCGTGCAGCCATTTCTGGATCTGCGCGATCAGGCTGAACCACAGCGGGTTGGTCGCGATGGAGATCAGCCCTGCGGCCAGCAGCAGGCTCTGCCCCTCGGCCGGCAGCAGACCGAGCCTGCCGCCCAGCGAGGCCAGGATGAACGAGAACTCGCCGATCTGCGCGAGGCTGGCGCTGACCGTGAGCGCAGTGCCGAGCGGGTAGCGCAGCAGCAGCACCAGCGCACACGCGGCCACCGACTTGCCCACCACGATCACCAGCACCACCGCCAGCACCTGCAGCGGCCGTTCGACCAGCACCGCCGGGTTGAACAGCATGCCCACCGAGACGAAGAACAGCACCGCGAAGGCATCGCGCAGCGGCAGCGATTCCCGGGCGGCGCGATGGCTGAACTCGGACTCGCGCATCACCATGCCCGCGAAGAAGGCGCCCAGCGCGAACGACACCCCGAAGAGCGCTGCGGCCGAGAACGCGATGCCCACCGCCGCCGCGACCACGCAGAGCGTGAAGAGCTCGCGCGATCCGGTGCGCGCCACCTGCCACAGCACCCAGGGAAACAGGCGCCGCCCCACGACCAGCATGAGCGCGACGAAGCCGCCGACCTGCAGCAGCGTCAGGCCCAGCGTCTGCCAGATCGGCCCGGTCCGCGGCCCCGGATCGGCACCGGCCAGCGCGGTCGCGAGCGGCGGCATCAGCACCAGCACGAGGACCATCGCGAGGTCCTCCACCACCAGCCAGCCAACCGCGATGCGCCCGGTGAAGGAATCGAGGATGCCGAGGTTCTCCAGCGCGCGCAGCAGCACCACCGTGCTCGCGACCGAGAGCGACAGGCCGAAGACCAGCGCGGCGCCGAGGTCCCAGCCCCAAAAGCTTGCGAGCGCGCCGCCGAGCATCGTCGCCACCGCGATCTGCACCAGCGCGCCGGGCACCGCGATCCGGCGCACCGCCAGCAGATCGTCGAGCGAGAAATGCAGCCCGACGCCGAACATCAGCAGCATCACGCCGATCTCGGCGAGTTGCGCGGCGATGCCGGCATCGGCCACGAACCCCGGCGTGAACGGCCCGATGATGACCCCGGCAAGCAGATAGCCCACCAGCGCCGGCAACTTGAGCCGCGCCGCCAGGAAGCCGAGCAACAGCGCCAGCCCGAAGCCGGCGGCAAGGGTGTTGATCAGTGAAACGCTGTGGGGCATCGCCTTTGCATTCTGCAAGAGCGATGCTTTTGCCCCGGTTTCAGGTGGCCATTTTTCCTTCGCGGGCAGTGACGAGCTCTTCGGGCTCCTGCGCCTCGATCCAGGTCTCGTTGTTCAGCCCCGCCTGCAGCCGCTCCTCATCGAGCTCGTCGGTCCACTTGGCAACCACGATCGTCGCCACGCCGTTGCCGATCAGGTTGGTCAGCGCACGCGCTTCGGACATGAAGCGGTCGATGCCCAGGATCAGCGCCAGCCCCGCGACCGGTACATGCCCGACCGCCGACAGCGTCGCCGCAAGAACGATGAAACCGCTGCCCGTCACGCCCGCCGCGCCCTTCGAGGTCAGCAGCAGCACCGCCAGCAAGGTGATCTCCTGCATCAGCGTCATCGGCGTGTTGGTCGCCTGCGCGATGAAAACAGCCGCCATCGTCAAATAGATCGAGGTGCCGTCGAGATTGAAGGAGTAGCCGGTCGGGATCACCAGCCCCACCACCGTCTTGCGGGCGCCGAGGTTCTCCATCTTCTCCATCATGCGCGGCAGCACCGATTCGGACGAGGAGGTGCCGAGCACGATCAACAGCTCTTCCTTGATGTACTTGATGAACTTCCAGATGCTGAAGCCGTGGAAGCGCGCGATCGACCCGAGCACCACGAAGATGAACAGCAGGCAGGTCAGATAGAAGGTGCCCATCAGCTTGCCGAGCTGGAACAGCGAGCCCACGCCGTACTTGCCGATGGTGAAGGCCATCGCGCCGAAGGCGCCGATGGGCGCGAGCTTCATGATGTAGTTGATGATCACGAAGAGCACGTGCGAGCCCTTCTCGATCACGTCGAACACCAGCGTGCCGCGGCCGCCGAACTTGTGCAGCGCGAAGCCGAACAGCACTGCGATCAGCAGCACCTGCAGGATCTCGCCCTTGGCGAAGGCGTCGACCACGGTGTTCGGGATGATGTTCATCAGGAAGTCGACCGTGCCCTGCATCTTGCCCGGCCCGGTGTAGGCCGCGATGCTGCGCGTATCGAGCGAGGCCGGATCGACGTTCATGCCCGCGCCCGGCTTGAGCAGGTTGACCAGCACCAGCCCCACCACCAGCGCGATGCTGCTCACGACCTCGAAATACAAGAGCGCGAGCCCGCCGGTCTTGCCGACCTTCTTCATGTCCTCCATGCCCGCGATGCCGACCACCACGGTGCAGAAGATGATCGGTGCGATCAGCATCTTGATCAGCTTGATGAAGGCGTCGCCCAGCGGCTTCATGGATTCGCCGACCGCGGGGAAGAAATGGCCGAGAAGCACGCCGATGATCACCGCGGTGATCACCTGGGCGTAGAGGGATTGATAGATCGCAGGCTTCTTGCGCGCCGGTGCGTCTGGGGTCATGGAGGAACTCCTTGCTCTGGTTGTTATGGATCGGCGCGACTGCCGCACGCCTGGCCCATATTCTGGCTCCTGGTTCCTCCCAACAATCGGGATAGGGGCCGGTCACGAAGACCGGACCCCTCCCACACCACCCGGCATGCGGGTCCGCACCGGGCGGTTCGAGAAGTTGAGGTCAGCATAGCCGGGGAATGCCGAAGTTGTCGAAGTACGCGTTGGTCAGCACCCGATTGACGAGGTTGGCGCTGCAATACCACCAGCGACGGGCGTGGGCAGCCACTTGCGCGGCCAGATCGACAGAAGCGCCCAAGGCGCGAAGTTCCCGGAATACGGTCGTTCCACGGCACCAGAACTTCAACTGGATCGCTCTGAGCCGATGGCGCAGCCAACTGTCCAGTTCGCGGAACGTGCTGGGCGTCTGCGTCAACCGGAAGTAGGCCTTCCAGCCGGGCATGAATGCCTGCAAGTCCTTGGCGATCTGATCAAAGCTGCGGCCGGTCTGCCGCCGGGTGAGTTGCCTCACCCGCTGACGGTAGCGCTGTAGCGCTGCCGCCGCCACATCCCTATGGACTTTGCCTGTGGTCTTCGAGAGCCAGAAGCAGTAGCCCAGAAACTTGCGTTTCCAAACCAGCGCCACTGCCGTCTTGGCCTCGTTGACCGACAGGCGCAGTTTCGCGTAGCAGCGCCGCAGTCCTGCCAGCACCCGCTTACCCGCCGCGATGCTCTTGACGTAGACATTGCAGTCGTCGGCATAGCGCACGAAGTTGTGCCCCCTGCGTTCGAGTTCGCGGTCCACTTCGTCGAGCATCACGTTGGCCAGCAGAGGCGACAGAGGCCCGCCTTGCGGCGTGCCCTCGTGGCGCTCCAGTTGAAGCCCGCCGTCCATGATCCCGGCCTGAAGATATTTGCGGATCAGCCACAGCACCGCCTTGTCGGCGATGCGTCGGGCCAGTCGCTCCATCAGGATGTCGTGGTTCACGCGGTCGAAGAATTTCTCTAGGTCCACGTCCACCACTACCGTGCATCCCTGCTGGACATAGCTGTGCGCCAGCAATACGGCCCCGTGCGCGCTGCGCCCGGGCCGGAACCCGAAGCTGTGCTCGCTGAATGTAGGGTCGATCACCGGTTGCAACACTTGCAGCAGGGCCTGCTGGATCAGTCGATCAACAACCGTAGGGATACCCAACTCCCTGTACTCACCGCCCAGTTTCGGAATCTGCACGCGGCGCACCGGACTGGGCCGGTACGTTCCAAGCAGAAGACTTTGCCGGATGTCAGGCCAGTGGCGCTTGAGGTACCCCTCGGTCTGCTCTACCGTGCGCCCATCGACGCCGGCGCTTCCCTTGTTGGCTTTGACGCGTTTCCACGCCGCCGCCATGTTGCGCTTCGCCAGCGCCTGCCCAAGCAGGTCCTCTGGCCCCCAGTGCGTTTGTTCATCCCGCGCCGGTCGCGATTCATCACGTGCGGGCTCACACCGGGCTTCACCCTGTGCGCGGCCTACGCGCCCCGCTGAACCAGCGGGCTTCTGATGCGATTCACTTCCGAGCGACATGTCTCGTCACTGTCCTTCTCGTTTGGCCCTTCGTCAGGTCGCCCCGACTACTACGACCGCTGCTGACTTCTCGCTCCGGACAAGCCCGTCGCCCTTTCAGGCATAAGGCGAGATCTCCCCAGGTAAGAACGCGATCCTTCACCGCACAGTCGCCCCATTTACGCCACCTCGCCTTGACCACAAGAGCTTCGCAGCCTTTTGCCTGCTCGCCCTGCTCGGCAGCGCCTCAGATGAGGTTCGTGTACCTCGACTCACGGTTTACGCTCCACGCTTCCTTTCCACGCTCGGTCGCCCTCACGCAGTTGCGCTTCGCTTGCCTCACTGTGGTCAGCTCGGCCGGGGACTTCCACCCCGAAGATCGCGCCCATGCTGGGCGCACAAAAAAGACCCGCCAGGGCGGGTCTTCGCTTCATCGAGGCTGCGGGCCTCCTCAGTGCATGTGCAATCCGCCGTTCACGGGGAAGTCCGCGCCGGTGGAATAGCCGCCGTCCTCGGATGCCAGCCAGGCGATGATCGAGGCAATCTCGCCCGGTTCGCCCAGGCGCTTGACCGGGATGGTGCCGACGATCTTGTCGAGCACTTCCTGGCGGATGGCTTTCACCATGTCGGTGCCGATGTAGCCCGGGCTCACGGTGTTGACCGTCACGCCCTTGCCGGCGAGTTCCTGCGCCAGCGCCATCGTGAAGCCGTGCATGCCGGCCTTGGCGGCCGAGTAGTTGGTCTGGCCGGCCTGGCCCTTCGCGCCATTGACCGAGCTGATGTTGATGACCCGGCCCCAGCCCTTTTCCACCATGTCGCCGACGACCTGCTTGGTCACGTTGAACATGCTGTTGAGGTTGGTTTCGATCACCGCGCTCCAGTCCTCGGGCGTCATCTTCACGAACATGCGATCGCGCGTGATGCCCGCGTTGTTGACCAGCACGTCGACGGTGCCGTGCTCGGCCTTGGCCTTGGTGAAGGCTTCGACCGTGGACTGCCAGTCCCCGACATTGCCCACCGATGCGTGGAACTCGAAGCCGAGGGCTTTCTGTTCCGCCAGCCACTTGGCGTAATCCCGGGTCGGACCACATCCTGCGATGACGGTGAATCCGTCCTTGTGAAGGCGCTGGCAAATGGCTGTTCCGATGCCTCCCATGCCTCCGGTGACGTATGCGACTTTCTTGCTCATGAGTGTTCCTTATAGAGGTGAAGCCTGAACAGGCGATGGTCACTTTATCGAAGTTTCTCACCAACGCCCGATCAGGAAAACACTGACCCCTCTTTGCAACCGGGTGTCACAACCGCTCCATATACTGGTCCGATGTCTTCCATCGCGCTGATCACGATGGCCGCGACCTCACCTCGGTCGGTCGGTCGACAATATCGGCTTCAGCCTGTCGGTGCGCAAGGTGTCCGCCGCCGAAACCGCGCTTCGGCCTGAGAAACGCAGCCGAGCTGCTCGACCTGGGCGTACCGCCCGAGCGCAGCCGCGCCCAGAGCTTCATGCGCGCCGCCATCGAGCTAAGCCCCGCGCCAAGGCTCAATAGGATTTCGGCAGCCCCAGCACCTTCTCGGCGATGAAGCAGAGGATGAGCTGCGGGCTCACCGGCGCGAGGCGCGGAATCCAGGCTTCGCGCAGGTAGCGCTCGACGTGGTATTCCTTCGCGTAGCCCATGCCGCCGTGCGTGAAGATCGCGTTCTCGCAGGCCGCATAGCAGGCTTCCGCCGCCAGGAACTTCGCGCTGTTGGCCTCCGCGCCGCAAGGCAGGTGCTGGTCGTAGAGCCATGCGGCCTTCTGCACCATCAGGTGGGCCGCTTCGAGCTCCATCCATGACTTCGCCAGCGGATGCTGGATCGCCTGGTTCATGCCGATCGGCCGGCCGAAGACCTCGCGCTCGTTGGCATAGCCGGCGGCGCGCTTCAACGCGGCGCGGCCCAGGCCGATCGCTTCGGATGCGATCAGGATGCGCTCCGGGTTCAGCCCGTGCAGGATGTAGCCGAAGCCCTTGCCCTCCTCGCCCACGCGGTCCTCGATCGGGATGCGAAGGCCGTCGATGAAGACCTGGTTGGAATCGACGCACTTGCGGCCGAGCTTTTCGATCTCGCGCACCTCGACCGTCGAGCGGTCGAGCTCGGTGTAGAACAGGCTCAGGCCTTCGGTGCCCTTGCAGTCCCCGACCGGCGTGGTGCGCGCGAGCAGCAGGATCTTGTTCGCGACCTGCGCCGTGCTGATCCAGACCTTCTGCCCATGCACCACGTAGTGATCGCCCTCGCGCACCGCGCGCGTCTTCAGCTTCAGCGTGTTGAGCCCGGTGTTCGGCTCGGTCACGCCGAAGCAGGCGCGATCCCGGCCCTGGATCAGCGGCGGCAGCCAGCGCCGCTTCTGTTCATGAGTGCCGAAGACGACCACCGGATGGAGGCCGAAGATGTTCATGTGCACCGCGGACGCGCCCGAGAGGCCCGCACCCGTGGCGGCGATGGTGTGCATCATCAACGCCACCTCGCTGATGCCCAGCCCCGCGCCGCCATGTTCCTCCGGCATCGCGATGCCGAGCCAGCCGGATTCCGCGAGCGCATGGTGGAAGTCGTCCGGAAAGCCGCCCTCGCGGTCCTTGCGCAGCCAGTAGTCGGCATCGAAGGGTGCGCAAACCCTTTCGATCGCGTCGCGGATCTGCGCCTGCTCCGGCGTGAGGCTGAAGTTCATGTTCGTCTCCTGATTCAATCCTGCGTCGGGCGGCGCACCTTGTCCGGCGACTCGCCGTAGGGCGGGCTGTAGATCACCAGCAGCTTGACCGGCGTGTCGCTCGTCACCTCGAAGCGATGCATCGCATCAGCCGGAAAGAAGCAGGTGTCGCCAGGCACCATCTCGAAGGCTTCGCCCGCCACCTCGACATGCGCGCTGCCTTCCAGCAGATGGCAGGCCTGCTCGATGCCGGGATGCGCATGCGGCAATGCGCCGCCGCCCTTGTGCAGCGTGCCCAGCAGCACTTCCATCTGCTGCGCGCCCACGGTGTCGGCGCCGATGAGCCGACGATTGCTCGTGTGATGATGGTTGGCCGGCTGGTAGGCGGGAACGTCTTCGCTGCGAATCAGGTATTTCGGTTTCATGGGTCAAGCGTCGCTTCGGAGGGCCCAGCGGCGCACGCGCCGCTTGCCAGGAGTTCGTCGACAGCGGCCTGCGAATAGCCGGCCTCGCGCAGCAGCGCCACGGTGTGCTCCCCCAGACGAGGCGCGGGCGCGGATTCGCGCTCAGGCGGCGTGCGGGACCATCGCGTCGGATGCGCCATCACGTGCATCGGCCCTTCGGTCGGATGCACGGCGTCGCGCAGGAAGCCGGTGGTGCGAAGCTGCGGATTCGAGAGCAGGTCGGCCGGGCTGTTCATCGGCATGTTCGGCACGTCGGCCGCATCGAGCAGCGCGCGCCATGCCGCGGTCGAGCGCGTGCGCATGATGCGCGCGACCTCGGCGTAGACCGCATCGATATGCGCGGCGCGCGCGCCGTGCGTGGCGAATCGCGGGTCCGCGCCGAGGCCATCCGATTCGCCGATGGCGGCGAAGAAGCTGCGCCAGTGCTTGTCGTTGTAGATCAGCACACAGAGCCATCCGTCCTCGGTCGCATAGGGCTTGCGGTGCGGCGTCAACAGGCGCGCGTAGCCCGGCGTTCCAAGCGGCGGGTCGAAGGTCGATCCGGCCATGTGATCGCCCAGGATGAACTGCGACATCGCCTCGAACATCGGCACGACCACGGCCTGCCCCTCGCCCGTCCGGCTGCGCGCATAGAGCGCAGCGGTCACGGCATAGACGGCATGCAGGCCCGTGACCCGGTCGGAGATCGTCGTCGGCACGTAGGTCGGCTCCGGCGCGCCGTACTGCTGCATGAGCCAGGGCAGCCCCGTGGCGCCCTGGATCAGGTCGTCGTAGGCCGGCCGCGCCGCGTCGGGTCCGTCCTGGTCGAAGCCGCAGCAGCTCACGTGGATGAGTTGCGGATGACGCTCCCTCAGTGCTTCGTAGTCCAGCCCGAGGCGCGCCATCGCCCTGGGGCGCACGTTGCTGATGAGCACGTCGCAGCGCTCGGCGAGCCTCAGCGCGGCTTCACGTCCGCGCTCGTGCTTCAGGTCGAGCACGATGCTGCGCTTGCCCGCGTTGGTGTGCAGGAAGATGTGCCCCATGCCCGGGTTGTTCATCGGCCCGACGTGGCGCATGTTGTCCCCGTCCGGGCTCTCCAGCTTGATGACCTCCGCGCCCAGCTCGGCCAGGATCTGGGTCGCGTACGGCCCCATGATCACGGAGGTCATGTCGAGCACGCGCACGCCCGAGAGTGGACCGCCGCGCGTGGAGTTTGCCTGCTGCGTCATGCCTACTCCTGCCGGATGCCGGCCTGCTTGATGAGCGTGGTCCAGTGCGCGAGCTGGTCGGCCACGTACTTCGCGAAATCGTCCGGGCTGCTGCTGGGCCAGACTTCGAAGCCGAGCTGCGCAAGCTGCGCCTGGACTTCCTTCTCCGCCAGCACCTGCTGCAGTTCGATGTCCAGCTTCTCGACGACCGGCCTGGGCATGCCGGCCGGCCCAAAGACGCCGTTCCACGAGGTGAGGTCGAAGCCCTTGACCGCATCCGCCACCGGCGGAACACCAGGCAGCGATTTCACGGGCCCCTGGGTCGTCACCGCCAGCGCGCGGACGCTGCCCGCCTTGATCATCGACATGCTCGAACCGAGATCGGCGACGTACATCTGCACTTGCCCGCCCATCAGGTCCGTCAGCGCCTGCGGGCTGGACTTGTAGGGCACGCCGAGCACGTCGATGCCGGCGATCCGCCGGATGGTCTCGGAAGCCACCAGCGACGTGCTGTTCGGCGTGGCGTAGGAGAGCTTGCCGGGGTTGGCCTTCGCGTAGTCGATCAGCTCTTTCATGCTCTTGGCCGGGAACTTCGCATCCACCACCACCGCAAAAGGCAGCTCGCCGATGCGCGCGACCGGCGTGAAATCCCTGATCGGGTCGTACTTGAGGTTCGCGAACAGCGCGGGGTTGGCCGAATGCGAGGTGTTGGTGGTCATGAACAGCGTGTAGCCGTCCGGCCTGGCCTTGGCGACGAACTGCGCGCCGATCTGCGCGCTGGCGCCGGCCTTGTTGTCCACCAGCACCGGCTGCTTGAGCCGCTCGCCCAGGCGCTTCGCGACGATGCGTGCCACGGCATCGGTGCCGCTGCCGGCCGCGAACGGCACCACCATCGTGATCGGCATGGAGGGATAGGCCTGGGCGAAAGCGGGTGGTGCCGACACGAGCGCGAGCAGCGCGAAGGCCCGTCGAAAAAGCTGCATGACTTGTCTCCTGAATGTCCGTCGTCTGATCGCGACGCCTCGCATCTTGGGGACGTCGATCATTTGCGTCCAATTCACTTTGCGGCTCGAACGATTCATTTCTAGAATCGTTCCGCATGAAGCTGCACTTCCTGCGCTACTTCACGGTGCTCGCCGAGGAGCTCCATTTCGGCCGCGCCGCCGATCGTCTCGCCATCACCCAGCCGCCGCTGAGCCTCGCGATCAAGGCACTGGAGGAGGAGCTCGGCGTGCAGCTGCTGCTGCGCAGCAGCAAGCACGTCGAACTGACGCCGGCCGGCTCGGCCTTTCTGGAGGAGGCCCGCCAGATCCTCGATCGCGTGGCGCGCGCCTCTTCCATCGCGCTGGCGGTCGCCAGCGGCAGCCGCGGCCGGCTGGAGGTCGGCATGACCGGCTCGCTCGTCTATCGCGGTGTGCCGGCCATCGTCCAGCGGTTCAATGCCGACGACCACGGCATCGAGCTGATCCTGCGCGAGATGTCGACTGCGGAAGAGCTCCAGGGCCTGCTGCACGGGCAACTGGACGCGGGCTTTCTCAATGCCTTCGTCGTGCCGCCGCAGCTGCGCTCGCTGCCGCTCATCGAGGATGAATTCGTGCTCTGCCTGCCGGCGTCGCACCGCTGTGCCGGCGCGAAGGCCGTCGAGCTGAACGAGCTGGCCGACGAACGTTTCGTGATGTTCTCGCGCGAGGTGTCACCGGCGAACTACGACAACGTCGTCGCCATCTTCAGCCGCGCCGGCGTGCATCCGAAGACCGTTCACGCCGCGCGCCAGTGGCTCACCATCGTCGCGATGGTGGCCGAGGGGCTCGGTGTGTCGCTGGTTCCGCGCTCGCTCGCGCGGTCGAACGTGGACAACGTCCGGTTCGTGCCGTTCACCGGCGCACCTGCGATCGCCCCGGCCCTGCTCGTGTGGAACCCGGCACGGATGAGTCCCGCCCTCGAGCGATTCATCGCGAGCGCCGCGGCCACGATCGAAGAACTGCGCAAGGACTTCCGGCCGAAGCGAAGCAGGATGACGCGCCGGGGCCAAGCCAAGCTGATAAAACGGTCCCATCAACGGTAGTGAGGCGCCCCATGAAACTCGTCACTTGGAACACCCAATGGTGCTGCGGCCTCGACGGGGTCGTGAGCGTGAAGCGCATCATCGAGGGCGCGCGAGCCATGGCCGACTTCGACGTGCTCTGCCTGCAGGAGATCGCCTGCGGATTCGGCGGCATGCCGGGACGACCCGGCGACCAGCCTGCGGAGGTGAAGTCCTTGCTGCCGGGCTTTCAGATCTTCTTCGGCTCGGCGGTGGATGAGTTCGATGCCAACGGCAAGCACCAGCAATTCGGCAATCTGATCGCGAGCCGCCTGCCGGTCGCGCGCGTGCAGCATCACCCGCTGCCCTGGCCGCCCGACCCGAAGGCGACCAGCATGCCGCGCATGTGCACGACCGTGACGCTGAGCTGTCCCGACCTGGGCGCGCTGCGGGTAATGACCACGCACCTCGAGTACTACTCGGCATCGCAGCGTCTCGCGCAGGCCAGGGCGCTGCGCGAACTGCATGTCGAGGCCTGCGCCCTGGCCGCCGCGCCGCCGGTGCCGGACACGATCGGAACGCCCTTCCAGGCCAAGCTGCACGCCGCGCAAGCCATCCTCTGCGGCGACTTCAACATGCCGGCAACCGATGCGGGCTACGACGAGATCCAGCGCCCCTTCCGCGATCCGGCGCCGCCGGCGGGCGGGGCGCCCGACAAGCGCCTTCAGGATGCATGGCCGCTCGCCCATCCGGGCCGGCCGCACGACCCGACCTTCCGCCTGTTCGACCGCACCTACGGTCCCGTCCCGATGGCCTGCGATTTCGTGTTCGTCAGCGATTCGCTGGCACCGCACGTGCGCCGCATCGAAGTCGATCTGCAGACCCAGGCCTCCGACCACCAGCCCGTTTTCATCGAGTTGACGGCTTAGCCGGGAAACACCGCGGAGCCGCGAGGCTGGGGGTGAGCTTTCTACTCACCTTGAATCCCGGCTGCGCGGATCACCTTGCCCCACTTCTCGACCTCGGACACGAGGTGCGTGCGCAAGGCCTCGGGCGTGACCTTGTCCATCGGCACGATCTCGGAGCTCAGGTCCGCGATGCGCCGCTTGACCATGTCGTCCTGCAACGCGGCGCGCAGCGCGACGTTGAGCTTGTCGAGCACCGGTTTCGGCGTGCCCCTGGGCGCATAGACGCCGTGCCACACGCGCACGTCGAAGCCCTTCAGGCCCTGTTCGTCGAGCGTGGGGATGCCGGGCAGGTTCGGCAGGCGCCTGGGCGTGGTCACGCCGAAGACCTTCACGCGGTTGCCGTCCCTGATCACCGGCGCGGTCTGCGTGGTCTGGTCGCAGAGCAGATCGACCTGCCCGCCCATCAGGTCATTGAGCGCGGGGCCGGCACCCTTGTACGGCACGCTCGTGAGGTCCACGCCGATCTGGCTCGTGAACAGCAGCCCGCACAGTTGCGACACCGCGCCGACGCCGGCATTGGCGAGCGAGACCTTGTCCTTGTTCGCCTTCACGTAGCTCAGCAGTTCCCGGAAGTCGTTGGCCGGGAAGTCCTTGCGCGAGAGCAGCGTCATCGGCACGTCGATCACCTGCCCGATGTACTCGAAGTCCTTGAGCGGGTCGTAGGGCAGCTTCTTGTACAGCGCCGGCGCGGTCGCCATGCCCATGTGGTGGATGAGGATCGTGTAGCCGTTGGGCGCCGCCCTGGCGACGCGCGCCGGCGCGATGGTGCCGCCGGCGCCGACCGTGTTCTCGACCAGCACCGTCTGGCCGAGCGACTTGCCCATCGGGACCGCGAGCAGGCGCGCCACCACGTCGGTGGGGCCGCCGGCCGAATAGGGCACGACCAGCGTGACGGGCTTGTCGGGCCATGGGCCCTCTGCCGCCGTGGATGCCTGCGGGCCGGTCAGGCCGCACGCCAGTGCTGCCCACGCGAGCGCCTCGAAAAATGCCGATTTGCGTTTCATTCATGCCTCCTTGATAACTCTCGGAATGGCATCGTGGCTGCCGGCCGGCGGGCGCGCAATCTGCGAATTCGGAAGACGGGCTTCTGTTTTCCCTAAGCCCGCGGGATCGTTCTACATCACGCCGAAGGTCGCGAGCGCCTCGCACGCGCTCATGCCGTTGCGGATGGCGTCGGCGACCTTGTTCTCGGTGCGGGCCTTCTCGAGCGCCTTCTGCACCGCCTCGGCCTCGACCGCGCGCGGGATGACCAGCACGCCCTCGCGGTCGCCGAAGAGCAGGTCGCCCGGCGCGATGCGCACGCCCTCGATCTCGATGCTGCAGCGGTAGTCGATCACCTGGCCGCGCACGCCCTGGTCCTGCGCATAGGTGCCGCGGCAGAAGACGGTGAAGCCCAGGTGCTCGATCTCGTTGGCGTCGCGCACGTAGCCGTCGAGGATGGCGCCCGCCGCCTTCAGGTGCTGCGCGCGCGTGGACATCAGCCCGCCCCAGAGCGCATAGCGCAGCGAGGCACCGGTGGCGATGTAGATCTCGCCGGGCCGGAGATCGTCGAGCGCCTCCAGCATCAGGCCGAAGGGCTTGCCCGACAGCGGGCCCGCCGACTTCCGTCCGTCGTTGATCACATCGGCCTCGAGCACCGGCATCGCGCGCCCGACGATGCGCATCGACTTCTGAAGCGGCGCGATGCCCGCCGGGAGGAACTGATGGTGATAGCCCATCGTGTCGAGCACGTCGCCCACGGCGGCGACTAAGAGCTCGTCGCGGATCTGCTGGAACAGGGTGCTGTCGTTGTCGCTCATCCTTCTTGTCTCCTTGTCGTGAATGTCGTTCCGGAAAGAAAAAAGCCGCGCCCGGATGGGGCGCGGCTTTCGATTGGCGCTGCGGCGCTCAGCGCTCGATGGTGAGAGCCACGCCCATGCCGCCGCCGATGCACAGCGAGGCGATGCCCTTCTTGGCATTCTGGCGCTGCATCTCATGCAGCAGCGTGACCAGGATGCGGCAACCGGACGCGCCGATCGGGTGGCCGATGGCGATGGCGCCACCGTTGACGTTGACCTTGTTCACATCCCAGCCCATTTCGCGGTTCACCGCGCAGGCCTGTGCCGCGAAGGCTTCGTTGATCTCCAGCAGGTCGAGGTCCTGCGGCTTCCAGCCGGCGCGCTGCAGCGCCTTCTGCGATGCCGGCACCGGGCCCATGCCCATGAAGGCCGGATCGAGGCCGGTGCTCGCATAGCTCGCGATGCGGCCGAGCGGCTTGAGGCCGAGCGCGGCGGCCTTCTTGGCGGTCATCACCAGCACCGCGGCGGCGCCGTCGTTCAGGCCCGAGGCATTGCCGGCCGTCACCCCACCCGCCTTGTCGAACGCGGGACGCAGGGCCGCGAGGCCTTCGGCGTTGGTCTTGCGGTTGATGAACTCGTCCTTGTCGAAGACGACCGGATCACCCTTCTTCTGCGGAATGTTGACCGCGACGATCTCGTCCTTGAACTTGCCGGCATCCTGCGCGGCCGCCGCCTTGGTCTGGCTGCCCAGTGCGAGCTCGTCCTGCGCGGCGCGGCTGATGTCGTACTTCTTGGCGACGTTCTCGGCCGTGATGCCCATGTGGTACTGGTTGTACACGTCCCACAGGCCATCGATGATCATCGTGTCCTGCAGCTTCCAGTCGCCCATGCGCTGGCCGTTGCGCGAGTTGGGCAGCACGTGCGGCGCCAGGCTCATGCTCTCCTGGCCGCCGGCCACGACGATCTCGCTGTCGCCGGTCGCCACCGCCTGCGCGGCGAGCATCACGGCCTTGAGGCCCGAGCCGCACACCGCATTGATGGTGAGCGCGGGCGTTTCCTTGACGATGCCGCTCTTGATCAGCGCCTGGCGTGCCGGGTTCTGGCCGCTACCGGCGGCCAGCACCTGGCCCATGATGACTTCGCCGACCTGGTCGGGCGCCACCTTGGCGCGTGCGAGCACCTCCTTGATGACGGTGGCGCCGAGCTCGGTCGCCGGGATGCCGGCCAGCGATCCGCCAAACTTGCCGACGGCGGTGCGTGCAGCCGAAACGATGACGATGTCTTCCATGGTGCTCTCCAGTGCTTAAAAAAACAGCCCCAGCGGGGGAAAAGAAAAAAGATCAGGCTTTTGCCTTGACGTATCGGCCCGGCGCGGGTTCGCTCGCCTTGTAGGCGCTCCCCTTGCCGTAGGACTTCGGGGCCGCGGTCTGCTTGCCCGAGTGCGTCTTGAGCCAGTCGGACCAGTCGGTCCACCAGCTGCCGGGATGCTCGGTGGCACCGCTCAGCCACTCGGCCTGCGTTTTCGGCAGCTTGCCGTCCGCGCGGATCCAGTGGCTGCGCTTCTTGCTCGCGGGCGGATTGATCACGCCGGCGATGTGGCCCGAAGCGCCCATCACGAAGCGCTTCTTGCCGGAGAGGATCTGCGTCGACGCATAGGCGCCGCCGATCGGCACGATGTGGTCCTCGCGCGAGCCGTAGATGTAGACCGGCGCATCGATCCTGCCGAGGTCCACCGTCTCGCCGCACACGGTCAGCACGCCGGGCTGGGCGAGCTTGTTCTCGTGGTAGGTGTTGCGCAGGTACCAGCAGTACATCGGCCCCGGCAGGTTGGTCGCGTCGCTGTTCCAGTAGAGCAGATCGAAGGGCGGCGGCACCTCGCCCTTCAGGTAGTTGCCGACCACGTAGTTCCACACCAGGTCGTTGGGGCGCAGGAAGCTGAAGGTGGACGCGAGCTCGCCGCCCTTCAACAGCCCGCCGTTGCCCATCTGCATCTCGCGGAACTGCACGAAGGCTTCGTCGATGAAGATGTCGAGCACGCCGGTGTCGGTGAAGTCGAGCAGGGTCGTCAGCAGCGTGACCGACGACGCCGGCTGCTCGCCGCGCGCAGCGAGCACGGCCAGCGCGGTGCTCAGGATCGTGCCGCCGACGCAGAAGCCGAGCGCGTCGATCTTGCCGCCGGCCTTGTCCTGCCCGGTGATGGCCTGCGTGACCTGGATCGCCTTGATCGCGGCGTCCTCGATGTACTGGTCCCAGGTGTACTGGGCCATCGACGAATCCGGATTGCGCCAGCTCACCACGAAGACGCGGTGCCCCTGCTCCACCGCATACCGAATGAGCGAGTTGGCCGGCTGCAGGTCGAGGATGTAGAACTTGTTGATGCACGGCGGCACCAGCAGCAGCGGCCGCTCGTAGACCTTGGGCGTCAGCGGCTTGTATTCGAGCAGCTGGAACAGCTCGTTCTCGAAGACCACCGCGCCTTCGGTCGAGCCGACGTTGCGGCCCACTTCGAAGGCGCTCTCGTCGGTCATGCTCATGTGGCCCTGCTGCACGTCGTGCAGCAGGTTCTGGATGCCCTTGGCGATGCTTTCGCCCTGCGTGTCGATCGCCTTCTTCTGGGCCTCGGCATTGAAGGCGAGATAGTTGCTCGGCGATGAAGCCGCCATCCATTGCTCGACGGCGAAGCGCACGCGCGCGCGGGTCTTGTCGTCGGCATCGACGGCCTCGGCCATGCTCATCAGGGTCCGCGCATTGAGCAGGTAGACCGCAGCGGCGAAGGACGAGAGGGGGTTGTGGCTCCAGGCTTCGCCGGCGAAACGCTTGTCGCCACTGGTGCGGGCCGCAACGTCCTGCTGCCAGAGTTCGGCGGCTTCGCTCAGGTACTGCTGCTGCAGTTCCTGGAGCCTTTCAGGGTCCAGCGAAATCCTGGGGAGCTCCCAGCGAGGGCCTTGTCCGTTGCCGTGTGCGCCGAGCGACTGGAATGCTTCGAGTGCCTGGCTCCATCCCTGCGAAAGCGCCTGTTGGAACGGCGCGAAGGTGTCGCTTGCCGCGGCGTGTTCTTGTTTCATGGTGTCTCCTGCTTCCTCACCTCTTCCGAACGGGATTTGAGTATGCTGCATTCAAGCAGCCCCCACCAGCGCGGCGTTCGATACCTTGCTGAAAATATCACCTATGCACCTCGTCGTGATTGCCTGGCTGTATGTTGCCGTGATGATGGCGGTCGCGGAGGCCACCAACACCAACGGCACGGTTCTGGGCGCGGTCTTCACGTTTCTGCTCTACGGCCTGATTCCGGTCGCCCTGGTGCTCTACCTGATGGGCACGCCGGCACGCCGGCGCGCGCTGAGAGAACGCGAAGCCGCCGAGCGCGATGCAGCCATTCGTGCACATGCCACAGCCTCAGTCGCGCCAGACGCAGGCGGCGAAACGTCCGCTGATGCGGTCGCGCCGGTGCGAGAAAAATCGTAACGGGTTGTGCACCGTACACCACGAATCCGTGCTGTCGTTGCCGTACAGCCGCGTGACGCCCGCTGCGCAGAGACGCAGACGTGCGAGGCCCGCGAGATCGGCCATCCACTTCCCTTGCGCTCCTGCAGGCTCGAAGCACTGTCTCGCTTCGGGTGAGATGGCTTCGAACGCAACGCGAACTTCATCGCCGACTTCGAACGCATCAGGGCCGATGCACGGGCCAAGCCATGCGATCACGCGCGTCGCATCGCCGTCTTCCCTGAAGGCATCGAGCGTGCCCTCGAGCACACCAGCGGCCAGACCGCGCCAGCCCGCATGCGCCGCGGCCACGCGACGGCCGGCTTCATCGGTGAACAGCACCGGCAGGCAGTCGGCCACCATGATCGTGCAGGCGACGCCGCTCTCGACCGTGGTGCAGCCGTCGGCGGCCATGCCATCGGTTGCGTCGCGGCCCAACACGGCCACCTCGGCCGCGTGCACCTGCTGGAGGAACACCGGCCGCGCACCGATCGCGTCTGCGAGCGCCTGACGGTTCGAGCGCACCGCGATCGGATCGTCGCCGACATGGTCGCCGAGATTCAAGCCCTGGTAGCTGCCCCTCGAGACGCCGCCGGCGCGCGTGGTGCACACCGCGTGCACGCCGGACGGCGCCGGCCAGTCGGGGGTGATCCAGTCGAGGGGGGTCACGCTTCGGCGTCGGGACACTGCGAGGGTTGCGCGCGCTGGAAGGCCTCGAGCTGCATGCAGGCTTCGAACGCCGCCATGGTGCGTGGCAGGCCGCTGAAGTCGCAGTCGAAGCGCTGTCCATTGAAGATCTGCGGCACGAGGCAGCAGTCCGCCATGGTGGGCGTGCTGCCGTAGCAGTAGGTGCCCGCGGGCAGCAGCGCCAGCTGGCGCTCGAACGCCAGCAAACCTTCGCGCACCCAGTGGCGATACCAGGCGTTCTTGGCGTCGTCGTCGAGCTTGAGCTCGCGCACGAGGTACTTCAGCACGCGGAGGTTGTTCAGCGGATGGATCTCGCAGGCGATCGACTGCGACAGCGCCCGCACCTTCGCGCGGCCCACCGGATCGTGCGGCAGCAGCGCCGGCTCGGGATAGACCTCGTCGAGGTACTCGATGATCGCCATCGACTGGGTGAGGCGCTCGCCGTCGTCATCGAGCAGCGGCACGAGCATGTCGGGCGAAATCGCGGAGAACGGGCCGGTCTTGTGGTCGCCGCGGGCGATGTGCACCGGGATGTATTCGAAGTCGAGGCCCTTGAGATGGAGGGCGATGCGCACCCGGAACGAGGCCGAGGAGCGGAAGTAGTTGTGCAGCTTCATCATGCGGCAAGCATATCGCTGCGCCATGACAGCGGCCAGCAAGGCAGGCAGGGCAAGGCCGGAGGGCGGCCCGCGCTGCCGTCTGGCACACTGCCGTTTTCGCAAGAAAGCGCTGAAAAGGACTGTATTTCCATGGCCTCCGAGTACGTATTCACCCCGCATCCCGTGGTCTCGATCCCCGTCGTCGGGCAAGCCGCCCGGTTTCCGGTGCATCGCATCTATTGCGTCGGCCGCAACTACGAGGAGCACGCCAAGGAAATGGGCTTCACCGGCCGCGAACCGCCCTTCTTCTTCATGAAGCCCGCCGACGCGGTGGTGGTGGTCGATGCCGGCGCCACCGGCACCATGGCCTACCCGACCCTCACCAAGAACCTGCACCATGAGATCGAGCTCGTCGCGGCCATCGGCACCGGCGGCAAGAACATCAAGGCGGCGGACGCGCACAAGCACATCTTCGGCTACGCGGTCGGCCTCGACATGACGCGCCGCGACCTGCAGAACGACATGAAGAAGCAGGGCCGTCCCTGGGACATCGGCAAGAGCTTCGAACAGAGCGCGCCCATCGGCCCGATCGTGCCGGTCGCCAAGGCGGGCGACGTCGAGAAGGCCGAGATCTCCCTCCAGGTCGCCGGCGCCGACCGCCAGCGCAGCAACGTGAGCAAGCTGATCTGGAACATCGCCGAAACCATCGAGCACCTGTCGGCCGCGTGGGAACTGCAGCCGGGCGACCTGATCTTCACGGGCACCCCCGAAGGCGTGGCCGCGGTGGTCGCCGGCGACACGCTGGTCGGCGAGATCACCGGCCTGCCGGCACTGACGGTCAAGGTGGTCTGAACAAGTTCATGAGCCCCCAAGCTTCTCACTTCGTGTGTTCGCTGCCCCCCGAGGGGGCGCAGTCCGCCCTTGGGGCGGCCCGGCGAGCGGACTGATCCATGTTCCTGCGCGTTCCCATCAAGCACTGCAAGAACTGTGGCACCGCGGTGGTCTACCGTGTCCCCGATGACGGAGACACGAAGGAGCGCGCGATCTGCCCGGCGTGCAACACGATCCACTACGAGAACCCGCTGAACGTGGTGGGCACGATCCCCGTGCTGGGCGATCGCGTGCTGCTGTGCAAGCGCAACATCGAACCACGCTGGGGCAAGTGGACGCTGCCCGCCGGCTTCATGGAGCTCAACGAGACAACCGAACAGGGCGCGGCGCGCGAGACCGACGAGGAAGCCGGCGCCGAATACGAGATGGAAGGCCTCTTCGCGGTGATGAGCGTGGTGCGGGTCGGCCAAGTCCATCTGTTCTACCGCGCGCGCCTCTTGAGCGACCGCTTCGACCCGGGCCACGAGACGCTCGAGGCCCGGCTCTTCACCGAAGAGGAAATCCCCTGGGACGAGATCGCGTTCCGCACCGTCAAGGCGGCGCTGGAGCGCTACTTCGAGGACCGGCGGCGCGGCAGCTTCGATCGCGTCCACACGCTGGACATCGTATGAACCGTTTCGCGCACCGCGCTGCCGTCTTCGGCCTGTCGGCGATCTCGATATGGGCCCGCGCCGAGCAGGTCGGCGACGTCGACACCGCCTTCAAGCTCATCGGACCCGACCACAAGATCGTGGTCGATGCCTACGACGACCCGAAGGTGAGCGGCGTGACCTGCTACGTTTCGCGCGCGAAGACAGGCGGCGTCTCGGGCGCGCTCGGGCTGGCCGAGGACAAGGCCGAGGCGTCGATCGCCTGCCGGCAGGTGGGCCCGGTCAGCATCGCGCAACCGCTGCCCAAGCGCGAAGAGGTCTTCAGCGAACGCCAGTCGATCCTCTTCAAGCGGCTTCGCGTGGTGCGAATGGTCGACGCGAAGCGCAACACGCTGGTCTACCTGACCTATTCCGATTTCCTCGTCGACGGTTCCCCGAAAAACAGCGTCACCGCGGTGCCCATCGATCGCGGGGCGCCGATCCCCGTCAAGTAGAAACAGAGAAAACGCGCGCCAGCCGATGCTGCCAGGACTCGTGGCACCGGTGCTGCCGGCGCCGTGCTAAAAATGGCCTTCTGTCGTGAGGCCGGGAACCCCCTGGCGTCCATCGCGTTCGAAAGAGCCGCCATGAAAGTACACAACCACTTTTTTCGCACCGCTGCCGTCATGGCGACGGCCGTCATGCTGGTCGCCTGCAAGTCGACGCCCCTGAACCAGAACCAGGGGCCCGCACCCGGCTTCTACCCCCTGCCACCCGCCGCGGCTCGTCCCGCGCCACCCGCGAAGACAGCGACCTTCCTGCGCCCCGCGCCCGGCCGGACGATCTCGAAGTTCGACGGCACGGGCAACAAGGGCATCGACATCGCGGGCAACATGGGCGACCCCATCGTCGCATCGGCCGACGGCCGCGTGGTCTATGTGGGGGGCGAACTGCGCGGCTACGGCAACATGGTCATCGTCAAGCACAACGACACCTATCTCACCGCCTACGCGCACGCACAGACGATCCTCGTCAAGGAAAACGAGGTGGTGCGGCAAGGCCAGAAGATCGCCGAGATCGGCAACAGCGGCGCCGACCGCGTGAAGCTCCATTTCGAGATCCGCAAGCAGGGCGTGGCGGTGGACCCCGAGCCGTACCTCAGCGGCGACCTGCACTAGCCTGTTCACACTATTTCCGGGGTCGCCCCGGAAATAGCGTGAACAGGCCCTAACTAAGGCGTGGCACCCTGCAGAAGCAGCAGCGTGCCGCGGTCCGAGCTACCGCCGAAGTACTTCTGCAAGCATGAGCTGAACACGGGGGTCGAGGAATCGGCCGTGATCGAGAACAGCGTCATCGACGACCAGAACTTCTGGTCGTCCGGCGCTCCGAAAACGTCCCCGACGGTGCGGTCCTTGAGGGCCAGCACGATCTCGCTGCACGCCCTGAGACGCGCGCCCAGCACGGGATGCTCGAGATACGCACGCGATTCCTCGAGCGACGAGATGGCGTAGTGCTGAGCCATTGCGCTGCGGCCCAGGCCCGCCAGTTGCGGAAAGACGAACCACATCCAATGGCTGCGCTTCTTGCCGGCGCGCAACTCATCCATCGCCGTGTCGATCACGTCGGCCTGGGCATCGACGAAGCGTTGCAAGTCGAAGGGGTCGTTCATGGACGAGCACCTCCTGTAGGCGGCATCTGTCTGCGGTTGACGAAGTATGCCGCGTCCATCTTGCTTCATGAAAGCGTGAAATCCAAAAGCTTGAGAAAAAGGAGATCACCATGTTCAGCGAAGCGATCCATTGCCGCGATACGCAGACTGTCAGATTCGCGATTTACCCGGATGGCTTCGATGGACCGCGCATCATCGCCCGTATCTCCGACGATGCGCTGCACCGGATCTTCGGCGCACGCCGTGACGATGCGAACCTTGCTGCCGCCTGCCAGGCCCACTTCGACCGGATCGAGGCCAAGGCGTTGGAACGCCATCATGCGGCGCCACTGTCCGCCGTCTGGCTCAGGGCGGTCGACTTCCGCGTGGAAGCGGAAGCCGAGCTGAGCGTCATCTGAGCGCCCGGTGCCCGCCGCGGGTTCGCCACCGCAAGCCAGCCGACGTGCCTTCCTTGGGTCTGTACTCACACCCGACCCATCCGTCGAACCCGAGCGCGTCGATCACATCGAACAGGTAGTCGTAGTTCAGTTCGCCCAGGTCAGGTTCGTGGCGTTCGGGCACGCCCGCGATCTGCAGATGGCCGACCCGGCCGGTCGGCAGATACTGGCGCAGCTTCATCGCGACGTCACCTTCGACGATCTGGCAGTGGTACAGATCCATCTGTACCTTGAGGTTGCGCGCACCAACCGCTTGCACGACGCGGTGGGCTTCGTCCTGCCGGTTCAGGAAGAAGCCAGGAATGTCGCGCCGGTTGATCGGCTCGATCAGCACGTCGCGGCCGGCGCTCGCGGCCAGCTCGGCGGCCCATGCCAGGTTGGCCTCGTAGGCCGCCTGGAGTCGCGCGCGCTCCACGCCTTCAGGCGCAAGCCCGGCCATCACATGCACGCGAGGGCATGCCAGCACCTGCGCATACTCGAGCGCCTTGGCAAATCCGCCGCGGAATTCCGCCTCGCGCCCCGGCAAGCAGGCGGTACCGCGCTCGCCGGCGTCCCAGTCACCTGGCGGGGCATTGAACAGGACCTGCTGCAATCCGTGGTCGGCCAGTTGCGAAGCCAGAGCTTCAGCCTCGAAGGCATAGGGAAACAGATACTCAACGGCTGTAAAGCCGTCCTGTGCGGCTGCCTGGAAGCGGTCGAGAAAAGCCAGCTCCGGATAGAGCATGCTGAGATTGGCGGCAAAACGCGGCATCGGGTGCACTCCTGGATGGAAAGGAAGGGGTGAATCGCTCTCGCGCGCAGTCACCACTTCGCGCCGAAATCGCTGCGCAATTCATCGATCTGCGCCGCTGTCAGAGGGGTGGGGCGAGTCATCAGCCAAAGCCGCGCCGTCTCCTCGAGTTCCTCGAGCACCGCGCTGGCCTGCGCCGGATCGGAGTGCCACACGTTGGGACCGAGCCGCTCCATCATCACGGCGCGGATCGGCGAGCCCACCGTGCGCATGTGTTCGATGCGCCGCGCCACCTCGTCACCCATCGCCGGGTCGCCCGGCCGGTGGTAGGGAATCAGCGGGACGTGGCCGACCTTCATCACGAAGTACGGCGTGATGGGCGGGACGATGTCATCCGCATTGCCGACGCCCGCGAGCGTCAATGCAACCAGATGGGTCGAGTGGGTGTGGATCACGCAGCGCGCCTCGGGATCGGCCGCATAGATGCGGCGATGCAGCGCCAGCGTCTTGGATGCACGGTCGCCGCCTGTCTGCACGCCTTCGCGGTTCACCTGCGCCAATCGCGCCGGGTCGAGGCCGCCGAGGCAGGCGTCTGTCGGCGTGATCAGGAAGCCGCTGTCGGTGCGCACACTGATGTTGCCCGCCGTGGCGTGCACGTATCCGCGGGCGAACAGCGACGCGCCAACGCGGCAGATTTCCTCGCGCAGGGCGCTGGTCATGCCGCCTCCAACCGATCGAAGGCCTTCGTGAAGAAATCCGTGCTTCCGAAGTTGCCGGACTTCAGCGCCACGTGCAGCGTCTCGCCGGCACAAGCCGGCGACTGCACGGCCGTCCACGGCACGCCCGGGTCGATCTGCGGGCCGATGCTCATTTGGCGGACGTCGAGTTCGCGCACCGCTGCGCCCGAAGTCTCGCCGCCGGCCACAACCAGTTGCCGCACGCCGCGCTCGACCAGCCCGAGCGCGATGCAGGACAGCGCCTGTTCGACCATCTCGCCGGCCCGGGCGACCCCAAGTTGCGCCTGCACATCCTTGACCGCCGCCGATTCGGCGGTGGCATACACCAGCACCGGCCCATCGGACACATGCTGGGCGGCCCAGGCCAAAGCCTCGCCGACCACGTCGTCGCCGGCCGCAATCGCCATCGGGTCGACAGCAAAGCTCGGCCGTCCACTGCGCTTGAAGTGCAGCACCTGCGCGTTCGTCGCCTGCGAGCAGCTCCCCGACACAACCGCACGAAGACCCGTTGCCGGTGGCAGCTTGCCGGCTCTTGCGCCTGCCCCACCTGGCTCGATGGCGGGCCAGTTCTGCGACAGGCCGATCGCCACGCCGGAACCGGCGGTCACCAGCGGCATGCCTTGCAGCGCCGCGCCGATGTGCATCAGGTCCGCGTTCGAAACCGCATCGACGACCGCGATGCGGACCCCTTCGGCCTGTAGCACCGCGAAGCGCTCGCGAATGGCGCGCGCACCCTGTGCGACCACGTCATAGGCCACCAGGCCGACCTTGTGCTTCGTCTGCATTTGAAGCACGCGCACGAGGTTGGCATCCGTCATCGGCGTCAGCGGATGGCTGCGCATGCCGCTGTCGCTGAGCAACTGGTCACCGACGAACAGATGGCCCTTGAAGACCGTGCGCTGGTTCTCCGGAAACGCCGGGCAGGCAATGGTGAACCCGCCCTGCGGCAGATCGGAAAGCGCGTCGAGCAGCGCGTCGGTGACGGGACCGATGTTGCCCTCCGGCGTGGAGTCGAAGGTCGAGCAGTACTTGAAGTAGACCTGCTGCACCCCCTGAGCCTGCAGCCAACGCAGCGCGGTCAGCGATTGCGCCACCGCGTCGGCCGGGGCGATGGTGCGCGACTTGAGTGCGACCACGATCGCATCGGCATCGACCGCTGCCGCTTCGTCCTCAGGCACGCCGATGATCTGTACAGTGCGCATGCCGGCGCGCACCAGGTTGTTGGCCAGGTCGGTGGCACCGGTGAAATCGTCGGCGATGCAGCCGAGCAGAGGTTGCACGGCGCTCATTGGTCGGCCTTCGGGAGTTCGATGCCGGGGAAGATCTTGATGACCGCAGCGTCGTCTTCCTTCGCATAGCCGGCGGTCGACGCCTGCATGAACATCTGGTGCGCAGTGCTCGCGAGCGGTAGCGGAAATTTGCTGGCGCGCGCGGTGTCGAGCACCAGCCCGAGGTCCTTGACGAAGATGTCGACCGCCGACAGCGGCGTGTAGTCGGCCTTCAGCACGTGGGCCATGCGGTTCTCGAACATCCAGCTGTTGCCTGCGCTGTTCGTGATGACCTCGTACAGGGCCGCGGCATTCACGCCTTCGCGAAGGCCAAGAGCCATGGCTTCGGCCGCCGCGGCGATGTGCACACCGGCCAGCAACTGGTTGATGATCTTGACCTTGCTGCCGTTGCCCGCCGTGTCGCCCAGCCGGTAGACCTTGGCGGCCATCGCTTCCAGCAAGCCCTCGCAGCAGGCGTAGGCAGCGGGCTTTCCGGACGTCATCATCGTCATTTCACCGGAGGCCGCCTTGGCGGCGCCGCCGGAGATCGGCGCATCCAGATAGTGCAGACCGAGGGCTTCGAGTCGGCCTTCAAAGGCAATCGAAACGTTGGGGTCCACCGTGGAGCACATCACGAACAGGCTGCCGGCGGCCATCGCCGTGGCAGCGCCTTCGGCGCCAAACAGCACGGTCTCCGTCTGCTGCGCATTGACGACCACCGACACCACCACCGCGCAGGCCCGGCCCACCTCGGCGGGGGAGGCACACACGACACCGCCTTCCCGGGCGAATGCCTCGGCTGCACCCGGCCGTGCATCGCACACATGGACGGTATGCCCTGCACGCCGCAGCGACTTCGCCATGCCCGAGCCCATGGCGCCAAGACCGATGACTCCGATATTGCTCATGTTCTCTCTCCTCAACGATTGACCAATTTGGCCGGCGTCCTCAGCACCGCAATGGCGCCTGCCACCAACATGCCGGCCAGCACATACATGCCGCTCTGAGTGCTCTGCGTTGCGTCCTTCAGGAAGCCGATCAGATAGGGACTCACAAAGCCGGCCAGATTGCCCACCGAATTGATCGCAGCAATGCCTACGGCAGCGGCCGCACCGGAAAGGAATGAAGTCGGCAGCGACCAAAAGAGCGGTGCACAGGTCAGCACGCCCGCAGCAGCCAGCGAGAGCGCCGCGACGGAGACGACGGTGTTGTGCACGAATGAAGCGGCGATGACGAAGCCGAGCGCACCGAACAAGGCCGGCACGACCAGGTGCCAGCGGCGCTCGCGGCGGGCATCGGCGCTTCGGCCGATCAGATTCATCGCCACGATTGCGCAGCCAAAGGGAATCGCGCTGAAGAGTCCGATGTTGAGATTGCCGGTGACGCCAGTGGCTTTGATCAGCGTCGGCATCCAGAACGTCAGTCCGTACTGGCCCATCACGAAGCAGAAGTAGATCAGGCACATCAGCCAAACGCGCCGGTCGCCGAAGATGGCGCCGATGGAGTGCTTGCTTTCGGTTCCCTTTTGATCGGAGGCGATCTCGCGCTCAAGCAGCTGCTTCTCGCGCTCGTCGAGCCACTTCGCACTGCGAATGCCGTTGTCGAGGCAAGCCAAGACGACCAATCCCATCACCAGCGCAGGCAGGGCTTCGATGATGAACATCCACTGCCAGCCGCGGAAACCGCTAGCACCATGAAAGATGTCCATGACCCAGCCGGAGAGCGGGTTGCCGAAGATGCCCGCCACGGGAATCGCCGACATGAACAGCGCAATGATCTTTGCGCGGCGGTGCGCGGGGTACCAGTACGTCAGGTAGAGGATCACGCCAGGATAGAAACCCGCTTCGGCGATCCCGAGCAGAAAGCGCATCACGTAGAAGGTGGTTGGCGTCTGCACCCAGGCGAAGGCGGCCGACAACAGCCCCCACGTGACCATGATTCGGGCGATCCAGACCCGCGCGCCTACACGGTGCAGGAGGACGTTGCTTGGTACTTCAAACAGAAAGTAGCCAATGAAGAAAAGACCCGCGCCCAGACCAAAGACGGTCTCGCTGAAGCCCAGGTCCTGCGACATCTGCAGTTTCGCGAAGCCCACATTGACGCGATCGAGGTACGCAACCACGTAGCAGAGCATCAGCAACGGCACGATGCGCCAAAACACCTTTGCGTAGGTTCGGTCAGTCTCGGCGACGAGGGCAGCCCCCTCACCGGAGGCTGCGGTCAATGTGGTCATAAGGTCTCCTGGTTGCGTTGTGTCTCACCGAAATGTTTGCGCAACCACAACACTTGTTTGCGCAAACAATCTGATTTTGTTCGAATGTTTGCGCAAACAAATAGGTACAAACCCCGGAGCTAGGCGTTGGCGCCGAACGTGAACGGTTCGAAGCGGCCGCTATGCTTTGCGTAGAGCGAAAAGCAAGCAGGCGAACAATGAAAGTGCAATCCGAACCGGCGACCTCCATTACCCTGGAGGATGTGGCACGCCTGGCCGGCGTCAGCGGCATGACGGTGTCTCGCGTACTGCAAAACCACGTCAACGTCTCCGAACAAACCCGGGCCAAGGTCCAAGCCGCAGTGACCGCCCTCGGCTACGTGCCAAATCGCTTGGCTGGCGCACTCACCACGGCAAGGACGCGATTGATTGCAGTGATCGTCCCATCACTCAGCAACATCGTTTTTCCAGAGGTACTTCGAGGCGCCAACGAGTGCCTCGACGCCGCTGGCTACCAGGCCGTCATCGGTGTTTCGGACTACGACCTCGAGAAGGAAGAACGGATCATTGCCGCGATGCAGGCGTGGCGGCCGTCCGGCTGGATTCTTGCCGGCCTCGAACACACGCCCCGTGCCCTGCAGATATTGCGCGAGGTTCGCAGTCCGGTTGTCGAAGTGATGGACACCGACGGAGAGCCAATTGACATGGCGGTTGGGTTCTCGAATATGCAAGCAGGCCGCGACATGGGCCGGTTTCTTGCCGACATGGGGCGCCGTCGGATCGGCTATGTGGGCGGCGATCTGAGTCGCGACCTGCGCGCCGCCAAACGGAAAGAGGGCTTTGAACAAGCACTGGCAGAAAACGGCCTGGAACTGAAGGCCCGCTTCACCGCCCAACAGCCCTCGTCGCTGCTGCTGGGTCGGTCCGGATTGGCGCAACTGATCGCTGCTCACCCGGACTTGGATGCCGTCTACTTCTCGAACGACGACATGGCTGTCGGTGGGCTGATGCATTGTCTGGTCGCAGGCATCGAGGTGCCGGGTCGCCTGGCGCTCGCAGGATTCAACGGACTGGAAATAGGCGAAGCCGTGCCACTTCGGCTGACGACCATCAAGTCGCCACGCCATAGCATCGGGCAACGCGCAGCCGAACACATCCTCGCCAGGTTGGCCGGGAAAGTTCCACCGCTGAGGCTGGATTTGGGGTGCGAGTTCATCGCCGGCCAGACGACATAGTGTCGGGCGTGCAGGCGTGGCGGGGTCACGAGCGCGCGCTGCGGGACAACGCGGGCTGTCTGAAGCTCCGGCAGACCGCCTGCCAGTGCAAGCGCTACCATCTCTACTCGAATGGAGGTCGCGTATGGCCCAGCATGCAATCACTGCCATTCACTACGAGGGCGACAAGATCGATCTCGTGGCCGTTCATCCGGTCGTGGACAAGGAGTTCGGTTCGACAGAGTTCGAGCTTGGCGCGGCAAGGCGCATCAGCATCGGGGAGTGCGTCAATCTCATAGCCTCCGGTGAGGAGGTCTGCCTTGCGCGGCGCACCGAAAGCCACGCATGGGAAGTCATTTGCGATGTTCAGCTCTTGCCGGGGGGACGAGACATCACCGGCGTCGACATCCTTGATCGACCCAACGGTGCCTTGCGGAACCTTCCGGCGTGGGGCTAGTGGCTGAAGGTTCTGGCCAAGTCAACCGGGCTAAGCGGCTGGTCGCAATGAATCAGCCCAAGACCCAATACGGCAGAGCAAAACCAAAGAAAAACGGCCTACGCCTTGTGAGCGTAAGCCGTTGATCCATCTGGCGATTTTGGTCGGTGTGAAAGGATTCGAACCTTCGACCCCTTGCACCCCATGCAAGTGCGCTACCAGGCTGCGCCACACACCGAAGCTTGGATTATAGCCGTGTGAATTCAGTGACTCGGCGTCAGCAGCTCACGAATTTCATTCAGTTCGCGCCGAAGGTTGAGCAACTGCGACAGGTCCACGGTGCGAACCGGCGGCTGCGGCGCAGCCTTGTCGTCCTGAACGGCTGCGTCGAACTCCTCCTGATCGATCTCGACCGCCTCCATTCCTTCGAGCGGCACTTCGTTGCCGGACTTGCGGCGCTCGCGCTCCGACTGGACCATTTCCTGCAGCTTGTTCCGCGCACCGCTGATGGTGAAGCCCTGGTCGTACAGCAGATCGCGGATGCGCCTGATCATCAGCACTTCGTGATGCTGGTAGTAGCGCCGGTTGCCGCGCCGCTTCATGGGGCGCAGTTGCGTGAACTCCTGCTCCCAATAGCGCAGCACGTGCGGCTTGACGCCGCACAACTCCCCGACCTCACCGATCGTGAAGTAGCGTTTGACGGGTATCGGCGGGAGGGCTTTCTCCATTGAAATCAATACGGTGCGAGCGAAACCTTAGAGGTTACTCCACCTCGGAGCGGCAAAACAAGAAACCTACTCCGCGCCGAGGCTCCATTCGACCTCTTGCGGCGCATCCTCGGCGATGCTTCCGTGGATTTGTTCCTTGAGCTTGGCGCTCGCGTGGAAGGTCGCCACGCGGCGCTCGCCGATCGGAATGGCTTCACCGGTGCGCGGATTGCGCCCCGGACGAGGCGCCTTCACGCGAATCTGGAAGTTGCCGAAGCCCGAGATCTTCACGTCCGTGCCCTCGATCAGGCTGCTGGCGATCAGGTCGAAGAAAGCCTCGACCATGTCCTTGGACTCGCGCTTGTTCAGGCCGATCTGCTCGAACAGCAGATCGGCCAGGTGCGCCTTGGTCAGCGCCGGCGTTTCGAGGGCCTCGAGCGTGAATTCCATGGCGTTCATACCCGCAGACGCGCGCCGAGCTTGGCGCCGAGTTGAGCAACGATCGCATGCACCGCCGCCTCGACCTGCTCGTCGGTGAGCGTCGCCGCTTCGCTGTTGAAGCTGAGCCGCACGGCCATGCTCTTTTCGCCCGGCGCCAGACCGCCGGAGGCGACGGCGCTGCCATCGCGGGCAACCGCAGGACGATAGATGTCGAACAGCGTGAGCTCGCGCAACAGGCTGCTGTCGGCCGCTTCACGGATCGCGCCCATCAGCGCATCGTGCGTGATCGATTCGGCGACGACGAAGGCGACGTCGCGCTCCACCGCCTGGTGCTTGGCAACGGGCCGTGCAGCAGGCACCTGTCGCTGGACGACTGCGTCGAGATCGAGCTCGAAGAGGACGGGTGCATGGGCGAAGTCCCACTTCTGCCGCCAGCGCGGATGCAGTTCCCCGACGACGCCGATCGGGTGACCGTCCAGCAGCACACGGGCCGAGCGGCCCGGGTGCAAGGCGGGATGCTCCACCGGCTCGAACGTCGCCACGCGCGGCGCCAAGAGCGCCTCGACGTCGCCCTTGATGTCGAGGAAGTCGGTGCGGCGCCCCTTGCCTTCCCATCGGGCTTCTTCGGCATCGCCCCAGGCCAGGCCTGCGACGCGCATCGGTTGGTGAATGCCCTGGACGGTGCTGTCGGTCGTCGCCACCGTGTCGTCGCGCAGGAAAACCCGGCCGATTTCGAACACGCGGGCACGCGCGGCCTTGCGATCGACGTTGAACTTGAGGACGTGCAGCAAGGAACCGATCAGCGAAGAGCGCATCACGCTCATCTGGCTCGCGATCGGGTTCAGCAGCTTGATCGGGTTGGCGTTGCCGGCGAGATCGTGCTCCCAATGCGCTTCGACGAAGCTGAAGTTGATCGTCTCCTGATAGCCCAGCGCGGCAAGACCGTACCGGACCGCCGAGCGGCTGCGCCGCGCTTCGGGCCGAACGCGCGCCGTGATCGGCGCCAGCGGCGGCGTCGTCGGCAGGTTGTTGTAGCCCACGAGGCGGGCCACTTCCTCGATCAGGTCTTCCTCGATCACCAGATCGAAACGGTGCGGCGGCGGAGTCACGACCAGCGTGCCCTTGCCCTCCTCGACCGGCAGCGCGAGGCGGCGCAGTGCATCGGCGCACTGGGTCTGCGAGAGCGGCATGCCGATCACGCGTGCTGCACGCGCCACGCGCAGGGTGACGGGCTTGGCTTGCGGCAGGCGCAGGATCTGGTCGTCGATAGCACCCGCTTCGCCGCCGCAGATCTCGACCACCAGTTGCGAGATGCGCTCGATGATCGCCACGGTACGGCTCGGGTCGACGCCGCGCTCGAAGCGATGGCCCGCGTCGGTGGAGAAGTTGAATCGCCGCGAGCGGCCTTGCACGCTCTCCGGCCACCAGAAAGCGGCCTCGATGTAGATGTTGCGGGTGTCGTCGGACACGGCTGTCGCGTCACCGCCCATGATGCCGGCAAGCGATTCGACCTCGCGGTCGTCGGCAATGACGCCGACCTTTTCATCGACGGTCACGGTATTGCCATTGAGCAGCTTGAGCTGCTCGCCGGGCTTGCCCCAGCGCACGACGAGGCCGCCGTGGATCTTGTCGCGATCGAAGATGTGCGACGGCTGGCCGTACTCGAACATCACGTAGTTCGAGATGTCCACCAGCGGCGAGACACTGCGCTGGCCGCAGCGGGCCAGGCGGTCGACCATCCACGCCGGCGTGGCGACCTTCGTGTCGACGCCGCGCACGACGCGGCCCGAAAAACGGCCGCACAGTTCGGGCGCTTCGACCTTGACCGAAAGCTTGTCCGAAGCGATGGCCGCCACCGGCGTGATCGCCGGCGTCTTGAGCGGGGCACCAGTCAACGCGGCGAGCTCGCGCGCGATGCCGTAGACGCTCAGACCGTGCGCCAGATTGGGCGTCAGCTTGAGGGTGAGCAGCGAATCGTCGAGCTTCAGCACGTCGCGCACATCGGCGCCGATCGGCGCGTCGGCGGCCAGTTCGAGCAGGCCGCCATGGTCATCGCTCAGCTTGAGTTCGCGCGCCGAGCAAAGCATGCCCTGGCTCTCGACGCCGCGCAGCTTGCCGAGCTTGATCGAGAACGGCTTGCCGTCCTCGCCCGCAGGCAGTTCGGCGCCGACCAGCGCCAGCGGCACCTTGATGCCGGCGCGCGCATTCGGCGCACCGCACACGATGCTCAGCAAGGCGCCCTGCCCCGCATCGACCTGGCACACGCGCAGGCGGTCGGCGTTGGGGTGCTGGGCGGCTTCCTTGATCTCGCCGACCACGACCTTCGTGAAGGGCGGCGCCACCGGCCGGCGCTCCTCGACTTCGAAGCCGCCCATCGTGAGCGTTTCGGCCAGTTCGGCACTGCTGAGCGGCGGGTTGCAGAACTCGCGCAACCAGGACTCGGGGAATTGCATCTCGTCGTTCTCGTTCTGTTACTGGAATTGGCTCAGGAAGCGGAGGTCGCCATCGAAGAAGAGGCGCAAGTCGTTCACGCCATAGCGCAGCATGGTGAGCCGGTCGGGCCCCATGCCGAAGGCGAAGCCGATGTAGCGCTCCGGATCGAGGCCCATGTTGCGCACCACGTTCGGATGCACCTGCCCCGAACCGGCCACTTCGAGCCAGCGACCGGCCAAGGGGCCGCTCTGGAACTGGATGTCGATCTCGGCGCTCGGCTCCGTGAACGGGAAGAAGCTCGGGCGGAAGCGCAGGATCAGGTCGTCGCTCTCGAAGAAGGTGCGGCAGAAGTCGGTGAAGACGACCTTCAGGTCCTTGAAGCTCACATTCTCGCCGAGCCAGAGACCTTCGCACTGGTGGAACATCGGCGAGTGCGTCGCGTCGCTGTCGACCCGGTAGGTGCGGCCAGGTGCGATGACGCGGATCTCGGGCGCCTTGACCGTGCCGGTGGTGTCCGCCGCCGCTGCCTCGAACTGCGCGGCGTACTTCTTGATGTGCTGATGCGCATAGCGCACCTGCATCGGGCTGGTGTGCGGACGCAGGTTGTACGGGATGCCGTCCTCGCCGTCGATGTCGACGTAGAAGGTGTCCTGCATCGACCGCGCGGGATGGTTGGGCGGATTGTTGAGCGAGGTGAAGCTGTGCCAGTCGCTCTCGATCTCCGGGCCGTCGGCGACGTCGAAGCCCATGCTCGAGAAGATCGCCTCGATGCGCTCCATCGTGCGGCTCACCGGATGCAAACCGCCGGAGACACGACGGCGGCCGGGCAAGCTGACGTCGAGCGCTTCGGCGCGCAATTGCACGGCCAATTCCTCATCGGCGAGTTGCTGGCGACGCTCCGAGAGGGCCGCCTCGATGGTCTGCTTGGCAACGTTGATGGCCGCGCCGCGGGTCTTCTTCTCGTCGACGCTCAGGGCAGCCATGCCCTTCATCAGTTCGGTGATGCGACCCGACTTGCCGAGAAACTGAGCCTTGGCGTTCTCGAGTTCGGCAGGCGCCTTCGCCTCGGCAAAGGCGGCACGTGCGGTTTCGACCAGGGTGTCCAACTCGTTCATGGGAAATATTTCGAGGTCAAAAGGAAAAACGGGCTCTGGAGCGATGAAAAAAGGGCTGGTGCCCTTTCAAGCGCCAGCCCTTGTGCCGTGGGCGCAGGCGGCCATCCCGGAGGCGGCAACCTGCTTTGCGGAATCAAGCAGCCAGCTTGGCCTTGACCTGCTCCACGATGCCGGCAAAAGCGGCCTTGTCGTGCACGGCGATATCGGCGAGGACCTTGCGGTCGATCTCGATACCGGCCTTGCGGATGCCGTTGGCGAACTGGCTGTAGGTCAGGCCCAGTTCACGCGAAGCGGCATTGATACGCGCAATCCACAGTTGGCGGAACACGCGCTTCTTGTTGCGGCGGTCACGGTAGGCGTATTGGCCTGCCTTCATCACCGCCTGCTTGGCGATGCGGAAGACATTGCCGCGGCGACCACGGAAACCCTTGGCGAGTGCGAGAACCTTCTTGTGACGGGCGCGAGCCGTTACACCACGTTTGACGCGAGGCATGTGTGTACTCCTTGTTCGTCTGGATTAAATGCCGCTACCGGGCAACATGGCGGCCATCGAAACCATGTTGGTCTCGTGCACTGCCGTTGCACCACGCAGGTGACGCTTGTTCTTGGTGGTCTTCTTCGTCAGGATGTGACGCTTGAAGGCTTGACCGCGCTTGACGGTGCCACCGGGACGAACGCGGAAACGCTTTTTCGCGCTGCTCTTGGTCTTCATTTTGGGCATGTGAATGCTCCTTTAGTTTGTGCTCGTGAGGCGCCGCGGATACTCCACGGACTTGTTGGCCCCGAGACACTTCTTCATCCCGCCCTGCCGGCACCGGAGTGCCGGCAGAAGCGAAATCCCTTCAATAACCTCGTCTACGCCGAAAGCCTAGGCCGCCGCCGGGGCGGCCGATGGCTCTGCAGCGGGCTTTGCAGCCCCGCCGCCGGCCTTCCTGCGGCCCGGCGCGATCATCATGATCATCTGCCGGCCCTCGAGCTTCGGGAACTGCTCCACGATGATCGAGTCGCCGAGTTCGTCGCGGATGCGCTGCAACAGCGCCAGACCGAGCTCCTGGTGCGTGATCTCGCGACCGCGGAAACGCAGCGTGATCTTGCACTTGTCGCCATCCTCAAGAAAGCGCCGGATGTTGCGCATCTTGATGTTGTAGTCGCCTTCGTCCGTACCGGGCCGGAACTTGACTTCCTTGACTTCGATGACCTTCTGCTTCGATTTCGCTTCGGCCGCCTTCTTCTGCTCGTGGTACTTGAACTTGCCGTACTCGATCAGCCGGCAGACGGGCGGGTTGGCCGCAGCAACGACCTCCACCAGATCCACGTCCTGCTCGCCTGCCAAGCGCAATGCCTCGGCCAGGCTCACGACTCCCAATTGCTCGTTGTCCGGCCCGATCAGGCGGACTTCCGGGGCCATGATTTCCCGGTTCAGGCGGTGTTGGCGTTCCTCGCGGTGGCGGCGGTCGCGAAATGCAGTAGCGATGGTCAGTTCCTTCAAACAAATTGCTACAAAACCGTAGCGGGTACCGATGCGTTCGCGCTCACAAGCCAGGTTGATCGAAAAATCGGCCCTTGAATTTGTTCAAAATTCAAAGCTTGTGTTGGATGTCGTGGGCGATCTTTTGGGAGAACGCCTCGACCGACATGGCACCGAGGTCAAGATTGCCCCGGGCGCGCACTGCGACGGCTCCTGCTTCCTTCTCCTTGTCACCGACGACCAGGATGTAGGGAAGCTTTTGCAACGAATGCTTCCGTATTTTATACGTAATCTTTTCGTTGTGCAGATCGAGCAAAACTCTAAGCCCTTGATTTTGCAGCGTTTTCGCAACTTGAGATGCGTAGTCGGCCTGTCCTTCGCTGATGTTGAGCACCGCCACCTGCACCGGAGCGAGCCATGAAGGCATCGCGCCCGCATGGTGTTCGATCAACATGCCGATGAAACGCTCGAGGCTGCCGACGATGGCCCGGTGCAGCATGACGGGGTGGGCGCGGCCGCTGCTCTCCGTCACGTACTCCGCACCCAGTCGCTCGGCCATGTTGAAGTCCACCTGCATCGTGCCGCACTGCCACTGGCGGCCGATGGCGTCGCGCAGCGTGTACTCGATTTTCGGGCCGTAGAAGGCCCCCTCGCCCGGGGAGATGACGAACTCCACGCCAGAGCGCCGCAAAGCCTCCATCAGGGCGCCTTCGGCCTTGTCCCACAGGTCGTCGGAGCCGATCCGGTGTTCCGGCCGCGTCGCGACCTTGTAGAGGATGTCCGTGAAGCCGAAGTCGGCATAGACCTTGAGCAACTGGGCCGTGTAGGCCACGCATTCGTCCAGGATCTGGTCTTCCGTGCAGAAGACGTGGCCGTCGTCCTGCGTGAATCCGCGCACGCGCATGATCCCGTGCAGGCCGCCCGAGGGCTCGTTGCGGTGGCACTGGCCGAACTCGCCGTAGCGGATCGGCAGATCGCGGTAGCTGCGCAGGTCGGACTTGAAGATCAGCACGTGGCCCGGGCAGTTCATCGGCTTGAGCGCGTAGTCGCGCTTCTCCGATTCCGTCGTGAACATGTTCTCGCGGTAGTTCTGCCAGTGGCCCGTCTTCTCCCACAGGCTCCGGTCGAGGATCTGCGGGCCCTTCACCTCCTGGTAGCCGGTGTCCTTGTAGACCTGCCGCATGTACTGCTCGACCTGCTGCCACATGGCCCAGCCCTTGGGGTGCCAGAACACCACGCCGGGCGCGACCTCGTCGATGTGGAAGAGGTCGAGCTCCTTGCCGAGGCGACGATGGTCGCGCTTCTCGGCTTCCTCGATGCGCTTGATGTAGTCGTCGAGCTGCTTCTTGTCGGCCCAGGCCGTGCCGTAGATGCGCTGCAGCTGCTCGTTCTTCGCATCGCCGCGCCAGTACGCGCCCGCCAGCTTCGTCAGCTTGAAGACCTTCAGGAAGCGCGTGTTCGGCACATGCGGGCCGCGGCACATGTCGACGTACTCCTGGTGGTAGTAGAGGCCCATCGCCTTCTCGTCGGGCATGTCCTCGACGAGGCGCAGCTTGTAGTCCTCGCCGCGTTCCTTGAAGACCGCGATGACCTCGTCGCGAGGCGTCATCTTCTTGACGACGTCGTAGTCCTGCGCGATCAGCTCGCGCATGCGCTTCTCGATCGCCTCCATGTCCTCGGGCGTGAAGGGGCGCTCGTAGGAAATGTCGTAGTAGAAGCCCTCTTCGATGACGGGACCGATCACCATCTTGGCCGTCGGGTAGAGCTGCTTCACCGCGTGCCCGACGAGGTGGGCCGTCGAGTGGCGAATGATCTCCAGCCCTTCCTCGTCCTTCGGCGTGATGATCTGCAGCTTGGCATCGCGATCGATCACGTCGCTGGCGTCGACCAGCCGGCCGTCGACCTTGCCGGCGACCGTCATCTTCGAGAGGCCGGGGCCGATGGACTTGGCAACGTCGGCCACTGAAACCGGGCCGGGGAACTCACGGCGGGAGTTGTCGGGAAGCGTGATCTGGATCATTGGAAAACCTCGAGCGAGAAAACAAAAAAGCGCGGTACGGGACCGCGCTTGGCTTGTTTGGTGTACCGGAACCCGGCGTGCGCGGCCTACCGGCCTTTTCCTTCAGGGAAAAGACCGCTGAATCCTTGCGGCGTAGTTCGCGGTGTCATAACCAGGGTGCCTTTCTCGCTCTTGTTGCTGCTGAGATGGAACTGGCGATTCTATCCGCGAGCGGCTCAGGATGCCGGCGCGGCGTTCTTGAGGCCCAGCACCTCGATCGGCTCGATGGATGGCGGCTTGGCAAACAGGTCCGGCGCCTTCGCCATCAACGCCTTGGCGATCGGACCGTTCAGATGCTTCTCGCGGCCGGCCTCGTCCTCGAACGCATCGAAGATGCCGAAGGTGCTCGGCGAGAGCCGCAGGGCGAACCAGATCGGCGTGGTCTTCTCGTCCTGCGCCATCGCGAGGCCGGCCTCGAGGAACTGCTGGACTTCGGCTTCCTTGCCCGGCTTGGCTTCGAGACGGGCGAACAGTGCGTACTTGATCATGGTGGCTCCTGTGGATGCGGTTGCGCATGATTGCGACGACCGGAATCCACTCTAGGCGCATCCAAACCAGCGATCGGAAGAGGGTCAACACCTCGAATGGAGCGCTCAAAGAAAAATCCCCGCCGATTTCTCGCGCGGGGATTCGGTCAGCGACTGACGACGATGCGGATCAGTGGAACTGCTCTTCCTCGGTCGAACCGGTCAGTGCCTTGACGCTCGAAGAGCCGCCCTGGATGACCGTGGTCACGTCGTCGAAGTAGCCGGCGCCGACTTCCTGCTGGTGCGACACGAAGGTGTAGCCTTGTTCGCGCGCTGCGAACTCGGGCTCCTGCACCATCTCGACGTAGTGCTTCATGCCTTCGCCGTTCGCATACGCATGGGCGAACTTGAAGGTGTTGTACCAGTTGACGTGGATGCCCGCGAGCGTGATGAACTGGTACTTGTAGCCCAGCGCCGAGAGTTCGTCCTGGAACGCGGCGATGGTCTTGTCGTCGAGGTTCTTCCTCCAGTTGAACGACGGCGAGCAGTTGTACGACAGCAGCTTGCCCGGGCTCGCCGCATGCACGGCCTGTGCGAATTCGCGGGCGAAGCCGAGGTCCGGCGTACCGGTTTCGCACCACACCAGGTCGGCGTACGGTGCGTAGGCGACACCGCGGCTGATGGCCTGCTCGAGACCGTTCTTCACGCGGTAGAAGCCTTCCTGCGTGCGCTCGCCGGTCAGGAACGGCTTGTCGTTGGCGTCGTGATCGGAGGTGATCAGGTTCGCTGCTTCAGCATCGGTGCGGGCCAGCACGATGGTCGAGACGCCCATCACGTCGGCGGCGAAGCGCGCGGAAATCAGCTTCTCGCAAGCTTCCTGCGTGGGAACGAGCACCTTGCCGCCCATGTGGCCGCACTTCTTGACGGCAGCGAGCTGGTCTTCGAAGTGCACGCCGGCAGCGCCTGCGGCGATCATGTTCTTCATCAGCTCGAAGGCGTTGAGCACGCCGCCGAAGCCGGCTTCCGCATCGGCCACGATCGGCAGGAAGTAGTCGATGAATTCCTTGTCGCCGGGGTTGATGCCGCGCGACCACTGGATTTCATCGGCGCGCTTGAAGGTGTTGTTGATGCGGCGGACCATGGTCGGCACCGAGTCGTAGGCATACAGCGACTGGTCCGGGTACATGGTTTCGGACGTATTGCCATCGGCGGCCACCTGCCAGCCCGAGAGGTACACGGCCTCGAGGCCGGCCTTGGCCTGCTGCATGGCCTGGCCCGCAGTGATGGCGCCGAAGGCATTGACATAACCCTTGCGGGCGCCGCCGTTGATCTTTTCCCAGAGCTTCTCGGCGCCGCGGCGGGCGAGCGTGTATTCGATCGGCAGCGAGCCGCGCAGGCGGACCACGTCGGCGGCGCTGTAGCCGCGCTTCACGCCCTTCCAGCGCGGGTTGGTGGCCCAGTCTTTTTCGAGGGCGGCGATCTGCTGTTCGCGGCTGAGCTGTTCGGTGAGGGTCTGAGGCATGGTCACTCCGAGAGTTGTTGAAAGGGTCGGTCGCTTCGCGTCCTTGGGGACTACTGTACGCCCGACGCGCGACTCTTATGTCTTATAGAAGAGTTATTTTTGAATCAACAAAATCAACAACTTACGAATATTTTTCTCAATGCGAAATAATTTTTCTTGTATTGAGAAAAATTATTGCGGCGCAACACTTGCGCTTTCCACATTACGCAATCGCTTTTGCGTCGTGAAACGGCCAGCCAGCGGGCCTCAACACCGCGCCATCCAGTCGCCGCTCGCGATCATCGGTTTGCCCCCGATGCGAGCCGGATGGATCTCATACACCAGGCAGCAGATCGAGCGATCGCCAAGCGCCACCATCACTTCGCGCCGGCTGTACTCCCCCGTGCCATCGGGCTTCACTTCCTCGAGCACGTCCAGCTGGGCTTCGAGCGCGGGCGTGATCCTGTAGACCTCTCCCTTGATACGCCCTGCCCCGCCGAGGACCGCGCCCGGATACGCCCCGAGGTCGTAGAGCGTGCCCGCGATCTCGCCGTTCGCCACGTGCTGCGGCGCCGGCGTGAAGCGCGAGATGTCGTTGCTGCCGCCACGGCGAAGCGTGCCGTAGACGAACACATGACGGGCCGTGGGGTCGGGTTGCGGCATCATCCAGAGACTCCTTTCTCCACGTCTTCCACTCTATTGAACACCGCACTTCCGGCACCTCGCCGTCTCGTCGCCTATGGCTGCCTCGCGCTGAGCATGTCGCTCGTCGGCAGCTACGTCGCCCTTTCCAAGCCGCTGGTTGCCGCATTTCCGGTGCTGCTGCTCGCGTGGCTGCGCTTCGGCATCGCGGCGCTGGCGATGCCGCACTGGCTCCGGCGCCCCGGCGGCGAGCCGCCGATGACGCGGCACACGCGCGGACTCGTCTTCCTCGAGTCCTTCCTTGGCAACTTCATGTTCTCGATCTGCATGCTCTTCGGCGTCAGCCTGACGAGCGCGGTGTCGGCCGGCGTGATCATGGCGTCGATTCCGGCCGTGGTGGCGATCGGCAGCTGGCTCTTTCTGCGCGAACGCATCACCCCGCGCGTCGGGCTCGCGATCGCATGCGCGGCCTTCGGGATCGGGCTGCTTGCCCTTGCACCGGCGCAAGCTGCAACGCACGGGGCCGGTACGCCGGCGGGCCGCCTGGCCTGGCTGGGCAATCTGCTCGTCTTCGCGGCCGTGGTGTGCGAAGCCTCGTATGCGGTGATCGGCAAGTCGCTCACGGGACGGCTCGGACCCAAGCGCATCTCGTCGCTCATCAACCTCTGGGGCTTCGTCCTCTCGACGCCGTTCGGCATCTGGTTCGCCCTTCGCTTCGACTTCGGCGCGGTGCCGATGGGCCTGTGGGGGCTGCTGGTGGTGTATGCGCTCGCAGCGAGCATCTGGACCGTGTGGCTCTGGATGACCGGCCTCAAGGGCGTGCCCGCATCGCAGGCGGGCGTGTTCACCGTGATGCTGCCGGTGAGTGCGGCGCTCGTCGGCGTCGTGGTGCTCGGCGAGAGCCTTTCGACGCCGCAAGTGGTCGCGTTCTCGCTGGCATTGCTCGGCGTCGTGCTCGCGACATGGCCCGTGCGACGTGCCTGAAAGGCTCTCAGAGTGCCTCCAAGGGAAAACGCTGTGCTTCTTCCCTCTGAAAAAACAACAGCTCCCAATGAAAAAACCCCTTTTTCCCTTGGAAACGTGTTTCTTCTCCTTTAGCATCCGCAGTGCCGGTGAAGAGACACACTCTCATTGGTGAAAGCGTCCAACCAAAAAAGGAAATCAACCATGGCAACTGCAAAGAAGGCTCCGGCCAAGAAAGCGCCGGCAAAGAAGGCGGCTCCGGCCAAGAAGGCCGCCGCGCCCGCGAAGAAGGCTGCTCCTGCAAAGAAGGCAGCACCCGCCAAGAAGGCGGCTCCGGCCAAGAAGGCTGCTGCGAAGAAGGCTCCCGCCAAGAAGCGCACTCCCAACGCCGCGTTCATGAAGGCACTGACCCCCAGCCCGGCGCTCGCCGCCGTGGTCGGCTCGACGCCTCTGCCGCGCACCGCTGTGGTGAGCAAGCTGTGGGACTACATCAAGAAGAACAACCTTCAGGACAAGGCCAACAAGCGCAACATCAACGCCGACGCCAAGCTGAAGGAAATCTTCGGCAAGCCGCAAGTCTCGATGTTCGAACTGGCCTCGCTGATCGGCAAGCACGTCAAGTAAGCACCGGGGCGTCTTGCACGCTCCATCGAGAAAGCCGGCATCCGCCGGCTTTTTTTCGTCCTGCGCGCTACCGCGCCTGCGCCGCCTTCCTGATCGCGCTCAGCGTGCCGCGGGTGGTGATCACCTCGGGGTCGAGCGGAATCTCGATCAGCGTGCCCGTATCGGCCGCCAGCGCGCGCTGCAGCGCACCCTCGAACTGCGTGGTCTCGGTGACCCGCTCGGCCGCATAGCCGTACGCCCTCGCGAGCGCGCAGAAGTCCGGGTTGCGCAGTTCCGTGCCGCTCACCTTCGTCGGGTACTCGCGCTCCTGGTGCATGCGGATGGTGCCGTACATGCCGTTGTTGAGCAGCACGATGATGCTCTTGCCGCCATGCTGCGAGGCCGTGGCGAGCTCCTGCCCGGTCATCAGGAAGTCCCCGTCGCCCGCGATCGTGAAGGCGACGCGCCCGGTCGCGAGGTTGGCCGCGATGCCGGCGGGCACCCCATAGCCCATCGCGCCGCTGGTCGGCGCGAGCTGCGTCTTCGCGCCCTTCGCAAGACCGTGATAGCGGAAATAGCGGTGCACCCAGCTCGCGAAGTTGCCCGCGCCGTTGGTGATCGCCGCATCCGGCGGAAGGTGCTTCTGGAGCAGTTGGACGACCGCCACCATGTCGACCGCACCCCGTGGTGACTCGGGCGGCAGGCCCGCGAGCGCCTGCGGTTCGAGGTTCGCGACGTAATCGGCATGCGCCGCAGCGGTCCAGGCTTCCCACGGCAGCTCCGTCGGCGCAGTCAGCACTTCGAGGCTGCGTGCGGCCGCGCTCATGCCGGCATTGATCGCGAGGTCGGCCTGGTAGACGCGGTTGAGCTCCTCCGCGCTGGCGTGGATGTGCACCAGCGTCTGCTTCGGTTTCGGCGCCTCGAGCAGCGTGTAGCCGCTGGTCGTCATCTCGCCGAGCCGCGGGCCGATCGCAAGGATCAGATCGCTTTGCCGCACCCGCTCGGCAAGCTTTGGATTGATCGCGATGCCGACGTCGCCCGCATACAGCGGATGGTGGTTGTCGAAGGTGTCCTGGAAGCGGAACGCATTCGCCACCGGCAGCTTCCAGTTCTCGGCGAAGCGCTGCAGCGCCTGCGCGGCCTGCGGGGTCCACCCACCGCCGCCGGCGATCACGAGCGGGCGCTGCGACTTCAGCAGCAGCTCGCGCAGCGTGCGCAATGCGCCGGGATCGCTCCACGGCTCGACCGCCTCCACGCGGCGCAGCGGCCGCGATGCCGTGGTGCTGCGCAGCATGTCCTCCGGCAGCACCAGCACCACCGGCCCGGGACGCCCGTTCATCGCGGTCGCGAACGCCCGCGCGATGTACTCCGGGATGCGGTTCGCATCGTCGATGCGCTCCACGCGCTTGGCGAAGCCCTTGGTGCTCGGTCCGAAGAAGCTGCCGTAGTCGACCTCCTGGAAGGCCTCGCGATCGCGGAAGTCGCTGCCGACGTCGCCGACGAACAGCACCATCGGCGTCGAATCCTGGAACGCGTTGTGCACGCCGATCGACGCGTTGGTGGCGCCGGGCCCGCGCGTGACGAAGCACACGCCCGGCCGTCCGGTGAGCTTGCCGTGCGCCTCGGCCATGAATGCCGCGCCGCCTTCCTGGCGATTCACGATGAAGCGGATGCGCTCGCCGTATTGGTGAAAGCCATCGAGCACCGCGAGGAAGCTCTCGCCCGGAACGCCGAAGGCCAGCTCGACCCCCTGTTCGATCAGACACTCGACGATCAGGTGCCCTGCGGGTTGTGGTGAGCTCATGTGCGATGCGCCTCTCTGCTTCAAATGGGGTGCGCGGATTATCCGCGCGCCTTGAAGGCGAACCGCTCGAGTTCCAGGGCTTTGCCTCGTGCGTGACAGCGCCGAGCGCGCCGCTTGCCTAGAATCGCCGGTGCTCCGGCCCAGGCTGGAGCCAAGCGTTCTCAGGGCGGGGCGAAATTCCCCACCGGCGGTGATGGCGGCGAAGGCCGTACGAGCCCGCGAGCGCCCGCGGCGTGCAATGCGCCCTGGGGTCAGCAGACCCGGTGCGATTCCGGGGCCGACGGTCACAGTCCGGATGAAAGAGAGCGCGATGCCGTTGCCGGGCGGGCGCGTTCGCGCGCATGCCGGGCGTCGGCTTCGTGCGCCCTGATTCAGGCAAACCCTTCAAAGGCAAACCATGAGTCAGATCAACGACCTTCCCCTCTCCGCCGTCCCGGCGCAGGATGCACCGCGCGGCCGCCGCGTCGCATTCGTCCAGGCGCAATGGCATTCGGACATCGTCCACCAGGCGCGCGACGCCTTCCTCGCCGAAATGAAGCGGCTGGGCGTGCCGCTGGACACCATCGACATCTTCGACGTGCCCGGCGCGTTCGAGATTCCGCTGCACGCCAAGCGGCTCGCGCTCTCGGGCCGCTATGCAGCGATCGTGGGGGCGGCGCTCGTCGTGGATGGCGGCATCTATCGCCATGAATTCGTCGCCAACACCGTCGTCAATGCGCTGATGACGGTGCAGCTCGAAACCAACGTGCCGGTGCTCTCCGCCGTGCTCACGCCGCACCACTTCCACGAGCACGTGGAGCATCGCAAGTACTTCCACCGCCATTTCGCGGTGAAGGGCACCGAGGCCGCCGAAGCCTGCGTGAAGACCATCGAAGGCCTGCAGCGGCTGGACGCAATCCTCACCGCCTGAACGGTCTTCGGCGAGGCGGCTCACCCGACCGGGTAGGCTCGCACGATGAGCATCGTCGCCACGCCCTGCACCCTCTACGGCGCGCCCGGTTCGGGCGCGACGCCCGTTCATGCCGCGCTGACGCTCATCGGGGTGCCCGTCGAGACGGTCGACATCGCGCCGTGGAAAGGCGAAGCCGAGCGCCAGAAGCTCGCGCACGTCAATCCGATGCGGCAGGCGCCGGCGCTGGTGCTGCCGTCGGGCGAAGTCATGACCGAGAGCGCCGCGATCCTGATGTGGCTCGCCGAGCAGCATCCCGAGGCGGGGCTCGCACCACCGGTCGATCATCCCCTGCGTGCGCAGTACCTGCGATGGATGGCCTATGTGCCCGCGTCCATCTATGCGATGTACTGGGTGCGCGACGAGCCTTCGCGGCTCGCTGCGGACAAGGAGGCCGAGAAGGTGATCCTCGAACGCACGCGCGAGCGCATCGCCGAATGCTGGCGGCTCATGGATGCCCAGGTGCCGCGCGGGACAGCCTACCTGCTGGGCGACCGGATCGGCGTGCTGGACATCTACGTCGCAGTGGTCTCGCGCTGGACACCGGGACGCACCCGCTTCTACCGCGAAGCGCCGCGCATGGCCGCGGTGGTGCGCCGCGTCGATGCCGATCCGCGCCTTGCGGATTTCTGGGCGGCGCGCTTTCCGTTCAAGCCGGGATGGGAAGGTCCGGAGACGGCCTGATCGCGGAGGACAATCGCCCGATGGCCAACGAAACCTCCTCCGTCACCATCTTCCACAACCCCGCGTGCGGCACCTCGCGCAACACGCTCGCGCTCATCCGCGAACACGGCATCGAGCCGCAGGTCGTCGAGTACCTCAAGACGCCCCCGACCAAGGCCAGGCTGAAGTCGCTCGTCCAGGCGATGGGCGTGCCGGTGCGTGAAGTGTTGCGTCAGAAGGGCACGCCCTATGACGAGCTCGGCCTCGGCGATCCGAAGTGGACCGACGACCAGTTGCTCGATTTCATCGCCCTGCATCCGATCCTGATGAACCGCCCGATCGTCGAGACACCCGTCGGCACGCGCCTGTGCCGGCCGGCGGACCTGGTGCTCGACCTTCTGCCGAAGCAATAGGGCCCAGTCACGCCGACGCGGGGACCAGCGATTCCCGGCGCACCCGGCGCACGTTGAATGCGCTCACGATCAGCACGCCCTGCACCACTGCGAGGCCGACCAGCACGCTCGTGTACTGGCCGTGGTCCATCAGCCGGCCGAAGATCAGCGGGGCGACCGCCTGCCCGATGTCGAGTCCCGCGTAGACCACGCCGTAGACGCGGCCCGACGCATTGGCCGGCGTCGAACGCTTGACCAGCAGATCGCGCGAAGGACCCGCGATGCCGGCGGCGAAGCCCATCGCGCCGAACAGCACCGGCACCAGCACCGGCGCGAAGTCCGCCAGCGCCAGGATCAGCGCGATGCCTGCTGCAGCGCCGATCCCGGCGCCGACGATGCGCTCGCAGCGCGCCGGGTCCGACGCCAGGAAGCCGCCGACCACCATGCCCGTGGCGCTCGCAACCATGTAGACCGTCAGGCAGATGGCGATCAGCGCCACCGGCACCGCGTGCAGCCGGCCGGCCGCGGCCGGCGCGAAGGTCTGCACCGCGCTGAGCGCCATCGCATAGAAGAAGAAAAAGCCGAAGCACATCCAGACGGCCGGGATCCTGAGGAAGGCGAATTCGCCGCCCGCCGCTGCGGTGCCCGTGGCCTTGTGCACCGCGGCCGCGTCGAGCGACAGCACGCTGCGGTTGACCCACAGGATCAGCAGCACGACCACCGCGACCGCACCGGCCCCGGCCAGCGCAACGCGCCACGAGAAGGCCATGGCCAGCGGCACGACGAAAGCCGGGGCCAGCGCCCAGCCCAGGCTGCCGGTGATGCCGTGCACGCTGTAGGCGTGGCCGAGCCGCGTCGGCGCGACCTTGCGGTTGAAGAGCGTGTAGTCGACCGGATGGAACACGCCGTTGCCCACGCCCGCCGCCACGGCGCACAGCAGCAGCATCCAGTAGCTCTGCGCCGCGGCATAGCCGAAGCCGGCCAGACCCAGCATCGAGAGGCCGACGAACAGCACCGGGCGCGGACCCAGCTTGTCGACGATGAAACCGGACGCCGCCTGCACCATGCACGAGACGACGAAGAACACGGTCAGTACCGCACCCAGCTCGGTGTAGCTCACGTTGAAGGCGTCCTTCAGCCACGGGAACAGCGGCGGCAGGATGAGCTGGCTGAAATGGCTGACGGCGTGCGCCAGGCCCACGAGGCCGATCAGCTTGGCGTCGGCACCCAGCGTGGGCGCGCCGGCGGCGGCGGTGTTGGAAGACATGGATTGCAACAAGAAACTGGGTTGGGCACCGATCCTAAGCGGCCGGGCGGCGGCAGAATGGCGATACAGAGACAATATTTGTCGAAACCATGCCGTCCGCAGCCGCCCAGTCCACGGCGCCCGTCGACACGCCCGCGCGTCGCGCCACCCCGCCCTATCCGGCACCGACCAACAGCGTGGGGCCGCTCACGCCGCACCTCTACGCCCCCGACGCGCTGCGCCCGCTGCGCGCCAAGGAACATTTCCTCAAAGCCGACACGCTGGTCGAGCTGCACACGCATCCGTGGCCGCAGCTCACCTTCTCGACGCGCGGCGTGATCCGCCTGAGCACCGAGGACGGCAGCTACATCGTGCCGCCCTCGCGCGCGCTCTGGGTGCCGGCCAACATGGCGCACAGCATCACGCTGATCGAGGACGCGGAGCTGCGCACCGTGTACCTGCACAGCTGGCTCGGCCCCAACTGGGAAAAATGCGAAGTGCTGGAGATCAGCCCCCTGCTGCGCGCGCTCATGCTCGCGCTCGACACCACGCCCGACGGCCTGCCGCCGGTCGATCCGCATGCCGCGCAACGCGAGCGCTGGATCGCCCCGCTGCTGGTGGACGAACTGGAGCGCGCCACCCAGATCCGCATCGACGTGCCGCTACCCGCCGACAAGCGGCTGCGTCAGTTGTGCGAGGCGCTGCTGCGCAACCCGGCGAGCCGGGCCACGCTGGCGGAGCGCGCCGAGTCCATCGGCGCGAGCGAACGCACCGTGGCGCGCCTCTTCCGCGACCAGCTCGGCATGAGCTGGCAGCAGTGGCGGCAGCAGGCGGTGCTCGCCCATGCGCTGCCGCTGCTGGCGCGCGGGATGGCGGTGAGCCAGGTCGCGTCGGCCAGCGGCTATGCCACCGACAGCGCCTTCTGCGCGATGTTCAAGGCCGCGACCGGCAAGTCGCCGACCGCCTTCCAGCACAAGCGGCGCGCGGCGAACGACGTCAGCCCGGCATCCGCAGCAGCCTGAGCGCTGCAGGCCGAGTGCCGCGGCCGCTTTCGTATCATCGGCGGGTGCACGCCCCAACCTCCCGCGCCCCGAGGCCATGGCCTTGAACCGCGACCAGCTCGCGCGCTGGCTCCCCTTTCTCGCATGGCCGCGACCGGATCGCGCGCTCCTCTTCACCGAAGCCTCGGCCGGCATCACGGTCGCGCTGATGGTCATCCCGCAAGGCGTGGCCTACGCCGCGCTGGCGGGCATGCCGCTGGTCACCGGCGTGTATGCGGCACTCTTCCCGGCGCTCGTCGCCGTGCTCTTCAGCTCCTCGGCCCGGCTCTCGGTGGGGCCGACGGCGCTCACCAGCCTGCTGGTCGGCGCATCGCTCGCGCCACTGGCCATCCGGGGCAGCAGCGAATGGGTGGCGCTCGCCGTCTGGCTCACGCTGCTGTCCGGCCTCATGCAGGTCGTGCTCGGCACGGCGCGCTTCGGCTGGCTGCTCCGGCTGGTCAATTCGCCGGTGCTGATGGGCTTCACGCAGGGCGCGGCCGTGCTCATCACGCTGTCGCAACTGCCCGCGCTGCTGGGCTTCACCGGACGCACCGTGGTGCAAGTCCTGCACGGTCCGCCGCCGGACCTCGTCGCGATCGCCTTCGGGCTCGGCGGCATGGCCGCGCTCTGGCTGGGCAAGCGATGGGTGCCGCGCTTTCCAACGACGATGGCGCTGGTCGCGGCTTCAGCGGTCATCAGCGCGGCCCTCAGCTATGCGCTGCGCGGCGGCGCCGTGATCGGCGCCCTGCCTTCGGGCCTGCCTTCGTTCTACTGGCCGGGCTGGCGTTCGCTCGAACAATTCGGCAACCTGCTGCTGCCGGCGTTTCTCATCACGCTGGTGAGCTTCCTGGAGACCGCGTCGAGCGCCAAGGTGGACAACGCGCGTGCCGGCAAGCTCTGGAACGAGAACCAGGACCTGATCGGCCAGGGCCTCGGCAAGATCGCATCGGGCCTCACCGGTTCGTTCCCGACGAGCTCGTCGTTCTCGCGCTCGGCGATCACGCTCTACGCGGGCGCCAAGTCGCAATGGTCGACGCTGTTCAGCGTGGCGGTGGTCGCTGCCGCGCTGCTGTGGGCAATGCCGCTGCTCTATCACGTGCCGCAGGCGGTGCTGGCCTCGATCGTGGCGACCGCGACCATCGGCCTGCTGCGGCCTTCCGCCTTCGTGGCGCTGTGGCGCATCTCGCGCATCGAAGCCGCGATCGCATTCGGGACCTTCTGCCTCACGATCGCGACGGCCCCTTCGATCTACTGGGGCGTGCTCGGCGGCCTGCTCGCGGCGCTGGCGCACTACATGTACCGCCACCTGCATCCGCGCATCATCGAGGTCGGCCTGCACCCGGACGGCAGCCTGCGCGACCGCCATCTGTGGCACCTGCCGCCGCTCGCGCCCAGCCTCTATGCGCTGCGCATGGATGCCGAGCTCGACTTCGCATCGGGCAGCACGCTCGAACGGGCGATCAGCGTCGCACTCGCCCGGCAAAAGCTGACCGACGTCTGCCTGTTCGCCTACCCGATCAACCGGGTGGACATCACCGGCGCGGAAGTGTTCGGCAGCATCCGCCGCCTGCTCGAATCGGAAGGGGTGAGGCTGCACATCTCGGGCCTCAAGCTGCCGGCGCAACAGGTACTGGAGCGTGCCGGGCTGCTGGCGCCCGGGCCGATGCTCTTCAGCTATCGCACCGATGCCGAGGCGCTGGCGGCGCTCACGCTCGGTCCCGTGCCGGACGAGCCGCCGGTCGCGCTCAATCGCGCACCGGCCGTCGCAAGTTCTTGATCTCGGAGCGCTGGCTCTTGCCCTCGAGCCGGCGCTGCTTCGCGCCATAGCTCGGCTTGGTGGCGCGCCGCACGCGCGGAGGCGCCGCGACCGCATCCACCAGTTCCTGCAGGCGCGCCAGGGCATCCATGCGGTTCATGTCCTGGCTGCGGTGCCGCTGCGCCTTGATGACCAGCACGCCTTCGTGGGTGATGCGGCTGTCGCGGGCGTGGAGCAGCCGCGCCTTGACGTCGTCCGGCAACGAACTGGCCGGTATGTCGAAGCGCAGGTGCACCGCGCTCGACACCTTGTTGACGTTCTGCCCACCCGCGCCCTGCGCGCGGATGGCGCTGAATTCGACCTCGGACGGATCGACGAGGACCGTGGGCCGCAGCATGCAGGCAGCGCGTCGTGCAGCGGCTTATTCGCCGCAGGGCGGCTTCACGGACACGTCGGTGACGCTGCCCGCATCGTTCAGGCGCACCGGGCTGTCGGTCGCCTGGCCGCGTGCACGGGCGCTCACCACGTCCGCCGCCGTAGGCTCCTGGGGCCGCCCGGCAGAGCGGAAGCGATCGAACCCGCTGCGCGGATCGAAGCGCATGACCCACGGCTGCACCGGCTTGCCGGTGAGCCGCGCCCAGGCGTAGCGCAAGCCCCAGACCGCCGCCAGCAGCAGCACGGCGACGGCGAGGCTGGCCGCGAAGACCAGCCCCAGCATGAAGAGAATCAGTCGGACGAAAAAATTGACCATCGGATTTAGGCCACGGCCTTCGCCGCAGGTTCCCCGGCCTTTTCGAAGCTGAACTGGCCGGGCGCCTGGATCGGGTCCGTAGTGACCACGATCGTATCCTTCGGACCGAAGGTGCCGTCAAGCAACAGCTTCGACAGCGGGTTCTCGATGCGCTGCTGGATCGCACGCTTGAGCGGCCGCGCGCCGAACACCGGGTCGAAGCCGACCTTGGCGATCTCCGCCAGCGCCGCCGGGGACACGTCGAGCGACAGATCCATCTTCGCGAGCCGCTGCTGCAGCACCTTGAGCTGGATCGCAGCGATCGCCTCGATGTTCTTCGCGTCGAGGGCGTGGAACACCACCGTCTCGTCGATGCGGTTCAGGAACTCGGGGCGGAAGTAGTTCTTGAGCTCCTCCCACACCGCTTCCTTGATCTCTTCCGTCGGCCGGCCGACCATCTGCTGGATGATCGGCGAGCCGATGTTGCTGGTCATGACGATCACCGTGTTCTTGAAGTTCACGGTGCGGCCCTGCCCGTCGGTCAGGCGGCCATCGTCGAGCACCTGCAGCAGCACGTTGAAGACGTCCGGGTGCGCCTTCTCGACCTCGTCGAGCAGCAACACGCTGTAAGGCTTGCGACGCACTGCTTCGGTCAGGTAGCCGCCTTCCTCGTAGCCCACGTAGCCGGGCGGCGCGCCGATCAGGCGCGCAACCGAGTGCTTCTCCATGAACTCGCTCATGTCGACGCGGACGAGGTGATCCTCGCTGTCGAACAGGAAGCCCGCGAGCGCCTTGCACAGCTCGGTCTTGCCCACGCCCGTCGGGCCGAGGAACAGGAACGAGCCGGTCGGACGGTTCGGGTCCGCAAGGCCCGAGCGCGAGCGCCGGATCGCGTTCGCGACCGCGCTGATCGCCTCGTCCTGGCCGACGACGCGCTCGTGCAGCTTGTCTTCCATCATGAGCAGCTTGTCGCGCTCGCCCTGCATGAGCTTGCTGACCGGGATGCCGGTCGCGCGCGAAACCACCTCGGCGATTTCTTCCGCACCGACTTGCGTGCGCAGCAGCGTGGGGGCGCTCGACTTGCCCTTGCTCGACTCGGTTTCCTGGGCTTCCTTCAGGCGCTTCTCGAGGCCCGGCAGCTTGCCGTACTGGAGCTCGGCGACCTTGTTGAAGTCGCCCTTGCTGGTGAATTCGGCGATCTGGAACTTGATCTTGTCGATCTCTTCGCGGATCTGCGCGCTGCCCTGGGCCTGCGCCTTCTCGGCCTGCCAGACCTCGTCGAGGTCGGCGATCTCCTTCTGCAGGCGCTTGATCTCGTCCTCGATCAGCGCCAGGCGCTTCTGCGAGGCTTCGTCCTTTTCCTTGCGCACCGCTTCGCGCTCGATCTGCAACTGGATCAGGCGGCGGTCGAGGCGGTCGATGGCTTCGGGCTTCGAATCCATCTCGATCTTGATGCGCGCGGCGGCCTCGTCGATGAGGTCGATGGCCTTGTCCGGCAGGAAGCGGTCGGTCACGTAGCGGTCCGACAGCTCGGCCGCGGCCACGATGGCCGGGTCGGTGATGTCCACCCCGTGGTGCACCTCGTACTTCTCCTGCAGGCCGCGCAGGATGGCGATGGTCGCCTCCACGCTCGGCTCGCCGACGAGGATCTTCTGGAAGCGGCGCTCCAGCGCGGCATCCTTCTCGATGTACTTGCGGTATTCGTCGAGCGTGGTCGCGCCGACGCAATGCAGCTCGCCGCGCGCCAGCGCGGGCTTGAGCATGTTGCCGGCGTCCATCGCGCCTTCGGCCTTGCCGGCGCCGACCATGGTGTGCAGCTCGTCGATGAAGACGATGGTCTGGCCTTCGTCCTTCGCGAGCTCGTTGAGCACGCTCTTCAGGCGCTCTTCGAATTCGCCGCGGTACTTGGCGCCCGCGAGCAGCGCCGCCATGTCGAGCGACAGCACGCGCTTGCCCTTGAGCGAGTCGGGCACTTCGCCCGCGACGATGCGCTGCGCGAGGCCTTCGACGATCGCGGTCTTGCCCACGCCCGGCTCGCCGATGAGCACCGGATTGTTCTTGGTGCGGCGCTGCAGCACCTGGATGGCGCGGCGGATTTCCTCGTCACGGCCGATGACCGGGTCGAGCTTGCCGAGGCGGGCGCGCTCGGTCAGGTCGAGGCAGTATTTCTTGAGGGCTTCGCGCTGGCCTTCGGCGTCGGCGCTGTTCACGCCCTGGCCGCCGCGCACGGCGTCGATCGCGGCTTCGAGCGACTTGCGCGTCACGCCCTGGCTGCGCGCCAGATTGCCGATGTCGGCCTTGCTGTCGGCCAGTGCGAGCAGGAAGAGTTCGCTCGCGATGAACTGGTCGTTGCGCTTGATGGATTCCTTTTCGGTGGCCTGCAGCAGCTTGCCGAGGTCAGGGCTCACCTGCACCTGGTCGTGGCCCTGCACCTGAGGCAGCTTCTTGATCGCCGCCTCGGCCGCCTGGAGCAGGCCGGGCACATTGGCGCCGGCGCGTTCCAGCAGCGCGCGCGGACCATCGTCCTGGCGCAGCATGGCGACCAGCAGATGGACCGGCTCGATGTAGGCGTTGTCGTTGCCCAATGCCAGCGATTGCGCATCGGCGAGGGCTTCCTGGAATTTGGTGGTGAGTTTGTCTTGACGCATGGCTTGATTCCTGCATTCAAAATAGGGATGTTCCGAGTCGATATCAAGTCGACCCGGAATTTTTCAATCCGCAATCTTTGGAGTCGATAGATGCTCAAGTCAACATGGGGTGGCGCCAGGCGCCTGGTGCGTGGCCTTTTCGCGGCCGGCCTGCTGGCCGCGGGAGGCGTGGCACTCGCGCAGCCGGGCGGAACGCCGATCCGCCTCCTGGTCGGTTTCCCGGCCGGCGGCGGCACCGACGCGATTGCCCGCATGTTGGGGGAAAAGCTCAAGGACGAACTCGGCGCACCCGTCGTGGTCGACAACCGCGCGGGCGCGGGCGGCCAGATCGCAGCCCAGGTGCTCAAGTCCTCGCCGGCCGACGGCAACACGCTGTTCCTGACGCACGACCACACGATCTCCATCCTGCCGCAGGTGGTGAAGAACCCGGGCTTCGATCCCGCGCATGACTTCGTGCCGGTCGCGGGCTTTGCGACCTTCGCCAACGCGCTCGCGGTCTCGGGCGGCACGCCGGCCAAGACAATGGGCGAATACGTGAACTGGGTGCGCACCCAGCGCGGCGGCAAGGACACGATCGGCGTGCCCGCGCCGGCGTCGATCCCCGAATTCCTCGTCAAGCTCATCGGCACCAAGTACAAGCTGGACCTGCAGGCCGCGCCGTACCGCGGCAGCGCGCCGATGATGTCCGACATGCTGGGCAACCAGATCTCGGCGGGCATCGGCTCCATCCCCGACTTCATCGAGAACCAGAAGGCCGGCAAGATCCGCGTGGTGGCGGTGATCGGCGCGAAGCGCCAGGCGGTGCTGCCGCAGGTGCCGACCTTCGAGGAACTGGGTCTTCCGGGGCTGGAGGACCTGCCCTACTACGGCGTCTTCGCGCCGGTGGGCACGCCGCAGGCGGCGATCGACCGCTTCAGCACGGCGCTGGCCAAGGTGCTCGCGATACCCGATGTGAAAGAGCGGCTGACGGCGATGGGCCTGACGGTCGGCTTCATGCCGCAAGGACAGTTTGCGGGCAGCGTGCGCAGCTACACACAGACCTGGGCACAGATCATCAAGGCCAGCGGCTTCCAACCGCAATAAGAATCGCCCTCTTCAGGCGTTGCTGGCCGTGATGCCCCAGCGTGCCAAGGCTGCGTCGTCGTCGACCCGGGCGTCGACCCAGCGGGCGCCCTCCGGGGTCTGTTCCTTCTTCCAGAACGGCGCCTGGGTCTTGAGGTAGTCCATCAGGAACTCGCAGGCCTGGAAGCTTTCGCCGCGATGGGCGGAGATGACGGCGACCATCATGATCTGGTCCTGCGGCTGCAGGAGGCCGACGCGGTGGACCACGCGCGCGCCGAGGATGTCGAAGCGACGATGCGCCTCGTCGATCATCGATTCGATCGCCTTCTCGGTCATGCCGGGATAGTGCTCGAGCTCCATCGATGCGATGTCGCTGCCGTCGTTGCGGTCGCGCACGGTGCCGATGAAGCTGCAGACCGCGCCGACACGCGGGTCGCCCGCGCGCAAGGCGGCGATCTCGCCTTGAAGGTCGAAGTCTTCTGTCTGGATCGAAACGCGCGCACCGGCCATCCCGGGATTGTGGCACTGCGATAGACTCGCGCGATGCCCTGCAACGCCCCGCAATCGCAATGCCTCCTTTCTTCCTTCGAAGAAACGGCCTGCGCGCGCCTGCAAGGCAAAGCCAAAAAAACCGAGCTCATCTGACCGGAGCTTCGGTTCCGTCGTCGGATGAGCGACGGAACCGCAAGGCCCAGGCTGCAGCCGGTTGTGTGCGCGCATTCGACGGTGGTTCCTCCATCGGTCGATTCCTGAAAGGAAATCCGCGTGCAAGACGCCCCACACCTCTCCCCCGACTTCTCCGGGCTCTGGATCCCGCTCATCACACCGTTTCGCGACGGTGCGGTGGATCATCCCGCCCTGGCCGGCCTGGTCGAACGGCTTGCCCCGACCGGCATCGCCGGCTTCGTCGTCTGCGGCTCGACCGGCGAGGCGGCCGCGCTCGATGAAGACGAGCAACTCGCGGTGCTGGACACGGTCGCGCGCGCCGCGCCCTCGATGCCGCGCATCATGGGGATTTCGGGCTATCACCTCGGCAAGACGCTCGCCTGGGTGGGGCGGCTCGGCGAACAGAACATCGCGGGGCTGCTGGTGCCGGCACCGAACTACATTCGTCCGTCGCAGAGCGGGATTCGGGACTGGTTCACTGCCATTGCCGATGCCAGCGCGGTGCCGATCGTGATCTACGACATCCCGTACCGCACCGGCGCCTCGATCGCGCGCGACACCCTGCTCTCGCTGGCCGCGCATCCCCGCATCCGCGCGATCAAGGACTGCGGCGGCGACATGGCCAAGACGCGCGCACTGATCGCGGGCGGCCGCCTCCAGGTGCTGGCGGGGGAAGACGCGCAGATGTTCGGCACCGCCCTGGAAGGCGGCGCCGGCGCGATCGCTGCCAGTGCGCATGTGCAGACCGCGCGTTTCGTCGACGTGCTGCGGCTTCTGGGCGAAGAAAGGCTGAAGGAGGCACGGGCGCTCTGGCAGCCGCTTTCGCCGCTCATCGAGGCACTCTTCGCCGACGCGAACCCCGGTCCGATCAAGGCGCTGCTCGCGCACGACGGGCTGATCGCCGATGAGCTGCGTCCGCCGATGACCCGCTCGCCGGCCAATCTGCTGGATCGCCTGCTCGCGATCCAGTCCGCGATCAGCCGCCGGTGACCGGCGGAAAGAAGGCCACCTCACTGCCTTCGCGGAGCAGGGCTTGCTCGTTGCTCATCACCTGATCGAGCGCCATTCGCACGGCCCGTCCTCGCGCCAGGACGCTGGCGTGCGGCTCGCCGCGCGCGATCAGTTCGTCGCGCAGTGCGCCGAGGTTCGGCGCCGAGGTGTCGATCGCCTCGGCCCCGGTGCCAAGCGCCTCGCGCACCGAGGCGAAGTAGCGGACGTTGATCTTCATGTTCAGGCCAAGAGCGACGAGAAGGGGATGAACTGGACCGTGTCGCCGGCCTTGAACGGCTGGCCGGCCGGCGTGTCGATGACCCCGTCGCCCCACACGGTCGATGTGAGAACACCGGAACTCTGGTTGGGAAACAGATCCAGCCCACCCGCCGCGTTGCGCCGCGCCCGCAGGAATTCGCGGCGGCGGTCCGCGCGCGGCCAGTCGAAGTCGGCGCGCATCGCCACCGGCTCGACCGCGACGCGCAGGGCGCCCTGCAGCGTGAGCAGGAACGGCCGCACCAGCAGCAGGAAGGTCAGGAAGCTCGACACCGGATTGCCCGGCAACCCTGTCAGGTGCGCGTCCCCGATGCGGCCGTAGGCAAATGGCTTGCCGGGCTTCATCGACAGCGACCAGAGTTCGAGGCTGCCCAGGTGCTGCACGGCGGCCTTGATGTGGTCTTCCTCGCCGACCGAGACACCACCCGTGGTGATGATCAGGTCGTTGTGCCGCGCCGCTTCGCGCAAGGCCTCGATGGTGGCCTCGCGGCGGTCCGGCACGATGCCGAGATCGTTGACCTCGCAACCGAAGCGCTCGAGAAGCGCGCGCATGAAGAAGCGGTTGGAGTTGTAGATGGAGCCCGGCTTCATCGCCTCGGGCGCCACTTCACCGGGCATCACGAGCTCGTCGCCGGTCGACAGGAGCGCGACGCGCGGACGCTTCGAGACCTGCAGCTTCGCCAAACCGACGCTGGCGGCCAGCCCCAGGCCCGCGGGCGTGAGCCGCTCGCCCTTCGACAGCACGATGTCGCCGGCGGCCACGTCCTCGCCGGCGCGGCGGATCCATTGGCCTTGCGCCGGCGCGATCTCGATGCGCACGCTGCCCAGGCTGCCTTCTTCCGGCAAGGCCTGCGTGTCCTCCTGCATCACCACCGCATCGGCGCCTTCGGGGATCTGCGCCCCGGTGAAGATGCGCGCCGCGGTGCCGGCCGCTAGCGGCGTGCCGACGGTGCCGGCCGGAATGCGCTGCGCCACGCGCAGCACGGCGCCCGCGGCCCTGCAATCGGCGGCGCGAACCGCGTAGCCGTCCATCGAGCTGTTGTCGCGCGGCGGCACCGTGAGGCCCGAGACCACGTCCTGCGCCAGCACCCGGCCATCGGCCTCGAAGGTAGAGACGCTTTCAGCTGCGAGCCGGGGCGAGGCCGCGGCAAGCAGCCGGGACAGCGCTTCGTCGAGCGCCATCAGCGGGGGACGCGGGGAAGTTTCAGCCATGGTGCTTCACCTTGTATTCGAATCGTTCGGCGTGCAGCAGGAGCCACTCGGCGATGCCATCGACGTCGTCGAGGTCAAAGATCGGCAGCCCGGTGGTCTGCGGCAGGCTCTGCGGCGTATTGGTGGCGATGCCGACGATGAAGCGGTCCTCCACGTAGCGAACCGGCCGCGGCTCATCGCCTTCGGCCGGCGCGCGCCACACCTCGAGCTTCAGCAGGTCGCTGTGCTTGAAGCCTTCGACCAGGACCCAGTCGGCGCCGGGATCGAGCTCCGCGATCAGGTCGTGCACGTCGAGCCGGGTCGGCTGTTCGAATTCGCGGATCAGCGCCAGGCGCTTGTCCGAGCCGACCACCACCTCGAAGGCACCCGCCTCGCGGTGCCGGTAGGTGTCCTTGCCCGGATGGTCGATGTCGAACTTGTGGTGCGCATGCTTGACCACCGAAACGCGCTGTCCCTTCCGCTTGAGCACGGGGATCAAGCGCTCGACGAGCGTCGTCTTTCCCGCGCCGGAAAAACCGGCGAATCCGATGACTTTCATGCGCCGCGCGATGTCAATCGCAGTGCTTGGCGATGTACGCCTTCACTGCCAGGGCATCGGCCGGCAGCTTGACGACCCGCTTGGGCAGGTCCTCGATGCCCCTGAACCGCGCGGGACGCTCCGGCTCGTGGCCCAGCGCCTCGACGATGGTTTCGGCGAACTTGATCGGCAGCGCGGTTTCGAGAACGATCATCGGCACGCCGGGCGCGAGATGCTCGCGCGCGACCTTGAGGCCGTCGGCCGTGTGCGTGTCGATCAGGGTCGCGAAGCGCTTGTCGGTGTCGCGGATCGTCGCCAGACGGTCGGCGTGCGTGCTGCGGCTGCTCGCGAAGCCGAACTGGCTGGCGGCCTTCGCGAACACCGGATCGCCGCCGAGATCGAAGCGGCCGGCGCGGCCCAGCTCGCCCTCGAACAATGCGCGCGTCTTCGCCGCGTCGCGACCCACGAGATCGAAGACGAAGCGCTCGAAGTTGCTGGCCTTCGAGATGTCCATCGAAGGGCTCGAGGTCTCGTGCGTATCGGCCGCCGAGCGCACGCGGTAGACGCCGGTGCGGAAGAACTCGTCGAGCACGTCGTTCTCGTTCGTCGCGACCACGAGCGTGCGGATCGGCAAGCCCATCATGCGCGCCACATGGCCCGCGCAGACGTTGCCGAAGTTGCCCGAGGGCACGGTGAAGCTGACCGGCTTGTCATTGCTTGCCGTGGCCTGGAAGTAGCCGGCGAAGTAGTAGACCACCTGCGCCAGCAGCCGTGCCCAGTTGATCGAGTTGACCGTGCCGATCTTGTACTTGCGCTTGAAGGCGAGGTCGTTCGACACCGCCTTGACGATGTCCTGGCAGTCGTCGAAGACGCCCGCGATGGCGATGTTGTGGATGTTCTCGTCCTTGAGGCTGAACATCTGCGCCTGCTGGAACGGGCTCATGCGGCCATCCGGCGAGGTCATGAAGACGCGCACGCCCTTCTTGCCGCGCATCGCGTATTCGGCCGCGCTGCCGGTGTCGCCGCTGGTCGCGCCGAGGATGTTGAGCTGTTCGCCGCGGCGGGCCAGTTCGTACTCGAACAGGTTGCCGAGCAGCTGCATCGCCATGTCCTTGAAGGCCAGCGTCGGACCGTTGGACAGGGCTTCGATGTAGACGCCGTCCTCGAGCTCGCGCAGCGGCACGATGTCGGGCGTGCCGAACACTTCCTCGGTGTAGGTCTTGGCGCAGATCGCTTTCAGGTCGGCCGGCGGAATGTCGTCGACATAGAGCGAGAGGATCTCGAAGGCCAGCTCGGCATATGGCAGCCCGCGCCACTTGGCAAGCAGGGCGGCATCGACCTTCGGATACTGCTCGGGCAGGTACAGGCCGCCATCGGGCGCGAGGCCTTCCAGGAGGATTTCGCAGAAGCGGCGACGTTCGGGGTGGCCGCGCGTGGACAGGTAGCGCATCAGGACACCTCTTCCTTGCGAAGCCGCACGATCGGGGCGAGCACGGTCGGCAGCGCCTGCACCCGGGCAAGCACCTCGTCGAGCGTGCCTTCGCGCGTGTCGTGCGTGAGGATGATGAGGTCGGTCTGCGTCGAGCCTTCGCCGCCCACTTCGTCGGCCTCGCGCTGCAGCACCGCGTCGATGCTGATGCCCGCGCCGGCGAGCAGGCCGGTGACCTTCGCCAGCACGCCCGCTTCGTCGGCCACGCGCATGCGCAGGTAGTAGCTCGTCACCACCTCCGACATCGGCAGGACCTTGAGGTCGCTCATCGCATCGGGGTGGAACGCGAGGTGCGGCACGCGATGCGCCGCGTCGGCCGTGTGCAGTCGCGTGATGTCGACCAGGTCGGCAATGACCGCACTGGCGGTCGGCTCGCTGCCCGCGCCCTTGCCGTAGTAGAGCGTCGTGCCGACGGCATCGCCGTTGACCACGACTGCGTTCATCGCGCCTTCGACGTTGGCCAGCAGGCGCTTCGAGGGCACCAGCGCCGGGTGCACGCGCAACTCGATGCCCTGCGCCATGCGCTTGGTCACGCCCAGCAGCTTGATGCGGTAACCGAGCTGTTCGGCGTACTTGATGTCCTGCGCGGTGAGCTTCGTGATGCCCTCGACGTGGGCCTTGTCGAACTGCACCGGGATGCCGAACGCGATCGCGCTCATGATCGTGACCTTGTGGGCCGCATCGACGCCCTCGATGTCGAAGGTCGGATCGGCTTCAGCGTAGCCGAGGCGCTGCGCTTCCTTGAGCACGGTCTCGAAGTCGAGGCCCTTGTCCCGCATCTCCGAGAGGATGAAGTTGGTGGTGCCGTTGATGATGCCGGCGATCCACTGGATGCTGTTGGCCGTGAGGCCCTCGCGCAGCGCCTTGATGATCGGGATTCCACCTGCGACCGCGGCTTCGAACGCGACCATGACGCCCTTGGCATGCGCGGCCGCGAAGATCTCGGTGCCGTGCACCGCGAGCAGCGCCTTGTTGGCGGTCACCACGTGCTTGCCGGCGGCGATCGCCTCGAGCACGAGCTGCTTCGCGATGCCGTAGCCACCGATGAGCTCGATCACGATGTCGATGTCGGGGTTGGCGATGACGGTACGCGCATCGTCGACCACCTTGACGGCGTCGCCGACCACCGCCCTGGCGCGCGTCGTGTCGAGGTCCGCGACCATCGTGATCTCGATGCCGCGGCCGGCGCGGCGCTTGATTTCTTCCTGATTGCGCTGGAGCACCTTGAAGGTGCCGCTACCGACAGTGCCGATGCCGAGCAGGCCAACTTGGATGGGTTTCATGGTTTCGTCTTGAATTCGGGGAATCGGGAAAGCTCAGGCGAGCCGGCTTCGATAGCGCTCGAGGAAGCCGGCGATACGGTCGATGGCCTCGCGCAGATCCTCCTCGTGGGGCAGGAAGACGATGCGGAAATGGTCCGGCGTCTTCCAGTTGAAGCCGGTGCCCTGGACCAGCATCACCTTGGTCTCCTTGAGCAGTTCGAGGAAGAACTGCCGGTCGTCCTCGATCGGATAGACCGCCGGATCGAGCTTCACGAACATGTACAGCGCCGCGCTGGGCTTGACGCAGCTCACGCCGGGAATCGCCGTGATGAGCTCGTAGGCCAGGTCGCGCTGGCGGCGCAGGCGCCCGCCAGGGGCGACGAGATCGTTGATGCTCTGGTAGCCGCCGAGCGCCGTCTGGATGGCCCATTGCCCGGGCACGTTGGCGCACAGCCGCATGTTCGAGAGCATGTTGAGCCCCTCGATGTAGTCGCGCGCCAGCTTCTTGTCGCCCGACACCACCAGCCAGCCGGAGCGGTAGCCGCATGAGCGGTAGCTCTTGGAGAGCGAGTTGAAGGTGAGCGTGAGCACGTCCTTGGACAGGCTCGCGATCGCGGTGTGCTTGACGCCGTCGTAGAGCACCTTGTCGTAGACCTCGTCCGCGAAGATCACGAGGCCATGCTCGCGCGCGATCGCGACGATGCCCTTCAGCAGCTCATCCGAATACAGCGCCCCCGTGGGGTTGTTGGGGTTGATGACGACGATGCCCTTGGTGCGCGGCGTGACCTTGGCGCGGATGTCGTCGAGGTTCGGCATCCAGCCGTTGTCCTCGTCGCAGAGATAGTGCACGGGCCTGCCGCCGGACAAGCTGGCGACCGCGGTCCACAGCGGATAGTCGGGCGCCGGCAGCAGCAGCTCGTCGCCGTCGTTGAGCAGTGCATTGGTCGCCATCGCGATCAGCTCGCTGGCACCATTGCCAAGATAGATGTCGTCGAGCGTGACGCCTGCGATCCCCTGTTTCTGCGTCTCGTGCATCACCGCCTTGCGCGCCGCGAAGATGCCCTTGCTGTCCGAATAGCCGGCCGAGGCGGGAAGGTTGCGGATCATGTCCTGCTGGACCTCTTCGGGCGCATCGAAGCCGAACACGGCGAGATTGCCGATGTTGAGCTTGATGATCTTCTGGCCCTCTTCCTCCATCTGCTTGGCGGCGTCCATGATCGGCCCCCGGATGTCGTAGAGCACGTTGGCCAGCTTCGTCGATTTCTTGAGCGGTTTCAATGTCCCTCCAAGGGGGTCTGCGCAGGGGAAAACCTATAATTTGACCACAGTTCCCAGCCCTTTCCGATGAAGCTCCAGCCCGACAAATCCGACGTTCAGACACTCACTGCGCACGGCCCGGGCTGGGTCGCCATCAACAACGAACGCGTCGATTCCAGCGTCGTCGTCGGCTCGCACGGCGAGCGCTTCGCCTGGGATTGCACCCGCTTCGAGGACCTGGGGCCGGAGCACTTCGCCCAGCTCGCCTCCCTGGGCGCCGAATTGATCATTTTCGGCAGCGGAAAGCGCATCCGGTTTCCGAAGCCGGCCTGGCTCCAGCCGCTCATGGCCGAGCGAACCGGCGTCGAGACGATGGACACGCCCGCGGCCTGCCGCACCTACAACATCCTCGCCAGCGAGGGGCGTCACGTGGTCGCCGCCCTCCTTATTGAGGAGGCCCCCAGCGGGCAGTAAGAGGCATTTCGAGGTAAAATCGCGGGTTGCAAACCGGCGGCCCGCCCTCATCTAGCAACGACCAATCCTCCATGAACTCGACGCGCTCGAGCATGGAATCAATCGGAGAAAACAAGTTTCATGGCGATCGTTGTCAACAAACCCATTCCCGAATTCGACGCCAACGCCACCGGTGGCCTGAAGGTCTCGAACACCTCGCATCTCGGCCAAGTCCTCGTGATGTATTTCTATCCCAAGGACAACACCCCTGGCTGCACCACCGAAGCCATGCAGTTCCGCGATCGCTACAAGGACTTCGAAAAGGCTGGCGCCACCGTATTCGGCGTGTCGCGCGACAACATGAAGTCGCATGACGAATTCAAGGCCAAGCTCGAACTCCCTTTCGAACTCATCGCGGACACCGAAGAAAAGATGTGCCACATGTTCGGCGTGGTCAAGAACAAGATCATGTACGGCAAGAAGGTCAAGGGCATCGAACGCAGCACCTTCCTGATCGGTGCGGATGGCGTGCTCAAGGCCGAGTGGCGCGGGCTCAAGGTGCCCGGCCATGTCGACGAGGTACTCAAAGCTGTCAAGGCGCTCAAGAAGGCGGCTTGATCGACCGAGTGTGAGGTTTTGCGCGGCCGCGTTGGCGGCGCGCAACGAACAGAGGTAGTGACACACGCGATGTGCATAATGGCCCCATGCCGTTGAGCTCCGCGACCGCATTCACCGAACAAAGCCGCCAGGTTCTTCAGGCGGCTTTTTCGTTTTCTGGCCCCTTCATTCTTGCGAGCGAACTGCCCCATGCCCCTGCCTCCCGCCCCCACGAAACGTGCCGCCATGCTCTCACCCAGCGCGCACGACGCGCCCGCCCGGCCTTCGCAGGGCCGAAGCGGCCGCCGCTCGACCGATCGGAAATCTGAAGAAGGCGGCACCACCGGGCCCCGGCCGCTCGAACTGTTCGATCGCCACGCCGCCGAAGCGGGTGGCAGCGTCGAGACCCTTCCCCCGCCCAGGGCGAAGGCCCCGCTCCCGGTCGCAAAAGCGCCCTCGCCCCTGCCATCGGAGGTGCGCGAGACTGCAGCCGCAGTCACGCGCCAGGCCCAGGCGCGCGCCAAACGCAGCAAGTCGAACGGGCCGGCCAAGCTTTTCGTGCTCGACACCAACGTGTTGCTGCACGACCCGGTGTGCCTGTTCCGCTTCGAGGAGCACGACATCTTCCTGCCGATGATCGTTCTGGAAGAGCTCGACGGGCACAAGAAGGGAACGACCGAAGTCGCCCGCAACGGTCGCCAGGCCAGCCGGACGCTCGATGCACTGGCCGCAGCACAGGGCGCGGACATCGGCAAGGGTCTGAAGCTGGATACCACCGGCCATCGTGAAGCCGGCGGCAAGCTGTTCTTCCAGACGGAGCCGCTCGAATACACCCTGCCGACCAGCCTGCCCCAAGGCAAGGCCGACAACCAGATCCTCGGCGTCGTCCAGGCGCTGCGCGACCTCAATTCGAAGGACGCGCCGGGACGCCCCAAGCGGGAAGTCGTGCTGGTGTCGAAGGACATCAACATGCGCGTCAAGGCGCGCGCGCTCGGCCTGCACGCCGACGACTACCAGAACGACAAGACGCTGGATGACGGCGACCTGCTCTACGCCGGCTCGCTCGCGCTGCCGGCCGACTTCTGGACCCGCCAGAGCAAGACCATCGAAAGCTGGCAGAGCGGCAGCAGCACCTTCTACCGCGTCAGCGGGCCGATCGTGCCCAACCTCTACATCAACCAGTTCATCTATTTCGAAGCGCCCGGCGAGCCGAGCATGTACGCGCGGGTGACCGAGATCCGCGACAAGACGGCGGTGCTCAAGACGCTGAAGGACTACGGCTCCATCAAGAACGCCGTCTGGGGCGTGAACACGCGAAACCGCGAACAGAATTTCGCGATGAACCTGCTGATGGATCCGGAGGTCGACTTCGTGACCCTGACCGGCACCGCCGGCACCGGCAAGACGCTGATGGCGCTCGCTTCCGGTCTGACGCAGGTCCTCGACGACCGCCGCTACACCGAGATCATCATGACCCGCGCCACCGTCAGCGTCGGCGAGGACATCGGCTTCCTCCCCGGCACCGAGGAGGAAAAGATGGGCCCGTGGATGGGCGCGCTCGACGACAACCTCGAGTTCCTCGCCAAGGGCGACGGCGGAGGCGCCGGCGAATGGGGCCGCGCGGCGACCAACGAACTCATCCGCAGCAAGATCAAGATCAAGAGCATGAACTTCATGCGCGGGCGGACCTTCCTCAACAAGTACGTGATCATCGACGAGGCGCAGAACCTCACGCCGAAGCAGATGAAGACGCTGGTGACGCGGGCCGGTCCGGGCACCAAGATCATCTGCATGGGCAACCTGGCGCAGATCGATACCCCCTACCTGACCGAGGGCTCCTCGGGCCTGACCTTCGCGGTCGACAAGTTCAAGGGCTGGCCGCACAGCGGCCACATCACGCTGGCGCGGGGCGAGCGCTCGCGCCTGGCCGACTTCGCCAGCGAAGTTCTTTAGCTCGCCCCCTGGTTGCCCGGCACTTCGTGTCCGGGCGCCCCCTAGCGGGGGCAACTCCTGCGGCCTGGCAAAGCCAGTTCCGCAGTGTTTCTCGAACGGGCCTGCGCTACGCGCAGCCGTCCATCCTCGCCCTGCTGAAGCCTGCTGACACTACGTTGTCAGCAGGCTGGGCGCAGCATGGAGGCTTCTCACAACGCACCGAGGAAGCACTCCATGGCCACCACCATCAACTGGTTCGAAATCCCCGTCGCCAACTTGGAACGGGCCCAAGCCTTCTACGAGAAGGTGCTCGGCCGCGCGCTGAAGCGCGAGGACCTGGGCGACGCCGCGATGGCGATCTTTCCCTATGACGAGCCGGCCACCGGCGGCTGCCTGATGGCCGGCGGCCCGCGCGCTGCCGCGGCCGGCAGCGGCGTGCGGATCTACCTCGACTGCATGCCGAGCATCGACGCCGCGTTGTCGCGCGTGACCGCGGCCGGTGGCCAGACCGTGACCCCGAAGACGGCGCTGCCGGCCGACATGGGCTTTTTTGCCGTGCTGCGCGATACCGAAGGCAACGAAGTCGGGCTGCACGCCCTGGCCTGACGCCATGAGTGCCACCACTCCACCCAGGAACTGGATCGCGGTCGCCAATGCGGAGCATGCCCGCCGCGGCCGCGACAATCCGGAGGGCGGCTTCATGCAGGTCGGCCACGGAAAGCTGGCGCCGCTCAAGCGCATCAAGGCCGGCGACCGCGTGGCCTACTACGCGCCGACCACCACCCTGGGCCGCGCCGACAGGCTGCAGAGCTTCGTGTCGATCGGCGTGGTGCACGGAGACCAGCCCTATGAGGCCGACATGGGCAATGGCTTCGTTCCGTGGCGGCGCGACGTCCGCTACGCCGCGGCCCGGGAGGTGCCGATCCTGCCGCTGATCGAACAGTTCGATTTCGTCGACGATCCGCGGCACTGGGGCGCGAAGTTCCGCTTCGGCCTGCACGAAGTCAACGACCACGATTTCGGCCTGATCGCCGCGGCCATGAAGGCCGATCGACAAGGCCTCGACCTTTGAATCCGATGACGGAGAACACCATGCAACCGCAACTCCGGCGCCTCGAAGCCTTCCGCGTCGCGGGGCTCACCGCGCGCACCACCAATCGCGACGAGAGCGATTCCCGGGCCGCCCGCATCGGCACTCTGTGGGATCGCTTCTTCGACGAGCGGGTCTACGAGAAAACGCCGCACCGGGTCGACGACATGCGGCTCTTCGGCGTCTACTCGGACTACGAGACCGACGCCCACGGGGCCTTCGACATCACGACCGGCGTGGCGGTCGCGGACGGCCCGGCCAGCGTGCGCATCGAGGGTGGCAACTACCTGGTCTTCAGCGCCAGGGGCGAGATGCCCCGGATGGTGATCGACCTCTGGGACACGATCTGGGCCTACTTCGAAGCGCATCCCGAGATCCGGCGCTGCTACCGCAGCGACTTCGAGGCCTACAGCGGGCCGAATGAGGTGGCGATCCACATCGGGGTCCTGTAGACGATCCTGGCAGCGTTAAGCTCCCCGGATGCGCCGCGCCGACCGCCTCTTCCAGATCGTCCAGATCATTCGCGGACGACGGCTCACGACTGCGGCCTTCCTCGCGCAACGCCTGGAGGTTTCCGAGCGGACCGTCTACCGCGACATCGCCGATCTTCAGCTCCAGGGCGTCCCGGTCGATGGCGAAGCCGGCGTGGGCTATCGCCTGGGTTCGGGCTTCGACCTTCCACCGCTCATGTTCACGCAGGACGAGGCCGCGGCACTGGTGGCGGCGGCGCGGCTTGCGCAGAGCTGGGTCGACGCCGCCATGGCGCGGGACATGGAATCCGCACTCGGAAAGATCCTGTCCGTGCTGCCGCCGGCGGCGCGCATGTCCGCCGAGAGCCTCGCGCTCTATGCGCCGGCCTACGTGCTCGACGATGGCACGCGCACACGCCTCAAGATCTTGCGGGAAGCGGTGCAATCTCGACACAAGGTGCGAATGGACTACCACGACGTTGTCAGCGCACCGACGCAGCGCACCGTGCGGCCACTCGGATGCTTCTACTGGGGAAAGGTCTGGACCTTTTCCGCCTGGTGCGAACTGCGGAAAGACTTTCGCGCCTTCAGGCTCGACCGCATCGACCAGATCGAGGTGCTGCCGGAGCGCTTTCGCGACGAGGCCGGCAAGACGCTGGCGGACATGCTCAGGCGCCTGCAGGCGAATTCGCAAAAAGCCAGGCCGGCGAATGAGAGCTAGAAGTCGTCGCCGCCCATGGCGAGATTCTCGAACTTGGTGAGCGGCTTCAGGAACGCCAGCTTGACCGTCCCGGTCGGCCCGTTCCGATGCTTGCTGATGATCACTTCCGCAACGCCAGGCTCCTTGCTGTCCTTGTTGTAGTAGTCGTCGCGGTAGATGAACATGATGAGGTCGGCGTCCTGCTCGATCGCGCCGGATTCGCGCAGATCGCTCATCATCGGGCGCTTGTCGGTACGGCTTTCGACGCCGCGGCTCAACTGCGACAGCGCGATCACCGGGCACTTGAGCTCCTTGGCCAGCATCTTCAGGCCGCGCGAGATTTCGCCCACGGCCGTGGCGCGGTTCTCGTCGGTCATGCTGCTCGACACGCTCATGAGCTGCAGGTAGTCGACCACGATCAGGCCCAGCTTGCCGTATTGCCGCGCAAGCCGCCTGGCATTGGCGCGCAGCTCGCTGGTGGTCAGGCCCGGTGTCTCGTCGATGTGCAGCGAAACATTGCGCAGCTTTTCGATGGCTTCGGTGAGCCGGGGCCACTCGTCGTCGGTGAGCTTGCCGGTTCGCAGGTGGCCCTGGTCGATGCGGCCGATCGAACCGACGATACGGACCGCCAGCTGCGACGCGCCCATTTCCATGGAGAACACAGCGACGGGCAGGCCCTCGTTGAGAGCCACGTGCTCGGCGATGTTGATGGCGAGCGAGGTCTTCCCCATCGACGGACGCGCTGCCAGCACGATCATGTCGCCCGGCTGCAGCCCCGAGGTCATCTTGTCGAACTCGTAGAAGCCCGTTCGCACGCCGGTGATGTCGTTCGGGTTCTCGGCCATCTCCGTCACGCGATCGAGCAGTTCGACCACCAGGGCATCCATGGCCTGGAAGCCCTGCTTCATGCGCGTGCCTTCTTCGCCGATGTTGAAGATCTTCTGTTCGGCCTCGTCCAGGATCTTGTCGACCGCCTTGCCCTGCGTGTTGAAGGCATTGGTCGCGATCTCATCGCTCGCGGCCACGAGCTTGCGCAGGATCGATCGCTCGCGGACGATCTCGGCGTAGCGCCGGATGTTGCTTGCGCTCGGCACATATTGGGCAAGCGAATTGAGGTAGCCGAGGCCGCCGACTTCCTCGGCCTTCCCGAGGTTCTGCAATTGCTCGTAGACCGTGATCACGTCGGCCGGCTTGCTGGCATTGATCAGCGTGCCGATGGCGGCGTAGATCAGCTTGTGCTCGTGACGGTAGAAGTCGCTGTCGACGACGACGTCACCCATCCGGTCCCACGCGCCGTTGTCCAGAAGAAGTCCGCCAAGGACGCTCGATTCAGCCTCGATCGAATGCGGTGGAATGCGCAGCTGCGCGATCTGGCGATCGTTCGAGGGGTCGTTATCGGCGTAGGAAAAGACGGCGGACATGGAGCTCCTTGCAACCCTGCATGCTAAGCCGCGCGACGGGCGGCGTCACGTGGACAAGGCTGTGAATATTCGGTGATCTTCCGGTGAACGAAGCGGGACAACACGGCCGCGCGAGAAAACAAAAGCCGCCCGAAGGCGGCTCGCTGGGACAAGGTCGCGCCAGCGACCTTGCTTGATCCTTGCCGACGGCTTAGGCGCTTTCGCCGTAGACCGTGACGTTGATTTCGACGACCACGTCGGTGTGCAGCGCAACGCTCACCGTGCTGTCGCCAACAACCTTGATTGGGCCGTTGGGCATGCGAACTTGCGACTTGGCGACCTTGTAGCCGAGCTTGTTCAGTTCGTCGGCAACGTCGTGGTTCGTCACCGAACCGAACAGACGGCCATCGACTCCGGCCTTTTGCGTCAGCTTGACGGCGGTGCCGGCGAGCTTTTCGGCCTGGGCTTGAGCTTCCGCCAGCTTGCCAGCAGCGGCCTTCTCGAGTTCGGCGCGCTTGGCTTCGAATTCGGCCTTGGCGGCTTCCGTTGCGCGACGAGCGCGGCCCGAAGGGATCAGGTAGTTGCGGGCGTAACCGTCCTTGACCTTGACGATCTCGCCGAGAACGCCGAGGTTGACGACCTTGTCCAGAAGAATGACTTGCATGGTGTCCGGCTCCTTAGACGCGGTGTTGGTCGCTGTAGGGCACCAGTGCGAGGAAGCGCGCACGCTTGATCGCGGTGTTCAGCTGACGCTGGTAGATGGCGCGCGTGCCGGTCAGGCGCGCGGGGATGATCTTGCCGTTTTCGCTGATGAAATCGCGCAGGGTGTCGACGTCCTTGTAGTCGATCTCCTCAACGCCGGCGACGGTGAAGCGGCAGAAGCGCTTGCGCTTGAACAGCAGCGACTGGGTGTTGCGCTTCGGACGCTTGTCCTTGTTGAATTTCTTGAACGTGGCCATTTGGTGGACCTCTTTCGAAAATTAATCTTGCTGAAAATCCTGGATGTGCAGAACCGGATGCTTGCCGTTCCCCGGAGTGGCGAGGAAGCCCTGAAATCGCCAGAGGCTCCCCAGTGCCTGCCTTGCCAGCCGCTCTGCGACCGCACCGAACGCCACGGCCTTGATGGCCGCCTTCACCTGCCTTGATTGGCCTGCTTCGACGATCGTGGACTCATGTTCGAGTCGGGCGTCGACTGCAGGCAGGCCGGCGGGCGTGAAACGCAGGGCTCCGAGTTCGGCGACGCAGGCAGTCAGCACGAGCTGATTGACTGCGACGGCACTCACACCATCAGTTGTTGCTGGCAGCGTACTCGGCCTGCTGGGCCTTGCGAGCCTCTTCGCGCTCGACCGTCTTCATCATCGACGAAGGGCCGGTCTCGGCCTTCTTCTTGACCACGGTCAGGTGGCGCAGAACGGCGTCGTTGAACTTGAACGCATGCTCGAGTTCGGCCATCACGGCTTGCTCGGCTTCGATGTTCACGCACAGGTAGTGCGCCTTGTTGAGCTTGTTGATCTGGTAGGCCAGTTGACGGCGACCCCAGTCTTCGACGCGGTGGATCTTGCCGCCGCCGGCGGTGATCATGCCCTTGTAGCGCTCCAGCATGGCCGGAACTTGCTCGCTTTGATCCGGGTGGATCAGCAAAATGATTTCGTAGTGACGCATGGCACTCCTTGTGGATCTTCCGTAGAAGGGATAAAGCCACCTGCAGCGTCAGTTGCAGTGTGGCAAGGCAAAGCCGGAAATTATAGCAGAGAGAGAGATATACGCTCAGTCACCGACGAGGGCGCGCTCCAGTGCGGCTGCCTTGTCGGGACCGACAGCGGACTGGATTTTCGGAAGCAGCTCGTGGAGTTGCTCGAAGGTCGACGTCCCCTCGACGGCCAGGTTGAGCCTGAATCCGCGCAGGCCGAGACTTGCCGTGAGTTGCGTCGCGATGGGATAGGCGTCCTTGTAACGCTGCTGCGATGAACGGCCGGACGGCGGCTGGGTTGCGGCCACTGGCGTCGGATGAGAAGCAGGAGCGTCGGGGCGCGCCGGACTCGATGCAGGCAGCTCCGAAACGATCGGCTCCAGCAGTCCAAGCTCCACAAGCTGATCGATGTCCTCGGGGACGATGCCCATTCCCGACTCGATCACCTCGTTCACCGAGCGACGACCGTCGAAAAGGATGAATGCAGACCGCTGGCGCGGCGTGAGCCGCACCGACCGGTCCTTGAGCACCCGGTGCCCGGTTTCTGTCTTGATAAGAATCATGCTGTCCTCGACGCCAGACGGGGGAGCACCCCTTTGGAATCAGAAGTTTGACACCAAAGATGCATCTGGTTGCAAATACATCAAGCTGACACGGGGATTACGGCGTTTCGTGTGACAGAAGTCGTTGCGCGGCGATGACAGTCGCCCGCCGCGCAACGCTGGAGCCCGGATCAGCGCGTAGCGAGCTGCGTCCAGGTGTCGATCACGCTGTCCGGATTGAGCGAGATCGACTCGATGCCCTGCTCCGCCAGCCAGAGAGCGAAGTCGGGATGGTCGCTGGGCCCCTGCCCGCAGATGCCGACGTACTTGCCCTGCGACTTGCAGGCCTTGATGACGCGGCCGAGCAGCGCCTTCACGGCCGGATCGCGCTCGTCGAAGTCCGCAGCGAGCAGTTCCAGGCCCGAATCGCGGTCCAGTCCGAGTGTGAGCTGGGTCAGGTCGTTGGAGCCGATCGAGAAGCCGTCGAAGTGCTTCAGGAACTCGTCCGGCAGCACCGCATTGCTCGGCACCTCGCACATCATGATCAGCTTGAGCTCGTTCTCGCCGCGCTTCAGGCCGTGCTCGGCCAGGAGACCGGTCACGCGCTCGGCCTGCCCGAGCGTGCGAACGAAGGGCACCATGATCTGGACGTTCGTGAGGCCCATTTCGCCCCGCACGCGCTTGAGCGCTTCACACTCCATGGCAAAGGCCTCGCCGAATTCGGCGCTGAGATAGCGCGCAGCGCCGCGGAAGCCGAGCATCGGGTTTTCTTCCTCGGGCTCGTAGCGGCTGCCGCCGATCAGCTTGCGGTATTCGTTGGACTTGAAGTCGGAAAGCCGCACGATCACCGGCTTGGGCCAGAACGCCGCCGCGATGGTCGCGATGCCTTCGGCCACCTTGTCGACGTAGAACGCACGCGGCGAGGCGTGGCCGCGCGCCACCGATTCGACCGCCTTCTTGAGGTCGGCATCGACGTTCGGGTAGTCGAGGATGGCCTTCGGGTGCACCCCGATGTTGTTGTTGATGATGAATTCGAGGCGGGCCAGCCCGACGCCCTGGTTCGGCAGTTGGGCAAAGTCGAACGCCAGTTGGGGATTGCCGACGTTCATCATGACCTTGACGTCGACCGGCGGCATCTCGCCGCGCTGGACCTCGGTCACCTCGGTCTCGAGCAGCCCGTCGTAGATGAAGCCGGTGTCGCCCTCGGCGCAGCTCACGGTCACGAGCGTGCCGTCCTTCAGCAGGTCGGTCGCGTGGCCGCATCCCACCACCGCGGGAATCCCCAGTTCGCGCGCGATGATCGCCGCGTGGCAGGTGCGCCCGCCACGATTGGTGACGATGGCCGAAGCGCGCTTCATCACCGGCTCCCAGTTCGGGTCGGTCATGTCGGTGACGAGCACGTCGCCGGGCTGCACCTTGTCCATTTCGCTGATGTTGTGGACCAGGCGGACCGGGCCGGTCCCGATCTTCTGGCCGATGGCGCGGCCCTCGGCCAGCACGGCGCCCTTGGCGAGCAGCTTGTAGCGCTGCTCCGCCTTGCCGAACTGCTGGCTCTTCACGGTCTCCGGACGGGCCTGCAGGATGTAGAGCTGGCCGTCGGTGCCGTCCTTGCCCCACTCGATGTCCATCGGGCGCCCGTAGTGCTGCTCGATCACCAGCGCGTACCTGGCGAGCTGCTCGACGTCGGCGTCGCTCAGCGAGTAGCGGTTGCGCTGCTCGGCCGGAACGTCGGTGGTCTTGACCAGCTTGCCGGTGGCCGCCTTTTCGGCTGCCGTGGCGAATTCCATCTGGATCAGCTTCGAGCCGAGATTGCGGCGGATCACCGCGCGCTTGCCGGCGCGCAGGGTCGGCTTGTGGACGTAGAACTCGTCGGGATTGACCGCGCCCTGCACCACCGTTTCACCCAGGCCGTAGCTCGAGGTGATGAACACCACGTCCTCGAAGCCCGATTCGGTGTCGATGGTGAACATGACGCCGGCGGCACCGAGATCGCTGCGGACCATGCGCTGGACGCCGGCCGACAGCGCCACCACGTCGTGCGCGAACCCCTTGTGCACCCGGTAGCTGATCGCACGGTCGTTGTAGAGGGACGCGAAGACCTCCTTCATCTTGTGAAGGACGTCCTCGATGCCGACCACGTTCAGGAAGGTTTCCTGCTGGCCGGCGAAAGAGGCATCCGGCAGATCTTCCGCCGTGGCCGACGAGCGGACGGCGAAGCTGGCCTGCGGATTGCCGGCCGAAAGGGTTGCGAATGCGGATTCGATCGCCTTCTGCAGATCGGCCGGGAAAGGCTGGGCCTCGACCATGGCGCGGATCTCGGCGCCGGCTGCGGCGAGCGCGCGCACGTCCTCGGTGTCCAGCTTTGCCAGGCGCGCGCTGATCTTGTCGGCCAGGCCGCCATGCGCCAGGAACTGACGGAAGGCATGGGCGGTGGTTGCGAAGCCCGTCGGGACCCGCACGCCCTGCGGCAGCTGGGAAATCATTTCGCCGAGGCTGGCGTTCTTGCCGCCGACCGACTCGACGTCGGTCATCCTCAGGTTTTCGAACGGTACGACCAGGGCGGTCGCTTCGAAGAGTGCAGACATGGGAAAGCTCCAGAAGTTGAAACTGATGCTGCATGCAGGCGACACAACGCGATCATTTTTGTTGCTCTGGGCGCTGGGACGGATGCATGGGAGGGATTCGGGCGGGGAACGATTGCTGGCATTCCCGATAATGGGCCGAATTGTAGGCGTGCCGGGACCGGCGCGCGGTTCTGGACAAGGCCCACCGATCATGCACACGCGCACCGTTTTCTTCGTCTCCGACGGGACCGGCATCACCGCCGAGACCTTCGGCAACGCCGTCCTGGCTCAATTCGAGATGAAGCCGCGTCATGTGAGGCTGCCGTTCACCGACACCGTCGACAAGGCGCACCAGGCGGTCCGGCGGATCAACCACACCGCCGAACTGGAAGGGGTTCGCCCCATCGTCTTCACGACGCTGGCCAACATGGAAGTGCTCGAGGTGATCGAAACCGAGTGCAAGGGGATGCTGCTCGACATGTTCGGCACCTTCGTGCGGCCGCTGGAGATCGAGCTGGCGATGAAGTCGAACCACCGGATCGGCCGCTTCAGCGACGTGAGCAAGAGCAAGGAATACAACGAGCGCATCCAGGCGATCGATTTCAGCCTCGCGCATGACGATGGCCAGAGCAACCGCGACCTCGAAAACGCCGACGTCATCCTGGTCGGCGTGAGCCGCAGCGGCAAGACGCCCACCTCGCTCTACCTCGCAATGCAGCACGGGCTGAAGGCCGCCAACTACCCGCTGATCCCGGAAGACTTCGATCGCCGGCAGTTGCCGCCCGCGCTGCTGCCGCACCGCAAGAAGATCTTCGGCCTCACGATCCAGCCGGAGCGCCTGGCCGAGATCCGCAACGAGCGCCGGCCGAATTCCCGCTATGCCAGCATCGAGAACTGCCGGCACGAGGTCAGCGAGGCCGAGGCCATGATGCGGCGCGCCGGCATCCGCTGGCTCTCGACCACCACCAAGTCGATCGAAGAAATCGCCACAACGATCCTGCAGGAATTGCGGCCGGAACGCCTGACATATTAGCTCGCCCCAGCCTCGCCCACTTCGTGTGGCTCGGGCACCCCCTACCGGGGGCAACACCAGCGGCCCGGCAAAGCCGGTTCCGCGGTGTTTCACCAACGGGCCTGGCCGCGCCGGCCCAACAAGTCAAGTGCGAATCAGGTGATCGAAGGCGCTCAGCGCCGCCTTCGCGCCCTCGCCGGCCGCGATGATGATCTGCTTGAACGGGACCGTCGTGGCATCCCCCGCCGCGAACACGCCGGGGACCGAGGTCTGGCCGCGTGCGTCGACGATGATTTCGCCGTGCTTCGACAGCTCGACCGTGCCCTTGAGCCAATCGGTGTTCGGCACGAGCCCGATCTGGATGAACACGCCTTCCAGCGCCACCCGATGGCTTTCGCCGCTCGCGCGGTCCTTGTAGGTCAGGCCGTTGACCTTCTGCGTGTCGCCGGTGATTTCGGTCGTCTGCGCATGGGTGATGACCGTGACGTTCGCGAGGCTGTGCAGCTTGCGCTGCAGCACCGCGTCGGCGCGCAGTTGCTTGTCGAATTCGATCAGCGTGACGTGACCCACGATGCCGGCGAGGTCGATCGCCGCTTCGACGCCCGAGTTGCCGCCGCCAATCACCGCAACGCGCTTGCCCTTGAACAGCGGACCGTCGCAGTGCGGACAGTAGGCGACGCCCTTGTTCTTGTACTCCTGCTCGCCCGGCACATTGATGTTGCGCCAGCGCGCGCCGGTCGAGATCACCACTGATCGGCTCTTGAGGGAGGCACCGCTCTCCAGCTTGACCTCGATCAGATCCCCGGACGGCACCAGCGCCGCGGCGCGCTGCAGATTCATGATGTCCACGTCGTAGTCGCGCACGTGCTCTTCCAACGCGAGCGCGAACTTGGGACCTTCGGTTTCCCTGATCGAGATGAAGTTCTCGATGCCCATGGTGTCGAGCACCTGGCCGCCGAAACGCTCGGAGGCCACGCCGGTGCGGATGCCCTTGCGCGCCGCGTACACGGCAGCCGCCGCGCCCGCAGGCCCGCCCCCGACGATGAGGACGTCGAATGGGTCCTTCGCGGCGATCTTCTTCGCCTCGCGCTCCACGCCGCTCGAGTCGAGCTTGGCGAGGATTTCCTCCAGCGTCATGCGGCCCTGGCCGAATTCGGTGCCGTTGAGGAACACCGTCGGCACCGCCATGACCTGGCGCTCCTTGACCTCGTCCTGGAACAACGAGCCGTCGATCATCGTCGTCTTGATGCGCGGGTTCTGGACCGCCATCAGGTTCAGCGCCTGCACCACGTCCGGGCAGTTGTGGCAGGTCAGGGAGATATAGATCTCGAATTCGAAATCGCCATCGAGGGCGCGGATCTGCTCCAGCACCGCTTCCTCGACCTTGGGCGGATAGCCGCCGACCTGCAGCAGCGCCAGCACGAGCGAGGTGAATTCATGCCCCATCGGCAGCCCGGCGAAGCGCGGGCCGTGGTTTTCGCTCGGGCGATTGATCGAAAAGGACGGCTTGCGTTGGTTGTCGCCGCGGCTCTCGACCACCTTGACGAGGGAAGACGATTCCGCCACATCCTTCAGCAGCGCCTGGAGATCGCTCGAGGCCTTGCTGTCGTCGAGCGATGCGACGATTTCGACCGGCTGCGTGATCCGATCGAGATAGCTTTTGAGTTGCGATTTGGTACCTGCGTCGAGCATGTGGACTCACTTCTTGAATGCAAACGGGAACAAAAAGGCCCGGGAGCTCGCGCGCCCGGGCCACGGCGCGGAAAGACGGCTTAGATCTTGCCGACCAGGTCGAACGAAGGCTTGAGCGTCTCGGCGCCTTCCGTCCACTTGGCGGGGCAGACTTCGCCCGGGTGGGCCGCAACGTACTGCGCAGCCTTCACGCGGCGCAGGAGTTCGGCAGCGTCGCGACCGATGCCGTTGTCGTGCACTTCGATCGTCTTGATCTTGCCGCTCGGGTCGATCACGAAGGTGCCGCGGTAGGCGAGGCCGGCGTCTTCGCCCTCTTCGATCAGGACCTGGAAGGCACGCGCGAGTTGCTGGCTCGGGTCGCCGACGAGCGGGTACTTGACCTTGGCGATGGTTTCCGAGGTGTCGTGCCACGCCTTGTGCGTGAAGTGCGTGTCGGTCGACACACCGTAGATCTCGACGCCCAGCTTCTGGAATTCGGCGTAGTTGTCAGCGAGGTCGCCGAGTTCGGTCGGGCACACGAAGGTGAAGTCAGCCGGGTAGAACACGACAACAGACCACTTGCCCTTGAAGCTCTCCTGGGAGACGGGCACGAACTTGCCGTTGTGATAGGCGGTGGCCTTGAACGGGACGACTTCGGTATTGATCAGGGACATTGATGAGTTCCTAGTTGGCTAATGAAAAAGGCGAGCCACTAGTATAACTACCAATACGCTGTCATCGATAGTTCAATCCTATCAAAAGTATTGGGTGCCCCTATGCACGGGAGCGCTGCCGGCGGGCCCGAATGCGAACGCCTATCACCCTCAAACTCATGCAGATCGCCCGGGCATGGGATTGCTTGCAGCCTGCCGGAACACGTTCACAATCGACCGTTTCAAGAACAAGGAAAAGACCATGAAGGGCGACCCACAAGTCATCGACCATCTGCAGGCTCAACTCAAGAACGAACTGACCGCGATCAACCAGTACTTCCTCCACTACCGGATGCTCAAGCACTGGGGCCTCGACAGGCTTGCGAAGAAGGAATACGAGGAATCCATCGGCGAAATGAAGCATGCGGACAAGCTGATGGATCGCATCTTCATGCTCGACGGGCTCCCGAATCTCCAGGACCTGGCCAAGCTCAACATCGGTGAAGACGTCCCAGAGATCCTCGAGTGCGACCTCAAGTCGGAAATGGGGGCGCAAGCGACGATCAAGGCCGGCATTGCGCACTGCGAGTCGGTTCGTGACTACGTGTCGCGCGACATCCTGCAGGAAATCCTGGACGACACCGAAGAGCACATCGACTTCCTCGAGACCCAGATCGACCTGCTCGGCAAGGTCGGCTTGCAGAACTATCTGCAATCGCAGATGGGTGAGATCGGGTAAACATCCCGATCACCTCGCGTCCCGGCCGGCTGCAGCCGGGGGCCCTCCTCAAGGTGCTCGACGACTGGCATCGCAAGACGCCCACCCAGGCCACCCTGCTGGGGCGATAGTTATTGCAAATGCGAAGAATTCGTATTTATAATCGAGTCCTCTTCAACACAGCCAGCCAGTCGCTTTCAGGCCATGATCGTTTGCGTATGCCGCCGAGTCTCCGACCGTGAAATCGCACGCCATGTGCGAGCCGGCATGACCTTCGACGAAGTGCAGTTTGAACTCGGCGTTGCCACCCAATGCGGCCAATGCGAGAGTTGCGCACGCGAAGTCGTTGCTCAATGCAGCGCCTCCCATCCGATCGCGGCACTCCATCGCGACACCGGGCCCGCGGCGATCCAGCTTGCCAATTCCATCAAGGAAAGCAAGGCATGGAACTCTTCGCGGCCCTCGGCGGCAGTCTGATCTTCGTCGCCAGTTCGGTCTGGTGGATCTTTCGCAAGTGACTCGTAGCGGTTTTGCCGCGACGGGCACCTCCAAAGGGGCTCGCACTCCAATGGCTCATCGTGTCTGACCGCTTTTCGGCTCCCCCATCGGCTTTCGGGCTCTCGCGCAATGTCGTCATTGCGGGCAGCGTGGTGCTGCTGCATGTCGCCGCCCTGTGGGCGCTGCAAAGCGGGCTCCTGCGCCGTGCCGCGGAGGTGGTGATTCCGGTCGAGATCCTGAGCGAGTTGGTCGAACCCCCGAAGCCCAAGGAACCGCCACCACCGCCGCCGCCCCCGCCGGAACCCAAGCGGCAGATCACCAAGACACCGCCGCCGCCTCGGCCGCAGGCGATTCGCGAGCCGAAACCCGCGCCCAACGCGCCGACCGGCAGCCTCGAGGCGCCTCCGCCACCGGCCCCCATCGCGGCACCTGCGCCGCCGGAGCCGCCCGCTCCCGCGCCGGCACCGCCCGCACCGCCTTCTGTTCAATTGCCTTCGAGCAGCGCAGACTACCTGCAGAACCCGAAGCCCGCCTACCCCGCGATGAGCAGGCGGCTCGGTGAGCAAGGCAAGACGATCGTGCGCGTCCTGATCGGTGTGGACGGTCTGCCCAAGGAGGCAAGCATCTTTCGATCGAGCGGCTACGAACGGCTGGACGAGGCCGCGCGCCAGGCGGTCATGGGCTGGCGCTACGTGCCAGGCAAGCGCAATGGCGTCGTCGAGCCGATGGAGTTCAATGTCCCGATCAACTGGGTTCTCAACTAATTCTCTGGAGTAGCTTCGTATGGATTCCCAATTCGGCCTGGTGAATATCTGGCATCAAGGTGACTTCGTGACCCGGGCCGTGGCACTGCTGCTGATCGGCATGTCGCTCGCCTCCTGGATGGTCATCCTGATCAAGGCGCTCGATGTCATCAAGTACAAGCGCCTCGCCAAGCATTCGCAGGACTTCTGGCACAGCGAAGATTTCGCCACCGCGCTCAACAAATTGGGAAGGGACGACGCCAATCCGTTCCGCGCACTCGCGCTGGAAGGCCGCGAGGCCGCTGCGCACCATCGCAACACCAAGGCGCATCTGCATGATGCGCTCGATGTGAGCGACTGGATCACGCGCGCACTGCGCAACGGGATCGACGAATTCACCGCGCGTCTGCAGACCGGCCTCGCCGTGCTGGCGTCGGTGGGCTCGACGGCACCGTTCATCGGGCTCTTCGGCACGGTGTGGGGCATCTATCACGCGCTGATGAGCATCGGCTCCGCCGGCCAGGCCACGATCGACAAGGTCGCCGGTCCGATCGGCGAGGCGCTGATCATGACCGCGCTGGGTCTTGCCGTCGCCATCCCTGCCGTGCTCGGCTACAACGCCCTGGTCCGCGGCAACAAGTTCATCCTGACCAAGCTCAACAGCTTCGCCCATGACCTGCATGCCTACTTCGTCACCGGCGCCCGCGTCCAGAGCAGTGGCGAAGCCACGGTTGTTCCGCTCAAGAAAGGCTGATCACCATGGCCTTCGGAACCCAGGACGAACCCGATGAGGTCATGAACGAGATCAACATGACGCCGCTGGTCGACGTCATGCTGGTCCTCCTGATCATCTTCATCATCACCGTGCCGGTGATGAAGCACGCAGTGAACATCGACCTGCCGCGCGCGAGCAGCGAGCCGGAGCAGACCAAGCCGCAGAACATCCTGTTCACGGTGACTGCCGACGGCAGCTACTACTGGAACGACCAGAAGATCGACGATTCGGAGATGAAGTCGCGCATGGCCGCCGAGGGCGCCAAGGATCCCCAGCCCGAACTGCATATCCGAGGCGACAAGGCCGTGCGCTACGAGCGCATCGCCCAGGCCATGTCGGCCGCGCGCGAAGCAGGCGTGCGCAAGATCGGTTTCGTGACCGAGCCCGAGCCGAAGTAAGTCGGCGTCGGAAAGATGCGCGCAAAAAAACTATCGCGGCGATTGACTTTTAATTGCGAATCATTATCATTTGCACATCGCTTCGATCAACGGGATTCTCAAGATGCAAGCCACGCCCAATGCCTTTTCCGTCCTGAACCATCCTTCGCTGGACCACTCCGGCGGCGGTCGTGCTCCGGGCGATGCAGCGGCGCGCCCGGCCCCTCTCGTCGAGAGCGCCGAACTCCTCAAGGGCAACAAGGCCGTCGGCATCATCCACAACGGTTCGCTCTACCGCCTGCAGGCCACCAAGCTCGGCAAGCTGATCCTGACCAAATAAGGCTCAGCCCGCCCCTCGCGCAAGTTTCATCGTGGGGCGACTCGAGGAGGCCATCTCCAAGGGTCGTTTTTTGCTAGCCAACGGTTCGCCGACTAGCCATGCACTTTTTCCACCATGACGCCGCAATGAAAAACGCCGACCCAGGTCGGCGTTTTTGGTTTTTGTCGATCGATCAGAGCCCGAGCGCTGCGATGCCTGCTCGAGCGATCTGCGCGTCCTCGTTGGACTTGACGCCGCTCACGCCGACGGCACCGATGACATTCCCGTCCTTCACGATCGGCACACCGCCTTCGAGCAATCCCTGGACGCCCGGCGCCGTGAGGAAGGACGTCCGCCCCCCGTTGATCATGTCCTCGTAGGTCTTGCTTTCGCGGCGACCCATGGCCGCGGTATGGGCCTTGGCGGGCGCGATGTGGGATGAAAGCGGCGCGGCGCCGTCGAGCCGCTGCAGCCACAGCAGGTTGCCGCCGTCGTCAGCGATCGCGATGGTCACTGCCCAGTTGTTCTTGACGGCTTCGGCTTCGGCTGCCGCGGCGATGGCCTTGACATCGGCGAGTTCGAGGAAAGACTTGGTTTTCATGGGTCGTCCGGGAAAGTTGCGTAACCTTGGAGCATAGCGCCCGCACCGGATCGGGCAGGCGGCGCGCTAAGACCATTCGAATCCAGGTATTTGTTCTTTCCGCCTCTTGTCGCGCCCTAGAATTCGCCCCAACTGCAGCGGTGCAGCACATTTTGTGGAGCTTCAGCAATGAACGACCCTGTCAACACTCTCGCCCCCTCCGTCGGCTACGGCCAGACACTGACCCAGGCGGATCGCCAGCGCGTCCTGCGCAACACCTACTGGCTGCTCGCCCTGAGCCTGCTTCCCACCGTCCTGGGCGCATGGCTCGGCGTTGCCACGGGCATCACCCGTTCGCTCACGGGCGGCCTCGGGATGATGGTGTTCCTCGGGGGCGCCTTCGGCTTCATGTTCGCGATCGAGAAGACCAAGAACTCGGGCGCCGGCGTTCCGGTCCTTTTGGGCTTCACCTTCTTCATGGGCCTGATGCTCTCGCGCCTGATCGCGGCCGTGCTCGGCTTCAGGAACGGGGCCGAGCTCGTCATGACCGCATTCGGCGGCACCGCCGGCGTGTTCTTCGTGATGGCCTCGCTGGCAACGGTCATCAAGCGCGACCTGTCCGGCATGGCCAAGTGGCTGTTCGTCGGCGCGATGGTGCTGATGATCGGCGCCATCATCAACGTGTTCGTCGGCTCGACCGCCGGCATGCTCGCTATTTCGGTGGCGGCGATCGGCATCTTCTCGGTGTACATGCTGTACGACCTCAAGCAGATCATCGACGGCGGCGAGACCAACTACATCAGCGCCACGCTGGCGCTCTACCTGGATCTTTTCAACGTGTTCCAGAGCCTCCTGGCGCTCTTGGGTGTGTTCGGCGGCGAACGCGACTGAAGCCAAGCGCCCCGGCTCACGAAAAAGGGTCCTCGCGGACCCTTTTCTCATGCCAGGTCGAAGACCGCGATCGACTCCACGTGCGCGGTGTGCGGGAACATGTTGACCACCCCCGCGAGCGTGCACCGATACCCCGCCTGGTGGACGAGCAAGCCCGCATCCCTGGCCAGGGTCGATGGATTGCAGCTCACGTAGACGATGCGCTTCGGCGGCACCCAGTTCTTCCCTCTCGACTCGGGCTGCTGATGCAGGTCCGCCAGCGCCTTCGCCAGCGCGAACGCGCCCTCGCGCGGCGGATCGACCAGCCATTTTTCCGCAGGGCCATCGGCCACGAGCATCTCGGGCGTCATCTCGAAGAGATTGCGCGCGACGAAGCGTGTTGCAGCCAGTGCACGCCGAACTGCCGTCGCGGGACGATTCCGCTCGAGATTCTCGGTCGCGCGAGCCACCAGCGTATCGCTGCCTTCGATGCCGAGCACTTCGCGCGCCCGGGTCGCCAACGGCAAGGTGAAGTTGCCCAGTCCGCAGAACCAGTCGATGACACGCTCGTCCCGCTGGACATCGAGCAGCCGGAGCGCACGGCTGACCAGGACTCGATTGATGTGCGGATTGACCTGCGTGAAATCGGTCGGCTTGAACGGCATCCTGACGCCGAACTCGGGCAGCTCGTAGGCCAGTGCCGGTCCGCCCTCCTCCAGCAGCTTGACGGAGTCCGGTCCCTTGGCTTGGAGCCACCATTGAACGCCCTCGTGCTCTGCCGCGAATGCCTTCAGGCGATCGATGTCCGCGCCGGAAAGCGGCTCCAGATGCCGCAGCACGAGCGCGATCACGCCCAGCCCGAGCCCGTCCGCCGCGTCACCGCAAGCGAGTTCGATCTGCGGACAGGTATCGCGCGCATCCAATGAGCCGATGAGCTCACGCAGCGGCATCAGCATGTCGCTGACCTGCCGCGGCAGCACGGGGCACACCTTCATGTCCGCCAGATAGCGGCTCTTGCGCTCGTGGAAGCCGATGAGCACCGTGCCCTTCTTCACCACGTGGCGCACCGAAAGACGCGCACGATAGCGGTAGTGCCACGAGGGCCCTTCGAGCGGACGCAGGATGTTGTCCGGCCGGACCTTGCCGAGGTGCCAGAGGTTGTCTTCCAGCGCACGCTGCTTCACGGCCACCTGGGCGCCCGCCTCGAGGTGCTGCATCTTGCAGCCGCCGCACGCACCGGGGTGCAAGCCGAAATGCGGGCAGCCGGGCCGCACGCGCTGGGACGACTCGCGGCCGATCTTCGTCACCGTCCCCTGCTCCCAGTTGTTCTTCTTGCGGTGCACATTGAACTGCACCTCTTCGAAAGGCAATGCGCCTTCCACGAACACCACCATTCCATCGGCCTTGTGACCCACGCCTTGCGCGTCGAGGTCGAGCGATTCGACCTGCAGCCATTCATCGCCGGAGCGCTGCTGCTCCTCGTTCTTCGCTTTCGAATCCTTCATGCCCCGATTGTCTCAGGCGCCGCCGCCGCCCCCGCGGGAGGCTCACAACAGCGCGTCGCGCTGAACGCCGGCACGCGCCAACTGCCGCCGCATCTTGGCGAGCGCCTCGTTCTGGATCTGCCGCACGCGCTCGCGCGTCAGGCCGAGACGGACACTCAGGACTTCAAGCGTTTCCGGGTCGCGGTCATGCAGGCCGTAGCGTCCTTCGAGCACCTCGCGCTCGCGCTCCGTGAGAACGAGGATCCATTGATCGAGAAGCCGCTCGATCTCGTGCGTCTGCGCGACGCCGGTGGGGTCGCCGCCCTCGTCGTCCGAGGCCACCGTGTCGGCGAGCGTGAAGCTGTCTTCACCACGTTCGCTTCCGGCATCCAGCGAACGCGGCGCCTCGGCCAGCGCCATGAGATCGGCCACTTCCTGGACCTCGCGGCCGAGCAGCGCGGCGACGTCCTCGACGCGGATGCCGTCGGGCCGCCGGGCGACGAACTCGGGGTCGCCCTCCAGCGTGCGGCGCGCACGCATCACCTGCTGAAGCTCGCGCACCACATGGACCGGCAGGCGAATCGCACGCGCCTGCATCATCGCGGCGCGCTCGATCGATTGCCGGATCCACCAGGTCGCGTAAGTGGAGAAGCGAAAGCCCCGCTCCGGCTCGAACTTGTTGATCGCATGCATCAGGCCCAGATTGCCTTCCTCGATCAGATCCGCCATCGGTACACCACGGCCCAGATAGCCCTTGGCGATGTTGACGACGAGACGAAGGTTGTGCTCGATCATCGATTGCCGCGCGGCGAAGTCGCCATTGCGCGCGGCACAGGCGGTTCGATATTCTTCTTCGGGGGTGAAAAGCTCGGTCCGGCGAATCTCGCGCAGGTAGAGCGTCAGCGAATCGCCGCTTTCACCGGACAGATCAACCGCAATGGCGCTGCGCAGGTTCGTCGCGTCTTGCCCGTCGCCCGCGGCGCCATCGATCGAATCATGGGCCTTCGTGAGTTCGGATTCGGCAGCGTGCGCCGATTCGAATGCCGACGTCCCGCCGTTGCCCGCCGCTCGCCGCACGACCGGAGTGCGATAAGGGCGGGCGTTGGCCATGGCACGCTAGCGTGGCGGCAGGTAGCGCGCCGGGTCGACCGGCTTGCCCTGACGGCGGATTTCGAAGTGCAGCTTGACGCGATCCGCGTCGCTGTTGCCCATCTCGGCGATCTTCTGGCCCTTCTGCACGGACTGGTCCTCCTTGACCAGCAGCAAACGGTTGTGCGCATAAGCGGTCAGGTAGGTGTTGTTGTGCTTCAGGATGATGAGGTTGCCGTAGCCCCTCAAGCCCGCGCCCGCATAAACCACACGACCATCGGCGGCTGCGAGCACCGAATCGCCGGCCTTGCCGCTGATGTCGAGGCCCTTGTTCTTGGCTTCATCGAAGCCCGCGATCAAGGTGCCTTGCGCAGGCCAGATCCAGCCCACGTCCTCGTCGCCCGATGCAGACGCCGCCGGCGGCGTCGGCGATGCGGTCACCGGCACGGGCGGCTTGGCGGTGCCATTGGTGGTGCCATTGGCCGACGACGCGGCCGCTGCGGTGGCCGGCGAGACGATCGGCTGCGTCACCGGTCGCGTCGCCGCGCCCGATGCGTCGATGGTCGACGCAGCCGGCGGTGCCGACGCCGTCGCCGCACCCACAGGCGGGATCACGCGCAGGACCTGTCCGACTTCGATGAGGTCAGGATTGTCGAGGTTGTTCCACTTCGCGATGTTCTGCCAGCTCTGGCCCGTCTCCGCACCGATGCGGCGAATCGTGTCGCCGGGTCGTACCGCGTAGTAGCCAGGCTTGCCGTAGTTCTCGATGCCAGGCAAAGGCTTGCCTGATGGATCGGTCGTGATCGGAGGGACACCGATCGCTGGGGGCACGCTTGTCGTGCCTGCAGCCGGCCCCCGCGTCATGGTGCCGCGGTCTTCGACGGGCACCGGACCGCTCGGCGTTGAACATCCCACAATCACGAGCGTAACCACCAGCGCCATGCCGGCAAGCCAGCCCCGATTGCCAATACCCTGCATGTGTTCTTCCTTCAAGCAATTCCCGATTTTAGGGGGACAAAGTGAACCGCCTCAAGAACGCGGCGCTCCGTTCCACGCGCGGTCTTGTCGATGACGACGAGGGCTTGTCCACCGCTCGATGACTGGGTCGGCGCGACGATTCTGCCGCCGACTGCCAGCTGGGCGATCCAGGCTTCCGGCACCGCTTCGCCGCCTGCCGCGGCAATGATGCCGGCGTACGGCGCGCCCTTCGCATAGCCCACCATGCCGTCGCCCAGCAAGAGGTGGACGGTCGCAAGACGAAACGGCCGAAGGTTCGCGCGCGCACGTTCGTGAAGACCCCGCAGACGCTCGATGCTGTAGACCTCGGTCGCGACATGGCTCAGTACCGCGGCCTGGTAGCCGCAGCCCGTGCCGATCTCGAGAACGCGGCCCAGCCGATCTCCCGGCTTGTTCGAAAGCGAAGGCGCGCCGAGCAGCAGCTCGATCATGCGCGCGACCACGCTGGGCTTCGAGATGGTCTGGCCCAACCCGATCGGCAGGCTGGTGTCTTCATAGGCCTGATTGACCAGCGCGCTGTCGACGAACATGTGTCGCTCGACCGTGCCCATCGCACGCAGCACACGCGCATCGACGATCCCTTGCGCCGCCAGACGCTGCACCATGCGCGCGCGCACGGCATCGGATGCCATGGACGGGGTCGCATGCACCGCGGGTCTTGCGGGAACAGCGGGTGTCCGCCCGCGGGTTGCCGCAGGCGCGCCCGTCGTCAGCCGCGCCGGAAATCCGGGACGTTGGCCGGCCATCAGGAAGACTCGCCGAGCCGAGCCACCGTGTCCCGCCAGTGGCCCAGATGGGCATGGTCGGTCAGGTCGATCTGCAATGGCGTCAACGCAACGTGGCCCGCTGCCGTCGCATGGAAGTCCGTGCCCTCGCCGCTGTCCTTCGCGCCACCGGCGCCGGCGATCCAGTACATGGTTTCGCCGCGCGGGCTGTCCTGCGTGATCACTTTCTCGGCGGCATGACGACGGCCGAGCCTGCAGACCTTGACCGGCTTCAATTCTTCGAACGGCAGATTCGGGATGTTGACGTTGAGCAGGAAGGCCGGGCCGCCGATCATCTGCTCGCGTTCGATCTGCTGCACGAGTCTTCTTGCCGCGCGCGCGGCCGCATCGATGTGCGCCCAGCCCTTTTCGATCTGGGAAAAGGCAATGGCCGGGATGCCGAACAGATAGGCCTCCATGGCCGCGCCGACTGTGCCCGAGTAGATCGTGTCGTCGCCCATGTTGGCGCCGTTGTTGATGCCCGAGACCACGAGGTCGGGCCGGTAGTCGAGCAAGCCCTTCAGCGCGATGTGCACGCAATCGGCGGGCGTTCCGGTGACATAGCGAAAACCGTTGTGCGCGTTGTGCACATAGAGCGGCGCCGCCAGCGTGAGCGCGTTGGACTTGGCGCTGTTGTTGTGCTCGGGCGCGACCACTTCGACGTCGGCCACATCCTTCAAGGCATCGTGCAGCGCCAAGATGCCTGGAGCCTGATAGCCGTCGTCGTTCGAAATGAGTATCTTCATGGCGTCTGGGAGTGCGCAAGATTGTAGGCGGCGGGTGCGTCACCGCTGGGACAACATCGTTATCGCGCGAGCCCTATCATGGCCCGCATTTTCTTCATCACACCGCCTCATCTACAGGAGACACGAGCATGCATGCATGGCTCTGCGAAAACCCCGTCGGCGTCGATGCGCTGACATGGAAAGAACTGCCGACGCCGCAGCCCGGTCCGGGTCAGGTCCTGGTCGAAATCAAAGCCGCGAGCCTGAACTTTCCCGATCTGCTGATCGTTCAGAACAAATATCAGATGAAGCCCCCGCTGCCCTTCGTTCCGGGGTCCGAATACGCCGGCGTGGTCGCGGCGGTCGGCGAAGGCGTCAAGAACCTGCGCGTGGGCCAGAACGTCGCGTGTCTTTCGGGCACCGGTGGCTTCGGGACGCACACGCTCGCACCGGCGGCGCTGTGCATGCCCCTGCCCGATGGATTCGGCTATGTCGATGCGGCGGCATTCATCATGATTTACGCGACGTCCTGGCATGCGCTGATGGATCGCGCTCAATTGAAGGCCGGTGAAACCGTCCTGGTTCTCGGCGCAGCGGGCGGCGTCGGGACGGCCGCAATTCAGATTGCAAAGGCCGCGGGCGCCAAGGTGATTGCCGCGGCCTCCACCGACGAGAAATGCGAACTTTGCAAGTCCATTGGCGCCGATGCGACGATCAACTACACCACCCACGGTCTTCCCAATGCATTCCGCGATGCGGTCAAGGCCGCGACCGACGGCAAAGGACCGGATGTCATTTACGACCCGGTCGGTGGCGAATTCGCCGAGCCCGCATTCCGGTCGATCGCATGGCGTGGCCGCTATCTGGTCGTCGGGTTCGCCGCGGGGCCCATTCCCTCGCTGCCGCTGAATTTGGCGCTTCTCAAAGGCGCATCGCTGGTGGGTGTGTTCTGGGGAGATTTCGCCAAGCGCGAACCCAAGGCCAATGCACAGATGATGGCCGAATTGGCCAAATGGTACGGCGAGGGCAGGATCAAGCCCGTCATCGACAGCACCATGCCCATGGCGGACCTCAAGGCCGCCTACGCGCACATGGGCTCGCGCGGCGTGAAGGGCAAGCTGGTTCTCGTCAACTGAGGGCACCACGGCACGGCCCAATAAAAAAGCCCGCGGATCGCGGGCTTTTTAGTTGACGGCCAAGGGCTTACTTGATTTCGAAGTCGGACAGCGATTTACCCGCGGCCAGCGCCTCCGTCACCCAGCGCGGCTTGCGACCGCGACCGCCGGACCAGGTCTCTCCTGTCGGGCTGCGGTACTTTGCAGCCGCCTTTGCAGGAGCCGCCAGCGCATTCCTTCTGCCGCCACGCCCCGTGAGTTTCAGATCGGAGGCGGTCAAACCGTATTCCGCGATCTTCTTGCGCACTTCCTCGATCACGCCGGCCCGCTCCTGATTCCTGAGCTCTTCGGCCTGCTTGCGCAATTGCGCGATCTGTTCATCGTGCTTCTTGATCTGGGAATTGATGTCGGCAAGGGTCGAGGCCATCGGTGCTAATCCTCCGAATTGGAAAGTAAAAATTCTAATTGAGATTCCAATTGCGGCAAACGAGGCGCACAAAAAAAAGCGCCGACCTCGGGGTCGGCGCTTTTGATCAATGCAGTTTGGGGTGGCTGATGGGACTCGAACCCACGACGACCAGAATCACAATCTGGGACTCTACCAACTGAGCTACAGCCACCGCAGAGCCCGCGATTGTAGCGTGAAAAACTACCGTTCGGCGCTGATGGCGGAATCCGACGGCTTCGGTACCAAGATTTCCGCCTTGAAGCGGTTCTTCAGCATGTCGTAGTAGGCGGCCGTCTCGGCGGCGCCGACGGCCTGTGCGTACTGCTCGCTTTCCTGCTTGGCCACTTCCGGCGTCGGCGGCGTGCGCGGCACGGTCTTGACGACGCGCACGACGGCAAAGCCTTGCGCGCCCAGATCGGCCCCGACCAGCACCGGCAGCTTGGCGCTGTCGGCGCGCAGGGCGGCCTCGATCACCTGCGGCGGCTGGGATTGCACTTCCAGCCTCGAGACCGTGACGGGCGAACCGAAGGCAGCGCCGGCCGGGTCAGCCTGCCAGGCCGCCAGCTTGGCCGTGCCCTCCGCCTTGGCGAGCGCCGCGGAGCGCTCCGCAACCAGCTGCGCCCGGACCTTGTCCTTGACTTCGTCGAACGGCAGTGCGCGCGCCGGCGAGTACTGCGTCACGCGACCGGCCGCGAGTTGGTTCGCGCCGATCTCGACGGCTTCGGTGTTGTGCTTGCGTTCGAGCGAATCGGGCGCGAAAAGCGCGTTCAGGAAATTCCGGTTTCCAAGCGGACCCGCGGCGCCCGGCATTGGCACCCGCCGGACGTTGCTCGCCGTCTGAATGGCGAGGTTCAGCTTGTCCGCCGCCGGCTTCAGGCTGTCGGGCTGCTGGTAGACGATGTCGGTGAAGGTTTCGGCCGCCTTGGCGAACTCCTGGGTTGCCTGCTGGCTGCGGACTTCGTTCTCGATCGTGGCGCGGACCTTCTCGAACGGCGGCACCACTGCCGGCTTGATGTCGTTCAGATGGATGACGTGGAAGCCGAATTCGGTTTCGACCACGTCGCTGATCTCGCCCTTCTTGAGCGCGAACATGGCATCTTCGAAAGGCTTGACCATCGCACCGCGCGTCACGAAGTCGAGGTCACCGCCCTTTTCGGCCGATCCGGGATCCTGCGAATTCTTGCGTGCCACCTCCGCGAAGGTGGCGGGCGCCTTGCGGACTTCGGCCAGCAGTTCCTCGGCCCTTGCGCGAGCCTTCTCGCGCTCGGCCGCGGGCGCGCCGGCGGGAGCGGCAATCAGGATGTGGCTCGCGCGCCGCTCTTCCTTGCTGCCGAAGCGGGCGCTGTTCTGGTCGAAGTAGCTGCGCAGATCCGCTTCGCTGACCGTGATGTTCTTCTTGGCCGCTTCGAGGTCGAGCACGAGGTACTCGACATTGGCCTCTTCCGGCGCCTGGAACTGCGCGGAATGATCCTTGTAGAAAGCCTGCAGTTCGGCGTCGGTCAGGTTGACCTTCGAAGCGAAATCGGCCGGCTTGAACAGCGCCACCTGGATTTCGCGACGGTCATAGAACGCATTGAGCGTCGCCGCGGCTTGCGCGGCGCTCGCGAACGCGGTCCCCGAAATGCCGAGCGACACCTGCTGCGTGGCGAGCTCTGCGCGGATCGCGGCTTCGTATTGCTCCGGCGTGCGGCCGGTGGCCCGCATGAAGCCTTCGCGATCGAACTTGCCATCGGGCGTACGGAAGGAGGCGAGGCCGGCGTTCTCGGCGAAAAGACGTGCAAGACGTTCCTCGGAAACCGTCATGTTCGATTTCGAAGCCGCCGCTGCGAGCACGCGATCGCGGACCATGCGCTCCAGCGTCGCATAGCGCGCGGCATCGGAATCGAGCAGGGCCGGCTCGATGTTCGGCGCCTGCTGGCGGATGCGGTCGACTTCGATGCGATGCTGCTGCTCCCATTCCGGGCGCGTGATGTCGGCGCCGTCCACGCGGGCCACCTTCTCGGCCTTGCCGCTTCCCTCGTAGCGATTGACGCCGAACAGCACGAACGACGGAATGATCAGCAAGAACAAGAACCCCATGATGATCTTGTTGTACTTGCGGAAGGAATCAAACATGCTGAAGCACTCTCTTTGACGGATTGCGAAACGGCAACAAAAAAGGCGAACACGCTGTTCGCCTTTGTGTCGGGTGGTGGGTGCTGAGGGGTTCGAACCCCCGACCTACGCCTTGTAAGGGCGCCGCTCTACCAGCTGAGCTAAGCACCCCACCGGAAACAGTGATCTCAGTTCAAGGCGTCCTTGAGCGCTTTGCCGGGACGGAACTTGGGAATCTTGGCGGCCTTGATTTTAATCGCGTCGCCGGTGCGCGGATTGCGACCGGTGCGCGCAGCGCGCTTGCCCACAGCGAAAGTACCGAAACCGACGAGCGACACCGAGCCGCCTTTCTTGAGCGTGGTCCGAATGGCGCCGATGGTGGACTCGAGTGCGCGCGTGGCGGCGGCTTTGGAGATGTCGGCGTTTTTTGCGATGTGCTCAATCAGTTCGGTCTTGTTCACAAGGGCCCCTTGCAGAAAAAATGTTGATCAGGGTCAGAAGCGATCCCGTACTCGCGACGAATGCCGCGAGCTGCGAATTGGAATTGGGTGACAGTTCTGACGCGCCGGCAGCGCACTGCCGACAGGGATTACAACCACTGGTCAAGGGGGTGTCAATACGACACTCACCCCTAGACCACAACGAGGAGCGCGATTCTAGTGGCGTTTTTGCAATGCCCCGTCAGAGGGCCTCTGCAACGGCCTTTCCGAGGTCGACCGTGCGCCCCGTACCGCCGATGTCGGGCGTGCGCGGTGCGCCGCTTCGTGGGTCGAGCACCTTCTCGATGGCGGCGAGGATCGCATCGTGCGCGGCCTTGTGGCCCAGGAACTCCAGCATCATCGCGCCGCACCAGATCTGGCCGATCGGATTGGCGATGCCCTTGCCCGCGATGTCCGGCGCCGAACCGTGCACGGGCTCGAACAGCGACGGCGTCGTGCGCTCCGGATTCAGGTTCGCGCTCGGCGCGATGCCGATCGTGCCGGTGCATGCCGGACCGAGGTCCGAGAGGATGTCGCCGAAGAGATTGCTCGCCACCACCACGTCGAAGAAGTCCGGCCGCTGCACGAAGTGCGCGGTGAGGATGTCGATGTGGAACTTGTCGAGCTTCACGCCCGGGTAGTTCTTCGACATCGCCGCGACCCGCTCGTCCCAGTAGGGCATCGTGATCGAGATGCCGTTGGACTTGGTCGCGCTGGTCAGGTGCTTCTTCGGCCGCGCCTGTGCCAGCTCGAACGCGAACTTCAGCACCCGGTCCACGCCGAGGCGCGACATCACCGTTTCCTGCACCACGATCTCGCGCGCCGTGCCTTCGTACATGCGGCCGCCGATGCTCGAGTACTCGCCCTCGGTGTTTTCGCGCACGATGTACATGTCGATCTCGCCGGGCTGCCTCGGCGTGCCGTCGCGGCGCACCACCGGCGCCATGATGCCGGGCATCAGCCGCGCCGGGCGCAGGTTGATGTACTGGTCGAACTCGCGCCGGAACAAGAGCAGCGAGCCCCACAGCGACACGTGGTCGGCGATCTTCTCGGGCCAGCCGACCGCGCCGAAGAAGATGGCGTCATGACCGCCGATCTGGTCCTTCCAGTTGTCGGGCAGCATCTTCCCGTGCTTCTCGCAGTAGTCCCAGCTCGAGAAGTCGAAGTGATCGAACTTCAGGTCGATGCCGAACTTGCGGGCTGCCGCGTCGAGCACGCGCAGACCTTCGGGCACGGTCTCCTTGCCGATGCCGTCGCCGGCGATGACTGCGATTCGTTGGGTACTCATGTCTCAATCCTTGGGGGTTGCGTGGAAAAACGAAAGCGCCTCGGCGACCAGTTCGGCGGGCGCTTCTTCGGGAATGTAGTGGCCGCAGGCGAGCGTGCCGCCGGTGACGTCCTGCGCCCGTTCGCGCCAGAGCGCGAGCACATCGAAGCACCGGCCCACGACGCCATGCTCGCCCCACAGCACGCGCAGCGGCATGTCGAGCTTGCGGCCGGCGGCGATGTCCGCGCGATCGTGATCGAGGTCGATGGTCGCCGAAGCGCGATAGTCCTCGCAGATCGCGCGCGCCGTGCCGTCGATGGCGGCGCATCGCTCGTACTCGGCGAGCGCTTCGGCCGCGAACGGCCCGAGTCCCGCGTGCCGGCTGCCCATGACGCTCAGCACATAACGCGCCGGATCGGACGCGATGAGCGCCTCCGGCAGCGGCGGCGGCTGGATGAGGAAGAACCAGTGCCAATAGGCACGCGCGAAGGCGTCGGAAGTGTTCTGGTACATCGCCAGCGTCGGCGCGATGTCGAGCAGCATCATGCGCTCCACCGCCTGCGGATGGTCCGCCGCCAGCCGATGCGCGACCCGCGCGCCGCGATCATGCGCGAGCACGCCGAAACGCTCGAAGCCATGCGCCCGCATGACCGATAGCGCATCGAGCGCCATCTCGCGCTTGCTATAGCGGGCATGCGCCTCGTCCGCTTCGGGCCGGCCGGAGTCGCCGTAGCCGCGCAGATCCATCATGACCACGGTGAAGCGCTCGGCCAGCATCGGCGCCACGCGGTGCCAGATGGCGTGCGTCTGCGGATGCCCGTGGAGCAGCAGCAGCGGCGCACCGCTGCCCCCCGCTTTCCCGTGCAGCCGCACGTCGTCGCGCGAGAGGTCGAAGGAAGAGAACGAAGCGAACATGCGTTCATTGTGCGTTGCGCATTGCTCCCTCATCAAGCAACAATAAGCCAATTCATACTTTCCGATATGGCAGCAATGGAACGCAGCGATCTGGAACTCGTCGTGGCCATCCGCGACCGCGGCAGCCTCGCCGCCGCAGCACTCGCGCTCGACGTGGTTCCGTCGGTCGTGACCAAGCGGCTCGGCGCGCTCGAAGCCCGGCTGGGGCAACGCCTGTTCGACCGGACGACGCGCAGGCTGAGCGCCACGGCCGAAGGCGAAGCGGTGTGCCTGCATGCCCGGGGGCTGCTCGACGGTTTCGCGGCGCTGGAGAACGAGCTCGGTGAGCGCCAGACCGAACTCAGCGGCACGGTCCGGCTGGTCGCGACCTTCGGCTTCGGCCGGCTCTGGCTCGGACCGGCGCTGGCTGCGTTCAACGAGCGCCATTCCGGCTTGCACATCGAGCTCACGCTGGCGGAGAGGCTCCCCGACCTCGGCGCCGAGGGCTACGACGGCGCAGTGTGGCTGTGGGCGCCGCAATCCCGCCATGCGGGCGGCTGGGTGGCGAGGCGGATCGCGCGCAACCAGCGCGTGCTCGCGGCGGCGCCGGCCTATCTGGCGCGAAGGGGGCATCCGGCCGACGTGGCGGCGCTCGCTTCGCACGACTGCCTGGTGGCGCGTGAGAACAGCAGCGGCGACGAACGCGAGTTCGCCCTCTGGACGCTGCGCCATCTCAAGGACGGCACGAGCACCCGCGTGCGCGTGCGCGGTCCGCTTTCGAGCAATTCGGGCGAACTGGTGCGCGACTGGTGCCTCGCCGGTCGCGGCGTGATGCTGCGAAGCCTGTGGGATATCGCACCCAGCCTCGCGTCGGGAGCGCTGGTGCGCGTGCTGCCGCAATTCGCGATGCCGGACGCCGACATCCAGTGGATCGCCCCCTGGCGGCCGAAGACGCCGAAGCGCGTCCGGCTCTTGATCGACTTTCTCGCCGAACGCTTTCGCGGCGAGCCGTGGAAATCGAAAGGCAGCCGCTCGCCCTGACGGCGCTCAGCGCTGGCTGCGGACCGCGAGACTCACGCCGACGGCCGTCATCGCGATGCCGACCAGCGTTACCGCCGTGATCGGTTCGGCGAAGAGCAGCCAGGCCATCACCGCCGTGCACGGCGGCACCAGGTACAGCAGGCTCGTGACCGCGGTCGCGGTGCCGCGCTGGATCAGCATGTAGAGCAACGAGCTGCCGCCGAGCGACAGGGCGAGCACCGACCACGCCATCGCGCCGCCCGACGACAGGTTCCATTGGATGCTTTCGGATTCCATCGCCGCCAAGGGCAGCGTGACGATGAACGCCGCACCGAGCTGGATGGCGTTAGCGCAACGCACGTCGCAGGGCGCGACGAATCGCTTCTGGTAGAGCGTGCCTGCCGTGATCGAGAGCAGCGCGATGACGGCCAGCGACATCGTCGGCACGCTGACTTCGCCGCCCTGCTCCAGCTTGCGCCACACCACGAGCACCAGGCCGGCGAAGCCGAGCAGCAGTCCGAGCCATTGGCGGCCGCTCACCCTGCCGCCGCGCAACGAAAGCCAGACCGCGGTGAGGACCGGCTGGACACCCACCATCAGCGCGACGAGCCCCGACCCCATGCCCGCCCTGACCGCCGCCCAGACACCGCCCAGATAGCCGGCCTGCATCAGCACGCCGGTGACCACGAGATGCCCCCACTGCACGCGATCGCGCGGCCAGGCGACGCGCGCGAGCACGACCCACACGAGGAAGCAGATCACCGAGAGCGCATAGCGCGCGACCAGGAACTTGAACGGCGGCGCGTAAGGCATGCCATAGCGCGCCACGATGAAGCCGGTGCTCCAGATCAGCACGAAGACCGCCGGCATGGCGCGCAGCCAGCCCGCTGGTCGGGCCGCCGTGGCCGTGGCCGTCATTTCGCGCGCGCCCGGATTTCGGGAATGGCCTTTTGCAGGTAATAGACCATCGACCAGACGGTGAGCACGGCCGAGATCCAGATCAGCCACTGCCCCCAGGCGCCCGTGTCGATCGCACCGAAGAGCATGCCGTTGAAGAGCAGGAACGGGATCGCGACCATCTGCACCGTGGTCTTGACCTTGCCGAGCATGTGGACTGCGACGCTCTTGCCGGCGCCGATCTGCGCCATCCACTCGCGCAGGGCGGAGATGGCGATCTCCCGGCCGATGATGATCAGCGCCACGAACACATCGGCGCGGTTGAGGTGCACGAGCACGAGCAGCGACGCGCAGACGAGGAACTTGTCGGCCACCGGATCGAGGAAGGCGCCGAAGGCGGAAGTCTGGTTGAGCCTGCGCGCCAGGAAGCCGTCGAGCCAGTCGGTCGCCGCGAACACGATGAACATCACCGTGGCGATGAGGTTGCGCATCGGCTCCGAAAGCGGCAGGTAGAACACACCCACGATCAGCGGGATCGCGACGATGCGCGCCCAGGTCATGATCGTTGGCAGGGTCCAGAACATTCCGGCGAGTATATGCACACCCCCAGGCTCGCCTACTGCGCCGGCCCGCGGCGGTGCGCTCAGTGCAGGGCTTTGTAGATTTCCTCCGCGAGGTCGAAGGCGATACCTTCGACCGACGCGATGTCTTCGACACTTGCCGCCGCGACGCCCCGGATTCCGCCGAAGCGCTGCAGCAGGCGCGCACGGCGCTTCGGGCCGATCCCCGGGATGTCCTCGAGCTGGCTGCCGCCGACGCGCACCTTGGCCCGCTTGGCGCGCATGCCGGTGATCGCAAAGCGGTGCGCCTCGTCCCGGATCTGCGCGACCAGCATCAGCGCCGCCGAATCGCGGCCGAGGTAGACCTTCTCGCGGCCATCGGCAAACACGAGCTCCTCGAGTCCGACCTTGCGGCCCTCGCCTTTCTCCACACCGACGATCAGCGACAGCGGCAGGCCGAGTTCGCTGAACACCTCGCGCGCCATCGAGACCTGCCCCTTGCCGCCGTCGACCAGCACGAGCTCGGGCATCCGCGCGGACCGGGTGCCCGGCGGCGCGTCCGAACCCGCACCCCCCGCATCGCCGGCCGGCGGCGCATCGGTTGCGGCCGCCATCGCCTCGGCGAGCTTGCCGTAGCGGCGATGCAGCACCTGCCGCATCGCGGCGTAGTCGTCGCCGGGCGTGATGCCTTCGATGTTGTAGCGGCGGTATTCGCGGTTCTGCATCGCATGATGCTCGAACACCACGCACGATGCCTGCGTCGCCTCGCCGGCGGTGTGCGAGATGTCGAAGCACTCGACGCGGAAGTTGTCCAGGTCATCCGGCGCGAGTTCGAGCGCATCGACCAGCGCGCGGGTGCGCGCCTGCTGCGAGCCCTCCTCCGCCAGCAGCCGCGCGAGTTGCAGGCTTGCGTTCTTGCACGCCATCTCCAGCCAGTGGCGCCGCTGCTCGCGCGGCTGAAACACCGCCGTGACGCGCGTGCCGGCCTGCTGCGAGATGGCCTCGATCAGTTCGCGGCTCACCAGCTCGCTCAGCACCAGCGTGGCCGGCACCGGCACGTCGATGTAGTGCTGCGCGATGAAGGCCTCCAGCACCTGCACCTCGACGGGCGCGGGTGGTGGCGCGTCGTCGTCGCCGTCCGCGCCGACCTCCCCGTGCTGGATCGAGGCGGCGTCCTCGACATGCACCGGGAAATACGGCCGGTCGCCGAGATGCCGCCCGCCGCGCACCATCGCGAGATTGACGCAGGCCTTTCCGCCCTGGACCTTGACCGCCAGGATGTCGACGTCCTTGTCGGAAGCGATCTCGACCGACTGCTGGTGCAGCACGCGCGACAGCGCCGACATCTGGTTGCGCAGCTCGGCCGCCTGCTCGAACTCGAGCTTCTCGGCGTGCGCCATCATCCGCGCCTCGAGCTGGGTGAGCACGGCCTGCGTGTCGCCCAGGAGGAAGGCTTCGGCATTGGCCACGTCCTGCGCATAGTCCTGCGGCGCGATGTAGCCGACGCAGGGCCCGCTGCAACGCTTGATCTGGTAGAGCAGGCAGGGGCGCGTGCGGTTGCTGTAGACCGTGTCCTCGCAGGTCCGCAGCCTGAACACCTTCTGCAGCAGCTGGATCGACTCCTTCACGGCCCAGGCGCTCGGGTACGGCCCGAAGTAGCGGTGCTTGCGGTCGACCGAGCCACGGTAGTAGGCCAGCCTCGGAAACTCGTGCGAGGCGATCTTCAGGTAGGGATAGCTCTTGTCGTCGCGGAACAGGATGTTGTAGCGCGGCTTGAGCGTCTTGATCAGGTTGTTCTCGAGCAGCAGCGCCTCGGCCTCGGAGCGCACCACGGTGGTCTCCATGCGCGCTATCTTCGAGATCATGTGGCCGATGCGGGTGCCGGCGTGGTTCTTCTGGAAGTAGTTCGCCACGCGCTTCTTCAGGTTGCGCGCCTTGCCGACGTAAAGCACCGCCCCCGCCGAATCGAAATAGCGGTAGACGCCCGGCAGTTGCGGCAATGCCGCGACCTCGCTCAGCAGTTGTTCGGAATGCGTTTCTGACATCGGTTTACCGGGGAGCCGCTTTCGCGAGCACCGGCTCGCAGCGGACTTCGGTCTTCACGGAGTTGGCGATGAAGCGCTCGTCATGCGCGCAATGGTGCATTTCCTCGATCTGCGCGGCAGAAGGGAGGCACTCGCCCGAGAACTGCACCTCCGGCCGCAGCGTGACCTGGGTCATCGCGATCCTGCGCGCGGCGTTGGCGCCCATTTGGCCGACCGCACGGTCGACGTAGCTCTCCACGCAGAAGCCGCGCGCGGCCGCGATCGACAGGAACCAGAGCATGTGGCAGCTCGACAGCGAGGCCACGAAGGCCTCCTCGGGGTCGACGGCGGCCGGATCGGACAGCGGCACCGGCACCACGTGCGGCGACGACGAGCCCGCCCATTCGGCGCCGCCGTCGAAGCGGATCGCATGGCGGCGGCTGTAGCGATTGCCGACGAAGTCCTGGCCGCCGCGCCGCCAGGTGATTTCGGCCGAGTACTGGGGCATGGATGCTGTCTCCGTGAATCGATTGCGGGGCTGTAGAGTATCCCGCGATGCGCTGGGACATTTTCTGCAAGGTGATCGACAACCACGGCGACGTCGGCGTTTGCTGGCGGCTCGCGGCCGGACTCGCGGGCCGGGGTGAAAAGGTTCGCCTGTGGATCGACGAGCCTTCCGCGCTGGCCTGGATGGCGCCGGCCGGATGCCCCGGCGTCACGGTGGTCCGCTGGACCGAACGCGACGCCGCGTGGCACGCCGCCGCCGCGCCCGCGCCGGACGTGCTCGTCGAGGCGTTCGGCTGCGATCCGGCGCCCGAAGTCGTCTCGCTCTTCGCCCGCCAGCCGCAGGCCGAGGGGGTGCGGCACCGGTGGATCAACCTCGAATACCTCTCCGCCGAGCCCTATGTCGAGCGGCTGCACCGCCTGCCGTCTCCGGTCTTCCGGCATCCCGGCGCGGGCCTGACCAAGCATTTCTTCTATCCGGGGTTCACCGCCGCGACCGGCGGCCTGCTGCGCGAGCCCGATCTGGCGACGCGCCGCGAAGGTTTCGACCGTGCCGCATGGCTCGCGGCGCACGACATTTCCTGGCGCGGCGAGCGGCTGGTGTCGCTCTTCTGCTATGAACCGCGTGCACTCGACAGCCTGCTCGCGCAACTGGAAAGCGCCGGCGAGCCGACCCGGCTCCTGGTGACGGCCGGCCGCGCCACCGCCGCGCTGCCGCCGGGGCCGCCCCAGCGCGGCGCCCTGTCGATTTCCTGGCTGCCCTATGTCTCGCAGACCGACTTCGATCACCTGCTCTGGACTTGCGACCTCAACTTCGTCCGGGGCGAGGATTCGCTGGTCCGCGCGCTCTGGGCGGGCGCCCCCTTCGTGTGGCAGATCTATCCGCAGGACGACGACGCGCACCATACCAAGCTCGATGCCTTTCTCGACTGGCTGAACGCACCGCGCTCGCTGCGCGATTTCCACCACCGGTGGAACGGCATTTCGCCGAGCCCGCTGCCCCTGCTCGACCAGAAAACGCTCGCGGAGTGGGGCGTGGCGGCACAGGCGGCGAGGGAATCTCTATGCATGCAGGAGGATCTTTTGACCCGCCTCGTCCGTTTCGTGACTCAAAAAAGCTAAAATTACGGGCTTTGCGGAATTCCGGCATGGGCGGCCTCGATCGCCCAAGATCGCCCAGATCGCCCGGTGCTCGCTTTTCCGCCGAACCCGCCGCGGTGCAATTGCAACGAGCGGCCTACATCCAGAGATCCTGATTATGAAAATCGCTCAAGAAATTCGCGCCGGCAACGTGATCATGCACGGCAAGGACCCCATGGTCGTCCTCAAGACCGAATACAGCCGCGGCGGCCGCAACTCCGCCACCGTGCGCATGAAGCTCAAGAGCCTGATCGCCAACTTCAACACCGAAGTGGTCTTCAAGGCCGACGACAAGATGGAGCAGATCATCCTCGAGAAGAAGGAATGCACCTACTCCTACTTCGCCGATCCGATGTACGTCTGCATGGACACCGAGTACAACCAGTACGAAGTCGAAGCCGAGAACATGGGCGACGCCCTCAACTACCTCGAAGACGGCATGCCGGTCGAAGTGGTGTTCTACGACGGCAAGGCGATCTCGGTCGAACTGCCGACCAGCGTCGAGCGCGAAATCACCTGGACCGAGCCGGCCGTCAAGGGCGACACCTCGGGCAAGGTCATGAAGCCCGCGAAGATCGCGACCGGCTTCGAAGTCGGCGTGCCGCTGTTCGTCTCGCAAGGCGACCGCATCGAAATCGACACCCGCACCGGCGAGTACCGCAAGCGCGTCTGAGCGATTCGAGAGCTCACTCTAAAAGGTAAAAGGCTCCTTCGGGAGCCTTTTTTGCGTCCGGACACCACCGACGGGCCCGGAACCTGCAAGGCGCACAATGCTCACCCGCTTCCGGCGCAAGAACATGGCAAACAGCACACACGACCTTCACGACAAACGACTCGCCGACGCATGGGCCACTCTGCAGGCGCATGCGGACAAGGGACTGCCGCTCCACACCGATCCCTCGCGGCTGGCCTTCGCCGATCCCGAATTCCTCCTGCGCCGCGAAACCCGCGGCCTGCGGATGCAGCTCGAGCTCATGAAGCCCGACATCGAGATGCGGGCGCATGGCATCGAGAACACCATCGTGGTGTTCGGCAGCGCGCGCTTCCGCAGCGAAGAGGAATCCGGCGCCCTGATCGCGCAGGCCGAGGCGGCCGGCGACACGGTGGCGGCGGAACGCTGGCGCAAGCTCGCCCGCAGCTCGCACTACTACGAGAAGGCGCGGGCCTTCGGCAAACTCGTCGCGCAGTACAGCAACGACTGCGATCCGGAAGACAAGCTCTTCATCTGCACCGGCGGCGGCCCCGGCATCATGCAGGCGGCCAACCGCGGGGCCTATGAAGGCGGCGGGATCTCGGTCGGGCTCGCGATCGCCCTGCCGATGGAGGAGGAAGCCAACCCGTACGTCACGCCGGCGCTGAGCTTCAAGTTCCACTACTTCGCGATCCGCAAGATGCATTTCATGATGCGTGCGAAGGCGCTGGTCGCCTTCCCGGGCGGATTCGGGACGCTGGACGAGCTGTTCGAGGTCATCACGCTCGTGCAGACGCGCAAGGCCAAGCCGGTGCCGATCGTGCTGTTCGGATCGGACTACTGGAAGCAGCTCATCAATTTCGAGTTCCTCGCCGAGGAAGGCGTGATCTCGCCCGGGGACGTGAAGCTGATCGAGTACCTCGATACGCCCGAGGACGCCTGGGACTACATCAGGCGCTTCTACAAGCTCTAACCCGAAGTCCTTTCAATGCCCCGCGGCCTCTTCGGGCGGCGGGGCCTGCAAGCCCCAGACGGAGCGAGTGCCCAAGGCGACCACACCGCCGACGATCCAGAACACACCCGCCACGCCGATGATGGCACCGGCCGCGCCGAACAGCATCGGCATCGCGACGCTGGAAGCGTTCAGGGTCATCACGCGCAAGCCAAGCGCCTCGCCGTGGCGCGCATGCGGCGTGATCTGGTGGAGCATGCTCATCACCATCGGCTGCACCGCGCCCAGCGCGATGCCCAGAACCACCGAGCACAGGCCCATGCCGAGGGCCGAGCTCATCAGCGGATAGGCGGCGAAGACCAGCGCGGTGATCACGTTCGATGCAGTGATGACGGCGCGCTCGCTGAAGCGGGACGCCACCAGCGGCAGCACGACACGAATCCCGGCGGCCGCCACCGCGAAGGCGCCCAGGATGGTGCCGATCATCGAGGCGCTGAGGCCGCGTTCGTGGCCAAGGATCGGCAACACGAAGGTGTGCACGTCCCACGAGGCCGACTGCAACCAGTTGACGAACAGCAGCCGCCTGAACATCGGCTCGGCCAGAAGATCCCAGGCACGCGGCTTGGCGGCGCCCTCGGGGGGGCGCGCGGTGGGAAGCTCCTGCGCACCGCGAGCCAGCAGCCAGCAGCCAGCAGGCAACCGGCAGCAGCGTCAGCAGTGCGAAGGCGACGCGGTAGCCGACCAGATCACCCGGCGCCGGCCCCGCGTGGTCGATCAGGAGTCCGGTCACGAACGGCCCCACGAAGTTGGCCGCGGCCGGGGCGATGGCCAGCCAGCTGAACACCTGTTTGAGCTGGGCCGGTCCGCTCACGGCACGACCGGCATGGCGTTGCAGCGCGATCACCGCGATGCCGGTCGCGCCGCCGGTGAGCAAGGCCGAAAGACACAGCACCGGAAACACGGGAAACACCCCGGCCAGCGCCGCGCCGCTGGCCGCCGAGACCACTGCGACGGACAGCGGACGGCAGAGGCCATGACGATCCGCAAAGCGGCCCGCCGGCAGCGCGAGAAAAACCTGCGTCAACGCGAACAGCGAAAGCAGCACGCCGACCGACGCGGCGCTGTGGCCATCGCGCAGCGCCAGCAGCGGCGCCGCGAGCCGGGTGCCCGTCATCGCCGCATGCAGGCAGACCTGCGCGAGGATCAGGCGAAGCAAGCCAGGGTTCACGGGGCGCTGTCGTCCTCGCCGTCGATGAGCGGCAGCAGCCCCTGGCTCTGCGATTCCGGCAGGGCCTCGACCTTGCGCAGCGCGAGCCGCATCTGCTTGGCGCGCGTGTCGGCCTTGTCGATGGTGTCGGAGGCCTTGGAGACCTGTTCCTTGATGCGCGCGACCCAGTCGCCATAGCGCTCGAACTCGGTCTTGACCGCGCCGAGCACCTTCCAGACCTCGGAAGCCTGATGCTCGAGCGCCAGCGTACGGAAGCCCATGTGCAGGCTGTTGAGCATCGCGAGCAGCGTGGTCGGCCCCGCGAGCGTCACCCGGTGCTGCCGCTGGATCGCGTCCATCAGCCCGGGGCGGCGCAGCACTTCGGCATACAGGCTTTCGACCGGCAGGAAAAGAATCGCGAAATCGGTGGTGTGCGGCGCCGCGAGGTAGTTCTCGGAAATCGACTTCGCCTCGGAACGGATGCGCGCTTCGAGCGCCTTGGCCGCCGCTTCGGCGGCAGCGGGATCGGCGCGCTCGTGCGCATCGAGCAGGCGCTCGTAGTCGTCGCGCGGAAACTTGGCATCGATCGGCAGCCACACCGGCGCGCCGTCGCCGCCCCGGCCCGGGAAGCGGATCGCGAAATCCACCCGCTGGCCGCTGCGCGGCCTGGTCTCGACCTGCTTGGCGTACTGGTCCGGCGTCAGCACCTGTTCGAGCAGGGCCTCGAGCTGGACTTCGCCGAACACGCCGCGCGTCTTCACGTTGGTCAGCACGCGCTGCAGGCTGCCGACGCCGACCGCCAGCGTCTGCATTTCGCCGAGGCCCTTGTGCACCTGCTCCAGCCGGTCGGCGACCTGCTTGAAACTTTCGCCGAGACGGGCTTCGAGCGTGCTCTGGAGCTTTTCGTCCACGGTCCTGCGCATCTCGTCGAGCTTGGCGGTATTGGTCTGCTGGAGCTGGGCCAGCTGGGCCTCCATCGTCGCGCGCACCTCGGCAAGCCGCCGCGCGTTCGATTCGCTCAGGCCCTGCAGTTGGGTATTGAGCGTGTCGGCGAGCGTCTTCTGCAGCAGCGCGAGCTGCTGCGCAAAGGCATCGATCTGCGCGTTCTGCGTGCGCGTGGATTCCGCGCCCTGATGGACCAGCGCCTGCTGGAAGGTGACGAAGGCCTGGGCGGTCTCCTGCCGGGCGCCGCGCGAGGACTCGCCGATCTCGTGGCGCAGTTCGCGCTCGACGCGCTCGTTGCCGGCGGCCAGGGTGGCGACCAGCGCCGAGTGGTCCGGCGGCGACGGCTCGCGCGCCAGCAGCCACACGATGAGGATGAAATTCAGGGCCGCGAGGGCCAGCAGGATCCAGGTTTCGATCACGGGTCTGGTGGTTTTCTTATCGGGTTGCGAGAACGGCAGGGTTGAGCGGCGTGACCGGCTTGTTGTGCACCAGGTAGCCGATGAGGTTGTCGACCGCGAGATCGGCCATCGCGCGGCGCGTCGGCACGGTCGCGCTGGCGATGTGCGGCGTCAGGACCACGTTCGGCACCTCGAGCAGTTCCGGATGCACCTTCGGCTCGCCCTCGAAGACGTCGAGGCCGGCGGCGGCGATGCGCTTCTCGCGCAGCGCCACGGCCAGCGCCGCATCGTCGACGATGCCGCCGCGCGCGATGTTGACGAGGGTCGCGGTCGGCTTCATGAGTGCGATCTCGGCGGCGCCGATCGTGTGGTGCGATGCCGGCGTGTAAGGCACCACCAGCACCACATGGTCGGCGGTCTTCAGCAGCTCTTCCTTGCCGACGAAGGCGGCCTTGCACTCGGCTTCGAGATTCGCATCGAGCCGCGAGCGGTTGTGATAGATCACCTTCATGCGAAAGCCGTGCGCGCCGCGCTTGGCGATGCCCTGCCCGATCCGGCCCATGCCGATGATGCCCAGGGTCGAGCCATGGATGTCGGAGCCGGAGAACATGTCGTAGCTCCACTTTTCCCACTTGCCGGCGCGCAGGAAATGCTCGCTCTCGGCGATGCGGCGCGCGGTGGCCATCAGCAGCGCGAAGCCGAAATCGGCGGTGGTCTCGGTGAGCACGTCCGGCGCGTTGGTGCCGAGCACGCCGCGCGCGGTCATCGCGTCGATGTCGAAGTTGTTGTAGCCCACCGCCATGTTGGCGCAGATCTTCAGGCCAGGGCAGGCGTCGAGCACCTCGGCGTCGATGCGCTCGCTGCCGGTGGTGAAGGCGCCCTCTTTGCCCTTGAGCTTCTCGATGAGCTGGGCCTTGGTCCAGCTTTCGTCGCCCTGGTTGGCTTCGACCTCGAAATGCTTCTCGAGCCGGGCGATGGTCTCGGGAAAGATCGAACGGGCGACGAGGACTTTGGGCTTGTTCATGGTCAACGCAAGAAGATGAAGGTGGCAATGACAAAGAGCGGCACCAGGATGCCGCCCGACCACAGCATGTAGCCGAAGAAGCTCGGCATCCGCACGCCGCGGCTTTCCGCGATGGCCTTGACCATCAGGTTGGGCGCGTTGCCGATGTAGGTGTTGGCGCCCATGAATACGGCGCCGGCGGAGATCGCCGCCAGCGTCGTCGCATAGGTGGTCATCAGGGCCTGCGGATCGCCGCCGGCCGTATTGAAGAACACCAGGTAGGTCGGTGCATTGTCGAGGAAGGAGCTGAGGATGCCGGTGGCCCAGAAGTACATCGCCGGATCGGGCTGGCCGTCGGAACGGGTCACCGCGGAGATGACGCCGCCGAAAGGACCGCCCGCGCCGGCCTTCAGCATGGCGATCACCGGCACGATGGTCACGAAGATCCCCGCGAAGAGCTTGGCGACCTCGACCATCGGTCCCCAGCCGAACTGGTTGGCCGCATGCACCCGGGGCGGCGTGATGCGCAGCGACAGCAGGATGATCGCGACCAGCGCCACGTCGCGCACCAGGCCCGGCAACCCGACCTCCGTGCCGAAGACGTCGAAGCCTAGCTTCGACTTCCACACGCCGCTCAGGAGCACGAAGAACACGACGCCGCCCAGCAGCCAGAAGTTGATGGCGCCTTCGAACGCGATGCCGCGCGTGTCGGGCGTCGGATCGAAAGGCAGCAGGTCTTCGTTGCGGAAGTACCAGGCGTCGAGCAGGTAGAAGAGCACCAGCAGGATGCCGGTCAGGAACAGGGTTTCGGGCAGGATGTTCCGCAGCGTCCAGGTGAAGTCGACGCCCTTCAGAAAGCCCAGGAAGAGCGGCGGATCCCCCAGCGGCGTGAGTGCGCCGCCCACGTTCGACACGATGAAGATGAAGAAGACGATCACGTGCGCCTTGTGCCGCCGGTTGTCGTTGGCGCGGATCAGCGGCCGGATCAGCAGCATGGAGGCACCGGTGGTGCCCATCAGGCTCGCCAGAACGGCGCCGACCGCGAGGATCGCGGTGTTGAGCCGCGGCGAGCCGCGCAGGTTGCCGCGGATGTGGATCCCGCCCGAGACCGCGAACAGCGCGGCCAGCAGGATGACGAAGGGGATGTATTCGCCGACCAGCGCATGCACCAGTTGGGCGCCCGCGAGCGGCGCACCGTGGATCACGGCGAACGGAAGCAGGAAGGCCAGGCCCCAGGCCGCGGCCAGCTTGCCGTAGTGGTGATGCCAGAACGCCGGTGCCAGAAGCGGCATCAGCGCGATCGACAGGAGCATCCCGGCGAACGGCACGCTCCACCAGACCGAGAGACGCGCACCGTCGATCTCGTCCGCGAACGCGGCGGCCGGTGACGTCAACAGCACATATGCCAGCGAACGCAGAACGCTCTTCGTCGACCCCGACGCCTTCATGCGGCGGGCTGCTCGATGTCGAAGACCTGGCGCAGGTAGGCGAGATAGCGCTCGTCCTCGCACATGTTCTTGGACGGCGTGTCGGAGAGCTTCGCGACCGGCTGGTCGTTGCAGGCGATCATCTTGATGACGATCTGCAGCGGCTCGTAGCCGAGGTCGTTGGTCAGATTGGTGCCGATGCCGAAGGCGAGCTGGCAGCGGCCCCTGAACTGCTGGTAGAGCTCGATGGTGCGCGGCACCGTGAGGCTGTCGCTGAAGATCAGCGTCTTGGTCTGCGGATCGACCCGATTCGCGGCATAGTGCGCCAGCATCCGTTCGCCCCATTGGAACGGATCGCCGCTGTCGTGGCGAGCGCCGTCGAAGAGCTTGCAGAAGTACAGGTCGAAGTCGCGCAGGAAGGCGCTCATGCCGTAGACGTCCGACAGCGCGATCCCGAGGTCACCCCGGTATTCCCGCGCCCAGGTCTCGAAGCCGTACACCTGGCTGTCGCGCAGACGCGGCCCGAGCGCCTGGCAGGCCTGGAGGTACTCGTGCGCCATCGTGCCGAGCGGGATCAGCCCGAGCTTCATCGCATACAGCACGTTGCTCGTGCCGGCGAACTGCGGCAGCTTGGGGAGGCCGCGCGGCTGCGGCGAGGTCACGGCCCCAAGCTTGTCGGAGAGCGTGCGCAGCACTTCCTCGTGCCATTCGTTGGAGAAACGGCGGCGCGTGCCGTAATCGGCGATCTTGAGGTCGGCCAGCCGATCCTCCTGCAACTGCGCGATCTTGGCATCGAGCCGGCGGCGCCCCTCGGCGTAGTCGGGCTGCGGCTGCGTGTTGCGGAAGTAGACCTCGTTGACGATCGACAGCACCGGGATCTCGAACAGGATCGTGTGCAGCCAGGGGCCCCGGATCCGGATGTCGAGCTCGCCGGATGGCAGCGGGATGATGTTGATGTACTTCTCGTTGAGGCGGAACAGCCCGAGGAAGTCCACGAAATCGCTCTTGATGAAACGCATCGAGCGCAGGTAGCTGAGCTCCGCGTCCTTGAACTGCAGCGAGCACAGATGGCGGATCTCCTCGCGGATCTGCCCGGCGAAGCGCGCGAGGTCGACGCCCGGGTTGCGGCACTTGAAGCGGTATTCGACGCGCGCGCCCGGGAAGTGATGCAGCACGACCTGCATCATGGTGAACTTGTAGAGATCGGTGTCGAGCAGGCTTTGGATGATCATGATGCGCGCGCTGGTCTCCGGGTAATCGGCGTGCGTTCGATTATCACGGCCTGCGTCGGCAAGTGCCTACGACCCCTTCCCCGTGAGTCCTACCAAGGCGTCCATTCGGCGACGCGACAGTGATTTCACGCCGGCAGAACCGCACCGGCGACTCAACCTCATCTGACCGAAGGAGATCCCTCATGAACAAGGACACCGTCCAAGGCAACTGGAAGCAGCTCAAGGGGAAGATCAAGGAGCAATGGGGCAAGCTGACCGACGACGATTTCGATGTCATCGCCGGCAAGCGCGACCAGTTGCTGGGACGCATCCAGGAACGGCACGGCCTCAGCCGGGACGAGGCGGAACGGCAGGTCGCCGAATGGGAAAACCGCGACGGCCGCACCCCTGCCGCCATCTGGATGGAGCGCGTCTGAACCCGCGGGCGCCAGACGCTGCATCCAACCCCCAACCGATTTGCAACTTCAGAGGACACTGTCATGAAAAAGCATCTGCTCATGATTGCCATCGCTTCGACCTGCCTCGTGGCGGGCCAGGCCAGCGCAATGACCCAGGACGAGTACAAGGTCGCCAAGGAAAAGATCGAGGCTGACTACAAGGTCGACAAGACGCAATGCGACACCTTGAAGGAAAACGCCAAGGACGTGTGCCACAAGGAAGCCAAGGGCAAGGAAGCCGTTGCCAAGGCCGAACTCGAACAGCAATACAAGCCCAGCGACCGCCATGCGCGCGAGGTGAAGGAAGAAAAGGTCAAGGCCGCCTACGAGGTCGCCAAGGAAAAGTGCGACGACATGAAGAGCGACGCCAAGAGCGCTTGCGAGAAGCAGGCCAAGGCCGACGAGGATCGCGGCAAGGCCGAACTGCGCGCGATGAAATAACGCTCACCCCCAGCCTCGCCCACTTCGTGTGGCTCTGACACCCCCTCTCCGGGGGCAACCCCAGCGGCCCGGCAAAGCCGGTTCCGCGGGGTTCCTGGCCTGACCCTGGCGAGGCGTCAGGCGCGCAAGTCGTCCACCACCGCCTGCAGCGCTGCGGGCAATCTCACTGGTCGCTGCGTGTCGCGATCGACGTACACGTGCACGAAATGGCCCTGCGCAGCGGCGGTTTCGGCGCCCTCGGCGAAGAGGCCGATCTCGTAGTGCACGCTCGAACTCCCCGCGCGCGCGACGCGGATTCCAGCCTCCACCGTCTGCGGGTAAGCCAGCGGCGAAAAGTAGTTGCAGCGCGTCTCGACCACGAAGCCGATCGTCTTGCCGTGATGGATGTCCAGCGCGCCGCGCTCGATCAGGTGCGTGTTCACCGCCGTGTCGAACCAGCTGTAGTAGACGACGTTGTTGACATGGCCGTACATGTCGTTGTCCATCCACCGCGTCGGGATCTTGCGGAAGACGCGGTAGCTGCTGCGTGGCTGGGGAGTCGGTCGGTCGCTCATGGCGCGGCATTTTGCCAGCGGCGCCAGTATTCGAAGGCCACGCGGAAGGTGCCGAGCTGGACCTGCACCGTCTCCGCGATGTCCGCCGCATAGCCGCCCGCCATGGCGAATGCCAGGGGGATGCGGCGCTGCCACGCGAAGTCGAACACCCGGCGGTCGCGCGCCTCCAGGCCATCGAAGCTCAGCTTGAGACGCCCGAGCCGGTCGCGCTCGAACGGGTCCGCGCCGGCCAGGTAGATCACCAGCCCCGGCGTGAAGCGGCGCTCCAGTTCGCCCAGCGCCTGCTCCACCGCCGCGAGGTAGTCCGCGTCGCCGCAGCCATCGGGCAGTTCGACGTCGAGGTCGCTGGCCTCCTTGCGAAAAGGAAAGTTCTTCTGCCCGTGGATCGACAGCGTGAACACGCTGGGATCGCCCTGGAAGATGCGCGCGGTCCCGTTGCCCTGGTGCACGTCCAGATCGACGATCGCGACCTGCAGCGGGGCACGCGCGCGGCGGCCGTGCTCCGCCTGCATGAGCCGCGCGGCGACGGCCGCATCGTTGAAGACGCAGAAGCCCCCGCCCTTGTCGGCGCTGGCGTGGTGCGTGCCGCCGGCCATGTTGCCCGACACGCCGTCGGCGAAGGCCGCCCGGCAGGCCTCGATGGTCGCGCCGGTGGAGCGGCGCGAGCGCTCGACCATCGCCTCGCTCCACGGGAAGCCGATCTCGCGCATCGCCGCGGCGCTCACGCTGCCGTCGCTGATCGATGCGATCCATTGCGGCGTATGAACCAGGGCGAGCTCGCCGTCGCTGGCCCGCGGCGCCTCGAACATGCGAACCGCCGGCAACTGGCGTTCGAGCCCCTGGCGCAACAGGGCGTACCGTCCCATCGGAAAACGGTGGCCCGGCGGCAGCGGCAGAACGAACTGGCCCGAATAAAAGGCACGCATCGCAACATTTTCGCGATTTAGAAATTGCCGCCTAAATTGCTGCAAAGCAACAAAAACCCCTTGTCCAGAATCATTGCCTCGCTAATACTTGAGGCCATGCTGCACCGCAACATTGGAGAGGGGCAGCTTCAACGTGAATCCATCCCTCAACCCAAACTGGAGCTCCCAAATGGCACTCACCGCTGACCAACTGATCGCCGCTCAAAAAGCCAACCTCGAAACCCTCTTCGGCCTGACCAACAAGGCCTTCGAAGGCGTTGAAAAGCTGGTCGAACTCAATGTGACCGCTTCCAAGGCCGCCCTGACCGAAGCCGCCGATGCCAGCCAGGCCCTGCTGAACGTCAAGGACGCCCAGGAACTGCTCGCCCTGCAAGCCAGCCTGTTCCAGCCCCTGGCCGAGAAGACCGCTGCCTACAGCCGTCACCTGTACGACATCGCCCAAGGCACGGGCGCCGAGTTCACCAAGGCTTTCGAAGTCAAGGCCGCTGAAGCGCAGCAAGCCTTCGTCGGCCTGGTCGACAGCGCCGCCAAGAACGCGCCCGCCGGTTCGGAAACCGCCGTCGCCGTGATGAAGAGCGCCGTGGCCGCCGCCAACAACGCTTTCGAATCGGTGCAAAAGGCTGTCAAGCAAGCCACCGACGTCGCGGAAGCCAACTTCCAGGCCGTGTCCACCACCGCCGTGAACGCCGCCAAGAGCACCGCTCAAACGGCTTCGCGCAAGCGCTAAGCCATCATCACCAACAACCGCCCGCCTCGAGCGGGCGCAGATTGTCTCCTTGGGTCCTTCGGGATCCAATTCAGGCCTCGTCTCCGGACGAGGCCTTTTTTTGTGCCCGCCTCGGCTTCGATAATCGCCCGGTTGCACAACTGAGACACAGGAGAAAAGCTCATGCAGATCGCAGGCAAGGTTTTCATCGTCACCGGCGGAGCCTCGGGGCTCGGCGAAGGCACGGCGCGGATGCTGGCGGCCAATGGCGGCAAGGTCGTCGTCGCCGACATGCAGGCCGACAAGGGCGAAGCGGTCGCCAAGGAGATCGGCGGGGTCTTCGTCAAATGCGACGTGAGCCAGGAAGCGGACGGCCAGGCCGCCGTGGCCGCCGCCCTCAAGCTGGGCAAGCTGATGGGCCTCGTCAACTGCGCCGGCATCGCGCCCGCCGAGAAGACGGTCGGCAAGAACGGGCCGCACGGCCTGGCGGTCTTCAGCAAGACCGTGATGGTCAACCTCGTGGGCAGCTTCAACATGATCCGCCTGGCCGCCGACGCGATGAGCAGGAACGAGCCCGAGTCGACCGGCGAGCGCGGCGTGCTGATCTCCACCGCCTCCGTCGCCGCCTACGACGGCCAGATCGGCCAGGCTGCCTACAGCGCATCGAAGGGCGGCGTCGTCGGCATGACCTTGCCGATCGCGCGAGATCTGGCGCGCAGCGGCATCCGCAACATGACGATCGCTCCGGGCATCTTCGGCACGCCGATGCTGTTCGGCATGCCCCAGGAAGTGCAGGACGCGCTGGCCGCGAGCGTGCCCTTCCCTTCGCGCCTGGGCACGCCCGAGGACTACGCGAAGCTCGCCCGCCACATCATCGAGAACGACATGCTCAACGGCGAGGTGATCCGGCTCGACGGCGCGATTCGGCTGGCGCCGCGCTGAAAGGATGTAGCCCCCACGCTCCCTCACTCCGTGTAGTCGCTGCCCCCCAAGGGGGCCGCAGGCCGCCTTGGGGCGGCCCGGCGCCGGCCTGGTGCCGCTTCGCTCCCCAGGGCGCCTTCGGTATCGTCGGGCGGCTTCATGCTGCCCGTGCGCTCCAGGCGCTCGTACTGCGCGATGACCTGCGCGCCGAACAGCACCAGCGTGGCGGCGATCTCCAGGCTCAGGAGCACCACGATCGCCGTCGTCAGCGAGCCGTAGACCACGCTCACCTGCGACAGCTTCGCGAAATAGAGCACCAGCACCCGGCGCGTGACTTCCCAGAGCAAGGTCGCAGTCACGCCGCCGAGCAGCGCATGGTGAAGCCTCAGGTGCCCGACCGGCATCACCAGGTAGAGCGAGGTCAGCATGAAGATCTCGCCGGCGAGGCCGAGCAGATACAGCAGCAACCCCGACACCCCCGAGAGCGACCAGCTGTGGCCGAGCAGTTCGACGCGCTCTTCCCCGATGACCTGCAGCGCGCCGGACACCAGCGTGACCAGCAGCAGTCCGATGCACAGGCAGAAGATGTAGATGTACGGCATCACCGCCGACATCAGGAAATGCCGCGAATGATCGGCCTTGCGATGGTGGAAGATCACCGCCATCGCGCTCTCCAGCACCGTGAAGGCGAGCGAGCTGAAGAAGATCATCGTCAGCAGCAATACCGGCCCGAGCACGTCGGCATGGGTGAGGAAATTCGACAGCTCGGCCACGAGCGCACGCGACTGCCCCGGCACGAGCCATTCGAGGTAGCGCCCGACCGCACCGAGCAGCGCGGACTGGTCGATGAAGTGCGACAGCGCGATGACGCTGACGATCAGGAGCGGCACGATCGACAGCAGCGCGTAATAGGCGACCGCGCCCGCCAGCAGCAGCCCCTGGTTGGCCTTGAAGGCCTTGAGCGCCTCCCACATGAACCTCATGGGGTGTTTCAGGAGCGGCGCGACGTGATGGATGGATCGGGGGATCATCGGTCGCTTTCGGGAAGACCAGTATGCCGCCGCCCGGCGAGCGTTTGATGGCTTGCGTATCATTTGCCGCTCTCCGCCTACATGACCATCCCCGCTTCTTTCATCCAGGAACTGATCGCGCGCGCCGACGTCGTGGAGATCGTCGGACGCTACGTGCAGCTCAAGAAGGCGGGTGCCAACTTCATGGGCCTGTGCCCGTTCCACGGGGAGAAGTCGCCGTCGTTCTCGGTCAGCCCGACCAAGCAGTTCTATCACTGCTTCGGCTGCGGCGCGCATGGCAACGCGATCGGCTTCCTGATGGAACACGCGGGCATGGGCTTCGTCGAGGCGGTGCATGACCTCGCCGGGCAGTACGGCATGCAGGTGCCCGAGGACAACGCCTCGCCCGAGGAACGCGCACGCGCCGCCGGCCAGCGCCAGAAGCAGGCGACGCTGACCGAGGTGCTGGTGAAGGCGGGCGACGCCTATCGCAAGCACCTGCGGCAGTCGAAGGGTGCCATCGACTACTTGAAGGGCCGCGGCGTCTCGGGCGAGATCGCGCGCCACTTCGGCATCGGCTATGCGCCGGCTGGCTGGCGCACGCTGGCCAGCGTGTTCCCTGACTACGACGACCCGCTCTTGACCGAAAGCGGACTCGTGATCGCCGCCGAAGCGGACGACAGCGGCGAAGGCAAGCGCTACGACCGGTTCCGCGACCGGGTGATGTTCCCGATCCGCAACGTCAAGGGCGAGTGCATCGGATTCGGCGGCCGGGTGCTCGGCGACGAGAAGCCCAAGTACCTGAATTCGCCCGAAACGCCGGTCTTCAGCAAGGGGCGGGAGCTCTACGGGCTCTTCGAAGCCCGCGCCGCCTTCCGCGAGCGCGGCTATGCCCTCGTCACCGAGGGCTACATGGACGTGGTGGCGCTCGCCCAGCTCGGCTTTCCGAACGCGGTCGCAACGCTGGGCACCGCCTGCACGCCCGAGCACGTGCAGAAGCTGTTCCGCTTCACCGACGCCGTGGTCTTCAGCTTCGACGGCGACGCCGCCGGCCGGCGCGCCGCGCGCAAGGCGCTCGACGGCGCCCTGGCCTACGCGACGGACGTGCGCAGCATCAAGTTCCTCTTCCTGCCGGCGGAGCACGACCCCGACAGCTTCATCCGGGAATTCGGCGCCGATGCGTTCGCGCGCTTCGTGAACGAGGCCACCCCGCTCAGCCGGTTCATGATCGAAGCCGCGCGCGAGGGCTGCGACCTGGGAACGGCCGAAGGCCGCGCGCACATGGCCAGCAACGCCCGGCCGCTGTGGACCGCGCTGCCGGAAGGCGCCCTCAAGCGCCAGTTGCTCGGCGAAATCGCGGGCCTGGTGCAGCTGAGCGGCCAGGAACTCGGCGAGCTGTGGGCGCCCTCGGCCGCCAAGGCGCCCCAGCCCCCGGCCATGCCGTCCGCCGCCAGCGACGGCGACTGGAGCGCCTGGACCGACCGCGGCGAATGGGTCGAAGACGCGCCCCGGAGCTTTCCGGACCGGCGGCGCTTCAGATCCTCCCGGACGGCGTCGCCGCCGCGTCCCCCGCCGGGCGGGCGCAAGCTGCCGACGAGCCGGCCCGACGTGGCGGCGCGGCTCGTGATGTCGAACATGGCCGAATGGGAGGGCCTGTCGCACGAGCTCCACGCCATGCTCTGCGCCCTGCCCGGCGATCACGGGCCGCTCTTCGCCTGGCTCGACAGCCAGCTGCACGAGCATGGCGTCCAGCCCTGGGCGGCGCTGCGCGAAGGATTGCGGGACCAGCCCTTCGAGGCGCTCGCCCTGCGCGTCATGACCGGCCCCGAGGGCGGCCCGCTGGTGAGCGCCGAGGGCGAAGGCGCCGCCGACGCGGCGCACGAGCTGCGCAACGTGCTCGACTACATGCTCGACGACCTCCTGAAGGCCCAGCAGAGCGAGGCGATCGACGCCGTCGGAAGCGATCCGCTGGCCCTGGAACGCTACAAGGCCCTGGAAGTGCGGCGGCTCGAGTTGCGCAAGCGCCTGAAACCGGGTACGCCGGGCAGCACTTGAAAAAGCTGTAACACGCTATAATCTAAGGCTTCGCCAGACGCCAGCCGTGTCTGGCACAAGGCAAGAGCGACAGCAGCACCTCCGGGCCGGCCCCAAGCGCAATGCACTTCCCGACGGGAAACGGGTCAATACACCGCAAGGACTGCACACCAAATGATCGCCCGACATCTTGCCTTTTGAAGGCTCTGCGGGGACTCGGTCCTTGCGGCCTCAGTGTTTGTGCTCCTGCCTGCGCCGGGTTTGTGGCGCCTGTGATTCCGCTTGGTCCATCTTGTTCTACGAGGTTTTATGCCCAGTTCGAAGAAGCCTGCCGTCTCCGCCGCCAAGAAGCCCGCAGCAGAAGAGAAGCCGTTGAAGAAAGCCGCGCTGCCGGCAACCAAGACCGGCGCCGCCGCGTCCAAGGCGTCTGCAGCTACGAAAGTGAAAACCGTGCCCACCAAATCGACCACCACCGACGAAACCACGACGAAGCCTGCCGCCAAGAAGGTTGGCCGTCCTCCCAAGGCAGCCGGCACGACGACCGGCGCCAAGCGGGGCCGCAAGCCGAAGGCGGCAGCAGCAAGCACCGAGGCCAGCGACATCGACCTGTCCGACATCGAGGACGATCTGGCCGGTGACGAGCCGGCGGCCGCGACGACCGAGGAAAAGGCCAAGCCGCTGCGCATGAAGATCAGCAAGGCGAAGGAACGCGCCTTGATGAAGGAATTCGGCCTCGACGAAACCGTCCTGTCCGAGGAAGACCTGGCCAAGCGCCGCTCGCGCCTGAAGACCCTGATCACCCTGGGCAAGACCCGCGGTTACCTCACGCACGGCGAAATCTCCGACCACCTGCCCGACAAGCTGGTCGATGCCGAGACCATGGAAGTCGTGGTCACCATGCTCAACGACATGGGCGTGGCGGTCTACGAGCAGACGCCGGACGCCGAAACCCTGCTGCTGAACAACACCGCGCCCACGGCCACCACGGTCGAGGAAGCGGAAGAAGAAGCCGAAGCCGCCCTGTCGACGGTGGACAGCGAATTCGGCCGCACCACCGACCCGGTGCGCATGTACATGCGCGAAATGGGCACGGTCGAGCTGCTCACCCGCGAAGGCGAAATCGAGATCGCCAAGCGCATCGAGGGCGGCCTGATGTCCATGATGGAAGCCATTTCGGCTTCGCCCGCCACGATCGCCGAGATCCTGCGCCTGGCCGAGGACATCCGTGAAGGCAAGGTCGTCATCTCGACCATCGTCGACGGCTTCTCGAACCCCAACGAGGCCGACGACTACGTGGCCGAGGAAGACTTCGACGAGTTCGACGAGGAAGACGACGACGACGGCAAGGGCGGCTCCAAGGCGCTCACCAAGAAGCTCGAGGAACTCAAGAACGAGGCCCTCACCCGCTTCGACCGCATCGCCGGCCTGTTCGAGAAGATCCACAAGATCTACGACAAGGAAGGCTACGGCACGCCGTCCTACCAGAAGGCGCAGCACGCGCTGTCCGAGGAGCTGATGACCATCCGCTTCACGGCCCGCACCATCGAGAAGCTGTGCGACCTGGTGCGCACGCAGGTGGACGACGTGCGCAAGAAGGAGCGCGAACTGCGCCGCATCATCGTGGACAAGTGCGGCTTCCCGCAGGAAGACTTCATCCGCGACTTCAGCGGCTACGACAAGAACGGCAACCGCGTGGCTTCGAACCTGCTCAACCTGAGCTGGGTCGAGAAGCAGGCCGCTGCCGGCAAGGCGTGGAGCGCGGTGCTCCAGCGCAACATCCCGCCGGTGCAGGAACTGCAGCAGCGCCTGGCCGACATCCAGGCCCGCGTGGTGGTGCCGCTGGCCGAGCTGAAGGACATCAACAAGCGCATGAACGAAGGCGAATCGTCTTCGCGTGACGCCAAGAAGGAAATGATCGAGGCCAACCTGCGTCTCGTCATCTCCATCGCCAAGAAGTACACCAACCGCGGCCTGCAGTTCCTCGATTTGATCCAGGAAGGCAACATCGGCCTGATGAAGGCGGTCGACAAGTTCGAATACCGCCGCGGCTACAAATTCTCGACCTACGCGACGTGGTGGATCCGCCAGGCGATCACCCGCTCGATCGCCGACCAGGCGCGCACCATCCGCATCCCGGTGCACATGATCGAGACCATCAACAAGATGAACCGCATCAGCCGCCAGCACCTGCAGGAGTTCGGCTTCGAGCCCGATGCCGGCATCCTGGCCGCGAAGATGGAGATCCCCGAGGACAAGATCCGCAAGATCATGAAGATCGCGAAGGAGCCGATCTCGATGGAAACCCCCATCGGCGACGACGACGATTCGCACCTGGGCGACTTCATCGAGGACAGCAGCAACACGGCGCCGATCGAGGCCGCGATGCAGGCGGGCCTGCGCGACGTGGTCAAGGACATCCTCGACAGCCTCACGCCGCGCGAAGCCAAGGTGCTGCGCATGCGCTTCGGCATCGAGATGTCGACCGACCACACGCTGGAAGAAGTCGGCAAGCAGTTCGACGTCACGCGCGAGCGCATCCGCCAGATCGAGGCCAAGGCGCTGCGCAAGCTGAAGCACCCGAGCCGTTCGGACAAGCTGCGGAGCTTTATTGATACCCTCTGATCTCCAGCGATCGGAATCTGAAGGCGCCTGAGGGCGCCTTCTTTTTGCTCAAGAACAAGAAGGAGACCCAAGACGGATGAATCCCGACGCGCACAAGATCTGGCGCGCGCCCCGCTGGGCGCTGGCGGTGCTGCTGGCGGTGCTGGGCATGCTCGGGCCGTTCTCGATCGACACCTACATCCCCGCCTTCTCCGGCATCGCGCGCTCGATCGGCGCCTCGCCGGTGGAGATGCAGCAGACGCTCTCGGCCTACCTGTTCGGCTTCGCGTTCATGAACCTGTTCCATGGCGCGCTGTCGGACAGCTTCGGCCGGCGGCCGGTGGTGCTCTGGGGGCTGGCGGTGTTCACGGTCGCATCGCTGGGCTGCGCCCTCGCGCAGACCATCGGCTGGCTGGTGTTCTTCCGTGCGCTGCAGGGCCTGTCGACCGGCGCGGGCATCGTGGTCTCGCGCGCGGTGATCCGCGACATGTTCCCGCCGGCGGAGGCGCAGCGGGTGATGAGCCAGGTCACGATCTACTTCGGCATCGCGCCCGCCATCGCGCCGGTCGTGGGCGGGTTCCTGTTCGTGAACCTGGGCTGGCACAGCATCTTCTGGTTCCTGGTCGCGGTGGGCGTGGTGCTGTGGACCGCCAACTACAAGCTGCTGCCGGAGACGCTGCACCCGAGCCACCGCCAGCCCTTCGAGGTGCGGCACCTGCTGCGGGGATACTGGGACCTCTGCTCCGATCCGCGCTTCCTGCTGCTGGCGCTCGCGAGCGGGGTGCCGTTCAACGGCATGTTCCTCTACGTGCTGGCGGCGCCGGCCTTCCTCGGCGAACACCTCGGGCTCGCGCCGACCCAGTTCTTCTGGTTCTTCATGCTCACCATCGGCGGGATCATGCTCGGCGCCTGGGCCAGCGGGCGCATGGCCGGCAGGGTGGCGCCGAAGCGGCAGATCCGCGACGGCTTCGTGATCATGCTGGCGACCTCGCTCGTCAACGTGGCCGCCAACGCCCTCTTCACGCCGCACGCCGGCTGGGCCCTGTGGCCGCTGGCGGTGTTCGCCTTCGGCTGGGCGCTCATGGTCCCGGTCGTGACGCTGCTGGTGCTCGACCTGCACCCCGAGCGCCGCGGCATGGCGTCTTCATTGCAGGCCGTGATCGGCTCGACGGCCAACGGCGTCGTCGCGGGCATGGTGGCGCCGCTGGTGATGCATTCCACGCTGGCGCTGGCCTGCACCTCGATCCTCATGCTGGGCATCGGGCTCGTGGCCTGGGTCTGGCTGCACCGGCGCTGGCCGGCAATCGGGCGGCTGGTCGCCAAAGAGGCAAGCTGATCCTGATTCATGCGCTTCGAAACACTCTCCGACTTTGCGCGCGCCTGGATCCCGGGCCCCACGTCCGCCAATGCCCAGGAGCGCCTGCGGGCGACCTTGGGCGCCGCGGTCGGCCTGCTCTTCACCGCGCTGATCTGCCACTGGATCACCGGCATCTCCTCCAGCGCCGCCTGGCTCATCGCGCCGATGGGCGCGAGCGCGGTGCTGGTCTTCGCGTTGCCCGCGAGCCCGCTCGCGCAACCCTGGCCGGTGATCGGCGGCAACACCATTGCCGCACTGGTCGGCATCGCGTGCGTGAACTGGCTGCCGGGCGGCGTGTGGCTCGATGCCTTCGCGACCGCGCTGGCGATCGGCGTGATGTTCTCGCTGCGCTGCCTGCATCCGCCGGGCGGCGCGGCCGCGCTGCTGATCGTGCTGACGCACACCACGCAGTTCTCGTTCGCCCTGTTCCCGACCCTCGCCAACTCGGTGCTGCTGGTGCTGGCGGGCGTGGTCTACAACACGCTGACCGGGCGGCGCTATCCGCACGTCCAGATCGCACCGAAGCCCTCCCCGGCGGACAGCCGGTTCAGCTCGGCCGACATCGATGCGGTTCTGGCGCGCTACAACCAGGTGCTCGACATCAGCCGCGACGATCTCGAATCGCTGATCCGCCAGACCGAGGTCGAGTCATGGCACCGCCGGCTCGGCACCGTGCATTGCACCGACATCATGTCGCGCGACCTGGCCTACGTGGAGTTCGGCACCCCGCTGCAGGAAGCCTGGACGCTGATGCACGAGCGGCGCATCAAGGCGCTGCCGGTGGTCGACCGCACCCGGCGCATGGTCGGGATCATCACGCAGGCGGACTTCTTCCGGCACATCGACCTGCAGCATCACGAAGGCATCGGCGGACGGCTGCGCGATTTCATCCGCGCCACGCGCACCGTGATGTCGAGCAAACCCGAGGTGGTCGGCCAGATCATGACCCGGCAGGTCCGCGTGGCGAGCGAGGAGCGGCCGCTCGCCGAGCTGGTGCCGCTCTTCTCGGAAGGCGGCCACCATCACATTCCGATCATCGACGCCGACCGGCGACTGGTCGGCATGATCACGCAGTCCGATTTCGTGCGCGCGCTGTATCGGGCCGTGGGGCCTGAGGCCTGACCGGCCAGTAGTCCGGGTCGGCGAAGCGCTCCACCAGCAGGTCGAGCAGCAGGCGCAGCGCCGCCGGCATCTGCCGCCGCGATCCATACAGGCCGTAGACGCCGAGCGGCTGCGGCACGGCCTCGGGCAGCAGCGCCACGAGCCGCCCTTGCGCAATCAAGCTTTTCGCCGCATAGACGGGCTGCATGGCAATGCCCGCGCCTTCGGCCGCCGCCGCGAGCAGCACGTTCGATTCATTGGCGCTGAGGTTGCCGCTGACCGGCACGGCCAATCGCTCGCCCGCGAGATCGAATTCCCACAGGCTCTTGCCGAAGTACGAGTAGGTCAGGCAGTTGTGGGTCGCCAGGTCCTGCACCCGATGCGGCCTGCCATGCACGGCCAGATAGTCCGGAGAGGCGCAGATCACCGAATCGCACCGGCCCAGCGGCCGTGCGATCAGGTTCGGGTCGAGGTCGTTGGTGATGCGGATGGCGAGGTCGATCCGCTCCTCGACGAGATTCACCGATCGCGCCCCGATCTGCAGATCGATCGCCACCAGCGGATGGCGGCGCAGGAAATCGGCCACCGTGGCGGCCAGCACATCCTGCGCGAGCGACTGCGAACAGGCGACGCGCAGCAGCCCGCGCGGCGCTTCGGCCGCCTCGTTGCAAGCGACGACCATCTCGCCAGCCAGTTCCAGCATGCGGCGGCAACGCGCGAGGGTCTCGCGCCCGGGTTCGGTCAGGCTCAGCCGGCGCGTCGTGCGGTGCAACAGGCGCGCGCCGGCCCACTCCTCCATCTGCGCCAGATAGCGCGTGACCATCGCGCGCGACATGTCCAGCGCCTCGGCGGCGGCGGTCATGCTGCCTTTTTCGGCAATAGAGACAAAGACTTCTGCGGCGGTCACGCGGTCCATATTCGATCGAATCGAGCAACAAACCTGCCCATCCTACGGCGTTTTTCGATCGAACCGGGAAACATACGATCACGGCCATGACCGAAAAGTCCCCTTCCCGCCGCGCGACGCTTCACTACGTCTTCGACCCGCTCTGTGGCTGGTGCTATGCGGCCACGCCGCTGGTCGACGCGGCCCGCGCCATCCCCGGGCTGAAGATCGAGCTCCACGGCGGCGGGATGATGACCGGCCCCAACCGCCGCCCCATCACCCCGGAATGGCGCAGCTACGTGATGCCCCACGACCGCCGGATCGCCGAGCTCAGCGGGCAGCCCTTCGGCGCCGCCTACTTCGATGGCCTGCTCAACGATGGCGGCGCGATGCTCGATTCCACCCCGCCCCTGACCGCGGTGCTGGCGGCGCAAGCCGTGGCCGACCGGGGGCTCGACATGCTGAGCCGGGTGCAGCAAGCCCACTACGTCGAAGGGCGCCGCATCGCCGAGCGGCCCGTCCTGCACGATCTGGCGGCGGACATCGGCCTGGCACCGACCGCCTTCGCCACCGCCTTCGACGAGCTGACGGGCGAGACCATCCATCGGCACGTCGTCCACAGCCGCCAGTGGCTCGCGAGAGCGGGCGGCCAGGGCTTCCCCACCTTCGCGCTGGAAACGCCCGCCGCGCAGGTCACGCCCGTGGAGGCCGGGCGCTTTCTCGGCCGGCCCGACGCCTGGGCCGCGCAGCTCGAACGGCTGATCGCGCAGGCCGCCTGACCCATCCCCCACATTTCTTCTTCAATCTTCAATCTCTGAAAGGGAGTTCACCATGAAGATCGCCATCCTCGGCATTTCGGGCCGCGTCGGTTCGCGGATCGCCAACGAGTTGCTTCAACGGGGCCACTCCGTGACCGGCATCGCGCGCAAGATCGAAGGCGTGGCCGAGCGCCCCAAGCTCACCCTGAAGGCGGCCGATGCCACCTCGGTCGATGCGCTGGTGCCGCTGCTCGGCGGCCACGATGCGGTGATCAGCGCCACCCGCTTCGTCGGCGGCATCGATGCGGCGACGCTCGTCGCCGCCGCGAAGAAGGCCGGCGTGCCGCGCGTGCTCGTCGTGGGCGGCGCAGGCAGCCTCGAAGTGGCACCGGGCAAGGCGCTGGTCGACACGCCCGACTTCCCGGAGGCCTACAAGGCCGAAGCGCTCGCGGGCCGCGTGTTCCTCGATGCGCTGGGCGCCGAGAAAGAGCTCGACTGGACCTTCCTCTCGCCGTCTGCGCTCTTCCTGCCGGGCGAGCGCACCTACAAGTTCCGCCTCGGCGGCGACGGCCTCCTGACCGACGAACAGGGCAAGAGCTGGATTTCGATGGAGGACTACGCGATCGCGATGGCCGACGAAGTCGAGTTGCCGAAGCACTCGCGCCAACGCTTCACCGTGGGGTATTGAGCGCCCTCAGCCTGCCGCTTCGAGGGTGCGCTTCATGGCGCGCATGCCCTCGTCGATCATGGCAGCGATCGGCTCGGCCATGGTGTTGGGGAGCAGGTCGGCGACCCAGACGAGGCGGCTGTGCGTGGCGTCCTCGGGATACACCTGCAGCGATGCGTTGTGATGCGTGAGCCGGCCGCCCGAGGCCGACCACGCGATGCGGCGTGTCGCGTCGTCGACGTCGACGATCACCTCCCGGGCCACGATGCCGTTGCCGAAGGTGACGATCCGCGCATCGCCTTCGAGCCGGCAATCGGTCACGAAGCCGGGCACGAGCCGGCGGTGGATCTCGCCCACGTCGCGCACCGCATCCCAGATGTGGGCGGCGCTCGCCTCGACCTGCATTTCGCGTCGAATGGATGCCATGCGTTTCTCCTTTCGAACCCGGAGAGTTTAGGCCGGCCGGCGCGCAACGACGCGCCCGCGTGCCGCTCAGCGGGAAACGCCGAGCAGCCGATCCAGCACGTCGGGCTGCGCACTCAGCGTCGCCGCATGGTCCGCGTGCACCACGGTGCCATGGTCGAGCACCACCGCCTCGTCCGAGATCGCGAGGATCGCCTGCGGATGCTGCTCGACGACGATCGCCGCCAGCCCCTCGTCCCGCGTGATGCGACGGATCGCGCGCAACAGCTCTTCCACGATGATCGGCGCCAGCCCTTCGAGCGGCTCGTCGAGCAGCAGCAGCGTCGGGTTCACCACCAGCGCGCGGCCGACGGCCAGCATCTGCTGCTCGCCGCCCGAGAGCTGCGTGCCCAGGTTGCTCTTGCGCTCGGCCAGGCGCGGGAACATCTCGTAGACGCGCTGCGCATTCCACTTGCCCGGCCGCTCGACCGCGGTGAGGTTCTCATGCACCGTGAGCGACTTGAAGATGTTGCGCTCCTGCGGCACCCAGCCGATGCCGACGGCGGCACGCTGGTGCGAAGGCAGCTTGTGCAAGGCATTGCCGCCGAGCGTGATCGTGCCGCCGTGCTGGCGCGTCGCGCCTGCGAGCGTGTTGATCAGCGTGGTCTTGCCGGTGCCGTTGCGGCCCAGCAGCGCCAGCGTCTGGCCTTCGCCGAGCGAAAAGGAAATGTCGTGCAGCACCACGGCCTCGCCGTAGCCTGCGCTCAGGTTCTCGATGCGAAGCAACTCAGACATGTGCCTCTCCGTGGCCCAGGTAGACCTCTTTCACCTTCGGGTCGTTCGCAATCGTGTCCGGGTCGCCCTCCGTGAGCAGCGTGCCGTTGACCAGCACGGTCATGCGGTCGGCGAAGCTGAACACCAGGTCCATGTCGTGCTCGATGAGCAGCACCGAGACATCGGCCGGCAGCGCGGCCACCGTCTCCAGCAGTTCCTCGCGCTCGCCCGCCGGCACGCCGGCCACGGGCTCGTCCAGCAGCAGCACGCGCGGCTCGCAGGCCAGCGCGATCGCGATCTCGAGCAGACGGCGCTTGCCGTAGGCCAGATGCCTGGTCTGCTGGCCGGCGACGTCGGCGAGCCGGAACTGCTCCAGCAGCTGCCCCGCGCGCTCGGCGACCTTTTTCGAGCTGCCCAGCGGCCGCCACCAGTCGGTGCCCACGCCGGTGTGCTGCGACACCACGAGCGCGAGGGTCTCCAGCGGCGACATCGAATCGAACAGCTGGTTGATCTGGAAGGTGCGCACCATCCCGCGCGCCACCCGCTTGTGCGGCGCAAGGCGCGTGATGTCCTCGCCTTCGAGCACGATGCGGCCCTCGGTCGGCGTGAGCACGCCGGTCAGCAGGTTGATCAGCGTGGTCTTGCCGGCGCCGTTCGGGCCGATCAGCGCATGACGCGCGCCGCGCCGCAGGTTCAGCGACACGTTGTTGGTCGCGGTGATGCCGCCGAAGCGCATCACGAGGCCGGTGGCCGAGAGGACGATGTCGTTCACGTTATCTTTGTTCACGGTGCTCACGGCTTGGCACTCCCTGCATTCCCCCGGGCGCCGAACCAGGTCCAGGGCTTGAGCAGCCGGTCGCGGCCGACGAGCACCAGCAGCACCAGGATCAGGCCGATCCAGAACATCCAGTACTGCGGCGTGACGGCCGAGAGCGTGTCCTGCAGCACCTTGAAGACGATCGCGCCGGCGATGCCGCCATAGAGCCAGCCCACCCCGCCGATCACCAGCATCAGCAGCACGTCGGCCGAGCGGTCGAAGGCGAGCACGTCGAGCGAGGCGAAGCCCGTGGTCTGCGCGAGCAGCGCCCCGGCGCCGCCCGCCACCGCCGCGGCGATGGTGTAGATCACCGCCAGCCGCGGGATCACCGGGATGCCGATCGCCATGGCGCGCAGACGGTTGTCGCGGATCGCCTTGAGCGTGGCGCCGAAGGGCGAATTCACCAGGCGCCGCATCAGCAGGAAGAGCAGCAGCATCACCGAGAGCGAATACCACGCGGCCGTGCGGCCATAGAGGTCGAAATCGAACATGCCCAGCACCGGCCCCATGACCACGCCCTGCAGCCCGTCGGCGCCGCCGGTGAGCCAGTCGAGCTTGTTCGCGAGTTCGAGCAAAAGGAGCGCCGTGCCGAGCGTGACCATCAGCCGCGTGAGATCGCTGCCGCGCAGGATGGTGACGCTCGCAACCGCACCCAGCAGCGCGGCGACCACGATCGCCACCACCAGCCCGACCGTGGGGTCGGGCATCACATGCTTGGCGAACAGCGCGGCCGTGTAGGCGCCCAGGCCGAAGAAGCCGGCATGGCCCAGCGACACGACGCCGGTGTAGCCGAGGATCAGATCGAGCGACATCGCGAACAGCGCGACGATCGCGATCTCGTTGATCATGAGCGCGTGCGAGGGCAGCGCCAGCGGCAGCACGAAGGCCAGCGCCCAGACCACGAACTCCAGCGGGCGCCAGCGCGCCTTCGCCAGCAGCGGGGATTGGAAGTCCATCAGCGGCCTCCCTTGCGCGTGAACAGGCCTTGCGGCCGCCACATCAGGATGAGGATCATCAGCAGGTAGACGGTGAAGGCGCCCATCTTCGGGATGAAGTACTTGCCCGCCACATCGGCGACGCCGAGCAGCAGCGCCGCCAGCAGGGGCCCGGTGATGGACGTGGTGCCGCCGACCGACACCACGATGAGGAAATAGATCATGTACTTGAGCGGGAAGGTCGGATCGAGCCCCAGGATCTCGGCGCCCAGCGCGCCACCCAGGCCGGCCAGTCCCGAGCCGACCGCGAAGGTCAGCAGGAACACCACGTTCACGTTGATGCCCATGCCGGCGGCCACGCGCGGATCGTCCACCGCCGCGCGCAGCCGGCTGCCGAAGCGCGTGCGCGTGAGGATGAGCTGCAGCACCACCGTCAGCAGCGCGCACACCGCGATGATGAAGATGCGGTAGTGGCCCATGCCCAGCATCAGCGCGCCGTCGCCGATCTCGGTGCGGCCGCTCAGCCACTCGGGCAAGTGGATGTTCTGCTGCGACGAGCCGACGAAATAGTCGATGCCCGCCACCGCCATGAAAGCCAGCCCGATCGAGAACATCACCTGGTCGAGGTGCGTCTTGCCGTACATCGGGCGGTAGAGCGTGCGTTCGAGCAACGCGCCCACGCCGCCGACCACGATGAACGCGAGCGGCAGGCAGACCAGGAACGGCACGCCGAGCTTCTGCATGGCGAAGACCGTGAGATAGCCGCCCGCCATGGCGAAGGCGCCATGCGCGAGGTTGATGAAGTTCATCAACCCGAGCGTCACGGCCAGTCCGACCGCGAGCACGAACAGCAGCATGCCGTAGGCAATGCCGTCAAAAAGGATGGTCAACATGCTGCTGTCCGAAACCCTGTGGTGATTACTTCGACTTGCCCGGGTCCTTGACGGCCTTGATCACGTCGAACTCGACGTTGTAGAGCTGGCCGTCCTTCTTCTCGACCTTGCGCAGGTAGATGTCCTGCGTGATGTCGCGCGTCTGCGCATCGATCAGCACCTGGCCGCGCGGGCTTTCGAAGACCTGGCCCTTCATCGCAGCCAGCAGCGCATCGCCGCCGCCCTGGCCCTTGGTGGTCTTGAGCGCCTCGTAGATCATGCGCATGCCGTCATAGCCGCCGATGGCCATGAAGTTCGGGCGCATGTTCTTGTTGGCCTTCTCGAACGCCTCGACGAACTTCTTGTTCATCGCCGACGGATGCGCCGTCGAGTAGTGATGCGAAGTGACCACGCCCAGCGCGCCGTCGCCCATGTCGTTGAGCTGGTCGTCGTCCGTCAGGTCGCCGGTGCCGATGAGCTTGATGCCGGCCTTGTCCATGCCGCGCTCGAGGAACTGCTTCATCACCGCCGCACCCGCGCCCGAAGGCACGAAGACGAACAGCGCGTCGGGCTTGGCGTCGCGCACCTTCTGCAGGAACGGCGCGAAGTCGGGGTTGCGCAGCGGCACGCGCAGCTTGTCGAGCACCTTGCCGCCGTTGAGCTGGAAGCGCTCGGTGAAGAACTTCTCGGCGTCGTTGCCGGGGCCGTAGTCGGACACCAGCGTGACCACCGACTTGATGCCGTTCTTCGGCGCCCAGTCACCCATCGCGACCGAGGCCTGCGGCAGCGTGAAGCTCGAACGCAGCATGTAGGGCGAGGCCTCGGTAATGCTCGACGTGGCCGCCGCCATCGTGATGGCCGGTGTCTTCGACTGCGTGGCGATCGGCGCCACGGCCAGGGCGATCGGCGTCAGGCCGAAGCCCGCGAGCACGTTGACCTTCTCGTTCACCACGAGCTCCTGGGCGATGCGCTTGGCGACATCGGGCAGGCCGGTGTCGTCCTTGACGATCAGTTCCACCTTCTTGCCCGCGACGGTGTCGCCGTTCTGGGCCATGTACAGGCGCGCCGCCGCTTCGATCTGGCGCCCGGTGGACGCCTGCTGCCCGGTCATGGGCAGGATCAGGCCGATCTTGAAAGTGTCCGCGGCATGCGCCAGCGGCACGGCCAGCGCGATGGCGGTCAGGCTGGCGGCCTGGACGAATTGACGACGAAGCATGGAAGCTCTCCTTCTGCGGTGATGCTGGAACTGGAAAAAATCGGGGGCTATTGTGACGAAATGCAATCTCGCGCGGACGCCGGCAAACACCTAGCTTTCGCCGCGGGCATTGGATTTCTGCGCGATCAACGATTGCTCTGCGCGATCATCGCGCAGAGCTTGCTGAGCGGTTCGGGGCGGAAAAGTTCATTTCTCTCTCGCCTCTTCAATCGCGGCGACGGATGAGTTTCACGGCCGGCAGCGCAGCGGTCTGCGGGCCGTGCAAGGCCTCGCGCAGATTGCGTTGCGCGATGCGGCTGTGCTCGCGCATCAGCGCCTCGGCGCGCGCGCCTTCGCGGTTCTCGATGGCGTCGAGCACCTGCCAGTGCTGGTCCTGCGCCACCAGCAGCCGGTCGCGCGCACTCGGCGAATTCGCCTCCGCGACCACGAAGCCCGAGGGCGAAGCGAACGGCAGGTTGGTCACGCGCTCGGTCTGCATCGCGATCACCGGGCTGCCCGACATCTCGGCCAGCAGGCGATGGAATTCCGCGTTGCAGGCGACATAGCGCGAGAAGGCCGCATCGTCGAGCGCCGGCTCCCGCATCAGTTCGTCGATGCGCTTGAGGCAGGCGCGCGCCTCGCGCAGCACCATCTGCGGCGCACCGCGCTCGGCGGCCAGCCGGGCCGCGAGGCCTTCGAGCGTGCCGCGCAGCTCGATCGCATCGCTCACGTCGCGCTCGGAAAAAGTCCGCACCGCATAGCCGCCGCTCGGCAGCGCTTCGAGCAGGCCTTCCTGTTCGAGGCGCATCAGCGCGCTGCGCACCGGCGTGCGCGACACCCCAAGCAGCTCCGAGATCGCCACTTCGGCGATGCGCGCGCCGCCCGGCAGCTCGCCGGCGAGCACCATCTCGCGCAGCCGCAGCTGGGCCTTGACGACCTGCGAGCCGCCGGCTTCGGCGTGGGATGTAACGGAGGGACTGGGGGGATGCACGGGATACGGAATGTATCCATAAATCACCGAAAATCGTCTCTCTTCGCACTCAGTCAAGGGTAAACACCCATGCCTGTGTATCCGCTAGCGCCCACCTTTGTGCGGATACGATCGACCGTTCTTTTCCAGATATCGACGGAGCCAACCATGTCAGAACATGCCCACCTGCCCGCACGCTACGACCACGTCGGCAGCTTCCTGCGCCCCAAGTACCTGCTCGAAGCCCGCGAGCAGAAGGCCAAGGGCGAGATCACGCCCGAACAGCTTCGCAAGGTCGAGGACAAGGCGATCACCGAGATCGTCAAGTTCCAGGAAGACATCGGCCTCAAGAGCATCACCGACGGCGAGTTCCGCCGCACCTACTTCCACATCGACTTCCTCGAGCAGCTCGGCGGCGTGAAGACCGACATCCCGGTCACCATCCGCAAGCCCGACGGCACCGAGGAGCTGGCGCCGCCGGTCATGCGCGTGATCGACAAGGTGCGCCACGCCAAGAACATCCAGCTCGCCGACTTCGAGTACCTCAAGAGCCAGGTGTCGGCCGGCAACACGCCGAAGGTCACGATCCCCTCGCCCACCATGCTGCACTTCCGCGGCGGCCGTGCAGGCATCAGCAAGGAGGCCTACCCCGAGCTCGAGCCCGACTTCTACGACGACGTCGCCAAGGCCTACGGCGACGAGCTGCGCTCGCTCGCCGCTGCCGGCTGCACCTACGTGCAGATGGACGACACCAACCTCGCCTACCTCTGCGACGAGAAGATGCGCGAAGCCGCCCGCCAGCGCGGCGACGACCCCAACGAGCTGCCGCACCGCTACGCCAAGTTCATCAACAAGGTGGTGGCGCAGAAGCCCGCCGGCATGATCCTGGCGATGCACCTGTGCCGCGGCAACTTCAAGAGCACGCACGCGGCGGCCGGCAACTACGAGCCGGTGGCCGAGGCGCTGCTCAAGGAGATGGACCTCGACGCCTACTTCCTCGAATACGACGACGCGCGCTCCGGCGACTTCCGCCCGCTGCGCTTCCTGCCGAAGGGCAAGACCGTCGTGCTCGGCCTCGTGACCACCAAGTTCGGCGAGATGGAAGACAAGGACGAGCTCAAGGCCCGCATCGAGGCCGCCGCCAAGTACGTCTCGCTCGACCAGCTCGCGCTGTCGCCGCAGTGCGGCTTCTCCAGCACGGTGCACGGCAACAACATCGCGGTCGAGGCCCAGCGCGCCAAGCTGCGCCTGGTCGTCGAGACCGCCCGCGAAGTCTGGAAGGAATAGGCTCGCCCCCAGGCTTGCTCACTTCGTGCAGCCGCCAACCCCCAACCGGGGGCAACACCAGCGGCCCGGCGAAGCCGGTTCCGCGGTGTTTCCCGAATGGCCCGAGTTCGTGGATTTGCGTGGATTTGCGTGGATATTTGATTCGTCGGCGCGGTGAAGTAGGCTCCGGCCTATGAAGCAAACACTGCTGCGCACGTGAACCGCATCGACGACTGGCTCGACTGGCTGCCCTCGCCCTCGCAGCACCTGTTGGTCGTCACTTTCGCATTGCTGGTCTATGTGCTGACCAGCCGCGCCAAGCGCGAGCAGCGCGCGCCTTCGACCGCCATCGCCTGGGTGATGGGGCTCGCGCTGCTGCCCTACGTGATCCTGCCGATGTACCTGCTGTTCGGCCAGCGCAAGCTGCGGCCGGCAGGTTCGCCGCGGACGGCGCGCACGAACCCCGCCGGCCATTGGGCGGCCGACCTGATCGAGAGCTTCGGCCTCGCGCCGCCCGGGCCCTGCGCGGTGCGCCTCCATTCCGACGGCGCGGCGGCGCGCGAGGCACTCTTCGAGGTCATCGAAGGGGCCCGCGCGCGGCTCGATATCTGCACCTTCATCATCGGCGACGACACGCTCGGCCACGACGTCATCAACCGGCTGGCGCGGCGCGCCCGCGAGGGCGTGAAGGTGCGCGTGCTGCTCGACGGCTTCGGCGCGCTGTCGCTGCCGCGATCGCACTTCGACACGCTGCGCGACGCGGGTGTCGAGACCGCGGTGTTCCGTCCCATCTTCAGCCTGCGCCACGCGGGGCCGCGCAACCTGCGCAACCACCGCAAGTTCACCATCGCGGACGACCGGTGGTTGTGGTCGGGCGGCCGCAATCTCGCGGGCGAATACTTCACCGGCAACGACGACCACCCGGTGCCGTGGCGGGATCTCTCCTTCGACCTGCACGGCAGCGTCGCGGCGGCGGCGGCGCGGCAGTTCGATCACGACTGGTCCTCGCTTCGCAGCCACCAGCCGCGCGAGATGGCCGCGGCCGACATCCATGCGGACGGCGAACTCGCGCAACTGCTGCCGAGCGGCCCGGACCAGACCGAGGACACCGCGCAGGCCCTGCTCATCGATGCCTGCTTCCGCGCCGAGCACCGGGTGCTCGCGATCACGCCCTACTTCGTGCCCGGGGACGGCCTGCGCGACGCGCTGCGACTTGCCGCGCGGCGCGGCGTGCAAGTCACGATCGCCATCCCCGCGCGGTCGAACCACCGGCTTGCCGACTTCGTGCGCGCCCGTGCCATGCGCGACCTCGCGCGCGCCGGCGTGATCTTCCGCATGCTGCCCTTCATGGCGCATGCCAAGGCGGTGGTGGTGGACGAAGACCTCGCGCTGTGCGGCTCGATCAACCTCGACATGCGCAGCCTGCTCATCAACCACGAGGCGGCCGTGGTGTTCTACGGCCACGAGCAGATCGACTGGCTCGCGCAATGGATCGAGACCGCCGCGTCGGCCGGCGAGACCTACCGGGCGCGGCAGCCCGGGCTGATTCGCGACGTGGCCGAAGGCTTGCTGCTGACCATCGCATTCCAGCTTTGAGCCTTGACGGGCACGCTGTGACTTGCGCGGCATCTTGGCCGATACTCGTCGCCCGAACCGACAACCAAGCTAGGAGCGCTCCATGGGAAAACTCGTGCAGTTCAACCGCCCCGACGGCGGCAGCGTCAATGGCTACCTGGCCGAGGCCGACAAGGCCTTCGGCTCGGTGGTGGTGATCCAGGAATGGTGGGGCCTCAATGACCAGATCCGCGGCGTCGCGGAGCGCCTGGCCAAGGCGGGCTTCACGGCGCTCGTGCCCGATCTCTATCGCGGCAAGTCCACCGTCGAAGCCGAGGAGGCGCATCACCTGATGAGCGGCCTGAACTTCGGCGACGCCGCATCGCAGGACGTGCGCGGCGCGATCCAGTACCTGAAGGCGCGCGGCGGCAAGGTGGGCGTCACCGGCTACTGCATGGGCGGCGCGCTGACGCTGCTCGGCCTCACGATGGCGCCCGAAGCCGATGCCGGCGTGGTCTGGTACGGCTACCCGCCGCTCGAATACGTCGATGCCTCGAAGATCAAGGCGCCGCTGATGGCGCACTGGGCCACGCAGGATCAGGCCTTCGCGATCGCCGGCGTCGATGCGCTCGAAGAAAAACTGCGCGGCGCGGGTGTGCGCTACGAAGGCCACCGCTACCAGGCCCACCACGCCTTCGCCAACGAAACCGCACAGGGGCCGGGACGCATTCCGATCACGCAATACGACGCCGTCTGGGCCCAGCTCGCCTGGGACCGCACCCTGCGCTTCTTCGGCAAGGAACTGGCGAGCTGAGTCAGGGCGCCGCTTGCGGCGCCTTTTCCGGCGCCTTGTTGCAGTAGCTCGCGTTGCCGAGCCCCGTGCCGATGGTCAGCACGGCCCAGCGCTTCACATCGCGCATGAAGGGAAGCTCGCTCAGGCCCTGCACCACCGCGTCGTTGTGGATGAGCACCACGGTCGGCTCGCCCCCGATCGTCGGGATCCGCTTGCACAGCCTGCTCGGCAGGTGGAAGTTCTCGCTCTCCCAGTCGCCGGGCAGGTTCTGGGCACCGCGCGCGATCGATCCGTCCTTGCGGATCAGCCCCGGGCAGCCGATGCCGATGAAGGGCGCGAGGCGGATGCCCTTCCGGCGGCAGTAGCGCATCTGCTCTTCGAGCATTCCCACCAGCCGCTCGACCAGCACCTTGCGGCTGGGCCCTTCGTCGGCGTGGCGCCATTTCTGGCGGTGAATCACCTTGGCCCTCGACAGGTCGCGCGCGCGCCGCCTGCGCGTCTTGACGATGCCGCTGCGCACGTTGGTGCCGCCGATGTCCAGCGCGAGGATCGCGTCGTGCCCTTTCAGCAGCGGCGGCGGCACCAGGTGCACCCATCCGAGCAGGCCACCGTCGTCGGTCGCATGGCCGATGCGGCCCAGCTGCACGGAGATCCGCATGTCCGGGAGCAGGGCCGCCGTCTGCAGGATCGCGCGTTCGCCCACGTCGCTTTCAGGAAAGCCGCCACCGATCACGATGCGCTCCACGCCCTTCCACGACGGATGGCGCATGAAGCGGTCGATCACCCAGGCCAGCTCTTCGGCGAATTCCTCGATGACGCCGTGGACCACGTCGGCCGCCTCCGAGGCCTTCCTGCCGAGCACCTGGTCCAGGGCGTCTTTCGTCATCTCCCTGGAGTGCTGCCCGCCGAGCGGGTCATTGCCCTTCCTGCGGCGCCGTCGGCGCCAGCGTTCGAGCAGTTCCCTGAAGGCGGTCTGGCTGGCCTGGTCGCCGACGAAGCCCTCGCCGTCGCGCAGCTGGAGGCTGTAGCCCTCGACCACCACCGAGGGCAGCTCGCGTGCGCCGTGCACGTCATCGGCGAGCGGTGGCTGGTCCTCGTCCTGCCTGCGATGCCTGCGCCTTGCCATTCGGTCCTCGCTCGTCGGCTGCGCCCGTCATTCGGCGGTGGTCGCCAGGATGAGCCGGGTGGTTTCCTCCGGCGCGTCCCAGTGCGGATAGTGGCCGCAATGCTCGAACCAGTGGATGTGCGCATCCGGGAAGAGCCGCAGGGCACGCTGCGCCTGCCTCGGAAAACAGATCCGGTCGCAGCGCCCCCAGCCGATCACGAGGCGCTTCTTCAGGCCCCCCGCAGCAAGGCCTTCGACGGGTGCGGCCCGCATGAGACCCCCGAGCATGGCGCCGAACGACGCCGCGCCGGCGCGGCCGCGCATTTCCTCCAGCGCCTGCGAAGCCGAAAGACGCGCCGGCTGCGCCGAGAGCTGCTTCAGGACCAGGCTGCGCGACCAGCCGTGCCTGGTGATCGCCGGCATCGGCTGATTCATGAGCTGCGCGACGCGCCACCAGAAACAGACCGAGGCGCCATACGAATAGCGCTCCCAGCCGGCCCAGAACCCCACCGGGCCGAGCGCGACGACCGCCCCGAGCAGGCCGCCGCGCCGCGCCAGTTCGAGTACGAGACGCGCGCCCACCGAGTTGCCCACCGCATCGGTGCCGACCAGTTCGTGTTCCCGCAGGAACTGCGCCACGGCATCGGACATCGTGCGGATCGACACCTCGCCGGACAACGCCGGGCTCTTGCCGAAGCCCGGCAGATCGATCGCCGTGACGCTGCGCTCGGCGGCCAGCGGCCCCAGGATCGCTCGCCACGAACGCCAATTGCCGCCCAGCCCGTGAACGAGCAGCAACGGCTTGCCTTCGCCGTGGCGAACGTAATTGATGAGCACTCCTTCAGTTTGCGTTCAGCCGGGCCAGTGCCGGCATCGGCCCGGCGCACGACACGCTGTAGGAAAAGGCCTCGGACTCCGACGAACGCCCACTGGCGCGCCCGGCGCCCCGGCCGATACACTCGATCGATGAAGCCGCTGCGCCGCGTCTGGTTCACCGCCCTCGCCTGCCTGGGTTTCCTGTGGGGCGCCGCACCGTCGCACGCCCAGCAGGACACCCTGCGCGTCGGCTCCAAGCGGTTCACCGAGTCGTACATCCTCGCCGAGGTCCTGGCGCAGACCGCCGCGCCGCAGCTGCCGGCCCCGCCGGTGGTGCGGCAGGGGCTGGGCAATACCGCCATCGTCTACGAGGCGCTGAACTCCGGCGGCATCGACCTCTATGCCGAATACACCGGGACCATCGCGCTGGAGATCCTCAAGGGCAACGGATCGATGACGCTCGAGCAGATGAACGCCGCGCTGCGCCCGCTCGGCCTGGGCGCGGCGATCCCGCTGGGCTTCAACGACGGCTACGCGCTCGCGATGCGCGCGGCGGACGCGGACCGGCTTTCCATCCGCCGCCTCAGCGATCTGGCGAACCACCCCGAACTGAAGCTGGGCCTGTCGAACGAGTTCATCGGCCGCGCCGACGGCTGGCAGGGGCTGGCCGAACGCTATGGCTTCAAGCAGACGCCGACCGGCCTCGACCACGGCCTGGCCTACGACGCCATCGCCGCCAAGCAGATCGACGTGATGGACATCTACACCACCGACGCCAAGATCGACCGTCTCGGCCTGCGCGTGCTGGAGGACGACCGGCGCTACTTCCCCCGCTACGACGCGGTGGTGCTCTACCGGCTCGACCTGCCCGGGCGCTGGCCCGCGGCGTGGGCGGCCTTGCAGAAGCTCGAAGGCCGCATCGACGAGCGCGCGATGATCGCGATGAATGCGCGCGCCGAACTGAACGGCGTGGGCTTCGATGCCATCGGGCGCGATTTCCTCGCGCAAGGCAAGGCACAGGCGCCCGCCGGCGCGGCGGCATCCGGGGACGCGGCCGCGCGCGGCTTCACCGCCAAGCTGTTCGGCCCCGACCTCGGCCGCCTCGCACGCCAGCACCTGCTGCTGGTCGCGCTCTCGGTCGGGCTCGCGATCCTGATCGCGGTGCCGCTCGGCATCCTGGTGTTTCCGCATCTGCGCGCCCGCGCGGTGGTGCTCGGGCTCACCGGCCTCTTGCAGACCATTCCGTCGCTCGCGCTGCTGGCGATCCTGATTTCGCTGGTCGGCGTGATCGGCACCCTGCCCGCGCTGATCGCCCTCACCCTCTATTCGCTGCTGCCGATCATGCGCAACACGGTCACCGGGCTGGCCGAAGTCCCGTCCGGGCTGCGCATGGCCGGCACCGCGCTCGGCATGAGCGCCGGGCAAAGCCTGCGGCTGGTGCAACTGCCACTGGCGCTGCCCACCATCCTGGCCGGCGTGCGGACCGCGACCACCATCGCGATCGGCACCGCGACCATCGCCGCCTTCATCGGCGCGGGCGGCTTCGGCGAGCGGATCGTGACCGGCCTCGCGCTCAACGACCGGCAACTGCTCGCCGCCGGCGCCATTCCGGCGGCGGCACTGGCGCTGCTGAGCGAAGCGTTCTTCGAATTCGTCGAATACATCACGCGGCGGCGGGACTGAGCCCCGGGGCTTCACGAGGCTGTCACGCGGCGGCTCGATGCTGCTGCGTTCTGTTTCGAATCCGCCAGTCCCCATGTTTCTCATCAAGACCGACAAGGCTCGCCAGGAACTCCAACCCGGCCGTCGAACGCTGGGCCAGCGCGAGCGCGCGCTGCTGCTGATGTCGGATGGACAACGCTCGCTCACCGATTTCGGCGAACTCTTCGGCGGCCGCGATGAAGCCGGGCGCGTGGTCTCGCATCTGCTGCAGGAAGGCTATCTGCGCCGCCGCGATGCCGAGCCCGCGCCGGCGTCCATGTCCGAATCCATGTCCGAATCCATGGCCGAAATCAAGGCCGGGGCCGAGCCGGAGTCCGCCGCCATTGCGGACACCTTCGACGGCAAGCGTTCGCTCGCCACCACGCGCATGTTCCTCTTCGACCTGTGCGAACGCATGTTCGTGCGGCGGGACCCGGTGCTGGCCGAGCAGTTCCGCGAGATGCTGCGCGAATCGCGCGATCGCGAGACCATGCTGACCGTCGCATCCGCCATGCTCGAGGAGGTCGAAAAGCTCGCCGGCGCCGAGCGCGCGGTGTCGATTCGCGAGCGCATCGACAAGCTGCTTCCGGCACAGCAGCTTCACTGAATTCGAGAGCGACCGGTCCGGCGATCCCTTACACTCGCCGGGTCAGGAGAGAGCCCCGCCAGGCGGGGCCGCCGAAGGCGCAGGTCCCCGTGTTGCAAGGGGCCCGAACGCTCAGGCAAAAGGACTGACGAAGCGCCCTCTTCCGGGCGTTTCCTTGCTGGAGAGAGACGGCCCGCCCCGCACCGACGGAATGGCGGAATCGTCCACCGAAGGAGCAAACCCCGATCGTGGGGTGAATCTCTCAGGTAAAGCGGACAGCAGGGGTGGCCCATGGCTCCGGTCATGGATCCGGACTGCCCCTTTGCCTTTGGAGAACGCCTTGGCTTCCGCATCGACCGACGAACTTCTGAAGACCCCGCTCCACGCCCTGCACGTGGAGCTCGGCGCGCGCATGGTGCCTTTCGCGGGCTATTCGATGCCCGTGCAGTACCCGGGCGGCCTCATGGCCGAGCACAAGCACACCCGCGAAGCCGCCGGCCTGTTCGACATTTCCCACATGGGCCAGCTGCGGCTGGTCGGCCCCGACGCGGCGGCCGCCTTCGAGACCCTGATGCCGGTCGACGTGGCCGGTCTCGCGCCGGGCAAGCAGCGCTACGGCCTGCTGCTGAACGACGACGGCGGCATCCTCGACGACCTGATGTTCTTCAACGAAGGCCAGGATTCGTGGTTCGTGGTGGTCAACGGCGCCTGCAAGCAGGCCGACATCGCGCACATCAGCGCGAAGATCGGCAAGCGCTGCCAGGTCATTCCGATGCCCGACCACGCATTGCTCGCGCTGCAGGGGCCGCAGGCGGCATCCACGCTCGCACGGCTGTCGCCCGGCATCGAGCAGTTCGTCTTCATGACCGGCGGCGCGGTGCGCATCGGCGGCATCGCGGCCTTCGCCACGCGCAGCGGCTACACCGGTGAGGACGGCTTCGAGATCTCCGTCGCCGCGGCCGACGCCGAGCGGCTCGCGCGGCTGCTGCTCGCACAGCCCGAAGTCAAACCCATCGGTCTCGGCGCACGCAATTCGCTGCGGCTCGAAGCCGGCCTCTGCCTCTACGGCAACGACATCGACGAGACCACCACGCCGGTCGAAGCCGCGCTCGGCTGGGCGATGCAGAAAGTCCGCCGCACGGGCGGCGCGCGCGAAGGCGGCTTCCCGGGCGCCGCGAAGATCCTCGCGCAGCTCACCGCATCGAACGGCACGGCCGGCCATCTCGACCACCACACGCTCGTGCGCAAGCGCGTGGGCCTCGTCGCACTGGAGCGCATCCCGGTGCGCGACGGCACGCTGCTCGAATCCTTCGAAGGCGCAGCCATCGGCCATGTCACGAGCGGCCTGCTCGGTCCGACGGTCGACCGGCCGATCGCCATGGGCTACGTCGCGCTCGCCTATGCCGAGCCGGGCACCCGCATCCAGGCCATCGTTCGGGGCAAGCCGGTGCCGATGGAAGTCAGCACCATGCCTTTCGTTCCCGCGCGCTACTACCGGGGCTGAAGCCCCACGCCTTCACCCGTCTTTTCATCAAGGAGCTTTGTTCATGACCACCAAGTACACCAAGGATCACGAGTGGGTCCGCACCGAGTCGGATGCGGCGCTCGTCACCGTCGGCATCACTGTCCACGCACAGGATGCGCTCGGCGACGTGGTCTTCGTCGATCTGCCGGAGGTGGGCCAGTCCTTCGCCCAGGGCGAGGTGGCCGGTGTGGTCGAGTCGGTGAAGGCGGCGGCGGACGTGTTCATGCCCGTTGCCGGCGAAATCACCGAAGTCAACGAAGCGCTGCGCGCCGATCCGTCGCTGGCCAACAGCGCGCCGATGGAAGGCGGCTGGTTCTTCAAGGCACGTGTGAGCGATCCGGCAGAGCTCGATGCGCTGCTCGACGAAACCGCCTACGAGAAGTTCTCCTCCGAAGCCTGAGCCGCTCCGCACCTTTTTTCCGATCTCCACATGTCGACGCCCGTCCTTCCCCTCACCCCCTCGCTCGGCGATCTCGAGAACGCCGATGAATTCATCGCCCGCCACATCGGGATCGAAGCCCAGGACGAAGCGCGCATGCTGCCGGCCATCGGTTCCGCCACGCGTGCCGAACTGATCGACGGCATCGTGCCGCCGGCCATCCGGCGCGCCAGGCCGATGCGGCTGCCGGCCGCGATCACCGAAGCGGAGGCACTGGCCGAACTCAAGGCCATCGCGGCGAAGAACAAGGTCGCGAAGAGCTACATCGGCCAGGGCTACTACGGCACGCACACGCCGGGCGTGATCCTGCGCAACGTGCTGGAGAACCCGGCCTGGTACACCGCCTACACGCCCTACCAGGCCGAGATCTCGCAGGGCCGGATGGAAGCGCTGGTCAACTTCCAGACGATGGTGTGCGACCTCACCGGGATGGCGATCGCCAACGCGTCGATGCTCGACGAAGCGACCGCCGCGGCCGAGGCGATGACGCTCGCGCGCCGCAGCGTGAAGAGCAAGAGCAACGTCTTCCTGGTCTCGGGCGACTGCCATCCGCAGACCATCGAAGTCATCAAGACGCGCGCCGCGCCGCTCGGCATCGAGGTGCGCGTGAGCACGGTGTCCGAGACGCTGCCGCACCTGATGGCGAGCTGCGAATTCTTCGGCGTGCTCGCGCAGTACCCGGCCACCACGGGCCATGTGCACGACCTGCGGCCGCTTGCCGGCCACGCGCATCAGTTCGACGCGGCCTTCTGCGTCGCGGCCGACCTGCTCGCGCTCACGATGCTGACGCCGCCGGGCGAATGGGACGCCGACATCGTCTGCGGCACCACGCAGCGCTTGGGCATGCCGATGGGCAACGGCGGCCCGCATGCGGCTTACCTGGCCTGTCGCGACGACTTCAAGCGCTCGCTGCCGGGCCGCATCGTCGGCGTCAGCATCGATACGCATGGCGCGCCGGCCTTGCGGCTCGCGCTGCAGACGCGCGAGCAGCACATCCGCCGCGAGAAAGCCACGTCGAACATCTGCACCGCGCAGGTGCTGCCGGCGGTAATCGCGAGCATGTACGCCGTCTATCACGGCCCCGAAGGCCTCAAGCGCATCGCCCAGCGCGTGGCCGCGCTGACCGCCGTGCTCGCGCAAGGGCTCGAACAGATGGGCCGCGAGCTGGTCAACACCACCGCCTTCGACACGCTCACCGTCAAGACCGGCGATGACACCGCGAAGATCGTCGAGCGCGCCGAAGCGGCCAGCATCAACCTCGGGCAGCGCGTGCAGAACCACCTGGGCATCTCGCTCGACGAGACCACCACGCGCGCCGACATCGAGACGCTGTGGGCGCTCTTCGTGCCGGCCGGCACGCCGATGCCGCGCTTCGAGGAACTGGCCGCCCGCGTGAGCTCGCGCATCCCCGAGGACCTGCGGCGCAGCTCGGCGTTCCTCACGCATCCGGTCTTCAACACGCACAAGAGCGAGACCGCGATGCTGCGCTACATCCGCAGCCTCGGCGACAAGGACCTCGCGCTCGACCGCAGCATGATCCCGCTCGGCAGCTGCACGATGAAGCTCAACGCGACCAGCGAGATGATCCCCATCACCTGGCCCGAATTCGCGAACATCCATCCCTTCGCACCGGCCGGGCAGCGCCTGGGTTACGACCAGCTCGACAAGCAGTTGCGCGCCTGGCTGTGCGAAGCCACCGGCTACGCCGGCATCAGCCTGCAGCCCAACGCGGGCTCGCAGGGCGAATACGCGGGCCTGCTCGCGATCAAGGCGTTTCACGAAGCGAAGGGACAAGGCCATCGCAACGTCTGCCTGATCCCGTTCTCGGCGCACGGCACCAACCCCGCGAGTGCGCACATGGTCGGCATGAAGGTGGTGGTCACCGCCTGCGACGCCGAAGGCAACGTGGACATCGACGACCTCAAGCGCGCCTGCGAGACGCACAGCGACAAGCTGGCCGCGGTGATGATCACCTACCCCAGCACCCACGGCGTGTTCGAGACGCGCGTCAAGGAGCTGTGCGAGATCGTCCATGCCCACGGCGGCCGCGTGTATGTCGATGGCGCCAACATGAATGCGCTGGTCGGCATCGCCGCACCGGGCGAATTCGGCGGCGACGTGAGCCACCTGAACCTGCACAAGACCTTCTGCATCCCGCACGGCGGCGGCGGGCCGGGCGTGGGTCCGGTGTGCGTCGTGGAAGACCTCGTGCCCTATCTGCCGGGCCACGCGACCGGCGGCATCGCCTCGAGTGGCGTGGGCGCGGTGTCGGCTGCACCGCTGGGCAACGCGGCGGTGCTGCCGATCAGCTGGATGTACTGCCGCATGATGGGCGCGGCCGGCCTCCAGGCCGCGACCGAAACCGCGATCCTGAGCGCCAACTACATCAGTGCGCGCCTCAAGGACCACTATCCGACGCTCTATTCGAGCCCCAACGGCCACGTGGCGCACGAGTGCATCCTCGATCTGCGCCCGCTGAAGGACGCCAGCGGCGTGACCGCCGAGGACGTCGCCAAGCGGCTCATCGACTACGGCTTCCACGCGCCGACGCTGAGCTTCCCGGTGCCGGGCACGCTGATGGTCGAGCCGACCGAGAGCGAGCCTCTGGCCGAACTCGACCGCTTCATCGACGCGATGATCGCGATCCGCGGCGAGATCCGGCGCATCGAGGAAGGTGTCTGGCCGAAGGACGACAACCCGCTCAAGAACGCGCCCCATACCGCCGAGAGCCTGCTCTCGACCGAATGGACGCGGCCCTACTCGCGCGAGCTGGCGGCCTTCCCCCTCGCAACGCTCAAGACCGCCAAGTATTGGCCGCCGATCGGCCGCGTCGACAACGTCTGGGGTGACCGCAACCTGTTCTGCAGTTGCGTGCCGGTCGCGGAACTGGCGGCGAGTGCTTCGACCGAGTAGGTCCGGCTACTGAGCCTACCACCAGCGCTGCTGCTGTCTGCCGCCGTGGATGTTGCCGGCGACACCGCCGGCCACGCCACCGATCGCCGCGCCGGTCCAGGCATCGCCTCCGGCAATGGCGGCGATGCCGGCGCCCGCCGCCGCGCCCATGGCCGCGCCGCTCACCGTGCCCTGCTGCTGCGGGCTCATGTCCGTGCAGCCGGCTGCCAAGGCGAGCGCCGCTGCGGCGAGGAGCCAGTTCATCCGTTTCATGATCGGCTTCCTTTCACTTCTTCTGCAGGCCGGGCACGGCCATTTCGAACCAGATGATGTCCAGCACCGGGCGCTTCAGGCCCGCGGGGTTCGCGGCATACCAGCCGTCCACGCCCTGGCGCACGCTGTCGAGGGACTGGCCCTGCATGCCCTTCGAGAGCCGCGGCACGAAGCTCTGGGCATCGGTCGGCTGGTTCCTCCCGTAATAGGCCATCTCCACCTGGACCATGTTCGCGAGCCCGACGAGATAGGCCTTCTTCACTGCCTCGCTCGATGTAGTCCACTGCTCGCCGGTGACGATCGGCACCTCGGCCGCCTTGGCCGGGACCCATGTCAATGCCAGCGCCGTGCAGGCCGCGGACAAAATCGTTCGCATTTGCAGTTTGGATGACATTACGTTCTCCGCTGTTGATGCGCGATCGATCCTGCGCTGTGCCGTCAAGACGTGTCAAGCGCGTCGAAGTTTCAATCAACCACTGCGAGTGCGCGCTCTCTTGATCGAGGAGGACAATGTTCCTCATGCGCGTATCGCTGATCCTTGCGGCTGCTCTCATGGCGTTCGGCCTCCCCGCCGGCGCCGAGGTGATCCGCTGCGCCGACGCGGCGGGCAACGTGAGCTATACCGACGGCACATGCCCGCAGGGCGCGCGCAAGGTCGCGCGCGTCACGACGACCGACCCCATCTCGATCGTGGGCGGCGAACGGGAGCCCGCGCCCGTTGTTCGCAGCGCCGCGCCGGATCATGATTCGAGCATCGCGGCAGCGCCGCCGCCGACACCTTCGGGCCCCATCATCATCGACGGCCGCCGCACCGGCAGCGGCGCCGCGGGCCGGTCCGACGAATCGCGCTGGAGCGATCGCGGCGAAGACCCGATGTGGATCGACGACGGCTACTATTTCAGCCCCGGCGTCAACCGCCCGCCGGGCCGCCCGCGCGACATGCGGCCGCGCATCACCCAATGCGGCGACCGCACCTGCAAGGACGTGCAGGGCAACCATTGGGACCGCAACACCGGCCAGCTCGATCGCTACCGCAGCATCGACGGCAGAACTTGCCGGCCGGTCGGCACCACGACGGTCTGCAATTGAGCACCGCAACGCGGCGCAAACACTTGTTACACAACGGGCCGCCGAGGCTGTCGATTTCGCGCGTCCCCCTTCGACGTACAAACAGAGGCTCGGAACAATGAGCCGGCCGCACCGGCCGGTGCCGAACTCGCAACCGACCCAAGTCACAGGAGCAACGACATGCGATTCATGGTGATAGTGAAGGCCAACAAGGACTCCGAGGCCGGCGTGATGCCAACCGAAGAGATGCTGACCGCGATGGGCAAGTACAACGAGGAACTGGTCAAGGCGGGCGTGATGCTCGCCGGCGAAGGCCTGCAACCGAGCTCGAAGGGGGCGCGCGTGCGCTTTTCCGGCAAGCAGCGCGCCGTCATCGACGGCCCGTTCAGCGAGACCAAGGAGCTCATCGCCGGCTACTGGCTCTGGCAGGTGCGCTCGCGCGAGGAAGCCATCGAATGGCTCAAGCGCGCACCGTTCGATGGCGGCGAGGAAGTCGAGCTGCGGCAGGTCTTCGAGTTGGAGGACTTCGGCGCCGAGATGACGCCCGAACTCAGGGAACAGGAAAAGCGCCTGATCGCGGAAATGGCCGCGAGGAAGAACAGTTGAAGAACGGCTGACGCCGCGCGGCCGGCCTGCCCGATGACGAGTACCGCCGACGAGATCCACCGCACCATCAACGCCGTCTGGCGCATCGAGTCCGCGAGGATCATCGGTGCGCTGGCGCGCCTGGTGCACGACGTCGGCGTGGCGGAGGAACTGGCGCAGGATGCCCTCGTCGCCGCGCTCGAACAGTGGCCGCAGGGCGGGCTTCCGGACAACCCCGCCGCATGGCTCACCACCGCGGCCAGGCGCCGAGCGATCGACCTGCTGCGCCAGCGCAGCCTGCATGCGAGCAGGGAAGAGGAAATCGGCCGCGAACTCGATGCGCGGCACGCGATCGCGGCTGCCGATTTCGCCGAAGCGGTGGATGCGGCCCTCGACGATGACGTGGGCGACGACCTGCTGCGCCTGGTCTTCACCGCCTGTCATCCGGTGCTGTCGCCAGAAGCCCGGGTCGCGCTCACGCTGCGGCTGCTGGGCGGGCTGAGCACGGAGGAGATCGCGCGCTCCTTTCTCGTGCCCGAACCGACGATCGCGCAACGCATCGTGCGGGCCAAGCGCACGCTCACCGGCGCGCACGTGCCCTTCGAGGCCCCGCGCGCGCACGAACTCGCGGCGCGGCTCTCGTCGGTGCTCGAGGTCATCTACCTGGTGTTCAACGAGGGCTATTCGGCAACCGCGGGCGAGGACTGGATGCGCCCCGCGCTGTGCGACGAAGCACTGCGGCTCGGCCGCATCCTGGCCGGTCTGATGCCGGAAGAGGCGGAGGTCCATGGCCTCGTTGCGCTGATGGAGATCCAGGCCTCGCGCGCCGCCGCGCGTGTCGATGCGAACGGCGATCCGATCCTGCTGCTCGACCAGAACCGCGCGCGCTGGGATCAGTTGCTGATCCGGCGCGGCCTCGCCGCGCTGGCGCGCGCCGAGAAGGTCGGCGGCGCGCCGGGGCCGTATGCACTGCAGGCCGCGATCGCCGCCTGCCATGCACGCGCGCGCAGCGCCGCCGAGACCGACTGGCCGCGCATCGCCGCGCTCTACGAAGCGCTGGCGCAACTGGCGCCCTCGCCGGTCGTCGAACTCAACCGCGCGGTCGCGCTGTCGATGGCTTTCGGGCCGGCGGTCGGCCTCGAGCTGGTGGATGCTTTGCGCTCGGAACCGCTGCTGCAGGGCTACCACCTGCTGCCGAGCGTGCGCGGCGACCTGCTCGCGAAACTCGGCCGCAAGCGCGAGGCCTGCGAGGAATTCAAGCGGGCCGCCGAACTCACGCGCAACGCGCGCGAACGCAAGCTGCTGCTTGCACGGGCGCTGGCCTGCTCGACCAGCCCCGTCTGAGTTCGCCTACTTCATCAGGTCGCTGAGATTCACCGGCTCGATCTTGCCGCCCTCGACCGTGGCGACGAGCGGATCGACCACCGTGCCGCCCACGGCCAGGAGACTCGCCTTCCTACCGCCGGGTAGGTCACTTCTTCGCGATCGTCCCGGTGGCGACAAGGCGGCGCAGTTCGGCCAGGCGCGCCTTCATGCGCCGTTCGTTCACCGGCCCCATGCGGATCAGCAGCTTCTGTCCGGCCGAGAGCGCCTCGAGCTGCGGGTCGACGAATTCGTAGCGCGTCCAGGGGTTTTCGAGCGGCATCTCGCCTTTCACCTCGGTGATCTTGACCTGGATCGGCCCGCTGGGCTCGGGCGTCTTCAGCAGATGGTCGAGCACCGCCACCAGCCGGTCGTTGAAGTAGCGGTTCGGATAGCCGAGCTCCTCGTAGGCTTCCTGGAACAGCGGATAGAGCCGCGCATAGAGCGCGACCGCGCGTGCCGGGTCGATCGATTCGACGAAGAGAACGAAGGGTGTGTAGCGCGCGCCGTTGTCGGGGCTGATCGTCTTCACCTCGCCGTTGCCCTGCAGCGTGAAACGTTGCGGCGTCGGCAGCACCGGCCACATGCGCGCGGTCGCGTGCTCGCGCGGCAGGTTGTCGACCGTGGCGACCGCGCGCCGCACGAAGCCGTCGAGCTGCAGGAAGGAGGTGACGTTCTTGCGGCCGAGCAGATCGTTGAGCGCGCTGGCCACGTGCGCGTCGGCATCGCTCAGCGCGGGCAGCGACTTCTCGGGCTCCGCGAGGTTGTCCATCGGGTTCTGCGGTCCCGTCGCGACGGGCGGCTGCGGCGGCAGTTCGGCGGGCGCGGATTGGGGTTGAGGCGCAGTCGCGGTGGTCGGGGTTTCGGGCGGCGCCTCCCTTTGCTGCGACCAGCGCCACCAGCCGAACGCGGCCGCCAGGACCGCCACGATGACGACCGCCGGGAACCACATCGAGGATTCGCGTGCTGGCCTGAATTCTGCTGGGTCGTTTTGGGGCATGGTGGAATGCTCCTCTCTCACTTTTCAAAAATCATCATGGACGTTGACTTCTCGCAGCTCACCGAGTACCAGCGCTACAAGTTGATGGCAAGCCTGATCGTGCCGCGCCCGATCGCGCTTGTCACGACGATCGGCGCAGACGGCGTGGTGAACGCGGCGCCTTTCAGCATGTTCAACATGCTCGGCGAGGAGCCGCCGATCGTGATGATCAGCGTGAATCGCCTTCAGGACAACGCGCTCAAGGATACGGCGGCCAACATCGTGCGCAGCGGCGAGTTCGTCGTCCACCTCGCCGACGAGGACATTGCAGAGCAGATGCACCGCTGCGGCGATCGTCATCCGCCGCACGTGAGCGAGCTCGACGTGGTCGGCTTCACCGCCTTGCCGAGCCGCGCCGTGAAGCCGCCGCGCATCGCCGAGGCGCCGGTGGCCTTCGAGTGCACGCTGTGGGAAACGCTGGAAACCGAGAGCCGGCAGATCTTCATCGGCCAGGTGCGCTGGATGCACGCGCGCGACGAGCTGATCGACACCGAGACCTGGCGCGTGCGGCTGCAGCACTATTTGCCGGTGGGCCGCTTCGGCGCGAGCTTCTACGTGAAAACCCGGGAGCGCTATTCGCTGGCGGCGCAGGGCGAAACCCGCAGCACGCAGATCGACGAGATCTAGGCAATCCTTCCACTTTACCGCTTTGGCCACCGCTCGGTCACTGGCCGGGCGGCCTACGTCAATCGTGGAACTTCGCTGACATGCACGAAATCGCCGAATCACGTTAAAACTGCCCCTTCGCAGGCTCAAGAATTCGGAGGATCCGATGTTCAACATCTTCCAGCCCAATCGGAACGGCCATCTTCGTCGCATCATGACGCTGCTCGAAGAGGCCAATCTGGCGCGCATCGAGCACCAGGCCGCCGCGGAGCACCACGGCGCCCTCGCCCGCATGTACGCGGAACGGGCCAAGCGGCTGGAGCGCGAGGTCTACGGGACGGCCCACGTGCCGCTCGGCGAAGGCGTCGCGGCGCCCAAGCTTCCGGATGAAAAGCCGGTCGTCTACGCGCTGGGTGCCAACCGGCAGGGCGGGCAGTCCAAGGCCTGAAGGGCCTCATGGCCGATGACTTCGTCGACGTATTGATCGTCGGCGCCGGGTTGTCCGGCATCGGTGCGGCCGCCCACCTGCAGCGGCACTGCCCCGAACGCAGCGTCGCCATCCTCGAAGCGCGCGACGCACTCGGCGGCACCTGGGATCTGTTCCGCTATCCGGGCGTGCGGTCGGACTCGGACATGCACACGCTGGGCTACTCGTTCCGCCCATGGACCGGCACCAAGACCATCGCCGACGGAGCGTCGATCCTGGACTACCTGCGGGCCACCGCGCGCGAACACGGCATCGATCGCCTGATCCGCTATCGCCACCGCGTGCGGTCGGCGAGCTGGTCATCGCACGACGCAAAGTGGTCCGTCGAGGCGGAGCTTGAATCCGGCGAGCGCCGCGTGTTCCGCTGCACCTTCCTGTTCGTGTGCAGCGGCTACTACGACTACGCGGAGGGCTATGCGCCGCAGTTCCCGGGCCTCGAACGCTACCGCGGCCGCGTGGTGCATCCCCAGCACTGGACGGACGACATCGACCCTGCCGGCAAGCGCGTCGTCGTGATCGGCAGCGGAGCGACCGCCGTCACCCTGGTGCCGGCGCTCGCCCGAAGCGCCGCGCACGTGACCATGCTGCAGCGCTCGCCTTCGTACGTGCTGAGCCTTCCTTCGGTGGACCCGTTCGCCCAATGGCTGCGCCGCCATCTCGGATTCGCGACATCGCATGCATTGACCCGCTGGAAGAACGTGCTGGTCTCCGTCGGCATCTTCAAACTGTGCAGGCGCAGGCCCGCCTTCGCGAAGTCGGCACTGCTGAAGCAGGTGAGACGGCAGCTCGGCCCCGAATACGACATCGACAGGCACTTCACCCCGCGCTACAACCCATGGGAGCAGCGCCTGTGCTTCGTCCCGGACGGCGACCTCTTCAAGGCCATTCGCAGCGGGCGCGCCAGCGTCGTCACCGACACGATCGAATCCTTCACCGAAGGCGGCCTGAAGCTTGCAGGCGGCGCGGAGCTGCCCGCGGATCTCGTCGTGACCGCGACGGGCCTGAAGCTCAAGCTGGTCGGCGGCCTCGAGATGCGCGTGGACGGGCACAAGCTCGTGCCGGCGGAACTGGTCAACTACAAGGGCGTCCTGTTTGCCGGCGTGCCGAACTTCGCTTCGATTTCCGGTTACACGAATGCGTCCTGGACGCTGAAGGCGGACCTGGCCAGCACCTTCGTCTGCCGGCTCCTCAACCACATGCGGCGGACCGGCGCGCGCCAATGCGTACCCCGCGCGGATGGCGAAACCATGGCGCTGCAGCCCTGGGTCGATTTCTCGTCGGGCTACTTCCAGCGCGCGATGGACCAGTTGCCCAAGCAAGGCACGAGGAAGCCCTGGAAGCTGAACCAGAACTACCTCGCCGACCTCATGACACTGAGGTTCGGCGCGGTGGACGACGGGGTGATGCGCTTTTCGTGAAGCGGGGACGAAAAAAAAGAGGCCGAAGCCTCATTTTTTTCATTGAGTGGAGCGGGAAACGAGGCTCGAACTCGCGACCTCAACCTTGGCAAGGTTGCGCTCTACCAACTGAGCTATTCCCGCGTGTTTCGCGTTGTGCGAAGCCTCGCAGTATAGCTTGAAATCCTGCGGGTTCCGGAGCACGCGAAAAGAATTTCGCGAACCTCGTGCCCCGCTTCAGAACCGGCGGCTGTACGTGAAGATCATCCCGGCCGCGCCGAGCACGTTGAACTGCACCGCGTCGAACGGCGTCAACCGAATGCCGATGGCGGGAATGATCCCCAGCCCGAAGCCGTTGTGATTGAAGGGCACCTTGTCCTCGTACTGGTCCTTGTAGCCATAGAGGATGCCGCCGCTCAGCTTCGCGTAGAGCCACGGGTGGCCGAACAGGTTGTCCCAGCGCCAGCCGTAGTACGCATAGGCCGAGGGCTGGCCGAACGAGTTCTGGAACGCCGAGAAGCCCAAGATCGTCGCATCGGCGGCCGACCACTGCGGCGCCTGGGGCAGGCTGCGCTCGATGCCCAGCAGGTAGACGTGCGTGTGCTTGCTCTCGTTGCTCCAGTGCACCGCGAACGGACCGATCAGCAGTTCCCAGTAGGGCTTGCCGTCGAAGCGCGCAGCCGGTGCTTCCTGTGGCTGTTGCGACTCCTGTGGCTGCGGCGGCTGTTGCGCCTCTTGCGCCTCTTGCGCCTGTGCGGCGCTAGAAGACAGCGCGACGAGCAGGCAGGCGAGGCCCGCACCGGCACGATGATTCATGAATGCTCCCCTTCTTGAACGACCGGTCCGGCCTCGTGCCCGGCCGGACGGCAAGTCTGGCGTGCGTGCCAGAATCTCCGATTGGAGACTCGGTGCAGGCTTTGCAGCCGCCACCGCCGTCGTGCGAAAACTCCATCAGGGCAATCCGTTTCTTCTGGATGATTTTTCGAGGCCTCCGGAATTCCCCGGCATTGTGCCAAGTCCGTGAGTTTTGCGCGCCCTTCATCATCGCCTGAAAAGAACCATGACTCGCTCCCCCGTCCGCGTGGCCGACCTGCCCGCGTTCGACACCCTCATCGACGCTCGCTCGCCGGCCGAGTTCGCGCTCGACCATATCCCCGGCGCCATCAACTGCCCGGTGCTGGACGACGAAGAGCGCCGCATCGTCGGCACGCTCTACAAGCAGCAGGGCGCGTTCGAGGCGCGGCGCGTCGGCGGCGCGATGGTGGCGGCCAACCTCGCGAAGCACCTGCGCGAGCGCTTCGCCGACCGGCCGCCCAACTGGAAGCCGCTCGTCTACTGCTGGCGCGGCGGCATGCGCAGCGGCTCGATGGTGACGTGGCTGCGCCTGGTCGGCTGGGACGCGCAGCAACTGTCCGGCGGCTACAAGAGCTTTCGCCATCACGTGATCGAGCAGATCGAGGCGCTCTCCCCTCGCCTGCCGCTGCGCGTGCTGTGCGGCGCCACGGGCAGCGCGAAGACCCGCATCCTGCAGGCGCTCGCCGCGCGCGGGGCGCAGGTGCTCGACCTCGAAGGCTTCGCCAGGCACAAGGGCTCGCTGCTCGGCGCGCTGCCGGGCACGCCCCAGCCTTCGCAAAAGGCCTTCGAGACCTGCGTCGCGCAGGTGCTCGACGAGATCGACCTCGCCCGGCCGCTCTACGTGGAAGGCGAAAGCCCGCGCATCGGCCGCATCGCCGTGCCGATTCCGCTGGTGGCGCGCATGCGTGCGAGCCCCTGCATCGAGATCGCGGCGACGCCGGAAGCGCGCCTGGCCTACCTGTTGCGCGACTACGCCTACCTGGGCGACGACGCCGAGGCGCTGGCCACGCAGCTCGGGCTGCTCAAGGAGTTGCAGGGCAACGAGACCGTGCAGCGCTGGCAGGCCTGGGCGCGCAGCGGTGAGCTCTCGCCGCTTTTCGCCGAGCTGATGGCCCTGCACTACGACCCGCTCTACGCGCGCTCGCAGGCGCAGCACTTCGCGTCGTGGGCCGACCGGCAGCGCGTCGAAGCAGAGGACCTCTCGGAGCCGGGCATCGACCGGCTGGCCGACGCGGTCCTTGCGCTCGAAGCGCCCGGCGCCGGCAAGCGCTGAATCTCAGCCCGGAGCCGACGGTTCGGCGCTTTCCTCCTCGCCGGCCGGCAGGTGGATGAGGCCGGTGCGCAGGTCGTACTCGAACACCTCGCCGTAGCGGCCCCACTCGATGGCGGTACGCAGCACACGCTCGGCGGTGGGTTCGTCCAGGCTTTCCTTCAGCAATTCGAGGAAAGGCTCCTGCGGCAGCTCGCCCGTCGGCGCCTGTTCCAGGCTGTGGCGGATGTGCGCAGCCAGCGGCACATGCGCGAGCAACTGCTGGCCCAGCAGTTGCTGCCGCAGCGTGTGCGCGCCGCCGACGTAGTGGCGCCCCAGTTCGGTGAGATGCAGATCCGCATCCGCGAGCTTCGCGAAGCCGAGCAGCGCGAGCGCCTGCGCGAGCGGCAGCAGGTCCTGGTCGGTGAGCTCGGTTTCCTCGGCGAGCTGCGGCAGGTCGGCGCGTCCATTGCGGTCGTCGTCGACCAGCATTTCCAAGAGCGCCTCCATGCGGCCGATATCCGCTTCGGGCAGGCGGTCGCCGAGATGCATGCGGGGCGGCTCCTCGGCGGCACGGCCGGCGGCAGGTGCGCGCTCGGTCATGAGCGCGTAGGCCTCGTCGATCAATGCGCGCACCTCGAGGCTGTCGGCATCGCGCGGCCGCGGCAGATGGATCGGCAGCTCGGCGCGCACCCGCCCGGGATCCGCCGCGAAGATCAGGATGCGGTCGGCCATCAGCACCGCTTCCTCGATGTTGTGCGAGACGATGAGCATCGCCTTGGTCGGCATCGCGCCGCTGCTCCACAGCTGGAGGATGTCTTCGCGCAGGCGCTCGCCGGTCAGCACGTCGAGCGCGGAGAAGGCTTCGTCCATGAGCAGCACCTCGGGCTCGATCACGAGCGCGCGCGCGATGCCCACGCGCTGCCGCATGCCGCCCGAAAGCTCGCGCGGCAAGGCGCCCTCGAAACCGGCCAGGCCGATCAGATCGATTGCCGCACTCGCGCGGCGTGCGCGCTCGGCCGGCGCGATGCCGCGCGCCTCCAGGCCGAGCTCGACGTTCTGCTGCACCGTGAGCCACGGAAAGAGCGCGAAGGACTGGAACACCATCGCGATGCCGCGCGCCGGCGCGTACAGCGGCTGGCCGCGATAGCTCACGCTGCCCCCGTCCGCGCCGATGAGGCCGGCCAGGATGCGCAGCAGCGTGGACTTGCCCGAGCCGGACTGGCCCAGCAGCGCCACGATCTCGCCCTCGGCGAGCCGGAAATCCACGCCTTCGAGCACCGCGCGCGCCACGCCGTCGGCCGAGCGGAACGACTTGCCCACGTCCTTGAGTTCGATGATGGCTTCGGCCATGCGATTTCCCCTCGAATCAGACCCTGGTCTCGGCTCGCTCATAGAGCCGGCGCCAGACGAAATGGTTCATGCCCATGACGAACACGCACATCACGCCGATGCCGAGCGCGATGCGCGGGAAGTCGCCGATCGCGGTCATGTGCGCGATGTAGCTCCCGAGGCCCGCCGCCTGCAGGGTGGTGTCGCCCCAGGTCACGTACTCGGCGACGATACTCGCGTTCCATGATCCGCCGCTGGCGGTGATCGCGCCGGTGACGAAGCTCGGAAACACTGCCGGCAGCAGGTAGCGGCGCCACTTGAGCCAGCCGCCGAGCCCGAGGTTCTCGGCCGCGTAGCGCAGCTCGGCGGGCACCGTCGATGCGCCCGCGATCACGTTGAAGAGCAGATACCATTGCGTGCCCAGCACCATCAGCGGCGCGAGCCAGATGTTCGGGTTGAGCTGCCAGCGGACGATGAACAGCACCGCCACCGGGAACATCAGGTTGGCCGGAAAGGCCGCCAGGAACTGCGCCACGCCCTGCAGCCGTCCGGCCCAGCGCGGATTCATGCCGATCCAGACGCCGATCGGCACCCACACCAGCGCCGCCAGCGCGATCAGCACCAGAACGCGCACGAGCGTGTAGAAGCCGAGCACGAACACATGCCCCACCTCGGCCCAGCCGACCTCGGTGTGGATGAAGCGCATGAGCCAGAACAGCGCCAGCAGCACCGCAGCCGCGATGGTGGCGTCCCACACACGCGCGACGGCCGGGTCGGGCGGCCGCGGGCGCGCCTTGATCGAGGTTCCGTCGAAGTCGAGCCGGAACAGCACCAGCGCGCGTTCGAGCGGCTGCATGGCCCCGATGATCATGCGCTTGACGCGGTCGGTGCGGCGCAGCCAGGTGAGCAGCCACGAGCGCGGGGCCTCCTCGGTGCTGCCCTCCTCGAAGCGGAACTTGTCGGCCCATGCGATCAGCGGACGGAAGAAGAGCTGGTCGTACAGCGTGATGCCGATCAGCATGCCGCCGATGGCCCAGCCGATCGCGCCGAGGTCGCGCGCCTCGATCGCCAGCGCGATGTACGAGCCCACGCCCGGCAGCTTGATGTTCTGGTTCGATACCGAGATCGCTTCCGAGGCGACCACGAAGAACCAGCCGCCGGACATCGACATCATCATGTTCCACAGCAGCCCCGGCGCCGCGAAGGGCAGTTCGAGCCGCCAGAAGCGCTGCCATGCCGACAGCTGGAACACCGACGACGCCTCGCGCAGTTCCGGCGGCACCGTGCGCAGCGACTGGTACAGGCTGAAGGCCATGTTCCAGGCTTGCGAGGTGAAGATCGCGAAGATCGCCGCGCATTCCACGCCGAGCAGGTTGCCGGGGAACAGCGCGATGAAGCCGGTGACCGTGATCGACAGGAAGCCGAGGATGGGGATCGACTGCAGGATGTCGAGCATCGGCACCAGGACCTTCTCGGCCACGCGGTAGCGCGTCGCGAGCACCGCGAACACGCAGGAGAAGACCAGCGACGCGCCGAGCGCGAGGAACATCCGCAGCGTGGTGCGCAACAGGTAGTACGGCAGCATCCACGGATCGAGGCTGATCGGCAGCGGCTGCCCGATCTCGTAGGGCCGGGCCATCTGCGCGCCGCCGTAGGCCAGCGCGAACAAGGTCGCGAGCACCAGGGGCAGCAGCGCCCAGTCCCAGCGGTTGCCGCCGGACGCGACCGCCTGACGCGGAAAAAAGCGTTTGTCGAGCATGTGCGGATCGAAGGGTCGTTTCACGGACCCTGTCCGCGCAGCGCGGATTGTCTCCTCGAAGCCGGCGGGAAGCTGACCCGCAACTGATTTTTTCTACAGCGGAAAGGCGTCGAGCCCCGCCTGCCCCTGCGGCGGCTCCACCGGCGTGTGGGCCACGTTCATCACCCAGCAGACCATCGCGAAGTAGCCGACGAGCGCACTGAGATCGACCACTGCGGGCTTGCCGAAGCGCGATTGCACCGCGGCGTAGGTGGGCTCGCTCACGCCGTTGTTTTGCAGAAGCTCCTGCGCGAAGTCGAGCGCGAGCTGCTCGTCTTGCGCCAGCGGTGCGGCGCGGCGGCCGAGCCGCAGGGCCTCGATCGCTTCGGCGCTGACACCGGCCTTGACCGCGGCCGCGGCGTGCACGACCCATTCGAACTGATTGCCGACATGCCTCGCGACCGCACAGGTCACCAGTTCGCGCACGCGGGCATCCAGCGGGCTGTCGAAGCGCAGGTATTCGCCCAGGCTGCCGATGCGCTCCATGAGCACGGGGCTTTGCAGGAGCGGGATGAAGGGGCCGAACACCGCCTTGCGCGGTCCGTCGATCAGCGCCTGCGCGGCCGCGCGCTGCGCCTCGGTCATCGATCCGGCCGCAGGCATCGGCAGGCGCTCGATCCAGGGGTGGGTGTGGCCTTGTTGAAGCACGTTGGGGTTCCTTTCTTTCATGCCATCGATCGGGGTTCGCGCACCAGCCACGCGGCGCTGCCCAGCAGCGCCACCGCGCCGACCGCCAGCGCGATGAAGAGCCCGCCGAAGCCCTGTGCCGAGCCGCTCAAGGCCGACGACAGGATCGGGCCCGCCATCTGGCCGATCGCGAAGGCGGCGGTCATGCGGCCGAGCGCACGGGTGGGGTCGCCGGGGGTGCGCGCCTTGGCCTCCTGCATGCCGGCCATGGTCGCGACCATGAAGGTGCCGCCGACCAGCAGCGCCGCCGCGAGCACGGTGAGCGCGGAAAGATGGATCACCGGCAGCAGGCATCCCAGCGCCATCAGCGCATGGCTTCCGGCGAGCACGCGGCGCCGCGGGACGTGCCCCAGCACCGCCGCCGCCAGCAGCGTCGAAACCGCTGCCGCCGCGCCGAACACCGGCCACGCGGCACCGAAGACCGAAGGATCGTCGACCACCGCACGCGCCAGCACCGGCAGGAAGGTCGCCGGCAGGATGTAGCCGAAGCCGAGCATGCCGTAGCTGAGCACCAGCCCCCAGGGCACGGTGCCCGATGCGGTCGCGCCGTCGCCCGCACGCGGCGCCGCGGCGGCGGTTGCTGCATCGCGCGGCATCAGCGCCGCGACGATCGACAGCCCCACCAGCGCGAGGATGCCGAGCTGGATCCAGAGACTGTCCGGCGCCGCGCCCGCCGCACCGGCACGCCAGCAGTAGAGCCCGGCGAGCGCAATGCCCGCGCCGACGCCCGCATAGAGAAGGCCGGCGCCCGACGGCCGCGCAAGCCGCGCCAGCCACGCGAGGCACCAGACACTGGTACTCACGAGCGCCCACGCACTCGCAGCACCCGCGACGAAGCGCAGCACCAGCCAGAGAGCGACCGAGCCCGACCAGCCCATTGCCGCGGTGGAAATCACGATGATCGCGAGCGATACGAGCCCCACACGCTGCGGCGTGAGCGGCAGGCGTGCCGTGGTCAACGCACCGAGCAGATAGCCCGCGTAGTTGGCCGCCGCAAGCCAGCCGCCCGCCGCGACGTCGAGGCTGCCGGTGCGGATCATCAACGGCAGCATCGGCGTGAAGGCGAAGCGGCCGATGCCCATCGCGATCGCCAGTGCCAACAGGCCGGCGACGCAGACGGACAGGTAGGAAGGCCGCGACATGGTGAGGGAGGGATTCGACATGGCATGTCATTAGACGCAGAATGCGGGTCGGCCACAAATGAATTATTCAGAACGATCATTCCTTTTATGAGAACCATCGACCTGGACTCCCTGGAGATCTTCCGCACCGTCGTGGCGGAAGGCGGCGTGATCCGCGCGGCGGACAAACTCAACCGCGTGCAGTCGAACGTCACGACGCGCATCCAGCAGCTCGAGGAACGGCTCGGGCACAAGCTGTTCCATCGGCAGGGCCGCACGCTCGCGCTGGCGCCGGCGGGCCACAAGCTGCTGCCCTACGCCGACCGGCTGCTGCGCCTCGCGGACGAGGCCGAGTCCGAGCTGCGCAGCGACCTGCCGCTCGGCACCTTCCGGCTGGGTTCGCTCGAAAGCGCCGCGGGCAGCCGGCTCCCGCCGGTGCTTTCGCGCTTCCACAAGCTCTATCCGGGGGTGGTGGTGGAACTGGTCAGCGGGACCACGGGCGCGCTGCTCAAGCGCGTGAACGGCTTCGAGATCGAGGCTGCGTTCGTGTCCGAGCCCTTCTCGCCGGCCGGACTGGAATCGCTGCCGGTGTTCGAGGAAGAGCTGGTGCTGGTCACCGCGCTCAGCGTGACCTCGGTGACGCGCCCGGGCGATCTCGCGAACTCGACGCTGATCGCGTTCGCGCAAGGCTGCTCGTACCGCCGCCTGCTCGAACAGTGGCTCGGCAAGGGCGGCGTGTCGCCCTCACGCTCGCTGGAGTTTTCGTCCTATCAGGCGATGATCGCCTGCGTGGCTGCCGGCACCGGCTTCGCGATCGTGCCGGTGTCGGTGCTCAAGGCGCTGCGTGCCACGGCGGATGTCCGCCAGCATCCCCTGCCGGAACGGATGCGGCACAACCGGACGCACCTGGTGTGGAAGGGAACGCCCTCGGTGGCGCTCGCGCGCTTGATCGAGATGCTCAGGAAGCCTTAGCCGGCGGCGCGACACCGCGCCGCGTGAGCTAGCCAGGCGCGCGCCCCGGCTCACCGCAATCACGCGGCAACTGGAGGAGGAAGAACGGAGGCGAATCGGGCCGGGTGCGCTCGAGCAAGGGCTTGGCAACGTTGTAGACAGGCGTTCCATTGACAGTGCGGGCTTCGAGCGCTCCGCGATGCGCATGTCCGTGGAAAACCGCATCGACTGGATAGCGCAGCAGCGGCTCCTCCAGCCGGCTGCTGCCCAGGAACGGGAAGATCTCCACCGGCTCGCCTTGCACCGTGCCGGAGACGGGGGCGTAGTGCAGCAGCGCGATGCGCTGCCGTGTGCGCAGCTTGGCCAGCGCAGCCTCCAGCTTCATGGACTCGTTCAGCGCCTCCTGGACGAACAGCTTGATCGCGGGTTCTCCCCAAGCGCCCAGCGAACCGCGTCCGAATCCGCCGGCGAAGCCCTTCACGCCGGCAATGCCGACGCCTTCGATCTCGCAGGCCGTGCCGTCGAGCACCCGGACGCCCACCTTCGTCAGCGCTTCGACCACCTGCTCCGGCACGCCGGACTCGAAATCATGATTGCCCAGGACCGCGACGATGGGGACAGGGACGGAAGTCAGCTCCTGTGCCAGCACCTGGGCCTCCGCGGCGGTTCCGTAGTCGGTGAGGTCGCCGCACAGGAGCAGCGCATCCGCCTGCTCAGCCGCCTGCTCGAAGAAGGCGCGCAGCGTGCCGGCCGAATCCTTTTGGACGTGGAGATCGCCGACCGCCGCGAACCGGACATGAGAAGAAGATTTGGGACCATGCATGGGCGTCCAGCAATGCAAGTGCAGTTGCAACGAGATTGGGCGTTGATCGGTGAGGTCGCCGTCGGCTTCATCCCGCAAGGTCCGTAGGCCCCAGCCGACGCAGGGTGGCGCCTCGCGCTGCACGGCCCATGGCTGGGCAGGCTTACCGTCTGCGAATGAAGTGTTCCATCGCGCCAGCGCCGTCGCTCGGAGCTGAACTCGACCCTTCCGTGGCCGACTTCTATCGGCGCGTTCTGTCTGCCTTGACGAGCGCCCGCATTCCCTTCCTGGTGGGCGGCGCTTTCGCTCATGCCTGCCACACCGGGATCCGACGAGCAACCAAGGACCTGGATCTCTTCATTCGCCGGGCGGACTACGAGCGCATCGCACGGGTGGCGCTGCATCACGGCTGGCAGGCAGACCTGGTCTATCCGCATTGGCTGGCCAAGATCCGGAGCGGCCCGCAGTTCATCGATCTGATCTTCAACTCGGGCAATGGCCTCGCCCCTGTCGACAAGCACTGGTTTCACGCGAACTCCCGCACCGACATTCTGGATGTCAGGGTGCGCATCGCGAACGTCGAGGACGTGCTGCTTTCCAAGGCGTTTCTGATGGAGCGCGAACGCTTCGACGGAGGAGATGTCGTTCACCTCCTGCAGACCCATGCCGAGCGGATTGATTGGGAACGACTGCTGGCCCGATTCGGGCCGCACTGGCGGGTGCTGTTGGTGCACCTGATCTTGTACGGCTACATCTATCCCGGCGAACGCCATCGCATCCCGGGATGGGCAATGCGCAGACTCACGGCGCACCTGAGCGATGAAATACGCGATCCGCCCACCTCGATCGAGCATGTCTGCCGGGGCACCTTTCTGTCGCGCGAGCAGTATCTCTACGACATCGAGCAGTTGGGCTACCGGGACGCACGCCTCGCCCGCGCCGGCAGCATGACGAAGCGGGAGGTGGCCGAGTGGACCCAGGCCATTCCCGCCGAGCACGTAGGCCACGGATCGCCGAACACCTAGCCCCACCCTGTAGAGCGAGCAAAGGACCATGACTTCATTCAATCAACTCGTCCGCGGATTGGCCCGATGCCGACCCCATCGCGAATCTTCGGAGTCCACCCCATCGGCTGAATCACCTGTCGCGTTCGCCAGTCTCTTCGATCTCGTGCGCTCATCGGCAGGACGAGAACAGATCGGCGAAGTCTGTGAAGACTGCAAGACGCTCAACCGTCGCGGCGCGTACTACTGCAAAGCCTGCTTGCACAAGCTGCCGGCCTACTACGAGTCGGCAGACGCGTGGTTGCCGTTGATGATCTGGCGCCGCCGCGAATTCGAGGGAGGCCGAACCGGTGCCTGGGATTTCGCCGCGGTCTGGGTGGTGCTGAGCTTGCTCGTGCTGATCACCGCCTTCAGCCCAGCCGGCGGTTAGCCACGTTGGTGTGCGACTCGGTTCAACCCAGTCAGAGCAGTCCGTCAACGGATCGAGTTCCTTTCCGCGCTTGTGGCCGGGCGGGCGCCCGAAGATTCGAAGTCAAGGAGACTACCCATGGACACGATGACCCCCCAAACCTGGATCCTTGTCGCGATCGTCGCGGCCGTTGCGCTGATTGCGTTGGCCGCCTACGGTTTCTATCGCAGCAGACAGTCGCAGCGATTGCGGGCCCGCTTCGGTCCCGAGTACGACCACGCCGTCGAGACACACGCCAGCCGGGCCAAGGCGGAAGCCGAGCTGCAGCGCCGGGAGGCTCGGGTCGAGCGCCTGGCGATCGTCCCGCTCACCTCCGAGGATGCCGCGCGCTTCCATGCCGCATGGACTGCGCTGCAGGCCGACTTCGTCGACAACCCGCGCTGGGTAGTGGAAAAGGCCGATGCGCTGGTGCGCGAGTTGATGGCCAAGCGCGGCTATCCGCTGGCGGATTTCGAGCACCGCGCCGCGGACATTTCGGTCGATCACCCTGCCGTGGTCAGCCACTACCGCGCAGCGCAGGACATTCGCCGGCGCAATGTCGATGGCGAAGTCGACACCGAGGAACTGCGCAAGGCCGTCGTTCACTACCGTGCGCTCTTCGATGAATTGCTGGAAGTGCGTGAGCAGCGAACGGGCGCAACGCCGGTGCAGTCGATACGGGCCGCCCGGCCGATGGAGGTGCGATCATGATTTTCGATTCCAAGCGCAGACAGTCCGCCCAGCTCGAAGCGGAAGCCACAACGCTCGCCGAGGCACCGCGCCCCGCGAGATCCACCGCGCCGGACGACGTGCGCAGCTCGCCCACGGGTGCAAGCGGGGCTGCCGAACTGGAGGTCTATCCGGTGGATGAGTCGTCATCCGATCGCACGGTCGAGACGCCGGATGCCGGCTTCGATGACAGGCCCGGTGCGCCGCACGGCAACTCCGATGAACTGGAGCCGCTCTTCGCGACAGACGTCGCCGGGGACTTCCGTCGCGACTGGGACGCGGTGCAGATCGGCTTTGTCGACGACCCCCGCAAGGCGGTGCACGACGCGGACGACCTGGTGAACCGGGTCTTGAAAAACTTGACCGAGACCTTCACGAGAGAACGCAGTCATGTCGAGGCGCAGGTCGCGCAGGCGGGCCCGGTCTCGACCGAGGATCTGCGGGTCGCCTTGCGGCGCTATCGCTCGTTCCTGCACCGCCTGCTGTCGCTGTAGCGGGGCTCGGCGGGGCTTCAGTGGTCCTGCGTCCTAGCCTCGCCGCTCCTTCGACAGAACGACAGTCTCAAAGAGCTCGTAGTTCGGCGTTGGCGCCTTGTCGGCGCCGGGCGCATGGTAGTAGCGGATGGTGATCGACGTCTTTCCGCCGTGCGTGCCCGGGTCGAGGTCGAAGACGGCGATGCCGTACCCGGTGCCGGTGTCGCGTCGCGCGGACCAGATGGCGTCTTCGACCGCGTCGGCGCCGGCGCGGATGTACACACCCGCCGAGGCGCCCGCCATCGGGCGATTCGACTTCGTGAAGACCTTGGCCTGCGGCTTTCCGTTGGTTGCGTTCACGCCGTAGCTGTCCAGCGGCGCGCTGGTGCCGCCGCCGCCGAGGATCAGGTGAACCGTTCCGCGGCTGGTGTCGAAGCTGCCGTCCGCGGGGTCGGCCGTGACGACCGGGTTCGGCTGGCAGGTGTCGACCGCGGCACCCGTCGCCGCATCCCGGCCGACCCCGTGGTTGCAACCGCGCACGGGCCAGCTGCGCTCGTAGTCGTGGTCATGGCCGCAGACCACCAGATCGACGCCATAGCGGTCGAAAAGCGGCAGCCAGGTCTCCCGGATGCCCTTGTCGGAACCGTTGCCGGTTTTCGAGGAGCTGAGCGCATCCTGGTGCATCTGCACGACGATCCAGTCGATGTCGCCATCCCGCGCCCCGCGCGCCAGCGTCTCTTCGAGCCAGCGCGTCTGCGCGCCGTTGCTGTAGCCACGGATGTACTTCGAGGTGCCGGCCTCGATCGGTGCATTGCCCGTGCTGGGCGCCGGTTGCAGCGCGGCAGGGCCGGCGACGAACGGTCCGCCGTCCTGGTAGATCACGTCGTCGGCCGACAGGGAAATGAAGAGCACGCTGCCGACGCGGAAGCTGTACCAGCGGCCGGCGAACGGCGTTCCGTTGTCGGGCAGTGCGTAGCGCGTCAGGTACGACTCGAAGCCCTCTGCGCCGTTGTTGAACTCGATCTCGTGGTTGCCCGGGCACGGCATCCACGGACGCAGCGCCGCCGAGGCCTGGTTGTTCCTGCCGAAGTCCGCCCAGACCGAGGGCTGAGCGGCGGGATTGAGGTTCGCATAGCAGAGGTCGCCGTTGAGCAGATGGAAGAGCGGCTCGAAACGCTCCACGGCCTGCACCGCATACCGGCTTTGCAGCGACGAGAGAACCCAGCTCGTGACCGGGGTCGCGAGGTCGCCGTAGCTGGTCCAGCGGAAAGGCTGCCTGCCCCTGGGCGCGTTCCGGAAGCTGCCGACGAAGGGCTTGGCGTAGTTGCCGTCGTTGTCGGCCGTCACCGTGTAATGGACGGCCGCATTCGGCACAAGCTCGTCGAGAAGGGCGTGGTAGGTGAACACGGTCTGGCCGTTGAGCCCGTCGGTATAGGTCCGCTGGACCGCCAGGACCGTGCGCTCCCTGCCGGCGGAGTGCCCGAAGCGGACCCGCGGATTCACGGCCTGCGCCGCCGAGGCCCATGAGACATAGACGGCGGTGCACGCGTGATTGCCCCAGGTCAGGTGGATCTGCTCCGGCGTGCCGTCGGCCGTTGCCGCCGCGGCGTCCGTCGGCAGTGCCAGCGGCGATGCGGCAGCCGCCAGGCCCGCCGCGCCGGCGCCCTTGAAGAATCCGCGGCGGGAGATCGGCGCGCCTGCGTCGCTGGCGTCGTCGTTCGATGCGTGTTGAGTCATGTGACCTCCTGGTGCGGTGCATCCTAGGAGGCGCGCATGCTGTTTTGATGACACCGCTCCTGGCGGTGCCGCGACCCTTCTTTCTACTTCTTGCCGTTCTCCGCCTCCTGCAGCAGCCGCCACATCACCTTGCCGCTGCCGCTCTTGGGCAGCGCATCGACGAACTGCACCGCGCGCGGGATCTTGTAGACCGCCATGTTCTCGCGGCACCAGTCGATGATCTGCTGCTCGGTGGTGTCCTTGTGCGTCGGGCGCAGCACCACCACCGCCTTGACGGATTCGCCGCGATAGGCGTCCTTGGTGGCGATGACACAGGCCTCCTGGATCGCGGGGTGCTTGAACATCAGCAGTTCGACCTCGGCCGGCCAGACCTTGAAGCCGCTCGCGTTGATCATGCGCTTCAGGCGGTCGGTCATGAAGAAGTAGCCGTCCTCGTCCATCCGGCCCATGTCGCCGGAGCGGAAGAAGCGCTTGCCCTCGAACTCGACGAAGGCGGCTGCCGTCGCATCGGGCCGCTTCCAGTAGCCCTGGAAGACCTCGGGGCCGTGGGTGATGATCTCGCCCGATTCGCCGATGGGCATTTCCTGCAGCGTGTCGGGGTCGACCACGCGCGAATCGGTGCTCATGTAGGGAATGCCCAGGCACTGCTGCTTCGGGTTCTCGAACGGATTCGCGTGCGACGGGGCCGCGGTCTCGGTCAGGCCGTAGCCTTCCTGGTACTTGAGGCCGAACTGCTCCAGGAGGCGCTGCGCGACCGCCTGCGGCATCGCCGCGCCGCCGCCGCCGATGTAGGTGAGGCTGCTCAGGTCGTAGTTCGCGAAGTTCGGGCTGGCCATCAGGTCGATGACCATGGTCGGTATGTTGGTCCAGCTCGTGACCTTGCGGCGCGAGATCAGCCGGCCGGCCGTATCGCGGTCCCAGCGCGGCATGATGACCAGCGTGCCGCCGAAGACGATGGTGGTGTGCATCACGCTCACCACGCCGGTGATGTGGAACATCGGCACCACCGCCAGCACCACCGCCTCGGACGACCCCAGCCCCCAGATCTGGCCGGCGAAGGCGTTGTGGTTCAGGCTCGAATGGTGGTGGATGCAGCCCTTGGGCAGGCCGGTGGTTCCGCTGGTGTAGGGCAGGAGCGCCATGTCGTTGGCGCCGACCACGTGCTCCGGCGCGGGGTGGCCGGCGTTCATCGCGTCGGACCAGTGCATCGTGGCGCCGCCCTGCAGCTCGGGCAGCGGATGCCGCGTCAGCAGCCAGTCGCGCCAGGCGGGCGGCGGGGCCTCGTCGCCGGTCACCTGCGGATCGAAGGTGTCGGTGAACTGCGTGACGATCATGTGCGCGAGCCGGTCCTTCGCCTCGAGCGCGTTGCTGGCCTTGGCCAGCTCGGGCGCGAGGTCGCCGGTGGTGATGGCGACCTTGGCGTCGGGATCGGTGATGTAGTGCTTGAGCTCCTCGGCCCGGTTCATGGGATTGACCGGCACCACCACCGCATTGGCGCGCAGGATCGCGAAGTGCGCGATCACGAGCTGCGGGCAGTTCTGCATGTCGAGGACCACGCGGTCGCCGCGCCTGACGCCCAGGGCGTGCAGCGTGCCGGCCAGGCGCTCGGTCTGCGCCGCGAATTCACGGTAGCTGATCTCGCGGCCGAAAAAGACCAGCGCGGGCTTGTCGGGGAAGCGCTCGGCGTTGGTCTTCAGGTTGTGCCACAGCGAAGTGGCGGGGACGGTGATCGAGCGAGGCAGGCGCTGTGGCCAGAACTTGTAGTGCGGTCGTTCCATACGGTCTCCAAACAGGCCGGAAGCCTACGACGCCGCGCGGCAGTGCAGCATCGGGGAAGCCCCGAAATCGTCGCATGGGCGACTCCGAAAGATGCAATTTTTTGTTGACCGGCCGCCGGCGGCTGACAGACGACGCGGCCGATCTGCCGTACAACGGCAGGCTCCGTTCAACCCATTCGCGAAGGAGTTCACATGCCAGCAGACAAGCGCGCAACCGTTCACTGGGAAGGCGCCGGCAAGACCGGCAAGGGGCAGATCAGCACCGAGACCGGTGCGCTCAAGGACTACCCCTACGGATTCGCCAGCCGCTTCGAGGACGACAAGCGCGGCACCAATCCCGAGGAAATCCTCGGCGCCGCCCACGCCGGCTGCCTGACGATGGCGTTCGCGTTCGCGCTCGAAGGCGCGGGTTTCACCGCGAAATCGATCGACACCAAGGCGGCGGTGCGCCTCGCGCAGGATGGCCCGGGCTTCAAGATCGACCGCATCCAGCTCGAACTGGAAGCCGCGATCCCGGGCATCGACGAAGCGAAGTTCCAGCAGCTCGCCGCCGGCGCGAAAGCCGGTTGCCCGCTGTCGAAGGCGCTGGCGAGCGTTCCGGAGATCACGCTGAAGGCGACACTCAAGAGCTGAGCCCGTCGCCTGGCGCCACCAGCTCGTCCACCATGGCGCGCATCCGCCGCCAATGCGAACCCTCCCAGAAGACGCGCCGGCACGTATCGCAGGTGCTGAAACGCTGGTAGCGTTCGCGCACCATCGCCGGCAAGGTCGAGGCGACCAGCGACTTGTCGATCTCGCGCAAGGGCGTGTTGCAGTCCAGGCATCGCGTGAAGGGCCGCACTCCGCGCGCGAGGTCGAGTCGACCAAAGACCTCGCGCAACTGTTGTGCAGACTGCAACGCATGCACGTAGCAGCCATGCGTGATGCCCCGGCGCTTGAGCAGCTCTCGATCTCGCGTCAGCACGATGCGTCCTTGCGCGCCAGAGATGCGCTCGATCTCTTCGTCACGAAAATGGTTGTCGTACAGCGTGTCGAACCCGGTCATGCGCAGCAAGTGCGCGAGGCCGCCCAGATGCGCGTCCGCGACGAAACGGGTCACGCGCAATGCACGCGCGCGAACGCGCAGCACCGGCGTGATGTCGAGGGCTTCGAACTGCGGAAAGACGGCTACGCGGTCGCCGTCGCGCAGCAAGGTCTCGAAGCCGACCGACTCGCCGTTGACCAGGACCAGTTCGACCTCGGTATGCGGTACGCCGAGCGCCTCGATCATGTGCTTGGTGGTCGCCATGCGCGCGCACCGGCAGCGGAACTCGCGTCCTCGCCGCTCACGCGCGAGAAAGTCGTTCAGCTCCTCGTAGAACCGGAAGGTCGCCGTGACCATCACACTGCCGGTCAGCGCGTCCCGTCAGCTGCCGTCAGAGCTCCGCGGTCTTGGAGAAGGACCCGTGTGGCTGGGCGCGCATCAGCGCATGGAACTGCTCGTGCGACATCCGCAGCAGCTGCTCGTGGTCGCCACTTTCCATATAGACAACGTCATTGGCTTCCAGTTCGTCATCGACGATGGTCGGCAGCCCCCATGCCATTCCGACTGCCGGTATCGCGCCGGGGTCGCAGTCATCGAACAGCTCTGCGATCCGGGCCTCGCCGGCCAGCTTCAGCCTGCGGCGACCGACAAAGCGCGAGAACTCCCCGAGCATGACCAATTTGTCGGCGGGAACGACGGCCATCACGCAGCCTTCTTCGTCCTCGAGGATGACCGATTTGGCCAGTCGACCCGGGCTGACATTGGCGCAGCGTGCGGTCTCCAGGCTGCTATGGCTGTGTGCGTGCGTGGTGACCTCGTAGCGTGTGCCACGCTGGTCAAGATAGCTGGAAAGGTGGGAAGGAATGGACATGGCAATCCTCCTTGTGCGAAAACACGGCGAGGTCGCCGTCCCGTCAGTTTGCTCCCAGCGGCTGGGGATCGCAAATCGGGCCCTGTTTATGATCCCTCGCGCAACGAGGAGACAGGCACCATGAACATCGCCCGCAAGGCCATCGCGGCCGCAATGTGCATCGCGGCATCGGCCGCGGCCTTTGCGGCCTACCCCGAGAAGCCGATCAAGATCATCATCGGCTTCCCGGCCGGCGGGCCGCTCGACCAGCACGCCCGCCTGCTCGCCGACAAGCTGCAGGCGGCGCTGGGCCAGCCGATCATCATCGACTACAAGCCCGGTGCGGGCGGCTCCGTCGGCGCCGAGGCAGTGGCCAGGAGCCCGGCCGACGGCTACACGCTGATGCTCGCCAACACCGGTGTGGCAGTGATCAACGGCGCGCTCTACAGCAAGCTGCCCTACGACACGCTGAGGGACTTCACGCCGATCGCGCGCACCGCGATGCAGCCGCTCGCGCTGCTGGTAACGCCGTCGCTGCCGGTGGCGAACCTGCACCAGTTCATCGATTACGCCCGCGCGCGGCCGGGGCAGATCAACTACGGCTCGGCAGGCAACGGCGGCATCAGCCACCTGGTGCCCGAGATGTTCAAGAACGCGACCGGCATCTACATGGTCCATATCCCCTACCGCGGCAGCGCGCCGGCCTTCACCGACCTGATGGGCGGGCAGGTTCAGTTCATGGCCGAATCGATCCCGCAGGCGGCCAGCTACCACAAGCAGGGCAAGGTCCGCGCGATCGCCGTGACGAGCGCGAAGCGCAATCCCGCGCTGCCCGACGTGCCGACGGTGATCGAGTCCGGCGTGAAGGGCTTCGAGGTGGTCGGGTTCTACGGCTTCCTGGCGCCGGCCGGCACGCCCAGGGACGTGGTCGCCAAGCTCAGCGACGCCTTGCGCCAGGTGCTCACCAGCCCCGAGGTGCGCGACCGCATGGTGAGCCAGGGCGCCGACCCGGCCTTCATGGGCAGCGAGGAGTTCGCGAAGTTCCTCGCCACCGAAACGCCCCGCTGGGAGAAGGCGGTGAAGGCCTCCGGCGCCCGGATGGACTGAGCCGGCACAGCTCTTGCGTACGGTCGGCGGAGCAATTCCACCGACCTATTCAGGAGCCATGCCATGCAATTTTCCAAGCGCCGGTTCGCGGCGATCCTCGCCGCCGCCGCACTGCTCGCCACCGGCGCCGCGCACGCGCAGAACGCGCTCGACCACATCCTCAAGGCCAAGGTCATCAAGATCGCCGTGCCGACCGACTACCCGCCCTACGGCTCGGTCGACAAGACCATGACGCCGCAGGGCCTGGACATCGAGATGGCGCAGCTCATCGCGAGCAAGCTCGGCACCAAGGTCGAGCTGGTGCCGGTCACCAGCGCCAACCGCATTCCCTATCTGCAGACGCGCAAGGCGGACCTCGTGATCTCCACGCTCGGCAAGAACGCGGAGCGCGAGAAGGTGATCGATTTCTCCGCCGCCTACGCGCCCTTCTTCCAGGCGGTTTATGCCTCGAAGAACCTCGGTATCAAGAGCTTCGCCGACCTGGGCGGCAAGAGCATCGCGGTGACGCGCGGCGCGATGGAAGACCAGGAGCTCGCCAAGGTCGCGCCTGCGAACGTCGACTACAAGCGCTTCGAGGACAACAACGCCACCATCGCCGCCTTCGTGGCCGGCCAGACGCAGACGCTCGCCACCAGCGCCGCGGTCGCGGGCGACATGATGCAGAAGAACCCGCAGCTCGGCGCCGAATACAAGCTGCTGCTCAAGGACAGCCCCTGCTTCATCGGCATCGCCAAGGGCGAGGACGCGCTGAAGGCCAAGGTCAACGAGATCATCGCCAACGCGAAGAAGGACGGCACGCTCGACGCCATGGCGAAGAAGTGGCTCGGCCGCCCGGCGGGCGACCTGCCGGTCTGACCGGTCCCTCGAATGGGCATCGAATTCGACTTCGGCGCGGTTCTCGGCCAGTGGCCCCTGCTCGCCAGGGGCGTGCTGTGGACGCTCGGCCTGACCGCGATCGCAACGGTCATCGGCATGGTGGTCGGCATCGCCTGCGCCTGGGCGCGCGCCAGCGGACCGGCATGGCTGCGCTGGATCGTGGGCAGCTACGTGGAACTGATCCGCAACACGCCGTTCATCGTGCAACTCTTCTTCATCTTTTTCGGGCTGCCGGCGGCGGGCTTCAAGCTCTCGCCCGAAGTCGCCTCGGTGATCGCGATGGTGATGAACCTCGGCGCCTACGCGACCGAGATCATCCGCGCCGGCATCGAGGCCACGCCGCGCGGGCAGATCGAGGCGGCCGTGAGCCTCGCGCTCAACCGGGTGCAGGTGTTCACGCGCGTGGTGCTGCCACCGGCGCTGAAGAAGGTGTGGCCCGCGATGGTGAGCCAGATCATCATCGTGATGCTCGGCTCGGCGGTGTGCAGCCAGATCTCGACCGAGGAGCTGAGCTACGCGGCGAACCTGATCCAGAGCCGCAACTTCCGCGCCTTCGAGGCCTTCATCATCGCGACGGCGATCTACCTCGCGCTGTCGGTGGCAGCCCGGCGGCTGCTCAACTGGGCCGGCCCGCGCTGGTTCTTCGGACGGTGAGGCGCGGATGAACGATTTCTCCATCTGGGACATCCTGCGCAACCTGCTGATGGCGCTGCGCTGGACGGTCGTGCTGTCGCTGATCGCCTTCGTGGGCGGCGGCGCGGTCGGCGCGGCGCTGCTCTTCCTGCGGCTTTCGGGCGGGCGCGCGGCAGAGCGGCTGATCGGCGTCTATGTGCAGATCTTCCAGGGCACGCCGCTCCTGATGCAGCTCTTCCTCGCCTACTTCGGCATGGCGCTGTTCGGTGTCGATGTCTCGGCATGGGCCGCCGCGTCGGTGGCGCTGACGCTCTACACCAGCGCCTTTCTCACCGAGATCTGGCGCGGCTGCGTGGCGTCGATCCCGAAGGGCCAGTGGGAGGCCGCCGGCAGCCTCGCGCTCGGTTTCGGCGAGCAGATGCGGCACGTGATCCTGCCGCAGGCGGTGCGCATCGCGGTCGCGCCGACGGTGGGCTTCCTGGTGCAGGTCATCAAGGGCACCGCGCTCGCATCGGTGATCGGCTTCGTCGAACTCACCAAGGCGGGCAGCATGATCTCGAACGCGACCTTCCGGCCGTTCGTGGTGTTCAGCTGCGTCGCCCTGCTCTATTTCGTGCTGTGCTTCCCCGTGAGCCTGTACGCCAAGAATCTGGAGAGGAAATTCCATGGCGCTCGTCGCTGAAGCTCCCGCGCCGGCAGCCGTGCCGGCCGCCGCGCCCATCGTGCGCATCACCGCGCTGCGCAAGTCCTACGGCAGCAACGAGGTGCTCAAGGGTATCGACCTCGACGTGAAGCGCGGCGAAGTGATCGCGATCATCGGCAAGAGCGGCTCGGGCAAGAGCACGCTCCTGCGCTGCATCAACGGCCTGGAGGTGTTCCAGGAAGGCTCGCTCACCGTCGACGGCAAGCCGCTCCTGCACGAGAGCGCGATGGCGATGCGCGACCTGCGCCAGCACGTGGGCATGATCTTCCAGAGCTTCAACCTGTTCCCGCATCTCTCGGTCGGCCGCAACGTGATGCTCGCGCCCACGCTGGTGAAAAAGCGCAGCCGCATGGAAGCCGCGTCGCAGGCGCGCAAGCTGCTCGCGCGCGTCGGGCTGGCCGAGAAGTTCGATGCGATGCCCGACCAGCTCTCGGGCGGCCAGCAGCAGCGCGTCGCGATCGCCCGTGCACTGGCCATGGAACCGGCCGTGCTGCTGTGCGACGAGATCACCTCGGCGCTCGATCCCGAACTGGTGGGCGAAGTGCTGCGCGTGGTCGAATCGCTCGCCGACGAAGGCATGACGCTGCTCATGGTGACGCACGAGATGAACTTCGCGCGCAAGGTGAGCGACCGCGTGATCTTCATGCACCAGGGCCGGGTGCACGAGATGGGAACGCCCGAGGCGCTGTTCGGCAACCCCCGGACGCCCGAATTGAAACAGTTCCTTTCGTCGCTGAACGACTGAGCGGCCGAACGGACCCGGGCGGGAACCCGCCCGTCTGTGGCAAGCTCGGAGCGGTATGCGCTACCGCTCCCCCCTCCCATCCCGCCGTCTGGTGCTGCGCGCGCTGCTGGGCGCTGCGACGCTGCCCGCGTCGTTCGCGGCCATGGCCGGCTTCAACTTCTTCACCAGCGAATACACCGCGAGCCGCGAGGAACTGCAGGCACAGATCGCCAGGCACTTCCCGGTGCAGAAGCGCTATGCGGACATCTTCACCGTGAGCCTGAGCGATCCGCAGCTCGGACTCGACGGCGACAAGAACCGCGCTGCGATCACCGCGGCGCTCACGATCACCAGCCCGCTGCTGCGCCCCTCGACCGTGCTGGGCGTTGTCTCGGTCAGCAGCGCGCTCAAGTACGATGCGCCCGCGCGCGCCCTGCGGCTGGACCAGCCCCAGGCGGAGCGGCTCGAACTGCAGGGCGTGACGGGCCGCGATGCCGAACGCCTGCAGCGGATCGGCGCCGTCGTCGCGCAGGAACTGCTGCGCGACCAGCCCCTGCGCACCTTCACGGCCGAGGAGCTCACCGTTGGACGCAAGACTTACGAGATCGGAGCCATCACCGTGCAGAACGACGGCATCACCGTAGAGCTCAAATGAAGCTCACCGCGCTCATCGCGGCGACGGCGCTCATTGGCGGGTGCGCGGCGCCGGCACCCACACCCCGGCCCGCCATCGACCTGCAGGCGCATCGCGGCGGTCGCGCGCTGATGCCGGAGAACACGCTCGCCGCGTTCTCGAATGCCATCGGCATGGGCGTGACCACGCTCGAGCTCGACATCGGCCTCACGGCCGACGACGTGGTGGTGATCTCGCACGACACGGTGCTGAACCCGGACCACACACGCAACGCGCAAGGCGATTTCCTGCCTGCGAAGGGACCGGCGATCCGCACGCTGACGATCGCGCAGCTTCAGACCTATGACGTGGGCCGCATCGACCCGCGCAGCGACTACGGCAAGCCGTTCCCGAAGCAGCGGGTCCGCGACGGCGAACGCATTCCGACGCTGGCCTCGCTGTTCGAGCGCGTGCGCGCGGCGGGCGCGGACCAGGTGCGCTTCAACATCGAGACCAAGGTCGATCCCACGCGGCCCGACGAAACCGCGTCGCCCGAGCAGATGGTGCGGGCGCTGCTCGCCGAGATCGACAAGGCCGGCATGGCGCAGCGCGTGACCATCCAGAGCTTCGACTGGCGCACGCTCGCGCTGGTGCGCGATGCGGCGCCGCAGATCCAGCGCGCCTATCTCACGACCGCCCGCACGCTGAGCGACAGCCGCTGGACCGCGGGCCTGCGCTTCGAGGATTTCGGTTCCGCGCCGCGCCTCGTGAAAGCCGCGGCCGGGAGCGGTCCGGGCCAAGTCATCTGGTCGCCAGCGTTCAAGGACCTCACGCCCGATCTGCTCAAGGAAGCGCACGCGCTCGGCCTGCAGGTGTTGCCGTGGACCGTGAACGAGCGCGCGGACCTGATCCGGCTGATCGACTGGGGCGTGGACGGCATCATCACCGACGACCCGGCGATCCTTCGCGACGTGATGAGCGAGAAGAACATGCCGCTGCCGCCGCGCGGCCGCTGAAGCCTCACACGTGGCGCGTGGCCCGCGCGCGCGGCGGGTCGGGCGGCGATTCGCGATCGGCGCGCGCGTGCAGCGTTCCGATGATGTGGCACTCGGCATCGGTGCCGTCGCAGCAGTCGCGCAGCGCGATCAGGTCCTTTTCGAGCGAGCGCAACTCGCGCAGGCGCTCGCGCACATGGCCCAGGTGCGCATCGAGCGTCACGCAGGCGGCGTCGCAATCGGCCTTGCTGCGCAGGTCGAGCGCGAGCAGCGTGCGCACTTCGTCGAGCGACATGTCCATCGCCCGGCACAGGCGGATGAAGCGCAGCCGGTGCACGTCGGCATCGCTGTAGACACGGTAGCTGTTGTCGGCGCGCCCCTGCGGCGTGATCAGCCCTTCTTTTTCGTAGTAGCGGATATTCGCGGCGCTCACGCCGCTGCGCGCGGCGGCATCGCCGATGCGGTAGACGGCCCCGGCGGCCTGGCTTGCGTCCGGCATGGTCATACTTCGGTCTGACATCGATGCCGCCGATGGTCGCAGCACGCGCGGATCACGGCAACTCGCGAACGGAATTTGTCCCGAGTTACACCGGACTTCTGTGGATAACGTTGTGAGTTGCACGAGGACAGCAGGTGCTGCAGGTCCATTCCATGCGGGTTGCGGCTGAGTTGCCTGCAAATGAGGCACATGAACAACCATAATCTTCGGATGCCCGATTCCTCCCTTTCCCCAGACCCGAACGGGGGCGCCATCACCGACGTCGCCGGCATCGAGGTCGGCCATTTCACCGACACGCGCCGCCCCACCGGCTGCACCGTGATCCTGGCCCGCGAGGGCGCGGTGGCCGGTGTGGACGTGCGCGGCGCCGCACCCGGCACGCGCGAGACCGATCTGCTCGCACCGGGCAACTTCGTGCAGCAGGTGCATGCGGTGCTGCTCGCCGGCGGCAGCGCCTGGGGCCTGGCCGCAGCCGACGGCGTGACGCGCTGGCTCGAGGAACGCGGCGTCGGCCTCGACGTGCGCTACGGAACGCTGCCGATCGTTCCGTCGGCCGTGCTGTTCGACCTGCCGATCGGCGATGCGCGCATCCGGCCCGATGCGGCGGCCGGCTATGCGGCGTGCCAAGCGGCCTCGTCGGTGGCACCCGCGGAAGGCAATGTCGGCGCCGGCAGCGGCGCGCTGGTGGGCAAGCTGTTCGGCGTGCATCGCGCAATGAAGGGCGGCATCGGCACCGCCTCGGTCACGGTCAACGGCGTCACGGTGGGCGCACTGGTCGCATGCAATGCGCTCGGCGACGTGGTCGACCCCGACACCGGCCAAGTCGTCGCCGGCGCCCGCACGGAGGACGGCCATGCCCTCCTCGACACGCGCCGCGCGCTGCTGCGCGGCGAGCTGCCGCAGCCGCTGCTCGCGGGCACCAACACCACGCTGGGCGTGGTCGCGACCGATGCGGTGCTGACCAAGGTCCAGGCGAACCGGCTCGCGACAGCGGCCCACGACGGGCTCGCGCGCGCGATCAATCCGGTGCACACGATGAGCGACGGCGACACCCTGTTCGCGCTCGCGACGGGCCGCGTGCCGCTGCAGGGCGACGCGCCGGGCATGACGGTGCTGAGTGCACTGGCCGCCGAAGTGGTGGCGCGCGCGACCTTGCGCGCGGTGCGTGCGGCGCGCAGCGTGCGCACCGCCGAGGCTCACTTCCCCTCTGCGGCGGACCTCGCCTGAAGCAGCTTGCACGCCAGCGCGGGCAGGTACACCACGGCGATGAGCAGGACGACGCCGAAGCCGGCGCTCAGCAGCAGCTGGAAAGGCGACATGAGCGGAAACAGGTCCTGCGCCGCGATGAGCAGCAGCATCGACAGCGCAAGCGAGGCCACAAGCATCTTGCCCAGGAGCAGGAGATGAGTCTTGAGGTTCGTCATGGTGCCTCTATTGGGCCCTGTGCGCTGCACTGCATCAATACGACGTGCGTCAGTGTCGAAGGCCTAGTCTTTCTGGCTGAATGCGCTATGTCTTGCGCGCCGCCTGCGAGCGCTTTGTAACGAACGCTGCGTCAAACCCACAGAAAATGCCGAGCCCATGCCTCAAGCCATCCGACTCTTTCTTCTCTCGATCCGCGATCTGATCGTCTCCGCCGGCCCGGTGGTCTTTCTCGTCATCGGTTTGCTCGTCGCCGCGTACTGGTGGCTCCAGCCGCAGCCGCCCAAGCACGTGACGCTGGCGACCGGCCCCGCGGGCAGCGCCTACGCGGCGTTCGGCAAGCGTTACTCGGACGCGTTCAGGTCCAGCGGCATCGAGGTGATCCAGAGCCCGACCGACGGCTCACTCGACAACCTGCAACTGCTGCGCAGCGGCAAGGCCGACGTGGCGTTCGTGCGCGGCGGCAGCGCCGACCCGGCGAAGGACGAGGAAGCCGGCCTGATCTCGCTGGGCGGCCTGTTCTTCGAGCCGCTCTGGTTCTTCTACCGCACCGACGCGGCGCGCGAGATCGACCGCAAGGCGGCGAGGCTCACGTCGCTCACGCAGTTCAGGGACCTGCGCATCAACGTCGACAAGGCCGGCAGCGGCGTGCCGGACCTCATGGACAGGATGTTCCGCGCCAACGACATGAATCCCGCGAAGCTGAACATCTCGCACCTCGAACAGCAGGCCGCCACCGAGGCGCTGTTGGGCGGGATGGTCGACGTGATCGTGCTGGCTTCGGCGCCGGAGTCGCCCCTGGTCCAGCAGTTGCTCCGCTCACCCGATATCCGGCTCATGGATTTCGTTCAGAGCGATGCGTACTCGCGTCGCTTCCCCTTCCTGCAGCCTGTGACGCTGCCGCGCGGCGTGGTCGACCTCTCCACCGACCTGCCCTCGCGCAACGTGACCTTGCTGGCCGCTGCGACCTCGCTGCTGGCACGCGAAGAGACCCATCCGGCGATCCGGCAGCTCTTCGCGCAGAGCGCGCAGTCCATCCATGGCGGCGCGGGCTGGTTCAACCGCGCGCGCGAATTCCCGAACACGCGCACCAGCGAGCTGCCGGTCAGTCCCGAAGGCGACCGTGCGATCAACGGCACACCGCCGTTCTGGCAGCGCTACCTGCCGTTCTGGGCCAGCAACCTGATCGAGCGCATGTGGCTGGTGCTCGGCGGTCTGCTGGTCCTGATGCTGCCGCTCAGCCGCGTCGTGCCGCCGCTCTACCAGTTCCGGGTGCGGCGCCGGGTGTTCCGCTGGTATGCACGGCTGCGCGACGTCGAAAACAAGCTCGTGGCGCACAAGGGCGAGCGCGATGCGCTCCTGAAGGAGCTCGACGACCTCGACCGCATGGTCAACAAGGTGGCGGTGCCGCTGTCGTACGCCGATGAGCTCTACGCCCTGCGCAACAACATCGATGCGGTCCGCAAGCGGGTGCTGGCAGGCGCGCCGCCGGCCGGCGGGGCCGCGATGCCCTCGTCCCGACCGGCCTGACTCGCGTTGCTAGGCCTTCGGACCGAACGCAGGCGGCGGTGCTCCTTCATCGCGGCGCTGACGGCGAGCCCGAACACGCTCTCGCGGATCGGCTTGGAGGCGAAGCGGAAGATCTGCACCCCGTCGAGCAGCCCCAGGATGCGATCGAAGTCGGATGGATTGGCCATCATCACGGTGGTCGTGGCCGGATGGTCCTCCTTCAGCACGCGGAACAGCTTGCCGACGTCCATGCCGCCGACCTGCGCTGTGCACACGACCACGCCGATCTCGTGTGCCGCCAGCAGTTCGAGCGCCCTGGGAATGCTGGCCGCGCTCCGGACCGCGAAGTGATCGCCGACGAGGCTCGCGATCGCGCGGCGGTCTTCGGCGTTCTCGTCGATCACGAGCACGCCCGACGGGCGATTCGCGGCGAGCGGTTGCGCCATGTCGACGCTCGCCGCGGCGTGCGTCGACACGGCTCGCGCAGCGACCACGGCTTCGAGCACGGCGCGCTTGAGTTCCTCGGGATTCCAGGGCCTCTTCACGAAGCGGAAGACGTCGCCCGCCTTCAGCGAACCGACGAGCGCGGCGAGTTCCGCATAGCCCGCCACCAGCAGCCGGATCGTCGAGGGCGAGCGCCTTCGGACCTCCGCCAGCAACTCGGTGCCGCGCATGACCGGCATCCGCTCGTCGCTCACGATCACGTCCACCGGGTGGGCATCGATGATCTCCAGGGCCGCGGCTCCGGAGCTCGCGGTGTACACCCTGTACGCGCCGCGGAACATCATGCTCACGAGATTGATGACCCTCGGGTTGTCATCGACGAACAGCAAACTGGCCTTGCTTTTCATTTCTTCTCTTCTCCCTTGCCGCGAAGGCCCTCGCCGGGCCCACGAGGCACGCGGTGACGGGAGAGGTCGCGACCGGAGAAATATAGCGTCCGGCCTCCGAATTGCCGTCGGCACTCGTCCTACCGTCAGCCGGAAAAGTCTCTTTCGCCCGAGTGGGCTTCACGACGCTAGCCCGAACTTTGGGCACATGAAGTAGCTGGAACCCAAGCATGGCGCGGGTTCCAGCTATTTTTTGCCTCGTTTGTGTAGCCATGTAAATTGTGCAAATGCTTCTTGAATTTCGTCTATTGATGATCCATACATGAAGCCATGTACATCGAGGCCGTCCCCAACCGCGACTCGCCCCCCGCGATCCTGTTGCGCGAGTCCTATCGCGAAGACGGCAAGGTGCGCAAGCGCACGCTGGCCAATCTGTCGAGCCTGAGTGCGGAGGTCATAGAGGGCTTGAAGGTGTTGCTGCGCGGGGGCGTGGCCGTGCCCGACGCGCAGGAGGTCTTCAGCATCGAGCGCAGCCTGCCCCACGGCCATGTGGCCGCCGTGCTGGCGGCCGCGCGCCAATGCGACGCGCCGGCCTGGTTTGCCAGTGCGCCCGAGGACCTGCGCGCACTGTTGCTGGCCATGCTCGTCGCGCGCGTGCTCACGCCCGGCTCCAAGCTCGCGACCCATCGCATGCTGCACGACGACACCGCCACCCACTCGCTGGGCCGCGTGCTGGGTGTGGGTCAGTGCAGCGCCGATGATCTGTACCGTGCGCTGGACTGGCTGCACGGCGCGCAGCCGGCGATCGAGCGACGACTGGCGCGCAAGCATCTGGCCGGCAGCACCTTGGTGCTGTACGACCTCACCTCGACCTGGCTGACGGGACGCTGCTGCGAGCTGGCCGCGCGCGGCCATTCGCGCGACGGCAAGCGCGACGATCCACAGATCGTGTTCGGGCTGATCTGTACGCCCGAGGGGTGCCCGATCGCCGTCGAAGTGTTCGCCGGCAACACGGGCGACCCGGCCACGGTGGCCGAGCAGGTGGCCAAGCTCAAGCAGCGCTTTGGCATCGAACGCATCACGTGGGTGGGCGATCGCGGGATGCTGACCTCGGCACGCATCGAGCAGGTGCTCAAGCCGCAGGGCATGGACTGGATCAGCAGTCTGCGCGCGCCGCAAATCGCGCAGCTGGCCGCCGAGCTCGGGCCCTTCCAGCCGTCGCTGTTCGATGAGCGCAATCTCATCGAAGTCAGCAGCGAGCACTTTCCCGGCGAGCGGCTCGTGGTGTGCCGCAACCCACTTCTGGCGGCCGAGCGCTCACGCAAGCGCGGCGAGTTGCTGGCGGCCACCGAGGCCGATCTGGGCAAGGTCGCCGCGGCCACGCAGCGTGCGCGCCAGCCGCTGCGCGGCGAGCAGGCCATCGCGTTGCGCGTGGGGCGCCTCATCGACCGCTTCAACGTGGCCAAGCACTTCGAGCTCACGATCACCGAGACGACCTTCGCATTCCGGCGCAAGGCCGATTCGATTGCCAGCGAGACCGCGCTGGACGGTCTGTACGTGATCCGCACCAGCTTGAGCGCCCAGCAACTCGATGCGGCCGCGGCGGTGGCCGCCTACAAGAGCCTGGCCCAGGTGGAGCGCGCGTTCCGCTCGATGAAGACCGTGGACCTGCATGTGCGGCCGGTCTTCCACTACAACACCGAGCGTGTTCGCGCGCATGTCTTCCTGTGCATGCTCGCCTACTACGTCGAGTGGCACCTGCGCGAGCGCCTGAAGCCTGTGCTGTTCGACGACGAGTTCCTCGAGCAGGCCCAAGGCCAGCGGGCTTCTCCGGTCGCCAAGGCGATGCGCTCCGAGCACGCCCGCGACAAGGACACATCCAAGCACGCCAGCGACGGATTACCGCTGCACAGCCTGCGCACGCTGCTGCAGGACCTGGCCACGCTCGCCTACAACATCACCCACACGAGCCTGAACCCGAACGCCAAGATCGTCATCACCACGCGGCCCACGCCGCTGCAGGACAAGGCCTTCAAGCTGCTCGGCGCCAATCCCGCCTGTACCCAGTAAGCCCACCCAGCCTCGCTGAACAAACTCAGCAGGATCAAGGGGTTGCGCTCATTCGAGGCTCAAAGTTCGGGCTAGCGCTGCAGGCGCAGCAGCTTGCCGTTGGGGCTGTCGGTCAGCAGGTAGATCCAGCCATCGGGACCCTGCCGCACGTCGCGGATGCGCTCGTTGCGTTCTGCGAGCAGCCGCTCGCGCGAGCGCACGGTGTTGCCGTCGAGCCTGAGCCGCCACAGCGCCGTCCCCGCCAGCGCACCGATGAAGAGATTGCCCTTCCATTCGGGCAGTGCATCGCCGGTGTAGAAGGCCATGCCGCTCGGCGCGATCGAGGATTTCGCGGTACCGGGCGTCCAGGTCGAGCCGTCGATCTTGTCCCAGTAGGTCAACGGCTGTTCCATGCCCGCCTTGGCGGTGCCCTCGCCGACCTGCGTCAAGGTGCCGTATTCCTGCCCGTAGCTGATGACCGGCCAGCCGTAGTTGCGGCCGGGCAGCACGAGGTTGACCTCGTCGCCGCCCTGCGGGCCGTGTTCGTCGATCCAGAGTTCGCCCGTCGAGGGATGCAGCGCGGCGCCTTGCGGATTGCGATGGCCGTAGCTCCAGATCTCCGGCTGGGCGCCCGTCGTGCCGAGGAACGGATTGCCCGGCGCCGCCGCACCGTCGGTGGTGATCCGCACCACCTTTCCGTTGCCCCGCGAGAGATCCTGCGCGAAGCCGCGCTGCGTATCGAGCTGGCGCTCGCCCATGGTGACGAAGAGGTACCCGTTGCGGTCGAACACGAGACGGGAACCGAAATGGGCCGTGCTTTCGACCTTCGGCGACTGCCGGTAGACGACCACGACATTGCGAAGGGCCATGCCGGCCGTATCGAGCTGCGCGCGCGCGACGGCGGTGCCGTTCAGACTGGGGTTCGTCGCATCGCTCTCGGCGAAGCTGAAATAGATGCGCCGGTTGTTCTCGAAATCGGGGTCCAGTGCCACGTCGAGCAACCCGCCCTGCCCGACGGCCGCGACGGCCGGAACACCGCTGAGCCGGTCGGCGCCGCCATTGGCCGGGCTGCCGTCGGCATTTCGCAATCGCATCTGGCCGCCACGCTGCGTGACGAGCATGCGGCCATCCGGCAGGAAAGCCAGGGCCCACGGCGTATCGAGCCCCGTCGCCACTTCGACGACCTTGAAAGCTGGGGCAGCGGGCAAAGCGGCCGTCGACGGAGAGACGCTGGCACCGCCACCTGCCCCGCCTCCGCCCCCGCACGCCGAGAGGAGCACGAGCATTGCCGCGAACCATCGACCCCTGGCCACCATGTCCGCTCCTTGACGGTTGCGCCGAGCTGGAATGGCGGGAGTGTGCGCCGAAACGGCGCGCCGGACGCCTCGGCCGGGCCGGCCCTGATTACTTCAGGGCCTTGAAGCGCACGCGGTGCGGCTTGGCGCCTTCCTCGCCGAGGCGCTTCTTCTTGTCGGCTTCGTATTCCTGGTAGTTGCCGTCGAAGAAGGTCCACTGGCTGTCGCCTTCGGCCGCCAGGATGTGCGTGGCGATCCGGTCGAGGAACCAGCGGTCGTGGCTGATGACGAGCACGCTGCCGGCGAATTCGAGCAGCGCGTCTTCGAGCGCACGCAGCGTTTCGACGTCGAGGTCGTTCGAGGGTTCGTCCAGCAGCAGCACGTTGCCGCCGGCGATCAGCGTCTTGGCCAGGTGCAGGCGACCGCGTTCACCGCCGGAGAGCGAGCCGACCTTCTTCTGCTGGTCGCCGCCGTTGAAGTTGAAGCGGCCCGCGTAGGCGCGGCTCGCCATCTGGAACTTGCCGACGTTGAGGATGTCCAGGCCGCCGGAAATGTCTTCCCAGACCGTCTTCTCGTTCGAGAGGACATCGCGCGTCTGGTCGACGAAGGCCATCTTGACGGTCTGGCCGATCACCACTTCGCCGTTGTCCGGCTTCTCCTTGCCGGCGATCAGCTTGAACAGGGTCGACTTGCCGGCGCCGTTCGGGCCGATGATGCCGACGATCGCGCCCGCCGGGATATTGAAGCTCAGGTTGTCGATGAGCACGCGGTCACCGAAGCTCTTGCTGACGTTCTTGAATTCGATGACCTGGCTGCCGAGACGGTCCGCGACGGGGATGAAGATTTCCTGCGTCTCGTTGCGCTTCTGGTATTCGTAGTCGGACAGTTCCTCGAAGCGCTGGATGCGGGCCTTGCTCTTGGCCTGGCGGCCCTTGGCGTTCTGGCGCACCCACTCGAGCTCCTTCTTCATGGCCTTGGCATGGGCTTCCTCGCCCTTCTGCTCGGCCTCGAGACGGGCTTCCTTCTGCTCCAGCCAGGTGCTGTAGTTGCCCTTCCATGGAATGCCGCGGCCGCGGTCGAGTTCGAGAATCCACTCGGCGGCGTTGTCGAGGAAGTAGCGGTCGTGGGTGATGGCCACCACGGTGCCGGAGAAGCGCTTCAGGAACACTTCGAGCCACTCGACCGATTCGGCGTCCAGGTGGTTGGTCGGTTCGTCGAGCAGCAGCATGTCGGGCTTGGACAGCAGCAGCTTGCACAGCGCGACGCGGCGTTTTTCACCGCCGGAGAGCAGGCCGATCTTGGCCTCCCACGGCGGCAGGCGCAGCGCGTCGGCGGCGATTTCGAGCTGGTGCTCCGAATCGGTGCCGGCGGCGGCGATCACGGCTTCGAGCTGGCCCTGCTCGGCGGCAAGGGCGTCGAAATCCGCATCGGGTTCGGCATACGCGGCGTAGATTTCCTCGAGGCGGGCCTTGGCCGCATTGACCTCGCCCATCGCTTCCTCGACGGATTCGCGCACGGTGTGCTCGGGGTCGAGCTTGGGTTCCTGCTCCAGGTAGCCGATCGACAGACCGGGCATCGGGATGGCTTCACCCTCGATCTCCTTGTCCACGCCGGCCATGATCTTCAGCAGCGAGGACTTGCCCGAACCGTTGAGGCCCAGCACGCCGATCTTGGCGCCGGGGAAGAACGAAAGCGAAATGTCCTTCAAGATCTGCCGCTTGGGCGGCACGGTCTTGCTGACCTTGTTCATGGTGTAGACGTACTGGGCCATGTCTATCTCTGCTCGATGATGGGGGACTGCACGGGGTGATCGGGAAACCAGCAACGAGCCTTGCGCGAGGTTCGATTGCGGATCTGCCTAAACTGGCAGGCGCTTGCTTGCTGCTGCAGCGCGATTTCCGACCGGGGTTTGGGGGTGAAGTCTACCGCAGGCCCCCTGGCTGCGTGGAATCCACGACCCAAACACCACGCAGGCGCTGCTATTCTCCGGCCCCATCCATGAGCCCCACACCCGCACCCGACGCCTTCGACGAGGCCCGCGAGCGCTTCTTCGAGGGTCTCGCTGCCTTCCAGGCCGGCCGTTTCGCCGAGGCCGAACAGCGCTATCTGGCCTCACTGGCGCTGCTTCCGGGACGGGTCTCGACGCTGATCAACCTCGCCGCGACGCAACTCAGGCTGGCACGCCCGCAGGACGCGCTTGGCGTGATCGAGCAGGTCCTCGCCGCCGAGCCCGACAACGCGGAAGCCTGGTTCCACCGGGCCGACGCGCTCGGGCAACTGAACCGGCATCCGGAAGCGCTCGCGGGCTATGAAAAGGTGCTGCAGCTGGGCCTGCTACCGGCCGGAGAACCCTGGCTTCGCCATGGGCAGACGCTGCAGGCGCTCGGGCGGCCCGAAGAGGCGCTGGATTCGTACGATCGCGCGCTGGCGGCCGACCCCGCATCGCGCAGGCATGGACCAACCGCGGCAGCATCCTGCGCGAGATGAATCGCGGCGGCGAGGCGGCCGCTGCCTTCCGGCAGGCGCTGGCGCTCGGTGCCGATCCGGCATTGCACCGGTACTACCTGGCCTCGGTGTCGGGCGAAGAAGCCGCGCCATCGGCCGCGCCCGGCCACTATGTCGAAACCCTGTTCGACGACTATGCGAACGAATTCGACGCGCACCTGGTCGGCCTGCTCGGCTACCAGGCGCACGGCACGCTGGCCAGGCATCTCGCCGGCCTGGGCCGCGGCAGCTTCCGCTTCGCGCTCGATCTCGGCTGCGGAACGGGCCTGTGCGCGCCGCACCTCAAGCCGATGGTGCAGAAACTCACCGGCGTCGACCTGTCCCGGCAGATGATGGACAAGGCCAGCGCGCTCGGCCTCTACGAGCGCCTCGTGCACGCCGACATCGTGGACTACCTGAAGGGCACGGACGAACGCTACGACCTCGTGACGGCGGCCGACGTCTTCATCTACGTCGGCGACCTCGCGCCGGTCTTTGCGGCGCTCGACCGGGCGCTGGCGCCGGGCGGCATCTTCTGCTTCTCGGCCGAATCCGCCGCGAGGGAGGATGCGGATTTCGAACTGCTGCCGAGCCTGCGCTATGCGCATTCGGAGCGCTACCTGCGCGGCCTCGCGGCACGTCACGGCTTGGATGTCGTGCGACTGGTGCACGCACCGATCCGCGACGACCAGCGCGAAGCGATCGCGGGCATGTTCGTCTATCTCCAGCGCCCCGAAAACCTCCGCCCGGGCGCCCCGATGCGACTCATGCGACAATAGCGGCTGCTGTCGGGTCCAGTTGCCCGCAGCGCCGGCTCTCCGCCGGGGACAAAGAAGGCCGTTTCGCTTCCGCTGAATCGGGCCTTCAGGCTCCCACCCCTGACCTTCATCCACCCTTACTGGCTCGGCGTCAACGAGGCGCCCGAGCGGTTGGATACCACTGCGCCGTGTAGGGCGCTTGTTGAATTCAATGAACTTTGACGATCTGAAGCTGGCTCCGGCCATCTTGAAAGCCGTGCGTGAGCAGGGCTACGAAAACCCCACCCCGATCCAGGCCCAGGCCATCCCGGCCGTCCTCGAAGGCCAGGACCTCCTCGGCGGCGCCCAGACCGGCACCGGCAAGACCGCCGCCTTCACCCTCCCCCTGCTGCACAAGCTCTCGATGAGCCGCAGCGCCAACAACAAGTTCGGCGGCACCGGCGTGCGCGCTCTGGTGCTCACGCCCACGCGCGAACTCGCGGCACAGGTCGAAGAATCCGTCCGCGCCTACGGCAAGTACCTGCAGCTGAGCTCGACCGTGATCTTCGGCGGCGTCGGCATGAACCCGCAGATCGACCGCCTGAAGCGCGGCGTCGACATCCTCGTGGCCACGCCCGGCCGCCTGCTCGACCTGCAGCAGCAGGGCATGCTCGACCTCTCGACCGTGCAGATCCTCGTGCTCGACGAAGCCGACCGCATGCTCGACATGGGCTTCATCCACGACGTGCGCAAGGTGCTCGCGCTGGTGCCGAAGGAAAAGCAGAGCCTGCTGTTCTCGGCCACCTTCAGTGACGAGATCCGCGAACTCGCCGCCGGCCTCCTGCGCGATCCGCAGCACATCCAGGTCACGCCGCGCAACACCACGGTGCAGCGCATCACGCAGGTGATCCACCCGGTCGGCCGCGGCAAGAAGAAGGCGCTGCTCGCGCACATCATCAACGAGCACGACTGGAGCCAGGTGCTGGTCTTCACCCGCACCAAGTTCGGCGCCAACAACGTGGCCGAATTCCTCACCAAGAACGGCATCGAGGCGATGGCGCTGCACGGCAACAAGAGCCAGAGCGCGCGCACGCAGGCGCTGGCCGGCTTCAAGAGCGGCACGATCCGCGCGCTGGTCGCGACCGACATCGCGGCGCGCGGCATCGACATCGACGAGCTGCCGCACGTCGTCAACTACGAAATCCCGAACGTCAGCGAGGACTATGTGCACCGCATCGGCCGCACCGGCCGCGCCGGCGCCAGCGGCGAGGCGGTGAGCCTGGTCTGCCTCGACGAAGAAGGCTTCATGCAGGAGATCGAGCGCTTCACCAAGCAGCAGATCCCGGTGAAGGTCATCGACGGCTTCGGCCCCGAGGAAGGCGAGCGCGCCGAACCGATCGCGATGGGCCGCCAGACCATCTGGGGCGGCGCCGGCCGTCCGCCGAGCCGCGAGGTGATGCAGGCCGCCGCCAAGGCCGCGCGGCAGGAAATGATGCAGCGCATCCGCGACAACAAGGCCGCGCAAGGCGAGCGCGGCGGCAACGGGCAGCGCCGCAACGGCGGCAATGGCGCCAATGGCCAGCCGCAAGGCCAGGGTGCACAGGCGAACCGCAATGCCAACGGCGGCCAGGGCGGCGGCCGTGGCCAGGGCGGACGCGGACAACAAGCTCCGCGCGGCCCGCAGGGCCCGGCGCGCAGCCCGCACCACGCGCCGGTGCATCACCATCACGCCCACGATCCCCACGAGGAGCGCCAGCCGCGCCACCACGGCAACAGCCACAGCCCGACGCAGGCCGATGCGCTGGCCCACATGCGCGCCGAATCGATGTCGGCTGGCTCGGGCCAGCCCGATCCGCTGCGCACCAGCGTCGACAGCCTGGGCGGCCGTGGCAACCGCAACCGCGGTCGTCGCAGCGGCAACGGTGGTGGTGGCGGTGGCGGCAACCGCTCAGGCGGTGGTTTCGGCGGTGGCCGCTCGTTCGGCCGCTGAAGCGGACCCGCTGCGTGAGCCGTCCTGATTTGCGTTGACAGTCTGGACGGCAAATGGACCGGAGCCATCCGGCCAATGACGCCCGGTGCAGTGCACTGGGCGTTTTGCATTTTCGACGACGGATGTGGCCGCTCGTCGTTGTCGGCGCCGAAGCCTCGCCCCGTCGGTGCTGGTCTGGGCCTCCTATGCGGCCGCAATCTGGCTCATGTCCATCGCAGTCAAGACCCTTGAAGTCGGCTTGGCCTATGCAGTGTGGGCGGGAACCGGAACCGCTTTGACCGCAGCACTTGGCATTCTGTGCTTTGGCGAATCGATGACGCCCCTACGGATGATCGGGATCGTCATGATCGTCTTCGGCGTCGTCGTGCTCAACCTCGATCCGCAGGGATCCTGATGCGCACTGGACTCCTCGCTAACCCAGCCGCTTCCCGCTCTGCCGGTCGAAGAGATGCACGCTGCCGCCGGAGATCGCCAGCCCGACGATCTGGTCCGGCTCCACATCGACCCGGCCGTGCACCGCCAGCGTGAGGCTGGCCTCGCCGACTTGCACCAGCAGCTCGGTTTCCGCACCCGTCGGCTCGACCACCACCACGCGGGCGGGCACGCCGTTCTCGGGCGAGGACAGCGTGATGTCGCCGGGGCGGATACCGTAGTGGACCAGCTGCCCGTCCGTTGCCGAGGTCCCCGCCGGCACCGGCCAGCGCTCGCCTTGCGCCTCGACGAAACTGACGCCATCGTTGCGTCGCACGGTCCCTTCGATGACGTTCATCGCCGGTGAGCCGATGAACTGCGCGACGAAGAGGTTGTCGGGCCGGTCGTAGAGCTCGAGCGGCGTGCCGATCTGCTCGACCATGCCGTCGTGCATCACCACGATGCGGTCGGCCATGGTCATCGCCTCGATCTGGTCGTGCGTGACGTATACCGTGGTGGTCTTGAGCCGCTGGTGCAGCGCCTTGATCTCGGCGCGCATCGCGACGCGCAGCTTGGCGTCGAGGTTCGACAAGGGCTCGTCGAACAGAAACACCTTGGGATCGCGCACGATCGCGCGCCCCATCGCGACGCGCTGCCGCTGGCCGCCGGACAGCTCGCGCGGATAGCGTTCCAGCAGGTGGTCGAGGTTGAGGATCTTCGCGGCCGACGCCACACGCTGCTGCGTGACCGCCTTGTCGGCATTGCGCAGGCGCAGGCTGAAGCCCATGTTCTCGCCGACGGTCATGTGCGGATAGAGCGCGTAGCTCTGGAACACCATCGCGATGTCGCGGTCCTTCGATTCGAGCTCGTTGACCACGCGCCCGTCGATGAGGATCTGGCCGCCTGTGATGTCTTCCAGGCCCGCGAGCATGCGCAGCAGCGTCGACTTGCCGCAGCCCGAGGGGCCGACCAGCACGACGAATTCGCCGTCCTCGATCTCGAAACCGAGGCGCTCGATGACGCGCGTCTTGCCGTAGAACTTCTGGATGTCGCGAAAGGTGACGGATGCCATGTTGCTTCTTTCCCTGAACCGTTCAGCTCTTGACCGCGCCGGCGGTGATACCACCGACCATGTAGCGCTTGAATGCGTAATAGATCGCTGCCGGCGGCAGCGCGTAGATGAGGCCCGTCGCCATCAGCAGTTCCCACGGCGAATCGTCGGCCGCGAGGAAATTGCCGAGCGCGACGGCGAGCGTGACGCTGCGGTCGTTCGACAAGAGCAGGAAGGCATAGAGGTACTCGTTCCACGCCAAGAGCAGCGCATAGGTGCCGACAGCCACCAGCGAAGGCACCATCAGCGGCAGGTACACCAGACGGAACAGCTGCAGAGGCGACGCACCATCCATGCGCGCGGCTTCGTCGAGCTCGTAGGGCAGCTTGTCGGAGGCCTGCTTGAGCACCCAGATGCAGTACGGCGACGCGATGGTCACCATCGCGAGGATCAGCGACCACTGACTGTTGAGCAGCCCGTAGTTGCCCATGGTCTTGTACATCGGCACCGCGAGGAAGGCGGCCGGAATGAAGTAGGTGAAGAGCGCCATGTTCATCACCGTGCGCCCTCCCCGCACCCTCAGCCGGCTGATCGCAAAGGCCGCGGTGGTCGCGACGAACAGGGTGATCACGCCGACCGCCACCGCGATCAGCACCGAGTTGCCGAGTTGCACCCAGAAGTGATCGAGATAGAAATGCTTCTGGTGGAAGACGGTCGCGAAGTTGTCGAGGGTCGGCGAGTTCGGCCACAGCTTGCCGCTGGTCGCCTCGCCGCGCGGCGAGATCGCGAACAGCACCATGTGGTAGACCGGGATCAGCGTCCACAGCAGCACGGGAATGCCGATCAGCAGCAGCCTGGCCTCGTTGCCGACGGACTTGAGGGTCCAGCGTTTCATTTCGAGAGCCTCTTCATCATGAGATAGACCAGCGGCAGCACCAGGGGCAATGCCACGACGATGGAAGCCATCGACAGGTCCACCTGGTCGAGCCGCAGATAGCGGATGCCGAGCGTCGCCAGCACGTGCGTCAAGTCGGCCGGCCCGCCGCCCGTGAGCAGATAGACGCTGTTGAAGTCACCGAGCGTCCAGATCATCGAAAGGATCAGCGAGGTGACGTAGAGCGTGCGCAGCGCCGGCCAGCTGATGAAGCGGAACTTCTGCCAGGTGCTCGCGCCGTCGACCGACGCAGCCTCGTACTGCTCGCTCGGGATCGCAAGGCGGCCGGCGACCAGGATCAGCGTCCAGAACGGCAGCGATTTCCAGATGTGCATCAGCATCGCGAAGCCCAGCGCCAGCGTCGGATCGTTGAGCCAGTTCGGCCCATCGAGCCCGGTGAGGCGGAAGATGGTGCTGTTGATCACGCCCCACTCGGGATTGAGCATGAAGCGCACCGACAGGATCGTCGGGATCGAGGGCACCGCCCACGGCAGGATGAAGATGCCCGAGAGGATCTTGATCCACCAGCGCGACTGCACGAAGAAGCCCGACAGCACGAGCGCCACCACCATCTTGAGATTGATGGCGACGATGAGAAAGACGATTGTGTTGATCACCGACCGGAAGAAGATCGGGTCGGCGACCAGGTGCTCGTAGCTCTGGGGATGGCGCGCCAGCCAGAGCCCGTAGCACACCGGATAGAGCACGAAGACAAGGAACACCAGCAGGTAGGGAACGACCATCAGCCGCCCCCAGAACTGCCAGCGCCCCGACTTCGAAACCGGCGCCTCGGCGGCGCCTGGCGCCACGACGGCGCTTGCGGTGGAACTCATGGCTGGCTACCCCTTGACTCAGTGTCTCAGCGCGCGGCGACGGTCTTGATGCGCTCGATCATCTCGTCGACCGCCTTGTCCACCGGCACCTTGTCGCTCACGATGCGGTTCATCGCCTTGGCCCAGACGTTCTCGTTGTTGAGGATGGTGAACTTGTAGTTCTTGGTGAATTCGAAAGTCACCGTGCCGGCCGCGTACTGGTTGTAGACCGACTTGCGATGCGGGTCGGCCTGCCAGAACGCGCTCGCCTGCCCCGCCTTGGTGACAGGGAACCAGCGGCCCAGCGCCCCCTCGACGTAGGGCGTGAGGTTCTCCTCCTGCAACAGGAAGGACACGAACTCCTTCGCGCGCTGCTTGTTCTTCGCGTCCTTGAACACCACGCCGGTCTTCACGGCCGTGCGATAGACCATATTGCTGCCGTCGGGCTTCGCGGGGAAGCCGGCGGTGCGGATGCGCTCGGTGTAGTTCTTCTTCGCCTCTTCGCGCTGCTCGGGTGTGAGCGACGGGTTGTTCGAATCATCGAGCCACTTCGCGGCGATCGAGATGGTCGCGTTGTGCGTCATCACCGTGGTCTTGTTGTGGAAGGCGACGTTGTTGTCCGGGTCCTTCCAGCTCGTGGAGGACGGCGGCGTGCAGCCCTTCTGGTAGGGCGCGACGTAATCGGTCATCGCGCTGATCAGCCCTGCGCGCACCGCCGGATCGTCGACCAGCAGCTTGCCGCTGTCGTTCACCATCTTCACGTTGTAGGCATCGGCGAAGGTCAGGAACGAATAGAACGCGTCGCTCGAATCCACGCCCATCGGCATGCCGATGCCGAAGGTGCGCTTGCCGGTCTTCTGCCGGCTGGCGGGCTGCGCCTTCTCGCACCAGAAGGACCAGTACTCCTTCCAGGTCGTCGGAATGTCCGATTCCTTGAAGCCCGCATCGGCCAGCATGTCGATCCAGTAGTTGATGTGCATCGTCTGCTGCTTGATCGGGAAGGCGTAGTAGGCCTTCGACTTCGTCTGGTCGTTGTAGAGGAAGGTGGTCTCGACCGTGTTCGGCGCGAAGCGGTTCACCATCGGCGAGATCACGCTGCTGATGTCCTCGAGCTTGCCGTCGAAGGCCCACTTGCCGGTGACCTGGAAGTCATACACGTCGGCATAGGCCACATCCGGCGGGCTGCCGGAATCGAGCGCCGAAACAGTCTTCGGGATCATGTCCTGCACCGGATATTGCGACAGCTCGACCTTGACGCCCTTGTGCTTCTCCTCGAACTTCTTGATGGCGGCGTAAAGCGCATCGTCCTCGGCCTTGTAGAAGCCCTTGACCCACCAGACGGTGAGCTTCTCCTGCGCCGACGCCTGGCCGGCGACGCCGAGGCCCATCGCCATCAGGACCGGGACCATCAATGCCTTCAGTTTCATACAGCTGTCTCCTTCTTGTGATTGGGATTGGCTCGGTGCACGAGCACAGGTTGGAAGAAAGGAATCCCGGCCGCCTCAAGCGGCTTTTAGTCTCGGCGGGGGCCGGCCGAGACGCGGCAGGCGGCGGTGCGAGGCGAGCACTTCCTCGATGTCCTCGCGCGCACCGTCGATCAGCTTGATGATGGCCCGCTCCGCCCGCGCGGGGTTGTGCGCGATCACCGCGTCGAGCACCGCGCGGTGCATCGGCAACGAGAGCGCGGGGCCGTCCTTCTTGACGGTGGAAATCTCGAAGCTGGTGCGCAGCAGCGCATGCAGCGCCTTGCTCATCTGCGCGAGCATGCGGTTGTGCGCGCCGCGCAGCAGGCCGTGATGGAAGCGCAGGTCGAAGGTGACGTAGTCGCCGCCGAATTCGACCGCATGCTTCATGCCGGCGAAAGCGGCTTCGATCTCCGCGATGTCCTCGGCCGTCGCGCGCTCGGCGGCGAGCCGCACCGCCCAGGGCTCCACCGCGCGGCGCAGGTCCTGCAGGTCGCGCAGGAACTCCGGCGTGAGCCCCGCACGGGCCTGCCAGGTGATGACGTCCGGGTCGAACCAGTTCCACTGGTCGTCGGGCAGCACGCGCGTGCCGACCTTGGGCCCGGTCACGATGAGGCCCTTGGCGACCAGCGATTTCACGGCCTCGCGCACCACCGTGCGGCTGACGCCGAACTCCTCGCACAGCAGCGGCTCGGAAGGCATCGGCGCACCGATCGCGTAGCGGCGCGAGACGATCGTCTCACCCAGCAGATCCAGCGTGCGGCGGCCGTGGGTGCTCTTGGTCATGCGGCGCTCTTCAGGCGTCGACCGGGGTCAAGAGCGGCGCACCGGTGAAGTGCGCGCGCAGGTTGTCGAAGGTGAGCCGGCCCATCGCCTCGCGCGTCTGTCGCGTGCCGCTGCCGATGTGCGGCGTGAGCACCACGTTGGACATCTCGCGCAGCGCCTCGGGTACCTGCGGCTCGTTCGCGAACACGTCGAGCGCCGCGCCGGCAATGACGCCGCCCCGCAAGGCCTCGATCAGCGCGGGCTCGTCGACCACGCTGCCGCGCGCGACGTTGACCAGATAGCCCTCCGGCCCGAGCGCCTTGAGGACGCGCGCATCGATCATGCCCCGCGTGGCGGCACCGCCCGGCGTGATGACGATGAGGAAATCCACCGCCGACGCGAGCGAGGCGGCGTCGGGGTAGTAGGTGTAGTTGACGTTGCCGCGCGGTGAACGCGCCGTGTAGGCGATGTCCATCCCGAACGCGCCGGCGCGATGCGCGATGGCCTGCCCGATGCGGCCCATGCCGACGATGCCGAGGCGGCTGCCCGTGACCTTGCGAGCGAGCGCGATCGGTCCCTTCGGCCATTCGTTGCCGCGCACGAAGCGATCCGCCTGCGGAATGCGGCGTGCGACCGCGAGCATCAGGCCGATCGCGAGATCGGCCACGTCGTCGTTCAGCACCTCGGGGGTGTTGGTGACCGGCACGCCGCGCTCGTGCGCGGCGGCGACGTCGATGCCGTCGTAGCCCACGCCGAACACCGAGATGACTTCGAGCGCGGGCAACTGCGCGATCAGTTCGCGCGGGACCTTGGCTTCACCGTTGGCGACCACGCCGCGGATGCGCGGCGCCACTTCGGCGAAGGCCGCCGGGTCGCTCACATGGATGCGGTCGTGCACCGTGTACTCGCGGCAGAGGGCCTCCATGAGGAAAGGCATCAGGGGCGCGACGGCCAGCAGCTCGGGGCGAGCGGTAGCGTTCGAAGCACTGGTCCCTGTCATGCGTTTGTCCCCTCTGCCGCCATCGGGCAATGATGTCGATCGAATCATATGATGATTGAATTCGACGCCCGGCAGGACAAACCCTGATGGCCAGGGACAGCGCCTGGGCCCTATGCGGCGCCGGACAATGAGGCACGCACCACGAAGCGGCCCGCGCGCGCGCCGGTCGCGCGGCCCGATGCCGTGTAGCTCAGCGCGCCGTTGACCCAGACCCGCTCGATGCCCTCGCTGAACTGCCGCGGCTGCTCGAAGGTCGCGCCGTCCTTCACACGCAGCGGATCGAACACCACCACGTCGGCCATGTAGCCCGCCTTGAGCAGCCCGCGTCCACCGATGCGGAAACGCGCGGCCGACATGCCGGTCATCTTGTGGATCGCCTCCTCGAGACGCAGCAGGCCCTTCTCGCGCCAGTAGCTGGCCAGCACGCGCGGGAACGCACCCCACAGGCGCGGATGCGGTCGCTCGTCGTGCGGCAGGCCGTCGGAGCCGATCATCGAGAGCGGGTGCGTGACCACGCGCTGCACGTCGTCCTCGCGCATCTGGAAGTAACAGGCATTGCCGGGCTTCAGGCGCACGGCAGCTTCCTGCTGCGACACGCCCCACTCCTTCGCGATGTCCGCCAGGTAGCGGCCGCCCATTTCGGGATGCGGCTCGCTGCCGGTGATGAGGACGTCGATGATCCCGTCGACCAGATCCTCGCGCAGCACGGTCGAACCCGCGGTATAGGGATAGACGTCCATGCCGATCTCCTGGCCGCGCGCCAGTTGCTCGATCAGCGGCAGGGTCTCGCGCGTGCGTCCCCAGTTGTCGGGGCCCGCGCACTTGTGGTGCGAGATGACGAGCGGCAAGCCGGACTGGCGCGCGGTCAGCGCCGCCTCCTGGAGCGCCGGAAGAATGCCCGCGAGTTCATCGCGGATGTGCGTGGCGTACACCCCGCCGTTGCGCGCCGCCACGCTCGCCACGGCCACGAGCTCATCGAGGTCCGCGGCATACGCCTCCTCGTAGAACACGCCGGAAGACAGGCCCAATGCGCCCGCGTCCATGGCCTCCTGCATGTCCGCCGCCATGGCCACGCGCTCGCGCGCGTCGGCCGCACGATCCAGCGAAGCCATGTGGCGCATGCGCAGCGCGGTATGCCCGAGCAGCGCGGCGACATTGACACCGGGACGCGCGGCATTCACCGCATCGGCATAGGCGCGCATCGTGGGATGACGGAACTGCTCGCGCCCCAGCAGCGACAGCGGGGCCAGCGGCGCCTGCGTCACCACCGGCGCCAGCGAGATGCCGCAGTTGCCGACGATCACCGTGGTCACGCCCTGCGAAAGCTTGGGCAGCATGTCCGGTTTCTCGATCGCGGCGGCGTCATCGTGCGTGTGCACGTCGATGAAGCCCGGCGCGACGACCATGCCGGTGCAATCGATCTCCTCCACGCCGCCGCCGGCGCGCAGCTCGCCGAGCATCTGCGGCGGCGTCTGCCCGGGCGCCGCGACCGATGCGATGCGCTCGCCCACGAGCAGCACGTCGCCCGTCCATCCGGGCGTGCCGCCGCCGTCGACGATCTGGCCGCCCGTGAGGAGCGTGCCGGGTCCGTTGTCTTTCATCGTCATGTTTCTTCGTCAGTGGCCTCAGTGGCGCCGGAGTATTCGGCGCTGTCGAAGCCATGCTTGTGCAGCAACTGCTTGAACTGCTGGAGGCCGCGCGTGACGGACGGCCCGAGTTTCTGTGCCAGGCGCACCATCAGGATCTCGATGACCACGAGATGTGCGAGGTAGGCCTCGGTGCCGACGCGCATCACCGCGTCCTGCGGCACCGAGACGCCGATCACGAGATCGGCGATCTCGGCCAGCTGCGTGTCGGGCTGCGTCAGCGCGATCACCGTCGCGCCCTGCGAACGCGCGAAGCGGGCCGCCTCCAGCGTGTAGGGCATGCGCCCCACGTGCGAGATCACGAAGGCCACGCCTTCGGGGCCGAGCGTGCTCGCCGACACGAGCTGCTGGTGCGCGTCGAAGATCGCGTTGGACGTGCACCCCAGGCGGAACAGCCGGCTCTGCAGCTCGCTTGCCATGAAGGTGGAAGCGGCGCCCACCGAATAGCAGTCGATGCGCTTGGCCGCAGCGAGCCGGGTCGCGACCTGGTCGAGCACATCGACGTCGATGCGGCGCCCGAGCTCGGTCAGCGACGACACGGCCGCATGGATGATCTTGCTGGCCACGTCGCTTGCGCTGTCTTCCGCCAGCACGCTGCGGTGCAGGTAGGAGCCGGTCACTGCGAGGTCCTGCGCCAGTGCGAGCATGAACTCGCGCACCGAATCGAAGCCGAAGGCACGGCAGGTGCGCACGATGGTCGGCATCGACACGCCGGCCTGCTGCGCGAGCTGCTCCACCGTTGCGGCCACCGCTGCGCGGGGATCTTCGAGCACGACCTGCACCACGCTGCGCTGCGCCGCCGGGAGTCCGGCCATGCTTTCGCGCAGGCGCTGCAGCAGGGAACTGTTCATCGCGCTCATCAGAAACGGGTACTGATGGCGCCGGTCACGGCCAGGTCGTCATCCACCAGCGCCAGCCAGCGCCACTTGTCGAAGGTGGTGCACGGATGCGAGATGCCGAGCGCCACGCGATCGCCGACCTGCGGCACCGTGCCGTCCGGATCGAAGCGCAGGTAGGCATGCTGGTCGTTGAGCGCGCTGATCTTCCAGTCGGCCGGCACTGCGGCCGCGATGCGCGCGCCGCGCGGCGCATGCCGCACCGGGATCGGCATCTCGATGTCGTAGGAGATGTCGCGCCGGCCGCAGGTCAGGAGCGCGAGTCCCGGCTCGGGTACGGATTGCACGAGCGACCAGACCTCGAGCGCCGCGCGCAGCGAGCTGTCCAGCCCTTCGCGCTGCTCCACCTGCTTGAGGAAGCGTGCGTAAGTGCCGTTGTCATGCGTGATGTAGCAGCCCGAGCGCAGCACGCCCTGCATGGGCCGCGACAACCCTTGCGCGCGCAGCAGCGGGATCACGAGATCGAATACCGCGGAGCCCCCGGCCGTGAGCAGCGGCGTGTCCTCGCCGAAGAGTTGCTCCGCATCGCAGCGCCGCGCGACTTCGAGCACGCGCTCCACCAGCGCCGTGACTTCGCGCGCGTCGTGCTCGCTGTCGCAGCGCGCGAGGCCGCCTTCATAGCATTCGATGCCGCCGAGCCGGACGACGGGCGATTGCGAGATCGCCCTTGCGAGTTCGAGCGCCTCGCCCAGCGTGCGGCAACCGGTGCGCTGGCCCGGAATGCCGATCTCGATCAGCACGTCGAAGGTGCGATGCGACTGCCGGCGCGCGGCCCAGTCCTCGATGAGCGCCAGTTGCGCGAGCGAGTCGACCAGGAACCACACGCGCAGGTCGTTGTGCCCCGCGAGCAGCATGTCCAGGCCGTCGAGGTCGGCATCGCCCAGCACCTGGTTGGCGATGATGCAGCGTCGCGCCCCTGCCTCGACACCCACTGCGAGCTGATAGATGGTGGCGAAGGTCAGGCCCCAGGCGCCGCCGGCGAGCTGCTGCTCGAACAGCTCGGGCGACATCGTGGTCTTGCCGTGCGGCGCCAGCAGCACGCCCTTGCGCCGTGCGTAGTCCTGCATCCAGGCGATGTTGTGCGCGAGCGCGGAGCGATGGACGACGGCCAGCGGATAGGCGAGGTCGTCGGCGAGCACGTGCCAGCCCTTGCTGCCGAGGTCGGCGGCGCGGCAGGGAGCGGCCTCCAGCGGGTAGCTCTTGCTGCGGTGGTCGAGGATCAGCTCTTCGTTCATGTCGGGTTCCTTCTCAGAGATCGTCGCGCCAGCAGGCGTGCCAGTGGCCGGGCTGCACTTCGCGCAGCCGCATGTCGGCGCTTGCGCAGCGTTCCTCGGCCATCGGGCAGCGCGTGCGGAAGACGCAGCCCGAGGGCGGGTTCGCCGGGCTCGGCAGGTCGCCCTGCAGCAGCGGCACCACGCGACGCTGCGCCGGATCGGGGATCGGCGCCGCCGCCAGCAAGGCGCGCGTGTACGGGTGCCGGGGGTTCGCGTAGAGCGACTCGGTCGGCGCGATCTCCATCACGCGGCCCAGGTACAGCACGACGACACGGTCGCACAGGTATTCGACCACATCGAGGTCGTGCGAGATGAACAGCAGCGTGAGGCCGAGCTGCTCCTTCAGCTCGCCCAGCAGGTTGACCACCTGCGCCTGGATCGACACGTCGAGCGCCGACAGCGGCTCGTCCGCGACGATGAATTGAGGCTCGACCGCCAGCGCCCGCGCGATGCCGATGCGCTGCCGCTGGCCGCCCGAGAACTCGTGCGGATAGCGGTCCGCATGCTCCGGCCGCAGGCCCACCTGCTGCAGCAGTTGCTCGATGCGCGGCTTGCGCGCACTGCCTTTGGCCAGCCCGTGCGTATCGAGCGCCTCGCCCAGCACGTCGCGGATGCGCATGCGCGGGTTGAGGCTGGCATAGGGGTCCTGGAAGATGATCTGGATCTTCGAGCGCAACGGGCGGAACTGCGACTGCGACAGCTCCGCCAGGTTGCGCGGCGCCGCATCCGACCCGCCCTGCTGGTAGAGCATCTCGCCGTCGGTCGGGTCCACGAGGCGCGTGAGCAGGCGGCCGATGGTGCTCTTGCCCGAGCCCGATTCGCCGACCAGCCCCAGCGTCTCGCCCTTGCGGATGCTGAAGCTCACGTCGTCCACCGCGCGCACGGGATGGCTGCCCTTGCCGAAGTACTTGCGCAGGTTGCGGACTTCGAGCAGGTTGTCATGGGCGAGGCTTGCCGTCGTCATGCGACCTTCTCCTGGTTTTCGACGAAGCCGATGCAGCGCACCATGCGCCCGCTTCCCGCGGGCTCGAGTTTCGGCACGCAGACCTCGCAGGCCTCGCGACGGTAGGCGCATCGGGGCGCGAAAGCGCAGCCCGGCGGCGGCGCGAAGGGGCTCGACACCTGGCCCGGAATGGCCACGAGCTGCGGCCTTTGGCCTTGCGCGGCGTGCGCACCGCGACGCCGCGCAACGCCCGGCAGGCACGCCAAGAGCCCGCGCGTGTAGGGATGCGCCGGCCGCGCGAAGAGGTCGTGTACCGGTGCCGATTCGACGATCCGCCCCGCGTACATCACCGCCACCGCATCGGCGTACTGCGCGACGACGCCAAGGTTGTGCGTGACGAAGAGCATGCTCATGCCGGTCTCCTTCTGCAGCCGGCCCATGAGCGCGAGTATCTGCGCCTGGATGGTCACGTCGAGCGCGGTGGTCGGCTCGTCGGCGATCAGCAAGGTGGGGTTGCAGGCCATCGCGAGCGCGATCATCACGCGCTGGCGCATGCCACCGGAGAGCTGGTGCGGATACTCGTTCACGCGCTGGCCGGCCGCGGGGATCTCGACCAGTTCGAGCATGCGGCGCGCATGCGCCAGGGCGGCCTTGCGATCGAGCCCGAGGTGCAGCCGCACCGACTCGGCGATCTGCTCGCCGATGGTCAGCACCGGATTGAGGCTGGTCATCGGCTCCTGGAAGATCATGCCCAACTCGTTGCCGCGCAGCTTGCGCTTGTCGGCTTCGGGGATCGCGAGCAGGTCGACGCGGCGTCCGTCGCGCTGGACGAACCAGGCCTCGCCCTGCACCTGCGCCTGCGAGGTGCGGGCATGCAGGCCCATCAGCGTGAGGCTGGTCACGGACTTGCCCGAGCCCGATTCGCCGACCAGCGCCAGCGTCTCGCCGGGGCGGATCGTGAAGGAGACGTCGGCCACGCTCTGCACGCGCCCGGCCTCGGTCGCGAAGGAGGTGGAAAGCCCGCGCACTTCGAGCCGCGGCGTGGCGGCGTCCGCCTTGTAAACGGTGGCTTGGCTCATTCGATTACCTCCGTGCTTCGCACTGCGGTGCGAGCGCCTTCGGGCGGCCGGGCGGCGCTCATGCCGCTTTCCTCAGCTTGGGATCGAGCATGTCGCGCACGCCGTCGCCCAGGATCTGCAGCGACAGCGCGGTCAGCACGATCGCGAGGCCGGGGCAGAAGATGGTCCAGAAGGCCTTGTCGGCGTATTCGAGGCTGCCGGCGATCATGGTGCCCCAGGTCGGGATGTCCGGCGGCACGCCGACGCCGAGGAACGAAAGCCCCGCCTCGGCCAGGATCGCGTAGGCGAAGATGAAGGTCACCTGCACGAGGATCGGCGACATCAGGTTCGGCAGGATGTGCTTGCGCAGGATGCGCGGCGTGCGCACGCCGAGGGCCCGCGCTGCATCGACGAACAGCAGTTCGCGCAGCACCAGCGTGGTGGCGCGCACCACCCGCGCCACGCGCGGCGTATAGACGATCACCAGCGCCAGCATCACGTTCCACAGCGAAACGCCGAGGATCGACACCAGCGCGATGCCCAGCAGGATGTCGGGGAAGGACATCATCGCGTCGACGATGCGCATCAGCGGCGCGTCGAGGCGGCGGAAGAAGCCGGCGAGCATCCCGAGCAGCGTGCCGCAGAGCACGGCGCCGGCGGCGGTGATGAAGCCGATCAGGAGCGAATAGCGCGCGCCGTGCACGATGCGCAGCATCACGTCGCGGCCGAGCTCGTCGGTGCCCGCCCAATGCTCCCAGGAAGGTGCGTGCAGCCGCTGGCTGATCTCGATCGCGCCGGGGTCCGCGTCCGAGACCCACGGGAGGATCACCGCCACGCCCACCACCAGCAGCAGCACCAGCGCCGACGCGAGCACGATCCGGCGCATGAACAGGCGGCTCGCCATCGGCAGCAGACTGGCGACAAAGGATGAGACGGCCGCTTTCATTTGGACTCCAGCCGGATGCGCGGATCGACCAGCGTGTAGATGAAGTCGATGCCGAGGTTGATGAACACGTAGATGGCCGCGATGACGAGCAGCGTGCCCTGGATCACCGGGTAGTCGCGCCGCAGCACCGCGCGCACCACCAGGTTGCCGACGCCGGGCAGGTTGAACACCGTCTCGGTCACCACGGTGCCGCCGATCATCAGCGCGAGCGTGAGGCCGAGCACCGTGACGATCGGCACCAGCGCGTTGCGCAGCACGTGGTGGACCATGATCACGCGCTCGGGCAGGCCCTTGGCGCGTGCGGTGCGCACGTAGTCCTCGCCGAGGATGTCGAGCACCGAGGCGCGCGTGAAGCGGATGATCAGCGCCGAGTTGAGCAGCCCCAGCACCAGCGCGGGCAACAGCAGGTGATGCAGCCGCTCGTGCAGCGTTGCGCTCGGATCGCCGTAGCCCGATGCCGGGAACCACCCGAGCTTGACCGCGAAGAACTGGATCAGGATCAGGCCGAGCCAGAAGCTCGGCACGCTCGCGCCGAGCATCGCGACGCTGCTGACGGCCTGGTCGGCCGCGCTGCCGCGCCAGACGGCCGCCGCCATGCCGGCCGGAATGCCGATCAGCGCCGCGATGAACACCGCGAAGAGCGCGAGGAACAGCGTCGGCTCGGCACGCTCCAGCAGCGCCTGCGCCACGGGGCGCTGCAGGAACAGCGACTGCCCCAGGTTGCCGTGCAGCAGCTCGCCGACCCACAGCACGAACTGCGTCGGCAGCGGCTTGTCGAGCCCGTATTGCACGCGGGCCGCGGCGATGTCGGCGGCGGTGGCCTGATCGCCGAGCAGCAGCGCAACGGGATCACCGGACGCGAGGCGCGTCAGGGTGAAGACCAGCACCGCGACGATCGCGAGCACCGCCAGGGCCCCGGCCAGGCGGGTGAGCAGGAAGCGCAGCATGACGAGGGTCCGTGGCTTTACTTGGCGAGGCCGGTGTTCCAGAAGAACGGCCAGATCGCCGGCGTATACCCCTCCAGCTTGGCCGAGCGCGCGGACAAGCTGTTGAACTTGCCGACCTCGATGAACGGCACTTCGTCATACACCGTCTGCTGCACCTGGCCCCACAGCGCGCCGCGCTTGGCGACGTCGCTTTCGTGGTTGAAGGCGGCCAAGGTCGACTTCTTGGCCGGCGTTTCCCACCAGCCCGGCGCGCCGTCGCCCAGCTGCGGCGGCGAGAGCATCGGCTCGGGGAAGAGGCCCGAATGCGTGAAGTACACGTCCCACAACTTGGCATCGTTGCGCCGCTGCACCAGCGTGGCCCAGTCCACCACCTGCAGGTCAGTCTTGAAGCCGGCCTTCTTGAGCTGCTCGGACATCACGAGCGCCATGTTGTAGTGGAACTCGTACTGGCGGCTCGCCATGATGCGGATCGGCTGGCCGTTGTAGCCGGCCTTGGCGGCAGCCTCCTTGGCCGACTGCGGGTTGCGCGTGTTGTAGGCGTTGCTGCCCGCGGTCGAGAAGTACGGCGTGCCCTTCGGGAAGAAGTTGGGCTCGACGACGAAGAAGCGGTTGTCGCCGAAGCCGGCAGCCATCAGCTCGCCCTGCCCCACCGCGGTCTGCACCGCGCGGCGCAGCGGCTGCGATGCCAGCACGCCTTCCTTGGTGTTGAACACGATGTAGGGGAAGCCGAAGTTCTTCGTCACGATCGGCACGACTGCTGGCGCGCCCTTGTCGATGCGGCCTGCAGACTCGACGGGCAGCAGGTCGGCGTACTGGAACTGGCCCGACAGCGCGCCTTCGACGCGCGTGTTCGCGTTTGGCACGGGCACGAAGCGCAGCTCGTCCAGCAGGGCTTCGCGGCGGCCCGCGTAGCCGCTCGGCGCCTCCTTGCGCGGCGAGTAGCCTTCATAGCGCACCAGCACCGTGAACTGGTCGGGGCGGCGCTCCTTGAACTTGTAGGGGCCGGTGCCGATGAAGTCCTTCAGCTGCGGCGCGATGCTTTCCTTGGCCATGATCGCCGCCATGCCGCTGGGCAGCGCCAGCTGCGCGAGCAGGGGTGCGTACGGTGCATTGAGCTTGATCTCCACCGTGAGCGGGCCCTTGGCGGTCAGCGAGGCGACTTCCTTGCCCACTGCCTTGCCGCGCGGCGACAGCTCCATCCAGCGCTGCAGCGACGCGACCACGTCATCGGCGTTCAACTCGCGTCCGTTGTGGAACTTCACACCCTTGCGCAGCGCGATGGTGTAGGTCAGGCCGTCCTTCGAGACCACCGGCATGCCTTCGGCCAGCATCGGCGCGATGTTCCAGTTCGCATCGAAGGTATAGAGTGGCTCGTAGACGTGCTGCATGATCGTGCCGACGAGGTCGGCGGTGCTGATCATGGGGTCGAGGCCCTGCGGCTCGCCGACCATCGCCAGATTGGCCGCTCCGCCCTTCGGAGGTTCGGCGAACGCGGCCCCGGGCAGGAGGCCCAGCGCAAGCACGGCGGCGGCTGCGCCCGCGAATGCCCGCCAACGCGGCGCGCGCACCGTGCTGGGAGAAGAAAAACCAGATGTCGGTACAGTGGTGGCGGTCATTTGCATCGTGGCCCTCATGAGTAATAACATTACATCGGTGATCCTATTTTGCGAAACTATCCACGTCAAAATAGGGTTTACCCTAGGAATCAATGTAATTTCTTTACAAACATCACCAGATCATGTCCCACGTTGAAATGCTCGGCCAGTCGCCGATCGCCTCCGATCGCCAGGCACGCCCCCTGTCGCCCGCCACCCGTGCAGGCGATTTCGTCTTTGTCTCGGGCCAGGTCCCCACGGATGACCAGGGCCAGGTGATCGTCGGCGGCATCGAGGAGCAGACGCGCCAGGTCTTCAAGCGCATCGAGGATGCGCTCGCGCTCGCGGGCTGCACGCTCTCGGACATCGCCAAGGTCAGCGTGTGGCTGAACGACGCGCGCGATTTCGGCAGCTTCAACCGCGTGTACATGGAGTGCCTGGGCGACCATCGCCCGGCACGCTCGACGGTCGAGTCGCGGCTGATGATCGACGCCAAGGTCGAGATCGACGTCACCGCGTACAAACCGCGCGGCTGACCCCCAAGGAGGCGACATCATGAGCCGCCCGGCCGTTCCGAAGGCGAATCCCGAAGCGCCGCTGCGCGAGGGTAGTCCAATGAGCCGCCGCGCCGCCCCAAGGCGAATACCGCAGCGCTGTTGCGCGGAGGTCATCCAATGAGCCATACCCGCCTTGTCGCCGTCGACTGGGGTACGAGCTCCCTTCGGGGTGCACTGCTCGAGCCCGACGGGCGCGTCGTCGAGGAGCAGAGCCATGCGCGCGGCATCCTCACCGTCAAGAATGGCGGCTTCACGGAGGTGTTCGAAACCCTCTTCGCCGACTGGATGCGGCCGCCGGGCACGCGCTGCCTGATCTCGGGCATGGCGGGCAGCAAGCAGGGGTGGGTCGAGGCGCCCTACTGCGCCTGCCCCGCGGGCCTTGCCGAAGTGCGCAGCAAGATCATGGAGATCGAACCCGGCCGCATCTCGATCGTGCCGGGCCTTAGCGACACGCACGACGGCGTGCCCGACGTGATGCGCGGCGAGGAGGTGCAGATCCTCGGTGCGATGGTGCTCACCAACCTGCGCGACGGGCTCTTCGTGCTCCCCGGCACGCACAACAAGTGGGCCCGCGTGAAGAACGGCATGGTCACGGGCTTTCGCACCTTCATGACCGGCGAGTTCTACGCGCTGCTGAGCCAGCACTCGATCCTCTCGCGCACGCTCGACACCTCGGCCGCACTCGACGAGGCTGCGTTCCTTCAGGGCGTGACCCAGTCCGACAACGGACAGGGCCTGCTGCACAACGCCTTCGGCGCCCGGACGCTCTCGCTTTTCGACCGCATGCCGGCGCGCGAACTGACGAGCTACCTGTCGGGCGTCCTGATCGGCGAGGAACTGCGCACCCAGTCCCTGCATGCGGCCGGCGAGGTGGTGCTGATCGGCACGCCGGCGCTCACGCAGCGCTACATGCTCGCGCTGCAGGCATCGGGCATCAAGGCGCGGACGCTGGGCTCCGAAGCCACCTGGGCCGGCCTGCACGCGCTCCACGCACCCAATCCAACCCAACGCAAGCAATGACCGCTCCGCACGACAAATTCACCGCCGCCATGCGGCAGCTTCCCCTCGTCGCCATCCTTCGCGGCCTGACGCCCGAAGAGGCGCCCGCCGTCGGCGACGCCATCGTCGAATCGGGCTTCCGGCTGCTCGAGGTGCCGCTCAATTCGCCGCGTCCGCTCGAAAGCATTGCGCTCCTGGCCGGGCGATTTCCGCAGGCGCTGGTCGGCGCGGGAACGGTGCTGACCGCGCAGGAAGTGCGGGCCGTGCACGCCGTCGGCGGCGAGCTGATCGTGGCGCCGAATTTCAACGCCGAGGTGGTCGCCGAAGCGAAGCGCCTCGGACTCGTGAGCCTGCCCGGCGTGATGACGCCGACCGAGGCCTTCGGCGCACTCGCGGCGGGCGCGACCGGGCTCAAGTTGTTTCCGGCCGAGCTGGCGTCGCCGGCGGCGGTCAAGGCACTGCTCGCGGTGCTGCCCAAGGGCACGCCGCTGATGCCGGTCGGCGGCATCACGCCCGACAACATGGAAGCCTGGCGAGCCGCTGGCTCCGCGGGCTTCGGCATCGGCTCGGCGCTGTACAAACCCGGCAAGAGCGCGGCGGCGGTGCGTGAGGATGCGCAGCGTTTTGTCGCGGCCTTCGGCGGCGCGCTGCGCGCCTGAACGCCTGAACGCCTAGCCGGCGCGCTGCTGACCGAGCCCCGGCCAGACCAGATCCATCGGCCGGCTTCGCACGCGGCGCCACACGCCCTCGTACAACGAGCGCACATGCGCGCGCCGCAGGTCGCGCGAGCGGATCGCCATGTGGAAGGCGAGCGCGAAACTCACCGCCACGTTCAGCACCGCCATGCTGCACACGCCGGCCACCGCCCACCACAATGCGGCGGAGCGCAAGCTGTCCGTGCCGAGCACGCCGAGCGCCACGCCGATCGAGCCCGCGCTCAGCGTCACGTGGCGAACGTCGAAGCTGAAGGCAAAGGCTGAAAGAAGCGCCGGCACCAAACCCAGCATCAGCCCGAGCGAGATGTTGCCCGCCACGCCCGCGATGTTCGAGCGCCAGAACGCCGCCAGCCGCGCCGCGCCCGCCACGCCGAGCGTCAGCCGCAGTCGGCGGTTGTGCTCGAGCGCGTCGCCGACCCGGTGCAGCATGAACCAGTTGTCCACCCAACCCGCGAACAGGCTCGACGACCACAGCAGCACGCCGGTCAGCGCGGCATAGATCGGCGTCGGCCCGACGAGCGAGAACGATTCGAGCGTCGCCTGTGCCTTCGCGGGCGAAACGATGTCGGCGTCGAACACCTGGCGCATGAGCAGCTGGAAGCCGAGGCACACCGGAACGACCATCATCACGTTCCCGAGCACCGCCGCCGCCTGCGTGCGGATCAGCGCGAACACCGAGGCGACGAACTCGTCCATGCCCTGCGGTGTGCCGGCCCCGTCGAGCTCGCGCGCGAGCGTCGGTGCGGTCATCGCAGGCTGCTTGGTGGCGAGCGAGAAATGCAGGAAGTGGATCAAGAGAAAGCTCGCCGCGTAGTTGATGCCCGCGAGCAGTCCTTCGAGCATCGAAGGCAGGTACGCGCCGGTGATCGCGAACTTGATGCACACCGTCATCACCGTCACGAGCCCGCCGCCGGCTGCCATGCGCAGCATCTTCAGGTAGTCCTGGCGGTCGCGGGCAATGTAGTGCTCGCCGGTGTCCGCGTTGTATTCGACCACCTTGCGCGCGAGCAGCGAAACGTTGCTGTTCAGCAGGTGCGACACGCTGCGGCTTTCCTGGTTGGCCTTGACGAGCTCCGCGGCAAGCCGGGACACGGCACGCATGTCATCCGATGCCATCCAGGCGTCCAGGAGATGCTCGGTGCGCGTGATGCGCATCCGCATGCGCTCCACCTGGAACACGATGTCGACGCTGACGCCGTTGCGGTAGAGATTGGCGAACACGTCGTCGGTGGCGATGCGGCACTGGTCGAGCACCAGCCGCAGGTAGTTGACCTCGCGCAGCAGCTGCGCGGGCTCCGCGCCCTCTTCCACCGCCCGGTGCGCGGCCTCGACCGCGAGCATCGCACGCGTGAGACGGTAGAACGGCTGCGATTCGGTCGCCACGCGCGCATCCGCGTCGCCGAGCCGGCTGCGCACCAGTTGCGACATGCCGGTCGAGCTGACCTGGCAGCTCAGGTTATGAAGCGCGGCCAGCAGGTCGAGCGAGAACGCACCGGTGCGCCGCGCGTCGTCCGCTTCATCGTGCCGGAACAGCGCGTGGAGGCGGTCGAGCAGTTCGATGGGCAGCGCGTCGATCCACTCGGCGTCATGGTTGGAGGTGAACATCAGCGTGAACAGCGCCCCGAGTTCGCGCCGGTTCGGCGCCGGCGGAATCATCAAGGTCTGCACCCGCTCGACCAGCGCGCCGACGAAGCCCGAATGGACCGGCATGCCGGCATCGCACAGCAGCGACATGCCATCGCTCTCGCGCAGCACCGCGCGCAGGATCCCGGCGACGTTCGCCCTCCACGCTGGATTGCGATCGAGCACGTTCAGCAGGTAGCGCAGGCGCGTGTGTTCCGCGAAGCTGCGCGCCGCCGATCCGTCGGCGCTGTCGCCCTGCAGTGTGCCCGAGCGGCGGATCCAGTGCGCCAGTTCGATCAGCCACTCGCTGCGTGCCGTGTAGGACGCGCCTGCATCGGCCATGGCCAGCAGGACGTCGAGCTGGTGACTGGCGCTGCGCGCGGCGCGCCAGTTCTTGACGAAGGCTGTGAGCGTACGAAGCATGCAGGGGCGCAGATGATAACTGCGGCCCGGCGACGCATCCCCTCTCGGAAGAACCTGGGCAATCGAATTCAGGAAGGCTGGATGCGGCGCAGCAGCCCGGCCGTGGTGCGCGGCCAGCCGACGCGGCCGAACCACGCGCCGCCGGCGATGGCCGAGGCGATCACGACGCCATAGATCACGAGTGCCGCACCCTGCGCGATGAACACGTCGACCAGCTCGCCGCCCCAGCGCAGCGCGAGCCAACCGCCGAGCCCGGCGACGATCAGCCGGGCGATGTTGCCGAGCACCGGCCACAGCAGGCGGCCGGCGCCCTGCGAGGCGAAATACAGCACCAGCCCGACGCCGAAGAAGCCATAGAACGGTCCGACCGCGCGCAGGTACTGCGAGCCCGCGTCGAGCATCGCGGGATCGCTGCCGAACAGCATCAGCCACTGGCGCGGGAACAACGCGGCCGCGAGGCCCACCGATCCCGCCAGGACGAAGGCGATCGCAGCGCCGGTCCATGCCGCGCGCAAGGCACGCTCGCGCCGGCCCGCGCCGATGCAGGTGCCGATCATCGCCAGGAGCGGCGCCCCGAGGCCGAAGACCAGCGGCACCAGCAGATACTCGAGCCGCGAGGCGGTGCCGTAGCCCGCGATCGCACCCGGGCCGAAGTGGCCGCACAGCGCGGTCGCGATGCCGATCGACAGATTGGTCGCCACCGTCGACACCGCGCCCACGAGGCCGACGCGCAGGATGTCGCGCATGAGCGGCCACTGCAAGCGCGCATGCGCCCATGACGGCTTCAGCAGGCTGCGATCGGAACGCAGGTAGAGCCACAGCGCGATCGACCCGCCGAGGTAGTAGACCAGCAGCGCGACTGCCCCGCCCGCGATGCCCAGGCCGGGGATCGGACCCCAGCCGAAGATCAGCAACGGCGAGAGCGGAATCAGCATGAATACGCCCGCCACGGTCACGTTCGCCGGCACCGCCATGTTGCCGGTGCCGCGCAGCACCGCGGCGAGCGAATTGAAGATCCACACCAGCACCGCCCCCGCGAAGACCACGTCGGCATAGCGCAGCGCCGCTTCGAGCGAAGCACCCGAGCCGCCCATCAGCGTGAAGAGCCAGCGCCCACCGATGAGCAGCGCGAGCATGAAGACGACGCCGAAGCCGATCGCGATCGCGATCGCGTGCAGCACCAGCGCATCGGCCACATCGCGCCGCCGCCCACCCAGCGCGCGCGCGATGGACGATGCGATGCCGCCGCCCACTGCGCCGGCCGAGGTCATCTGCATCAGCATCACCACCGGGAACACCAGCGCCATGCCCGCGAGCGCCTCGGTGCCGAGCTTGCCGACGAAGTAGGTCTCGATCAGGCCGACCGCGGCCTGCGCGACCATCACCAGCACGTTCGGGAACGCGAGGCGCAGCAATGTGGGAACGATCGGCGCTTCGAGCAGCAGCCGGGTTCGCGCGTCCAGGCCGCTCATCGAGAACCTCCGTGCTGCCGCACTGCGGTGCGAGCGCCTTCGGGTGGCCGGGCGGCGCTCATGCCGGCTTCGCCACCAGCGCCGGCCGCGATTCGCGGATCGGCAGGTTGACCAGTGCGGCACCCGCAGCCAGCGCGATGTCGATGTACCAGACGATGTCGTAGCTGCCCGTGGCCTGGAACACGTAGCCGCCCAGGAACGCACCGAGGAAGCCGCCGATCTGGTGCGCCAGCATCACGATGCCGAACAGCATCGCCATATTGGCCGGGCCGAACATCTTCGCGACCAGTCCCGCGGTCGGCGGCACGGTAGAGAGGAAGGTCACCCCCATCACCGCCGCGAAGACCAGCATCACCGCCGGCGTCTTGGGTGCGAGCAGGAAGACCAGCACCGCGAGTCCGCGCGCGGCGTACACCAGCGCGAGCAGCGACTTCATGCGCCAGCGGCCGACCGCCCAGCCCATCATGAGACTGCCGACGATGTTGAAGAGGCCGATCATGGCCAGCGCCCAGCCGCCGATCTCGGGCGGGAGCCCGCAGGCAGCGACCACGCCGGGCAGGTGGGTCGCGAGGAATGCGACGTGGAAGCCGCAGACGAGGAAGCCCAGGCTCAGGTAGCGGTAGCTCGGCGTGCCGATGGCCTGGCCGACCGCCTGGCGCGCGGTGAGCGGACTCGCGCCCTTGCTGGCCGTCTGCGCGGCGAGCGCGTTCGAATTGCCCTTGAGCACGAAGACCGCGGGCAGCGCCACGAGGATCAGCACCGCGAGCCACTGCATCGCACTGGCCCAGCCGACCGCCGCCATCAGGCCGATCGCGATCGGCGCCATGGCGAACTGGCCGAAGGAGCCGCCCGCATTCACCACGCCGGTCGCGAGGCCGCGCCTGTGCAGCGGCACCAGCCGCATGGTCGCCGCCATGAGCACCGAGGGACCGGCCATGCCCGCACCGCCTGCCGCCAGCACGCCGATCGCCAAAATGAGGCCTGCGGTCGTCGTCATCAGCGGCGTGATGAAGGTGCCGAGCGCCACCAGCAGAACGCCGATGAAGAGCACCCGTCCGGTGCCGATGCGGTCCGCCACCGCGCCCGCGAAGGGTTGCGTCAGGCCCCACCACAGCTGCCCGAATGCGAAGGCCAGGCTGATGCTGCCCAGACCCAGCCCGGTCGAGGTGTTGAGCGACGAGAGGAAGAGGCCCATCGTCTGCCGCACGCCCATCGTCAGCGCAAAGGTGCCCGCGGCGGCGAGCAGCACCAGCCAGACGGCATGGCCCGTGGCGGAGGTAGTCGTGTCGGCAGCGGCGCGGTCAGTCATCGAGTTCCCCTTCGCGGGTTTCGTCGGTGGCCTGCAGCACCGCGATGCTTTCGTCGATCAGCGCGTGAAGCGCAAGCACGCGCTCCACACCGAGCAGTTGATTGAGCTGCTCCTGCGCGCAGCGCCAGTGGCGCTGGGCCTCGCTGCGCTTCTTGCGGCCTTCGTCGGTGATCTCGACGAGGCGGCTGCGCGCATCGGGGCCCTCCCCCTGCACGAGCCACCCTTCGGCCATCAAGGGCTTGAGGTTGCGCGTGAGTGTCGATGCATCGACACCCATGGCCTGCGCCAGATCCACCGGACGGATCGGGCCCAGATGCAGCACGTGCGACAGCAGCGAGTACTGCGTGGTCTTGAGGCCGCTCTTGGCGACTTCCGCGTCATACAGCCGCGCCACCTGCCGCATCAGGTGACGCAGCTTGAAATTGGTGCAGCCCCGGGGCTTTGCGATAGCATTCATGCCGATGATTGTAGCTACAATCATTGTATATGCACCTTTTAGGGAACTGTCGATGACCCCAGCAGAACAACTCGCCGCCTGGATCGCGGAGGAACAAGCCGTCACGGAGCGCCTCGACGCCGGCCCGGGCCCCGGGCTCGCGCGCCCGGACCAGGTCGTCGGCAAGACCGGCCTCGAGATGATGCAGGCCATGATTCGCGCGGAGATCCCCTACGCGGCGATCGCGAAGACGATGAATTTCCAGATCATCGAAGTCAGCCCCGGCCGCGCGGTGTTCCAGGGCAAGCCGCTGCCGCAGCACCTGAATCCGCTCGGCACCATCCATGGCGGCTGGTTCGCCACGCTGCTCGACTCGGCCCTCGGCTGCGCGGTCCACACCATGATGCCGGCGGGCCGCGCCTACACCACCGCCGAGTTGGGCGTGAATCTCGTCAAGGCCCTGACGCCCAGGGTCGAGCGTGTGCGCGCCGAGGGCAAGGTGATCCACTGCGGCCGCCAGCTCGCCACCGCCGAAGCACGCCTTGTCGGCCCGGACGGCACGCTCTACGCGCACGCCACCACCACCTGCCTGGTCTTCGAGATGCGCTGACCTTCGCCGGACGCGACAATCGCCGGTCAGCAACATCTGATGGCGAGCCACGAAATGCGAATCCTCCACACCATGCTGCGCGTCGGCAACCTCCAGCGCTCGATCGACTTCTACACCCAGGTGCTCGGCATGCAACTGCTGCGCACGTCGGAGAACCCCGAGTACAAGTACAGCCTCGCCTTCGTCGGCTACGAGGGCAACCCGGCGCAGGCCGAGATCGAGCTGACCTACAACTGGGGCACCGAAAGCTACGAGCTCGGCACCGCCTACGGCCACATCGCGCTCGGCGTGCCCGATGCGCATGCGGCCTGCGAGAAGATCAAGGCCGCGGGCGGCAACGTCACGCGCGAAGCGGGGCCGGTGAAGGGCGGCACCACGGTGATCGCGTTCGTGACGGATCCGGATGGCTACAAGATCGAACTGATCCAGCGCGCGGAAGGCGCGGCGGGCGCCGGATTGCGCTAGGTGTGCGTTCAGCAGCCCAGCAGATCCGCGAGATGCTCGATGCTGCGCGCGTGCAGGTTGTTGTCCGGCTCCGGCGAAACATCCTTCGGCCGCGAAGGACCGAACTCCAGAGGCCGCTCGATGTAGGCGGTGCGCAGCCCGCAGGTGCGTGCGGCTGCGAGGTCGTCATGGTGCGCGGCGGCGAGCATCACCTGCCCCGGCGACACATCGAACACCGCCGCGACGCCGAGGTAGGTGCGCGGATCGGGCTTGTAGGCCTTGAAGACCTCGGCCGACAGCACGCAATCCCACGGCAGGCCGGCGTTCTTCGCCATCTCGGTCAAGAGGCCGATGTTGCCGTTCGAGAGCGAGCAGATGATGAACTTGCGCCTGAGCCGCGCGAGGCCCGGGACGCAATCCGGCCACGCGGGCAGCCGGTGCCAGGCCTTGTTGAGATCGCGCTTGCGGGCCGCGTCGAGATCCTCGATGCCGAAGTCGTGCAGCACACCGCCGAGGATGCCCATGTGCAGTTCGTCGAGCAGCGTGAAGCCGCCCTCGCCCGCCGCGAGGCGCTCCATCACGCCCTTCATCGCCGGCTGGTAGCCCGCGCGCCATGCCAGCGCGAACGCACCGCCATCGATGCTAGGGAGGATGCGCTCGGCCTCGGCCGCGATGCCCGAGTACCAGTCGACCACCGTCCCGAAGACGTCAAAGGCGATGACCTTCAGGTCGCTCGCGTCGACGCTTGTGTTCACCAGGAAACCTCCGCGCTTCGCACTGCGGTGCGAGCGCCTTCGGGCGGCCGGGCGGCGCTCATCGCGCGAGCTGGCTCGCTTCTCGGGCGAGCGCCTCGATGCGCGACCAGTCGCCGGCGGCGATCGCATCGGTCGGCACGATCCACGAGCCGCCGACGCAAGCGACATTCGACAGGGCAAGAAACTCGGGCGCATTGCCCGCATGGATGCCGCCGGTGGGGCAGAACTTCACGTCGCCGAACGGCCCCTGCCATGCCTTGAGCATCGCGAGGCCGCCCGCCTGCACCGCCGGGAAGAACTTGAGTTCGGTGAAGCCGTCTTCCTGGGCCAGCATGATTTCGCTGCCGGTCGCGACGCCCGGCAAAAGCGGCAGGCCGAGGTCGTGGCACGCCTTGCCGACCGCGCGCGTGTAGCCCGGGCTGACGCCGAACTTCGCGCCTGCGAGCGCCGAGGCCTGGGCATCGGCCGCGCTGCGGATGGTGCCGGCGCCGGCCACCGCCTCTGGCACTTCCTTGGCGATGAGTTCGATGCATTCGAGTGCCTCGCGCGTGCGCAGCGTCACCTCGAGCATGCGGATGCCGCCGGCCACGAGTGCGCGCGCCAGCGGCACCGCGTCCTTCACGTCATGCAGCACGATCACGGGGATCACCGGTGCATCGCGCATCACGTCGAGCGCGGTCAAATTCACAGCCATGTGCAGGCTCCTTCTTCTGCTGTCAATGCGTTGCGGCGCATGCCGGCGAATAGTTCGCGGCCCAGGCCGTGACCGTTCGCGGTGCGCTGTTCTTCGGGTTGCCTGGCGACTTCGCGTTCCGCCCATTCGTCATCGGGCACCAGCACGGCCAGCGTGCCGGCAATCGCGTCGAGGCGGATCAGGTCGCCGTCCCGGACCTTGGCGAGCGGGCCGCCGGCAGCGGCCTCCGGCGAGACGTGGATCGCGGCCGGCACCTTGCCGGAAGCGCCGCTCATGCGGCCGTCGGTGACCAGCGCGACGCGCAAGCCCTTGCCCTGCAGCACGGACAGCGGCGGCGTGAGCTTGTGCAGCTCGGGCATGCCGTTGGCCTGCGGGCCCTGCCAGCGCACGACGCAGACCACGTCGCGCTCGAGCTCGCCGGCCTTGAACGCCTCCTGCAGCGCGCCCTGCGAATCGAACACGCGGGCCGGGGCCTCGATCACGTGCCGGTCGTCAGGTACCGAAGACACCTTGATCACGCTGCGGCCGAGATTGCCGACCAGCACCTTGAGCCCGCCGGTAGCGCTGAAGGGCGACGCCGCAGGACGCGCGACCGCGTCGTTCTTGGTCGGCGCGGCGGGATGCCATGCGAGCGCGTGCTCGTCCGATGGCGTCGCGGCGAGCGACGGGATGTTCGCGTACTCGCGGATGCCGCCGGCGCGCACCGTCTGCACATCGGCGTGCATCAGGCCCGCGTCCAGCAGCTCGCCGATCACGAAGCCCGGGCCGCCCGCGGCCTGGAACTCGTTCACGTCGGCGGTTCCGTTGGGATAGACCCGCGTGAGCAGCGGCACGACTTCCGAGAGCTCGGAAAAATCGTTCCAGTCGATGAGGATCCCCGCCGCGCGCGCGACCGCGACCCAATGGATCAGATGATTGGTCGAGCCGCCGGTGGCGAGCAGCGCGGCCATCGCATTGACGATCACGCGCTCGTCGACCATCTCGCCGATCGGCGGCACCGCATAGGCCTTGTCGGAGGCCCGCCCGAGCACGGTCCGCACCGCCTCGCGCGTGAGCGCCTCGCGCATCGAATCGCCGGGCTGGATGAACGCGGTGCCGGGCACATGCAGGCCCATGGCCTCGAGCAGCATCTGGTTGCTGTTGGCGGTGCCGTAGAAGGTGCAGGTGCCCTGCGCGTGATAGGCCTGCATCTCGGCATCGAGCAGGCCCTGCCGGCCGACCAGGCCTTGCGCGGCCTGCTCGCGCACCTTGGCCTTGGCGCTGTTCGACAGGCCCGACGGCATCGGGCCCGCGGGCACGAAGACCATCGGCAGGTGGCCGAAGTGCAGCGCGCCGATGAGCAGGCCAGGCACGATCTTGTCGCACACGCCGAGCAGCAGCGCGGCATCGAACATGTCGTGCGTGAGCGCCACGGCGGTCCCCATCGCGATCACGTCGCGGCTGAAAAGGCTGAGCTCCATGCCGGGCGTGCCCTGCGTAACGCCATCGCACATCGCGGGCACGCCGCCGGCCACCTGCGCGGTGGCGCCGTGGCGGCGCGACTCGTGCTTGACGATGTCCGGATAGCCCTGGAACGGCGCGTGCGCCGAGAGCATGTCGTTGTAGGCGGTGACGACACCGATGTTGGGCGCGCGTTCGGCCACCACCTTGAGTTTGTCGTTGGCCGGAATCCCTGCCACCGCGTGCGCCACGTTGGCGCAGCCCATGCGGTCGGAGCCGCGATCGCGGTGGCGGATCTCGGAGAGACGCTGGAGGTAGGCACTGCGCAGCGGTCGGCTGCGCTCGCGGATGCGATCGGTGACATCGCGGACTGTGGGGTGTGTAGTCATGGGATATGTCGCATTGCCGAGGAGCTGGCACGTGTTGGCGGCCGGAAGTGCATGGTATCAAGCCCGAATGAAACAGCCGGCTCCGCGGTATTCCTGCATCAATCGATGAGCTTGACCTCGACGCGCCGCGCCTCGGCGTTGTTGCCCGAGCCGGTGGTGACTGCGGGCCGTTCCATCTGCACCTTGTCGGGCGGGCAGCCGAGGCCGACGAGCACGTCGCGGACCGTCTGTGCGCGCCTCTTGGCGAGCTCCTCGTTGAGCGCCGCGTCGCCGGTGGTGTCGTGGAAGCCGGACACCAGTGCCTTCTTGCCGCCCTCGACGCCCTTGAGCACGATGGCCAGCGCCTCGGCCGCGCCGGGTGCGATGTCGGCGCTCGCGGTGGCGAAGTAGAAGTTCACCACGCCCCCCGCGACGCGGATGCTCGCGCCCTCGGGAATCACGACCATCACGGTCTCGGTCACCACGGCCACGGTCGTCGCCGGCGCCGCCGCGGCCGCGGGCTGAGCCGGCACGGCCGCGTTGTGGCTCCTCGAATAGAGCACGATGCCCATGACAAACAGGATCACCAGCGCAATCAGGCCAAGCACGAAGGCAAGGATGAAGTTCTGTTGGCTCTCGTCGTTGCTGGTCGCAGACATGGGCGGATCTCCATAGTTGAGGGGCCGGTAAATAATGGTGCGGTGAACCATGACCGCGAAATTGTAGGTGTCGCCCCCGAGCCGCCGAAGGGCGATCCGGGTCCTCCAGGGCTCGATCCGCTGCCCACGCCCCTGCGCGATCCCAAGCCGATGCTCGATCGCGTGATCGACGAATGGGGTGGTCACCAGGACCTTTGGCTCTTCGGCTACGGCTCACTGATCTGGCGGCCCGAGTTCGGCTTCATCGAGCGTCATCCGGCGCGCGTGCACGGCTGGCATCGTGCGCTCAAGATGTGGAGCCGGGTGAACCGCGGCACGGTCGACAACCCGGGCCTGGTGTTCGGGCTGCTGTCGGGCGGCAGTTGCCGCGGCATGGTGTTCCGCGTGCCGGCGGCCAACGGGCTCGAAACGCTCGGCCGCCTCTGGCTGCGCGAGATGCCCACGGGCGTCTACGACCCGCGCTGGCTCGAATGCGTCACGCCGCATTGCAAGGTCAAGGCGCTCGCCTTCACGCTGTCGAGGCTCAGCCCCAACTTCACCGGCGAACTCAGCGACGAACGCTACCGCCACATCTTCGCGAGCGCGGTCGGGCGCTACGGCAGTTCGTTCGACTACGCGCAGCAGACCTTGCTGGAACTCAAGCGGCACTCGATCCACGACGCTGCATTGGCGCGCCTGGTCAGGCTGGCCGAAAACCGATTGTCGGCCGAGGCCGATGGCGGAAAGCCGCCGTCTCCGCTATACCGTCCAAAGTCCCGAACCTGATCAACATTCAAGGAGCTCCCATGTCCCGCCCTATCATCGCCCTCGCTGCCACCCTCGTTGCCGCCGGCACGCTCACCGCCTGCGGCACCATGGGCCAGGGCGCGGGGGCCACGGCCGCGCTCGCACCGACCGGCGCGATCTCGCCGAATCCGACCATGGGCAAGGTGAGCTTCACGCCGCTGGACCATGGCGTGCGCGTGTCCGGCGAAGTGCGCGGACTCCCGCCGGGGACGGAACACGGCTTCCACATCCATGAAAAGGGCGATTGCGGCGACAACGGCAATGCCTCGGGCGGCCACTTCAACCCTTTGGGCGGCACGCACGGAAAGTTCGCCGCCCCCGGCAGCCATGCCGGGGAGTTGCCGAGCCTCGTGGCGGATGCGAGCGGCATGGCGCGCTTCAGCGTCGAGGTGCATGCCATCTCCCTGACCGAAGGCGCCGCCAACAACGTGGTCGGCCGCGCGGTCGTGGTGCATCGCGACCGCGACGACTTCACGACGCAGCCGGCCGGCAACTCCGGCCCGCGCGTCGCCTGCGGCGTGATCAGCCGCGGCTGAGCCGCTCCCGCAGCAGGGCTTCGGCGCGCGCCAACTCTTCGGGCGTGTCGATGTCGGTGACGATGCCGATGTCGTCGAGCTCGAGTTCGGCGACCTGCCCCGCTTCGCGCAGGGCGCGCAGCACCGGCGCCGCGCCCGGGTTGCCCGACAAGGCAGCAAGCCGGGGTCCGCACGGCGCCGCAAATCCGACCGGGTGCCCGCGCACGCCGCGATAGCTCGGCTGCGCCGCCTGCACCGCGCCCTGCAATGCCTGCGCCACCGCCCGCAGCGTCGCGGGCTGGACCAGCGGCAGATCGGCCGGCAGGATCAGCCATCCTTGCGCCTCCGCCGTCGCGCGCACGGCAGCGGCGATCGAATCGCCCATGCCCGGATGCCCGGCGTCTTCCAGATGCCACGGCAGGCCGCTCGCGCGCACGGCAGCCAGCGTGTGCTCCAGCACCGTCGCCCCGGCCAGCGGCGCGTGCAGCTTGTGGCCGGCGCCGCCCGCGGCGCGGAACCGCTCGCCGCGACCCGAGGCGAGGACGATGACAGTGGGCAGGCTGGACGGCGGGGATGCGGCATTCATGCCGCGCAGTATCTCCTCCTGGCTTGCGCAACAATGGCCCCCATGATCAGCTCCCCAAAAGAAGCGCTGGCCGCGCTGCGCAAAAGCTATGAGCGTGCCGAACTCGACGAAGGCAGCAGCGCCGCCGACCCGCTGAAGCAATTCGAGCGCTGGCTCGCCGAGGCCATCGACGCCAAGCTGCCCGAGCCGAATGCGATGACGCTCGCCACCGTCAGCGGCGACCTGCGCCCTTCCACCCGCATCGTGCTCATCAAGGGCTACGACGAGCGCGGCATCGTCTGGTACACCAACTACCAGAGCCGCAAGGGGCAGGACCTCGCCGGCAATCCCTTTGCCGCGCTGCAGTTCCACTGGGTCGAGCTCGAGCGCGTGGTGCGCATCGAGGGCCGGGTCGAGCGGGTCAGCGATGCCGAAAGCGACGCCTACTTCGCGAGCCGTCCGCTCGATTCGCGCATCGGCGCCTGGGCGAGCCCGCAGAGTGAAGTCATCAGCGGCCGCGACGTGCTGGTGAAGAACGCCGCCGTCTACGCGGCCAAGCACCTGCTCTCGCCGCCACGCCCGCCGCACTGGGGCGGCTTCCGGCTCGTGCCGGACCGCTGGGAGTTCTGGCAGGGCCGCAAGAGCCGGCTGCACGACCGGCTGCGCTATCGGCTCGAAGGCGGCGAGTGGGTGCGGGAGCGGCTCGCGCCCTGAGGCGGCTCAGAGCCGGCCCGCCAGCGCCATCACCACCGTCAGCGTGACCAGCGCCAGCGCCGTCGAAACCACCACGCTCGCCGTCACCAGTTCTTCCGCCGTGCGGTAGCGCTGCGAGAACAGGAAGACGTTCGCGCCGATCGGCAGCGCGGCCGCGACCACCATCACGGTCAGCGGCAATCCGCGCAGCCCGAGCATCCATCCGAGCGCGGCGACCAGCAGCGAGTGGACCAGGTTCTTGATCAGCGCCTGCCCCAGCGCGCCGCGCCAGTGCCTGCCCACCGGGGTCAGCGCCAGCGTGATGCCCACCATGACCAGCGCCACCGGGCTGAACGCGCCGCCGAGCAGCCCGATCGTCATGTCGATGGCATCGGGCATGCGCAGGCCCGATTGGGCGAACAGCAGCCCCGCCACGATCGGGAGGGGCACCGGATGGATGATCGCGTTGTAGAGCGCCCGCCCGACGATGCGCATGATCGGGCGCCTCGCCTCGCCGCTCGCCGAGGCCTGCTCGTGCGCCACGGCAAGCTCCAGGACCACCGTGGCGCTGGTCAACAGCACCAGCGAGTGCAGCGAGATGAGCGTGAGCAGCACCACCGTGCCCTCTGGCCCGTAGGCCAGTCCGATCAGCGCGATGCCGATCATCACGGTGTTGCTGTAGGTATTGGCGAGCGCGAGCACCGCCGCCGTGCGATTGAAGCCGCGCCAGAACAGCGTGCCTGCGAAGATGAGCCCCGCCGCGATGAAGTACGCGGCCACCGGGCGCAGGCTGAGCTGCTCGACGTGCACCATGCTCATCGAATGGAACAGCAGCGCCGGCGCCAGCAGCAGGAAGATCAGGTTCGACAGATCGCGCACCGCACCGCCGCCGATCCAGCCTCGGCGCCCCGCCACGAAACCGACGGCAATGAGCAGGACAACGGGAAGCAGGGAGGAAAGGGCGGTCGCATTCACCGCCGCGAGCATATCCGCGCCCGCAAGGCGCAAGCCGCGCGGCTCACACCGTGGGCCAGCACTCGAACGCGGCCAAGCGGTCGAAGGGCCGCTGCACCTCTTTCACTTCGAGCGACGACACCCACGCACCCGGCACCCCCGTGCGCAGCCAGTCGCACATGTGCGCGATCTGGTTCGGCGAGCCCTGCAGCATGGCCTCGACCGAGCCGTCCAGCCGGTTGCGGACCCAGCCCGTGATGCCGAGCCCGCGGGCATGGCGCACGCAGGCCTGGCGATAGCCCACGCCCTGCACCCTGCCGACCACCCGGATCAGGCGGCAGTCCACTGGGCCATTTCTTTCCGCAGATTCCATCGCCACGGCTCCTGCTCCGGATGAAGCCCGCAGCATCGTCGAACAGGGTCGCTGCGCCAAGTTTCAATTGGTGAGCGAGCCCGCCGCGATCAGTCCTTGAGGTACTTCGCGAAGGTCTTCTGGAACTTCTCGACCTTGGGACCGACCACGAAGGCGCAGTACCCCTGGTTCGGGTTGTTCAGGAAATAGTCCTGGTGATAGGCCTCGGCGGCCTGGTAGTTGGCCAGCGGCTGCACCTCGGTCACGACGGGCGCGCGGTAGGTCTTGCTGTCGGCGATCTCGCGGATCACCTCCTCGGCCACCCGCTTCTGCTCGTCGTTCGTGTAGTAGATGCCGCTGCGGTATTGCGTGCCGACGTCGTTGCCCTGCCGGTTGAGGGTGGTCGGGTCGTGCACCACGAAGAAGATCTCCAGGATCTCGTGCAGCGAGATCTCCTCGGGGTCGAACACCAGCTTGACCACCTCGGCATGCCCGGTGCGGCCGGTGCAGACCTGTTCGTAGCTCGGGTTCACTGTCTGGCCGTTGCTGTAGCCCGATTCGACGTCGAGCACGCCGCGCACGCGGTCGAACACTGCCTCGGTGCACCAGAAGCAGCCGCCGCCAAGGACGATGGTTTCGGTTTGAGTGGGGTGGGTCATGGGGTACTCCGAGTACCCCACATTGTGGCGGCTTGACGCGAACCAAGGCCCTCACTACATTACTAACCCGCCAGTCATTAACGCCCCATGCCCGCGCCCCGATTCCTCAGCGACAAGATCTGTACCGTTCGCGCCAAGCGCGAACGTCGCAAGGAAGCCCGTCCTGGCGAGCTGCTCGAGGCGGCGCTCGACCTCTTCGTCGAAAAAGGCTTCGCGGCCACCCGTTCCGAGGAAGTCGCAGCCCGCGCCGGCGTCTCCAAGGGCACCCTCTTCCTCTACTTCCCGAGCAAGGAAGAGCTCTTCAAGGCAGTGGTGGTCGAGAACCTCGCCGGCCGCTTCACCGAGTGGAACCGCGAGTTCGATGAGTTCGAAGGCTCCACCATCGACATGCTGCGCTACTGCCTGCGCATCTGGTGGGAGCGCGTCGGATCGACCAAGGCATCCGGCCTCACCAAGCTCATGCTGAGCGAGGGCCGCAACTTTCCCGAACTGGCGGAGTTTTATCGCCGCGAGGTGGTCAAACCCGGTCACACGCTGCTGCGGCGCATCATCCGGCGCGGCGTCGACAGCGGCGAATTCGCGCCGGTCGACGTCGACAACGCCATCTACGCCGTCATCTCGCCCATGGTCTTCCTGATGCTGTGGAAACACTCCGCGCCCATCTGCGTCGATGGAGAATCCAACTTCGACCCCGAGAAATACCTCGCGATCCAGACCGACATCGTGCTCAACGGGCTGTGCAAGCCCAAGGCGGCGGAATGAAGCGCTCCATCAAATGGGTCGTCGTGGCCCTCATCCTCGTGCTCGTCGTCGGCGGGGTGCTGCGCGCGATCGGCGCGCGCAGGGCGCACCAGGCGGCCGCCGCGGCCAGCGCGAAGCCGGCTGAAACCGTGATCGAGCTTTCGGCCGCCGACGTGGTCCGCGCCAGGCGGCGCGAGCTCGCCGAAACGCACGCCGTCTCGGGCACGCTGCGGGCCGTCGATTCCGCGCAGGTCAAGGCCCGCGTGGCCGGCGAGCTCATCGGCCTCACGGTGCGCGAAGGCGACACGGTCAAGGCCGGGCAGGTCATCGCGCGCATCGATCCGATCGAATTCCACTCGCGCATGCGCCAGGCGCAGGAACAGGCCGACTCGGCTCGCGCCCAGGCCGAAGTCGCGCAGCGCAACTACGACAACAACCGGGCGCTGGTGGACCAGGGCTTCATCTCGCGCACCGCGCTCGACACCTCGCAGTCCAATCTCAATGCCGCGCTGGCAACGCACCGCGCCGCGCTGGCGGCGGTCGACGTGATGCGCAAGTCGCTCGACGACACGGTCCTGAAGAGCCCCATCAATGGACAGGTGTCACAGCGTTTCGCGCAATCCGGCGAGCGCGTGGGCATCGACGCCAAGGTGATCGAGGTGGTCGACCTCAGCCGCATCGAAGTCGAAGCCACCCTGGCCGCGGCCGACTCGGTGGCGGTGCGCGTCGGCCAGCGCGCGACGCTGCAGATCGAAGGCGGCGGTGCGATCGACCCCCGAAGCGGCGAACGCAGCGTCGGTGCCACTGTCGTGCGCGTGAACCCCTCGGCCCAGGCGGGCAGCCGCAGCGTGCTCGTCTACCTCGAGCTCGATCGCAGCACCGGCTTCCGCCAGGGCCTGTTCGCGCAAGGCTCGATCGACGTCGGCCGCACCGACACGCTCGCCCTGCCCCTCACTGCCGTTCGCACCGACAAGCCCACGCCCTACGTGCAGCTCGTGACCGAAGGCCGCATCGCGCACCGCCAGGTCGAGACCGGGCTGCGCGGACAGGCCGATGGGCAGGCAATGATCGCGGTGCGCGGCATCGACGAAGGCGCCGTGGTGGTGGCCGGCAGCGTCGGCACGCTGCGCGACGGCACCGCGGTGCGCCTCGCACCTGTGGCAGCCACCGGCGGCACGCCGACGGCGGCCCGCACCGCGCCCTGAGCGACGCAGCGCCATGTGGTTCACCCGCGTCAGCCTGAAGAACCCCGTCTTCGCGACGATGCTCATGCTCGCGCTGGTCGTGCTGGGCGCGTTCTCGTACCAGCGCCTGCAGGTCGACCAGTTCCCGAACATCGACTTCCCGGTCGTGGTGGTCATCACCGAATACCCCGGCGCTTCGCCCGAGATCGTCGAGAGCGAAGTGACCAAGAAGGTCGAGGAAGGCGTCAACTCGATCGCCGGCATCAACGCCCTCACCTCGCGCAGCTACGAAGGCCAGTCGGTCGTCATCATCGAATTCCAGCTCTACGTCGACGGGCGCAAGGCGGCCGATGACGTGCGCGAGAAGGTCGCGTCGGCGCGGCCGCTTTTCCGCGACGAGGTGAAGGAGCCGCGCGTGCTGCGCTTCGATCCGGCATCGCGCGCCGTGTGGTCGGTGGCGGTGCTGCCCGAAGGGCAGAAGGACAAGCAACCGAGCGCGGTCGAGTTGACCAACTGGGCCGACCAGGTGCTGAAGAAGCGCCTCGAAAACGTCCGTGGCGTCGGCTCGGTCACACTGGTCGGCGGCACCAAGCGCGAGATCAACATCTATCTCAACCCGCAGGCGATGGAAGCCTTCGGCGTCAGCGCCACGCAGGTGGTCGACGCGGTGCGCAACGAGAACCAGGCGCTGCCGGTGGGCTCGGTGCGATCGCTGGAGCAGGACCGCGTGGTGCAGGTCGATGCGCGCATGGAGCGGCCCGAGGACTTCGGCCGCATCATCATCATGCGCAAGGGCGGCGCGCCGATCCGCGTCGACCAGGTCGCGACCGTCAAGGACGGCGCGCAGGAACTCGACAGCCTCGCGCTCTACAACGGCGAACGCACGCTCTTGCTGTCGGTGCAGAAGGCGCAGGACGAGAACACCATCCAGGTGGTCGACGGCCTCACCAAGGCCATCGCCGAGATCCAGCCGCAACTGCCCGCGGGCGTGAAGCTGCAGCCGATCGGCGATGCGTCGCGCCCCATTCGCGTCGCGGTGCAGAACGTGCGGCAGACGCTGATCGAAGGCGCGGCGCTCACCGTGCTGATCGTGTTCCTGTTCCTGAACTCGTGGCGTTCCACCGTCATCACCGGCCTCACGCTGCCGATCGCCTTGATCGGCACCTTCTGGTTCATGGCGATGTTCGGCTTCACGATCAACATGGTCACGCTGATGGCGCTGTCGCTGTGCGTGGGCCTCCTGATCGACGACGCGATCGTGGTGCGCGAGAACATCGTGCGCCATGTGCAGATGGGCAAGTTGCCCTACGCGGCATCGCTCGACGGCACGCAGGAGATCGGCCTCGCGGTGCTGGCGACCACGCTGTCGATCGTCGCGGTGTTCCTGCCCATCGGCTTCATGGAGGGCATCATTGGCAAGTTCTTCCACGAGTTCGGCATCACCATCGTGGCTGCGGTGCTGATCTCGATGTTCGTGAGCTTCACGCTCGATCCGATGATGTCGAGCATCTGGCACGACCCCTCGATCGACAGGCACGGCAAGCCCGGCGAAATGGCTGCGCAGGTCACCATGTACGACAAGACCATCGGCCGCGTGACCGGCTGGTTCGAGGCAGCGACCGAGCGGCTGGCCGAGGCTTACCAGTCGATCCTGCGCTGGGCGCTCAAGCACAAGCTGGCCACCGTGTTCGCATCGATCGGCATCTTCGTCGGCAGCATCTTCATGGTGCCGCTGCTGGGCACCGAGTTCGTGCCGAAGGCGGACTATTCCGAAACCACGATCAGCTTCTACACGCCGGTCGGCTCTGCGCTCGAAGTCACCGAGGCCAAGGCCCGGCAGGTCGAAGCGCTGCTGCGCGCGATGCCCGAGGTCCGCTACACGCTCACCACCATCAACACCGGCGACGCGCAGGGCAAGATGTACGCGAGCATCTACGTGCGGCTGGTCGATCGCCGGGCGCGCACGCGCAGCGTCGACCAGATGTCGACGGTGCTGCGCGAGCGGCTGCGCACGATCCCGGGCATCACGGTCACGCACGTGGGCCTGCGCGACTCGGTCGGCGGCAACAAGCAGATCGAGTTCTCGCTCCAGGGCGCGGACCTGAACGAACTCGAGCGCCTCACGCAGAAGGTGCTGGACGCGATCCGCCCGATCCCCGGCCTGGTCGATCTCGACACCAGCCAGAAGCCCAACAAGCCGACGGTGAGCGTCGTGGTGCGGCGCGATGCGGCGTCCGACCTCGGCCTCGGCGTGGCGCCGATCGCCGCCTCGCTGCGCACGCTGGTGGCCGGCACCACCGTCGGCAACTGGCGCGCGCCGGACGACCAGACCTACGACGTCAACGTGCGCCTCGCGCCGGAAGTGCGCAACTCGCCCGAAGACCTCGCGCGGCTGCCCTTCATCAGCACCGCGATGGGCGCGAACGCCGACGGGTCGAGCCGCATCGTGCGCCTCGCGCAGGTGGCTGATGTTCGCGAATCCACCGGCCCGAACCAGATCAACCGCCGCGCGCTTTCGCGCGAAGTCGCGATCACCGCCAACGTCGACGGCCGCTCGGCGGGCGAGGTGTCGGCCGACATCCGCAAGGCGCTCGCGGACATCGCCTTCCCGCCCGGCTACGGATGGCAGTTCAGCGGCTCGACCAAGAACATGCAGGAGTCGTTCGGCTACGCGGTCTCGGCGCTGGCGCTCGCGATCATCTTCATCTACATGATCCTGGCGAGCCAGTTCAAGAGCTTCCTGCAGCCGATGGCGCTCATGACCTCACTGCCGCTGACGCTGATCGGCGTCGTGCTGGCGCTGCTGGTCTTCGGCTCCACGCTCTCGATGTTCTCGATCATCGGCATCGTGATGCTGATGGGCCTTGTGACCAAGAACGCCATCCTGCTGGTCGATTTCGCGATCCGTTCGCGCGAGCCCGGCGTCGACGACCAGGGCAAGCCCGTGCCGGGACTGCCGCGCTCCGAAGCCCTGCTGCTCGCCGCCCGCGTGCGGCTGCGCCCGATCCTCATGACCACGTTGGCGATGATCTTCGGCATGGTGCCGCTGGCCTTCGCGATCAGCGAGGGCTCCGAACAGCGCGCGCCAATGGGCCAGGCAGTGATCGGCGGCGTCATCACCTCGTCGCTGCTGACGCTGGTCGTGGTGCCGGTCGTCTACTGCTACATGGACGACCTTGCGAACTGGGCGCGCCGCCTGTGGCACCGCCAGCCGAAGCCGGCCAGCGTCACGGCGGCGTCGGAGGCGCCCCCTAAAATGGAAGGTTTGTCCTGAGCCCCACCTAGGAAAAGCACATGAACGCCGCCACCCCTGATCTGGAGCACCTTCGCTTCAACATGATCGAACAGCAGATCCGTCCCTGGGATGTGCTCGATTTCGAGATCCTCGACCTCCTCGCCAAGATCCACCGCGAGGACTACGTGCCGCAGGCGCATCGCGCGCTGGCCTTCTTCGACATGGAGATTCCGCTCGAAGACGTCGCCACCGCCCGCGAGCCCGGCCAGTGCATGCTTTCCCCGAAGGTGGAAGCGCGCATGCTGCAGGACCTGCGCATCCAGAAGCACGAGACCGTGCTCGAGATCGGCACCGGCTCCGGCTTCATGGCCGCCCTGCTCGCGCAGCGCGCCGCGCAGGTGCTGACGCTCGAGATCGATTCCAAGCTGGCCTCGACCGCCGCCGAGACCCTGCGCCGCAACGGCGTGATGAATGTCGAGGTGCGCAACGCCGACGGCGCGCAACCGCTGCCCAGCGGCCCGACCTTCGACGTGATCGTCCTCAGCGGCTCGGTCGCGCGCATTCAGCAGGGCCTGCTCGGCTCGCTGAAGATGGGCGGCCGCCTCGCGGCGATCGTCGGCGACGAGCCGATGATGCGCGCCCACTTCGTCACCCGCGTCGGCGAAGGCAAGTGGGACACGGTGCAGCCCTGGGACACGGTCGCGCCGCGCCTCCTGAACTTCCCGGTGCCTTCGCGCTTCAACTTCTGACCCACCTCTTTGTTTCATGATCGATCAAATCCGCCCGGCCGAGCTTGCCGACTGGTTCGCCCGGAACCCCAGCGCGACGCCGGTCGTGCTGGATGTGCGCGAGCCCTGGGAACTGCAGACCGCCAGCGTCCAGCCCAAGGGCTTCACGCTCGCGACGATCCCGATGAACGAGATCCCGGCGCGCATCTCGGAGCTCAACGCCGACCAGCGCATCGCGTGCCTGTGCCATCACGGCGCGCGCAGCCTGCGGGTCGCGGCCTTCCTGGTGCAGAACGGCTTCACCGAGGTCGCGAACATCGCGGGCGGGATCGATGCGTGGGCTGGCCACGACCCTTCCGTAAAACGGTATTGATGCTCGGCTGCGCGCACTTCATGTCGCGCGCGCCAACCCCCGGCCGGGGGCAGCACCGGCGGACCGGCAAGCCGGTTCCGTGGGGTTTCTGGCCTGGAAGCTGCTGAACCAACTGAACAAGAACCAAGCCACTGACTTCAAGGACGATTCATGCCCGTTCCCAGGCCTCATCCCCTTTCGGCGGCGCTCGCGGCGATGTTCGCCGGCGCGCTCGCGCTGCCGGCCCATGGCCAGAGCCTGATCGATGTGTATGAATCGGCGCGAAGCTACGACGCGACGTACCAGGGTGCGCTCGCGCAATACGACGCGAGCGTTGCGCGGGCCGCGCAGGCCAAGGCGGGGATTCTTCCGCAGGTCGGCCTGTCGGCGAATGCGACCTCGACGGAGCAGGAGCTTTCGACCACCAACGCGAGCATCCGCCGCGGGCTCCCGTCGCAGACCGCCGGCATCAACGCGACACAGCCGCTGTACCGCCCCGCCAACTGGGCCGCGTACGAGCAGAGCAAGCGGCAGGTCGACATGGCCCAGGACACGCTCACGCTCGCCGAGCAGGACCTGATCGTGCGCGTGAGCCAGGCCTATTTCGACGTGCTGTCGAGCCAGGACACGCTCGCGCTCGTGCGCGCGCAGAAGGTCGCGACGGCGGAGCAGCTCGCTTCGGCCAAGCGCAATTTCGAGGTCGGTACCTCGACCATCACCGACCAGCGCGAAGCGCAGGCCCGCTACGACCTCGTCATCGCGCAGGAGATCGCGGCCGAGAACGACCTGCAGGTCAAGAAGATCGCGCTCGACCAGCTCGTCGGCCGACCGGGCACCAACCCGATCCCGCTCGCCGGCCCTGTCGTTCTGCCGGCGGTGCTCCCGGCCGACATGGAAGCCTGGGTCTCCGAGGCCGATGCGACGCATCCGGCGATCCAGCAGGCCCGGCTCAGCGTCGACGTGGCTTCGCTCGAAGTCGACAAGGCGCGCGCCGGCCACAAGCCGACGCTCGACGCGCAGCTCGGCTACAACGCCACGAACAACCCAATGGGCACCACCACCAGCACCAGCACCGGCCGTGTGAACGTGCGTGCCGCGAGCATCGGCGTGGTGTTCAACCTGCCGCTTTTCGCCGGCTTCGCGACCGAGAACCGCGTCAAGGAAACGCTGGCCCTCGAGGAGCAGTCGCGCCAGGCCCTCGAATCCACGCGCCGCAGCGTGTCGCAGGCCACGCGGTCGGCCTATCTCGGGCTGGTCTCCGGCGCCGGGCAGGTCAAGGCGCTCGAAGCCGCCGAATCATCGAGCCAGAGCGCCCTAGACGCCAACCGGCTGGGCTACCAGGTCGGCGTGCGCATCAACATCGACGTGCTGAATTCGCAGAGCCAGCTCTTCCAGACCAAGCGCGACCTCGCGGTGGCCCGCTACAACGTGCTGGTGGGCAACCTGAAGCTGCGGCAGGCCAACGGCTCGCTCAAGCAGGACGACCTGCAGGCCATCAACAACACGCTCGCGACCAACGGCCCTGCGGGCGGCTCCAGCGCGGCATCGCCGAACCAGCCCTCGGCAGCGACGCAAAGCCCGGTGCCGGTGCCGCCCACCCAGCCCTTCGCGCCACCGGCGGTGCAGACGCCGCTGGTCAATCCGCAGCAGTCGCCGGGCATGGGTGCGCCCCTGCCGCCGCCGACCATCGTCCCCCCGCCAACACGCTGACGCGGCAATTTGCGCCTCGGCATAGCGGCGGGGGCAGTCTTTTCCAAATGAGGTATGAGCCTGGAGCAGCCTGAGAACGGCGATGCGAAGCGAGTCGATCCGTTGTTGACAGCCTGCAGTGTAGTGAGGGGCAGTTCTGGACTTCTTTTGAACGCAGAAGGGGGTACAGGCGCGGCGCAGCCGTGAGACTGTGGGCAAAGCTACAGCTTGCTGAGCTTTGTCCACAGACCACCCTGAAGGGGCGCCAAGGGGGAAGGCTTTCCCCCTGCTTGTGGGTCTTGCTGCGCAGCAGCACATGCTGTGTCTTGCCTGGCGGGGCGCGCAGCTACGCGCGAGCGGGCACGCGTCGGAACAGTTCTGCGCGCGCTTCGTTCAGCTCCTGGGCGGCCTGAACGTCGCTGAGCGCTCGGGCGAGCTGCTGCAGCTCTTCGAGCGTGACGCCTTCGCGCAGAAACTTTGCCGCATCGGGCAGGCTTGAGAGCTTGTCCAGTGGCGTCATCGCGTCCTTGGGCCGGTACACGCGCTTGATGCGACCAGGCTTCTTCGCATCGGCCACCTCGGTGGCGAACAGGCACGGGCGGTGAAAGTTCAGGAACGGGTTGAGGTACTCGACGCAGAAGGTGTTGAAGCGCCCCGCATGGCGTTGCGCGATGTGCTCGTAGCCGAAGATCTTGCGCACGACCGCACCGTTCTTGGTCTCGGCCAGGCCGTTGTCGTTGCTGCGGCGCGGGCGGCTGCGTGTGAACTCCACGCGCAGCTTCTCCAGCATCGCGGCCACGCGGTGGTTGACGTACTCGCTGCCGTTGTCGGCGTGAAAGCCCAGGATCTCGAAGGGGAACTGCGCGAGCATCTGCTCGATGACCGGCAGCAGGTGGTTCTCGGCAATGGTCTGCACGCTGGCTACCACCTGCCACTGCGTGACGCAATCGACCGCGTTGATGTGGTACAGGCCTTTGGCGCCGTCGAAGTCGCCCTGGTGCACGCTGTCGATGCGGATGAATCCGGGGCGGCCATCTGGCGCGGGGGCCTTGCGCACGCCGATCGTCACGGCTTTGTCGCCGCGCGTCTTGGTCAGCACGACGCGCTGGGCGCGATAGCTCGCATCGTTGCGCAGGTTGTACAAGTGCGCCACCGAGATCGATCCCAGTCGCTCGAACCGCGTGTCGCCGAAGACATCGCGCTGGCGGCGCAGCACGCATGCCGTGGCCGGCCCCGACAGCGTGCCCATGGCGCGATCTACCTCGGCCAACAACGCCACGTCAGCGGCCGTATAGCGCCGTGCAAACGCGTGCTCGGGCGCGCGGTAGTTCTTCACCAGCGGCTTGCCCGCCATCCAGCGCGAGACCAGCCGCGTCACCTGGGCACGGCTGTAGCCGCTCAAACGCTGCAGGTAGGCCAATACCGCGCCCTTGTCGGCCCGACCCAGCTGGCGGTACCCCAGTCGCCGCAGCACAGTCGCAACCCAGCCGTAGCGCCCCTCATCGTCCTGAGCCGCGCGAAACCGCAGTTCCTGCGTCCCTGCCAGCACCTGGCGCACCTGTTCCACCGTGCGTACTTGCGCCTCGTCCATGTCGATCACCATTCGCCTCGATGATCGACTCGCCCGTCGGCAGGCTGCCCGTCAGCCGCTCAACCGCCGCTGCAGGCTCCCGCCAGGCTCATTTCCCACTGGAATCACGAGCCCGGCTCCAGGCTCACACCTCGTTGGACAAGACTGGGGCTGGCTTCGGCCGCCGATCCGAAGCAGAATGTCCGCGGGCTGATCCGTTTCCTGACGGTTCTTACAAATCGCCGGACTTGCCCGGATGGGGGTTCACCATGCGTTGTGTACTTGCACGCAAGGCGAGAAAAACTGGGGAGAGGTTGGGGCGACCCGTGCTGCCACGAGTCGCCGCGGCCCTGTTTTGCGCCGGCAGCTACGCGGTTTTCGCGCAGTGCGGCCCGCCGGCGGCGGGATCGACGAGCCTTTGCGCGCCGAACGGCCCGTCCAGACCGTCCGTGGCGGCGGCCTACCTCGGCGATCAGCAGACCTCGGGCATCCTGTTCGTCCACTCGCTCGATGAGCGCTGGGGCGATGCGTCGCGTTTCACCGGCCAGTCGCCCGCCGATGGCTCCGGCGCCCGCCCGCTCACGGTGCGCGTGGCCGGCCAGGGACTGGGTTCGACCGTCGGGGCGTCGGGTTTCAGGACCGACAGCCGCACCGGCACCGCGCGCTTCGGCGGTGATGCGAGCCAGTGGTCGCTTTTCAACAGCACGGACAAGCTGCACCTGGGCGCCATGGCCGGCTACGGCCCCGGCCGGACCGGCGCCGGTTCGTCCGGTGACGCCTTCGACGCGACCAGCCGCACGAGCCGCGGCAGCGCGGGCGTCTACAGCACCTGGTACCAGGACGACCGCGCGCGCCTCGGCTGGTACGCCGACGTCTACGGCCAGGTCGCCTGGATGGACAACAGCGCCGAGGCGCCCTGGGTGAATCGCACGAACTACCCTTCGAACGCCGGAATGGCGTCCGCCGAAGCCGGCTATTCGTCGCAGCTTGGCGACACGAGCCCCTGGACGATCAAGCCGCAGGGGCAAGTGATCTATCTGCGCAGCAACAACTACAACCTGGCGGATACTCAGTTCACCACCGTCGACGGCCTGCGCCGCAACGGCTGGATGTCGCGGCTCGGGGTGCGCGTCCAGCCGGAAGGTTTCCAGGCCTGGGGCATGAAGCTGCGTCCGTACGCTGCGGCGAACTGGTGGCACGACGAGTCGAGCAGCGAGGTCATCGCCAATACCTACTCGTCCAGCACGCTCTACCCGAGCAATCGCTACGAGCTTAAGACCGGCGTCAACGTCGATGTTTCACCAGGCATGGCCGCCTGGGGCGACCTCGGCATGCAGTGGGGCCAGCAGTCCTATCAGGCGTGGACGGTGCGCGCAGGCATGCGCTACGCCTGGTAGGCGCCGCACGCCGGTCTTGCTGGCGTTCAGTCGAGGCTCGGCTCGGCGCGCTCTTCCGGTGGCGGTGACGCCACTTCCGTCACCGCCGCGTTTTCGGCGATCGCGAGCAGCGCCGTCGCGGTGCGCTCGGCCGCGCCGCGGTTCGACGATGCGAACGCCAGCGCCGCCTGCGCCATCGCCTCGCGCCGCTCGGTCTTCTCGACCAGCTTGAGCGCCGCCGTCACCGCATGTTCCATGTCGGGCACACGCATCGAGGCACCCGCGGCGAGCGACAGTTCGGCCGCCTCGGCGAAGTTGAAGGTGGATGGCCCCATGATCACCGGACAACCGCATGCCGCGGCCTCGATCAGGTTCTGCCCGCCGAGCGGCTCGAAGCTGCCGCCGAGCAGGGCCACGTCCGCGAGGCCGTAGTACAGCGCCATCTCGCCGAGCGAATCGCCGAGCCAGATCTCGGACTCCGTCGGCGCACCGGCGGCACTGCGCCGCGCCACCGCAAAGCCGTTCGACTCGATCAGCGCCGCGACCTCGTCGAAGCGCTGCGGATGCCGCGGCACGATCATCCATTGCACGTCATGCACCCGCTTGACGATCGACTGCACGCCCTCGCGCTCCGGCGGCACCGGCGCCAGTGCGCCGAAGCGCTTGAGCACGTCGAGCAACTGCTGCTCCTCGCCGTCGCGTGAACTCGCGAACACGATCACCGGCCGCGGGAGCTGCGTGCGCAGCTTGGCCGCCGCCGCCAGTTGCCGCGCATCGGGCGTGGCGTCGAACTTGAGATTGCCGAAGATGCCCGAGACTTTCGCTCCGAGCGACACCAGCCGGTGCGAATCGGCCTCGGTCTGCGCCCAGACCGCCGCGAGCGACGAATAGGCGGGCCGCGCGAGCCAGGCGAGGCGCTCGGCGCCGGCGAGCGACTTCTCGTTCAGGCGCGCGTTGGCGAGCACCAGTGGGATGCGGCGTTCCGCGCAGGCAGCCGTCATCTCGGGCCAGACCTCGGTTTCCATCAGCACGCCGATGCGGGGCCGGAAGCGGTCGAGAAAACGCGCGACGGCCTCAGGCGAGTCCCATGGCTGCCACACCTGCAGATCGCCGGGCTCGAGCAGCTTGGCGCCCTCTTCCCGCCCAGTCGCGGTGCCGTTGGTCAAGAGGATCGGGATGCCGGGCATCTGCCGGCGCAGTTCGGCGATCAGGATGCCGGCGGCGCGCGCCTCGCCGAGCGAGACCGCGTGGATCCAGCACCAGCCGGTGCCCTGGGCCGATTCGTCGTAGTGACCGAAGCGTTCTTCCACGGCCACCGCATAGCCGGGCTCGGCCACCGCGCGCCGCCGCAGCTTGCGGCGCACCAGCGGCCTGGCCATCGTCGTGAAGGCGCCGTAGAGGCGCAGCAGCAGCGATCGCACGCCGGGCGAACTCAGTGTGCGGCCTCGGCCAGGGCAGCGTCGGGCTTCACCTGCTTGAGCAGGGCCAGCATCTCGCCTTCGATGCGCTTGAGCGCCGCATCGGTCTGGCCCTCGAAGCGCAGCACCAGCACCGGCGTGGTGTTGGACGCGCGGATCAGCCCGAAGCCGTCAGGCCAATCCACGCGCAGGCCGTCGATGGTCGACACCTTGGCCGGCGCCTCGAACTTCGCCGTCCCGACCAGTTGGTCGACGAGCCCATGCGGCTCGCCTTCGGCGCACTTCACGTTGAGCTCGGGCGTCGAGAAGCTGGTCGGCAGCGCGTTGAGCACGTCGCTCGCGTTCGGGCTCTTGCTGAGGATTTCGAGCAGGCGGCAGCCCGCATAGGTGCCGTCGTCGAAGCCGAACCAGCGCTCCTTGAAGAAGATGTGGCCGCTCATCTCGCCGCCGAGCGGCGAATCGATCTCCTTCATCTTGGCCTTGATGAGGGAATGGCCGGTCTTGTAGATCATCGGCTTGCCGCCCGCGGCCTCGATGGCCGGGCCGAGGCGCTGCGAGCACTTGACGTCGTAGACGATGGTCGCGCCCGGCACGCGCGAGAGCACGTCCTGCGCGAACAGCACCATCTGGCGATCGGGAAAGATGTTGCTGCCGTCCTTGGTGACGATGCCGAGGCGGTCGCCGTCGCCGTCGAAGGCCAGTCCCAGTTCGGCGTCGCCGGCCTTCAGGGCCGCGATCAGGTCGCGCAGGTTCTCGGGCTTGCTCGGATCGGGGTGGTGATTGGGAAAGTCGCCGTCGACCTCGCTGTAGAGCTCGGTCACTTCGCAGCCGATCGCGCGCAGGATCGCCGGGGCCGATGCGCCCGCGATGCCGTTGCCCGAATCCACCACGATCCTGAGCGGCCGCGCGAGCTTGATATCGCTCGTGATGCGTTTCGTATAGGCCTCGGTGATGTCGACCTTGCGCACGCTGCCGCCGGGGGCGAGCGTGGCGCTGCCCGTCTCCATCACCTTGCGCAGGTTCTGGATCTCGTCGCCGTAGATCGCACGGCCGGCGAGCACCATCTTGAAGCCGTTGTAATCCTTGGGATTGTGGCTGCCGGTCACCTGGATGCCGCTGGTGCAGAGCGTGTGCGCCGCGAAGTACAGCATCGGCGTGGTCACCGCGCCGACGTCGATCACCTCGATGCCCGTGGCCACGAGGCCCTTGATCAGCGCCTCGGAAAGCGATGGGCCCGACAGGCGCCCGTCACGCCCCACCGCCACGGCTTTCTCGCCAGCGGCCCGCGCCGCGCTTCCGAAGGCCTTGCCGAGCGCCTCGGCGACTTCCGGGTTGAGGGTCGAGGGGACGACCCCGCGAATGTCGTAGGCCTTGAAGATCGATGCACTGAGCTGCATGAAAAGCTACCCCTGGAAGTTCACAAAATGAGGACGATTGTAGGCATGGCCTTTGGCAGCCACATGTCCGAAAACGGCTACTCTTGCGAAGGGCCGACCGTATCATCCAACCATGTCTTGCGCGGCTTCCATTGAAGAACTCGAGAGCGACGCCTGCTACCTGGCGATGAAGGCGCACGATGCGCGCTTCGACGGCTCGTTCTTCACCGGCGTGACCTCCACCGGCGTGTATTGCCGGCCGGTGTGCCGCGTGAAGCTGCCACGGCGCGAGAACTGCCGCTTCTTCCGCCATGCCGCACAGGCCGAGGCCGCCGGATTCCGCCCCTGCCTGCGCTGCCGCCCCGAACTCGCGCCGCGCGCGGCGAGCTGGTCGACCGAGGATGCATCGCGCATCCTCGCGCTGCAGGCCGCGCGGCTCATCGACGAGCCCGACGCCTGGGCCGAGGACGGCCCCGGCGCAGCAAGCATCGCCGCGCGGCTCGGCGTGAGCGACCGGCACCTGCGCCGGATCTTCGAATCGCAGTTCGGCGTCTCGCCGCTGCAATACCTCCAGACGCGGCGCCTGCTCGCGGCCAAGCAACTCATCGCCGACACCCGGCTGCCGATGACCCAGGTCGCGCTCGCCAGCGGCTTTTCGAGCGTGCGCCGCTTCAACGCAGCCTTCCTCGCGCACTACGGGCTCAATCCCAGCGCGCTACGGCGCGCGGGCGCATCGAGCGGCCACCGCGAGGACGAAAGCATCGAGGTCCGCCTCGGTTTCCGTCCGCCCTATGACAGTGCCGCGATGCTGGACTTCTTCGGGCGGCGTGCCCTGCGCGGCGTCGAGGCCGCCACCGGCCATCGCGGCGCACCGGAGTTCGCGCGCACCCTTCGCGTCACGCACGGCGGACACACCCTGCAAGGCTGGCTGCGGCTTCGCTTCGACACGCAACGCGAGCAGGTGATGCTGCGCGTGGGCGATTCGCTCGCAACGGTGCTGCCGATCGTCATCAGCCGGGTGCGCGCGATGCTCGATCTCGACGCCGATCCGATGGCGATCAATGCCGCATTGCATGCGAGCTTTCCGCACGGCGACGGGATGCGCGTGCCCGGCACGGTCGAGGGCTTCGAGCTCGCGGTGCGCGCGGTGCTCGGGCAGCAGATCACGATCGCGGCGGCGCGCACGCTGGGCTCACGGCTGGTGCAGGCCTTCGGCGAGCCGATCGCGACGCCGGTCGAAGGACTGGACCGGCTCTTTCCGACGCCTTCCGCCATCGCCGGCGCGAGCGGCGATGCGCTCGGCCAGCTCGGCATCGTGCGCCAGCGGCAGGCCGCCTTGCTGGCCCTCGCGCGCGAAGCGATCGACGGCCGGCTTGCGCTGCATCCGGGCGCCGATGTGCCATCGACGATCGGGGCGCTGCAATCGCTGCCCGGCATCGGCGACTGGACCGCGCAGTACATCGCGATGCGCGCGCTGCGCTGGCCCGATGCCTTTCCGGCCGGTGACGTCGCGCTGCAGAAGGCGCTGGGCGTGACGAGCGCACGCGCCGCGACCGAAGCCTCGCTCGCATGGCGGCCGTGGCGCGGCTACGCGGTGCTTCGCGCGTGGTACGGCCCCGCGCCTGCGCCCGAAGTTTCATCGACGGCCGTTGCGTCGGCCGAGCCACTCGCGCCCATGCCGGCGTGACCGGATTCATCACCATGAAGTTCAAGCGTTCCACCCTCCACACCATGCATTTCGACAGTGCGCTCGGCGGCATCACGTTGGCCGCGACCGACCAGGGACTGGCCGGCGTCTGGTTCGACCAACAGCGCCATTCGCCCGACATGGCGGGCTGGCAGCGCAGCGACGACCATCCGGTGCTGCGCGAGGCGGCCACGCAACTGGCCGACTATTTCGCCGGCCGCAGGCAGCATTTCGATCTGCCGCTCGACCTTTCGCACGGCACCGCGTTCCAGCAATCGGTGTGGCGCGCGCTGCTCGCGATTCCGAGCAGGCAGACCACCAGCTACGGCGCGCTCAGCGCCGGCGTCGGCAAGCCCGCGGCGGTGCGCGCCGTGGGCGCGGCAGTGGGCCGCAATCCGATCAGCGTGATCGTCCCGTGCCACCGCGTGCTGGGCTCGGATGGTTCGCTGACCGGCTATGCGGGCGGCCTCGAGCGCAAGGGCGCGCTGCTCGAACTCGAAGGTGCGCATCCATGAGCGATTACGCGGCCAACGAAGCAGCGCCCGCGAAGGCATCCCCTCCCCCATCGAAAGCGCAAGCTGCCAGCCGGCGCTGGCTGGTCGACCTGCTGCTGCTCGCCGCGCTGTGGGGCGCATCCTTCCTCTTCATGCGCATCGGCGCGGCCGAGTTCGGCGCCCTGCCGACGGCGGCCGTGCGGGTGGCGATCGCGACGGTCTTCCTGCTGCCGCTGCTCGTGATGCGCGGGCAATGGTCGGCGTTCCGGCAGCACTGGAAGCCGGCGCTCGGCATCGGTGTGCTCAACTCGGGCCTGCCCTTCGCCTTCTTCGCGTTCGCGCTGCTGACGCTCAACAGCGGGCTCGCGGCGGTGCTCAACGCCACGGTGCCGATGTTCGGCGCGCTCGTCGCCTGGGCATGGTTCGGCGACCGGCCGGATCGCTCGCGCATCATCGGGCTGGTGATCGGCTTTATCGGCGTCGCGATGCTCGCCGGGCGCGGCGCGGGTTTCCACTCGGGCGCGAACGAAAGCGCGGCGCGATGGGCGATTGCGGCGTGCCTCGCCGCGTGCATCTGCTACGCCTTCGCGGCGAGCCTCACACGCAAGCATCTGGTGGGTGTGCCCGCGCTCGCGACCGCCACCGGCAGCCAGATCGGCGCCACGCTCGCGCTCGTGCTGCCGGCACTGTTGCTCTGGCCCGCACAGATGCCCAGCCTGCGCGCTTGGCTGGCGCTGGCCGCCGTGGGCATAGCGTGCACCGGGCTGGCCTACATCCTGTTCTTCCGGCTGATCGAGCACGCGGGACCGGCGCGCGCCTTGACGGTGACCTTCCTGGTGCCGGTGTTCGCGGTGTTCTACGGCGCGGTGTTCCTCGGCGAGGAGATCACGCAGTGGATGCTGATCTGCGCCGTGGTGATCGTGTGCGGCGTCGCGCTATCGACGGGCCTGGTCAAGCTGGGCGGCGGCGGAAGACGCGGTGCATGAGCCGCCCGGCGGCGACGAATCCTGCATGGTCGCCGCCACCACGTTGATCGACAGGGCCAGCACCAGCATGTTGAAGGCGAACGCGAGTACGCCATGGACCAGCGTGAGCCGCCGCATCTCACGCGACCGCACCTGCACGTCCGACACCTGCGAGGTCATGCCGACCACGAAGCTGTAATACAGGAAGTCGAAGTAGTCTGGCTCGGCCTTGCCCGGGAAGTCGAGTCCTGCCAGATGTCCCTGGTGGCCCTGGTGGCCCTGCTCGCCGCACTCCGCCTGGTAATAGCGGTGCGCGTAGTGAAAGGCGTAGATGGTGTGGATCAGCAGCCACGAGCATGCGAGCGCGAGCAGCCCCAGCGCGATGTGCCCCACGCGCTGCGCCCCGCACAGATGCGGCACGCGCTGCAGCAGCATCGCGATCACGATCGCGCTGACACCGACCGCGGTCAGCATCACCGCGAGGATCGACGCGCGCGGCTGGTCGAGCGCCTGCGCCCTGTGCCGCGTGCCTTGCGCATTGGAGATCTCGGCCAGCCGCCACGCGGGCAAGAGATACACCGCGGCGCCCACGCACCAGCCGATCAGCCCGCAGGCGATGCCATCGAGCCGCCATGGCAGGAACCGGAGTCCGAGGCCCACGGCAAGACCCGCCACCCCGCCACACAGCAGGCGCTGCCAGCCGGCCATCATCACGAAGCGTGTGCGCATGCGGGCACTGTAGCAAGCCCGCCCTCTCGCCGGCCCGCCGGGGGCTGTCGCGATTGCCGTCCCCGGGTTACGCTCGCCACGAATGAAGAAGAACCCACGATTCCCGCGTCGTATCGGCATGGCGGCCCTGCTCGCCGCCTGCACGCTCGCGGCGACATCCGCCCTCGCGGCACCACCGCCCGGGCATGTTCCCGACACCATCGAGCAGCGCGTGGCCGCCTGCATCGCCTGCCATGGCCGCGAAGGATCGAGCACGGAGGCGGGCTACTTCCCGCGGCTGTCGGGCAAGCCGTCGGCGTATCTCTTCAACCAGCTGCAAAGCTTCCGTGACGGCAGGCGCCTCAACTCCGACATGACGCACATGGTGCGGCACATGTCGGACGCATATCTGCACGAGATCGCCGACTACTTCGCGTCGATCCAGTTGCCCTACCCCGCGCCGCCCGCCACCACCGACGCGACGCCGGAGATGCTCGCGCGCGGCAAGGCGCTGGTGTCCGAAGGCGATGCCGGGCGCGACATCCCGGCCTGCGTGCGTTGCCACGGGGAAGCGCTCACCGGCGTGCTGCCGGGGATTCCCGCACTCGTGGGCCTGCCGAGGCTCTATCTTTCGTCGCAGCTCGGCGCGTGGCTCACCGACGACCGCCACGCACTCGAGCCCGATTGCATGACGAAGGTCGGACGCAAGCTCACCGCCGCCGACATCAACGCGGTCGCGAGCTGGCTCGCGATGCAGCCCATGCCCGCGAATCCCAAACCCATTGCGGCACCGCCGAGCCCGGTGCCGATGGCGTGCAGCGCGCTGAACAACTGAGTCTGTCGAGCCGCCATGCGACGCCTTCTCTATGGACTGCTCTTCCTGGCGACGCTGGGCATCCTCGCCGCGTTCGCCATTGTCGGGCTCAACCTGCGCGGCGAGACCAAGCTGCCCGATCCCCCGACTTCGTTCAACCCCACGCCCGAGCTCGTCGAACGCGGCCGCTACCTTGCGCTGGCCGGGAATTGCGCCGGCTGCCACTCGGCGCTCGGCAGCGCGCCGTATGCCGGCGGTGTCGGCATCGAGACGCCCTTCGGCACCGTCTTCTCGAGCAACCTCACGCCCGACCCCGCGGCGGGCATCGGCAGCTGGAACTCCGACCACTTCTGGCGTGCACTGCACAACGGGCGGTCGAAGGACGGGCGGCTGCTCTACCCCGCTTTCCCTTACCCCAACTTCACCCGCGTGACGCGCGAGGATTCGGACGCGATCTTCGCGTACCTGGGCACGGTCCCCGCGTCGCCGACGCCGAACCGGGCCCATGAGCTGCGCTTTCCGTACGAAATGCAGGCGGCCCTCGCCGTGTGGCGGGCGCTCTCGTTCATGCCGGGCACCTTCGAGTCCAACCCCAACAAGTCGGCGCAATGGAATCGGGGCGCCTACCTGGTCGAGGGCCTCGGCCATTGCATCGCCTGCCACGGCACGCGCAATGTGCTCGGCGCCACGCAGGAAAAGCTCGGCCTCTCGGGCGGGCTCATCGCGGTGCAGAACTGGTATGCGCCATCGCTGACCTCGAAGCGCGAGGCCGGCGTGGCCGAATGGGCGCCGCATGACGTCGTCGAGCTGCTCAAGAACGGGCGCTCGGAGCGCGGCTCGGTCATGGGCCCGATGGCCGACGTCGTCTACGGCAGCACGCAGCATCTGACAGAAGCCGACCTGCTCGCGATGGCCAGCTACCTCAAGGAGCTGCCGAGTACCTCGGCCGCGGTGGCGCCGACGACCTCGCCCAAGCGCGACGCGCGCGTGATGGAGCGCGGCCAGCACATCTTCGACCAGCGCTGCGCCTATTGCCATGGCGACCAGGGCCAGGGCGCGGTCGGCGCCTATCCGCCGCTGGCCGGCAATCGCGCGGTACTGATGAATTCGCCGGTCAACCTGATCCAGATCGTGCGCCACGGCGGCTTCCTGCCGACCACCGTCGGCAATCCGCGTCCGTACGGCATGCCGCCGTTTCGGATCGTGCTCGACGACAGCGACGTGGCCGCCGTGCTCACCTACATCCGCGGCTCATGGGGCAATGACGCGCCGCCCGTGACGGCACGCGACCTGCTGCGCCAGTGAGGCGTCGGTGAGGCGCCCGCCGGTTTCCGCTTTAGAAGGAGCCGGTCGGCGGCTTGTAGCCGCCCCGCCCCTTGTGCAGGATCGGCCGCAGGACGCGCGCCAGCGACGAGCGCGCGATGCCGGTCAGCTTGCCGATCGGCGCCCTGATCGCATCCAGCGCCGCCGATTCACCGGGCCCCGAGGGCGACAGGCCGCACTTGCGCAGCACCCGGTTGATCTGGTGCACCTGTGCAGCATGGCGGGTGACCGGCGTGTAGAAATTGACGCCGATCGAGATCGCGACCCGGTCGCCCGGTGAGGCCCATTCGGGATCGGACCGGGTCATGTGCGGCGAGGTGCTCGGGAAATAGACGCCGTCCCCCGCGCGCACGTCGAACTCGTGGCTGCGCGCACGGTACTCGTCCTTGAGCCGCACCCTGCGCAGCGAATGCGCGACGATGAAGTCCTCCACCGCATCGAGCGGCACCACCGTGCGGTCGCTGTGGTCCCACACGTTGAGCACCTTGCGGCCGTGCAGCATCAGCCAGAAGTTGTTCTCGCGATCGATGTGGAAAGGCGTCACCGAGGGCGGCGCCGAAATGAAGATGAAGCCGGTCACCTGGAACATGCCGCGCTGCTCGCGCTCGATGACCTCGCGCACGTTCCCGAGGATGTGGTCGAGAAGTTCCTTGTAGCGTGGGATCACCTCGATGTCGTACAGCGCGATCCACGAGCCCGGCTCCTCGATGCGGCGGAACACGTCCTCGATGCTGCGCCCGTCCGGCGGAACGCTGTCATGGGCAAAGTCCGAGGCCTGCGTGATGCCCGGGCGAACGAAGCGGCACTGCTTCAGCGGCGCCAGCTCCTTCGCCAGCGCTTCGAGCTCGGGAAGCTGGAACAGAGGATGGCGGTGGTAGTCGTGATGAAGCCGGCCCACCTTGCCGGTCGAGAAACCGGCCGGATCGTCCACCCACATCCGGCAGTCCGAACTCGTGGACGACATCTTGTCGATATGGCTGGCGCCCATGCATTGCTCCTTCAGGAATCGGAAAAGCATACTTTATGTAACACAAGAATACAAAAGGCCGATCGAAGTAGTACGAAAGGTCGGCTTTCCAGGTCATTGAGACGGTCCTTGACCCTCCCATGATGGAAAGGTTGAAACTTCGACCCCATGAATTCCAGCCTGGCGCTTTCTCCCCCATCGACCCCCGGCACCAAGGAGTGGTCGCTCCCCATCGAAGGCATGAGCTGCGCGTCGTGCGTCGCCCGCGTCGAACGTTCACTGGCGAGCGTTGCCGGCGTCACCGAGGCCAGCGTCAATCTCGCCACCGAGGCGGCCACCGTCCGCACCGACGGCTCGGTGGCGCGCGATGCGCTGCGCGCCGCCGTCGAGAAGGCCGGCTACAGCGTCGGCGTGGAAGAAGCGCCGGCCGCACCGGATACCGCACCGTCCTCGGCTGCGGCGGCACGCCGGCGCGGCCGCAACGACGCCTGGCCGGTAATCGCCGCCGCCCTGCTCTCGGCCCCGCTGGTGCTGCCGATGTTCGCCCTCGTCTTCGGCGAGGAATGGATGCTCGATGGCTGGCTGCAGTTCGCGCTCGCGACACCGGTCCAGTTCTGGCTGGGCGCGCGCTTCTACCGCTCGGGGTGGAAGGCGCTGAAAGCGCGCGCCGGCAACATGGACCTGCTGGTGGCGCTCGGCACCTCGGCGGCGTACGGGCTCAGCGTCTACCTGCTCTTCGCGCATCGCGGCCATGGCATGCCGCACCTGTATTTCGAGGCCTCGGCCGTGGTCATCACGCTGGTGCTGCTCGGCAAGTGGCTCGAAACGCGGGCCAAGCGGCAGACCACCGAGGCCATCCGCGCGCTGAACGCGTTGCGCCCCGAGCGCGCGCGCGTGCGGCGCAACGGCACCGAGCAGGAAGTGCCCGTCGAAAGGGTCAGCATTGACGACCTCGTCGTCATCCGCCCCGGCGAGCGCGTGCCGGTCGATGCGCTGGTCGTCGATGGGGCGAGCGAAGTCGACGAGTCGCTGATCACCGGTGAGAGCCTGCCGGTCTCCAAGGGCGTGGGCAATTCGGTGACCGGCGGCTCGGTCAACGGCCAGGGCCTGCTGGTCGTGCGGACCACGGCGGTGGGCGCTGAATCCACGCTGGCGCGCATCGTGCGGCTGGTCGAATCGGCGCAGGCGAAGAAGGCGCCGATCCAGCGGCTGGTCGACCAGGTCAGCAGCGTCTTCGTGCCGGTGGTGATCGGCCTCGCGGCGCTCACCTTCCTGGGCTGGGGCATCGGCACCGGCAACTGGGAGGCCGCGATCCTCAACGCGGTCGCGGTGCTGGTCATCGCCTGCCCTTGCGCGCTGGGCCTTGCCACGCCGACCGCGATCATGGCCGGCACCGGCGTCGCCGCGCGGCACGGCGTGCTCATCAAGGACGCCGAGGCGCTCGAAGTCGCGCACGGTATCCAGGTCGTCGCCTTCGACAAGACCGGCACGCTGACCGAGGGCCGGCCGGTGCTCGTGGCCTGCGAAGCGGACGATGGGGACCAGGCCGCCCTCCTGCGCGCCAGTGCGGCGATCCAGTCGGGCAGCGAGCATCCGCTCGCGCGCGCCGTGCTCGCCGCCGCGACGCACGACGGCATCGAAACGCCTTCCGCGAGCGCCGTGCGCGCCGTGGCGGGGCGTGGCATGTCGGCGCTCGTCGACGGGCGCGAGCTGCGCCTCGGCAGCACGCGCTTCATGCGCGAACTCGCGGTGCCGCTCGGCAAGCTCGATGCGCGCGCCTCGCAGCTGCAGTCGGAAGGCCGCACCGTCTCGTGGCTGGCGGACGTGACAGATCGGCCCCTCCTGATCGGCCTGCTCGCCTTCGGGGACACGCCCAAGCCCAGCGCCGCGGCGGCCATCCACCAGCTTCATGCGCAAGGCATCCGCACCGCGCTCGTGTCCGGCGACAACCGCGGCAGCGCCGAGGCCGTGGCCCGCGCATTGAAGATCGACACCGTGCGCGCCGAAGTGCTGCCCGAAGACAAGGCCGCGATCGTCGGGGAGCTCAAGCGCGACGGCGAGCGCGTCGCCATGGTCGGCGACGGCATCAACGATGCGCCGGCACTGGCGGCGGCCGACGTCGGCATCGCGATGTCCACCGGCACCGACGTCGCGATGCATGCGGCCGGCATCACGCTCATGCGCGGCGACCCGGCGCTGGTCAGCGACGCGATCGACATCTCGCGCCGCACCTACGCCAAGATCCGGCAGAACCTGTTCTGGGCCTTTGCCTACAACGTCGTCGGCATCCCCCTGGCCGCCCTCGGGTTGTTGAGCCCGGTCATCGCCGGCGCGGCGATGGCCTTCAGCAGCGTGAGCGTGGTGAGCAACGCGCTGCTGCTGCGGCGCTGGAAAGGAATCGCGCGATGAGCGGCGGCCCCTTCAACATCGGCGAAGCGGCCGCGCGCTCGGGCGTGTCGGCGAAGATGGTGCGGCACTATGAGTCGCTGGGCCTCGTGCCCGGCGTGGCGCGCACCGAGGCCGGTTATCGGCAATACACCGAGAGCAATGTGCACACGCTGCGCTTCATCCGCCGTGCGCGCGATCTCGGCTTCAGCATGGCCGAGATCGCGGAGCTGTTGAAGCTCTGGCAGAACAAGCAGCGTGCGAGCGCCGACGTGAAGCGCATCGCGCTCGCGCATGCAGAGGACCTGCATCGGCGCATCGAGGAGATGGAGGCGATGAAGCGGACGCTGGAGCGGCTGGCGCATTGCTGCCATGGGGACCATCGGCCGGACTGTCCCATCCTCGACGAACTGGCGGAGTGAAGCTCGGCGTCGTTCATCAGCTCCATGAGCCCGCTGTAGACGCGGATGGAACCGTTGGCCAAGGCGCCGCGTGTCATCCGTGGCTTCGCGGCCGGGCGATCTTAGTGGGCGGTACGCGGTAGAACGCGAACGCGGCGCGGGACATGAAGAATCAGATTTTTCCTGGCGAGGCGGACGACGCCTACGGGCAGTGCACCGAAATCCATTGCCCCCACTTCGCGGCGGCCACCGCACGCGCGGCATCGTCGCGGCCGTCCGGGTCGTAGGCGCCGAGCGATTGCCACAGCGTTCCCCAGTCGCCACCCGCTTCGGGCATCGCCGAAACCAGCGTCTGCAGCACCAAGTACGCGCGCTGCCGGGTGATCGGTTGCGGCGCGTCGAGCAGCGGCGCCACCGAAGGCAGTACGTCGCGGCCACGCGCGATCAGCACATAGGTCGCGATGGTGTGCGGCGCGTGCAGCACGTCGGGGTAGTCGTCGATGGTGCGCACCAGCGCGTCGAGCGAACGCCAGTCGCCGATCGCCGCCAGCGCCTGCGCGGCGCGGCCGCGCACCAGCGGCTCGGGGTCCGAGAGCGCATCGGCCAACGCATCGGCCGCGGCGGGATCGCCGGTCTCGGCGAGCCCCTGCGCGGATTTCTCGCGCACGTCGGCATCGGCGCTCGCGAGGCCGCGCAGGAAGACCGGCGTCGACGCGCGCCCTGCGACCACCAGCGTGGTGTAGGCGCTCGTGCGGTCGGCCGGGTCCGCCGCGTCGAGGCCACCGAGATCCGCCGGGGTGTTCATGGTCCTCTTGGCGCCGGCCAGGTGCTAGTGCACTGCCGCCCGCCACCGCTTCCAGCGGCGGACCAGGGCAATCAGGACGGCGATCCCGATGATCAGCACGGTGCCGATCAGTTCGATCCGCTCCACGTCGCCGATCAGCGCATCGAGCGCCGAACCGAACAGGTAGCCGACGGCGCCCACCAGCGGCGCCCAGAGCATCGCGCCGAGCAGGTTGAAGAAGGCGAAGCGGCGCGGCGGCATGTGCATGGCGCCGATGGCGATCGGGCCCGCGATGCGCAGCCCGTAGACGAAGCGCACTCCCATGACCACCAGGCCGTCATAGCGCTTCAGCGAGGCGGCGACGCGCTCCGCGCGCCGCGCCAGCACGGGCAGGCGCGCGAGCAGTGCCGGCCCCTTGTAGCGGCCGAGCCAGTAGAAAAGCTGGTCGCCCAGCGTCGCGCCGGTCACGGCGACCAGGAGGGTCAGCGGCACCGAGAGGTGGCCGTGGTGGGCGGCGAATCCCGCGAGGATGAGGATGGTCTCGCCCTCCAGCAGGCAGCCGATGAAGACGGCCAGATAGCCGTAACTGATGAGCAGATGAAGAATGAACGGCATGCGATCCCACTCCTCCGTATGCGCTCATTGTGCGCCCGGCGCCGCCGACAGGCCGGATTCGGCAAGCGCCCCACTGACGTCGCGTGCATCGGGAAAGGTGCGCGCGCGAGCCGCCGCGCGGCGCAAGAATGGCCTTCGTTCCAACATTCCGAAGGACCCGCCATGCTGCAGCAATCCCCGCTCTACGCCTACATCCCGGCCAAGGATCTTGCACGGGCCCGGCAGTTCTACGAAGGCAAGCTCGGCTTCAAGCCGAGGGCCGAGATCGCGGGCGGCGTGCACTACGACTTCGGCGGCGGCACCGGCGCCTTTCTCTATCCGACGCCGAACGCGGGCACCTCCCAGGCCAGCCAGGCCTTCTGGCAGGTGGCCGACATCCGCAAGGAAGTGGCCGAACTGAAGGGCCGAGGCGTGGTGTTCGAGGACTACGACGTCCCCGGCAAGGATGCCGACGGCATCGTGACCGGCGGCGGCGCGATGGCCGCGTGGTTCAAGGACAGCGAGGGCAACATCATGGCGGTGATCCAGAGCGCATGAGCCGCCCGGCCGCTCCGAAGGCGAATACCGAAGCGCTGCTGCGCGGAGGTTACCCAATGACCCCCCTGTGCAGCCGGATCAGGCCAGCAGTTCCTCGGTGATCAAGCGCCAGTGCTTCTCGTCGACCGGCGTGATCGACAGCCGGTTGCCCTTGCGCAGCACAATCATGTCGGCCAGCGCCGGATTGGCGCGCATCTCGGGCAAGGGCAGCAGGCGCGTCTTGCGCAGCGCCTGCACGTCGACCAGCACCCAGCGGGGCTTGTCGGGCTTGGAGTCCGGGTCGTAGTACGGCGACTTCGGATCGAACTGCGTCGGATCGGGCTTCGACTCCGAGGCCACGCGCGCGATGCCGACGATGCCCGGCTGCGGGCAGCTCGAGTGATAGAACAGCACGCCGTCGCCGACCTTCATGAGCTCCTTCATGTACTTGCGCGCCTGGAAGCCGCGCACGCCGGTCCACCCCACCGTGGAGTCGGGCGCGGCGATCGCGTCGTCGATGGAGACGTCGTCGGGTTCGGATTTCATCAGCCAGTACTGGGTCATGGTCCTGCCTTTTTGGGTGCACGAAGGAAGTCGAAATCGGCTCCCTGGTCGGCCTGCGTGACCGACTGGAGGAAGAGCTTGTGGTAGCCGCGTTCGGCAGTGGGCGGAGTGATCGGCGATTCGCGCGCGCGGCGTGCCAATTCTTCGTCGGTCACGAGCAGCGAGAGCTCGCGGTTCGCAACGCTGAGGCGGATGCGGTCGCCGCTGCGCACATGGGCCAGCGGGCCGCCGACCGCCGATTCGGGCGTGACGTGCAGCACGATGGTGCCGAAGGCGGTGCCGCTCATGCGGCCGTCGGAAATGCGCACGATGTCCTTCACGCCCGCGCGCGCGAGCTTGCGCGGGATCGGCATGTAGCCCGCCTCGGGCATGCCCGGAGCGCCTTTGGGCCCGATGTTCTTGAGCACCAGGATGTCGTCCGCCGTCACATCGAGATCGTCGCGATCGATGCGGCGCGCGAGGTCTTCGAGGTTCTCGAACACCACCGCACGGCCCTCGTGCTCCATGAGTGCCGCATCCGCGGCCGACTGCTTGATGATGGCGCCGCCCGGCGCGAGATTGCCGCGCAGCACCGCGATGCCGCCCTGCGGATAGATCGGCTTCGCGATGCTGCGCACCACGTCCTGCGCAAAGCCCGGGCCGGCGCGCTCGATCTCCTCGCCCAATGTGCGACCGGTGACCGTGAGCGCATCGAGCCGCAGCAGCGGCTTGAGTTCGCGCAGCAGCGTCGCCATGCCGCCCGCCGCGTGGAAGTCTTCCATGTAGTGCTGGCCCGAGGGCTTGAGGTCCAGCAGCACCGGTGTCTCGCGGCCCATGCGGTCGAGCGTGGCGAGGTCGATGTCGAGCCCCATGCGGCCCGCGATCGCCGCCAGGTGCACGATGCCATTGGTCGAACCGCCGATCGCCAGCAGCACGCGCATCGCGTTCTCGAAGGCGGCTTGCGTGAGCACTTTGTCGATGGTGAGCCGGTCGCGAGCGATCTGCACCGCCTGCGCGCCGGTCTCTTCGGCGATGCGGATGCGGTCGGCCGTGACCGCCGGCGGCGATGCCCCGCCCGGCACCGTCATGCCCATCGCCTCGACGAGGCAGGCCATGGTGCTCGCAGTGCCCATGACCGAGCAGGTGCCGACGCTTGCCACCAGTTCGTTGTTGACTTCGGCGGTCTCGGCGGCGTCGATCTCCTCGGCGCGGAAGCGCGCCCAGTAGCGGCGGCAATCGGTGCAGGCGCCGACACGCTCGCCGCGATGGCTGCCGGTGAGCATCGAGCCGGTGATGAGCTGGATCGCCGGCAAGCCCGCCGATGCCGCGCCCATGAGTTGCGCGGGCACCGTCTTGTCGCACCCGCCGATCAGCACCACCGCATCCATGGGCTGGGCGCGGATCATCTCCTCGGTGTCCATCGACATCAGGTTGCGCAGGTACATGCTGGTCGGCGCCGCGAAGCTCTCATGGATCGAGATAGTCGGGAACTCCATCGGCAGCCCGCCCGCGAGCATCACGCCGCGCCGGGCCGCATCGATGAGCTGCGGCGCGTTGCCATGACACGGGTTGTAGGCGCTGCCGGTGTTGGCGATGCCGATGACCGGGCGGTCGAGCGCGGCATCGGTGAAGCCCGCGCCCTTGATGAACGCCTTGCGCAGGAAGAGCGAGAAGCCCTGATCGCCGTAGCTGGTCAATCCCTTGCGCATGCCGCCGGTATCGGCTGCGTCGTCGGGATCGAAGGGGGAGCTGGACATGGAAATGCCTTCGCGAATCGAGTGAAACAAGGTTTGTACGCGATCTGCGCCGCCCTGCACACGCTTTAAGCTGTCGGCCCATGTGCATCACACGGGGAAGCCGGAATTGACATACTCCACCGCCCTAAAGGATGGGGATTCCCTCTGCAGGGGTTCCATGTCCGGAACCGCGCAACAGGATATTCCTGGCGGCGTTCACGTCGCGATCTTGCTCCGCGCCGCAGCCACAAGTCCAGTTGCGCTCATTCAGTCCCGCACGCCCTTTCGGGCCGGCGACCACGCCGCATGCGTTGCAGGTCTGGGTACTCCACGCCTCGTTCACTTCTTCGTAGCTCGCGCCGTGCGCAATCGCCTTGTACGCGAGCATCTGCCGCAAGGACGACCACGATGCGTCCAGGACGCTCTTTGCCATCGTGGTCCTGGCAAGTCTTGCGGACGATACGTCGCCGACCGCGATGTAGTCGAACTCCCGCACCATGCGCGTCGAGAGCTTGTGCAAGAAGTCGCGTCGGCTATTGACGATCTTCGCGTGCACATTGGTAGCCAGACGCTTTTTACCCGCGCGCTGGGCGCTAGCCAGCGTCTCCTCGAGCCGGCGCAAGTGCCTCGGGTTGCCGATCTTCTCGCCGTTGGACAGGGTGGCGAAGTCCTTCAGGCCCAAGTCGATGCCAACACCGTTGCGGATCGCTCGCACCTGCCCCTCGGGCACCTCGATGCACACGTTCAGGAACCAGTTGCCGCGGGCATCTTGCGCGAAATTCGTGCCGTCCTTGATCTTCGCGCCAGCAGGCAGCGGCCGGCTCTTGAAGACCTTGAACTCGCGGCCGTGGAAGTGCAAGCCACAGGGCGTTTCCTTGACGTCGCGACCCTTCATGGGCACCCAGCCCAGCGATTTCTTGTGGCTGCGGTAGCGCAGGAACGCACGCTTCTTCTGGCTGCGCGACTTGGCGTACTGCTCGCACACCGCGTTGACCGTGCCGCAGTGCACACCGAGCTCCTTGCTGCTGCCGGTGGTGAGCTTGTTCAGATCGAACCCGGTGAGCCAGCGCCGGCCAAAGCGCAGGGCATCTTTTTGCCGGTCGTTGCAGTAGTTGAAGACGAAGTTGACCGCCCGGGCCTGCTTGGAAAGCAGGCCTGTCAACGACTTGACCCGATAGCGGTAAACGATCAACATGCGGCCAATTTTAAGAGGTTGGTCTACTCAGGTGTCAACTCAGGATTTGCGCAGGGAAAGACACTCCGTTTCGCGGCTCGTCATTCATTTGGTCTGCGTGACGAAGTATCGCCGCGAGGTCTTCGACGACAAGGCACTTGCCTGGCTGCAAGTGCACTTCGCGAAGGTTTGCGCGATGATGGGCGCGCAACTCATCGCATGCGACGGGGAAGCGGACCATGTCCACCTTCTGATCGAGTACCCGCCCAAGCATTCCGTCTCGGTGCTGGTCAATGCGCTCAAGGGCACCTCCAGCCGTTTGCTGCGTACGGAACGCCCCGACATGGGCAAGCGCTACTGCAAGGGCGTGCTCTGGTCGCCGTCCTACCTTGTGGTCAGCGCCGGCGGTGCGCCGCTGGAGACCCTCAAGCAATACGTCGACAGCCAGCGCGCCAGTTCAACTCCCTAAGCGGCGCCCTTGGCGCCGTCCTCTACCTCCCCGGCCTGAAGACCGGGGTTTCTCGGAGTTTTTGATGAATCGACAGCCGATGCGCGCCGCCAGCCTCCTTCTCGCCGTGCTCGCGACCGGCCTGCATGCGCAGCCGCAACTGCTGCAGCAGCAACAGCCTGTCCGCTGGCGCGGCGACTTCGTCTACTTCGCCGACTCCGCGATCTTCACCGATTGCGCGACCGGCCAGCAGTGGCCCGTGGCGATGGCCGGCGACTATCTCGCGCTGGAGAAGGCCTACCTGCACTGGCAGGGCGCGCCGAAGGCGCCGCTGCTCGCGAACTTCGACGGCCGCATCGAGATCCGCGAGCCAATGGAAGGTCCGGCGCGCGAGCACATGGCGGTCGAGCGCTTCGTCTCGGTGCAGCCGGGCAGCACCTGCGAGTCGCTGAGGGTTCCGAGGAACAAGTCCGCCGCACGCTGACCGGCGGCGCGATCAAAGCCGGACGATCGGGCAGACACGGGCGACGCGCAGGTAGGACGCAAACGGGGGCGAAGCCCCACAGTGCGTATACGGCGTGGCCGTTCCCGCACATCCCCATTCGCAGTCCACAAGGAGCCTTTGCCATGAATGCACCGATCGACTTCAATGCCTTGAAAACACGCCAGCAGGCCGCCTGGGCCAGCGGTGACTACGCCGTGATCGGCACCACGCTGCAGATCGTCGGCGAGATGCTGGCCGAGGCCTGCGACCTGGACTGGGACGAGCGCGTGCTCGACGTCGCGGCCGGCAACGGCAATGCGACGCTGGCCGCCGCGCGGCGGGGCTGCAGCGTGACTTCGACCGACTACGTTGCGGCGCTGCTCGACCGTGGCGCCGAGCGTGCCCGCGCCGAGCGGCTGAAGGTGGAATTCAAGACCGCCGACGTCGAAGCCCTGCCCTTCGACGATGCAAGCTTCGACGCGGTGATCTCGACCTTCGGCGTGATGTTCGCGCCCGACCACGCCAGGTCCGCCGCCGAGATGGCGCGCGTGTGCAAGCCCGGCGGCCGCATCGGCATGGCCAACTGGACGCCCGAGGGCTTCATCGGCCAGATGTTCAAGACCTTGGGCCGCCACGTGCCGCCGCCGGCGGGCGTGCAGCCGCCGTCGAAATGGGGCATGGAATCGCACCTGCAATCGCTCTTCGGCGATCAGGCCGAATCGATTTCGGTGACACGGCGCATCTTCAACTTCAGGTACCGCTCGGCGGCGCACTTCATCGAGGTGTTCCGCACCTGGTACGGCCCGGTCCACAAGGCTTTCGCCGCGCTGCCGGCCGACGGCGCACAGGCGCTCGAGAGCGACCTGATGACGCTGCTGGAGGACATGAACCGCGCCAGGCCTGGCTCGCTGCTGGTGCCGAGCGAGTACCTCGAGATCGTCGTGACGAAACGCTGAGGACTCAGCGCGCGCGTTCGCGGTAATAGGCCGGCGTCTGGCCGGTCCACTTCTTGAACGCCTTGCGGAAGTTGGAGACGTCCGAGAAGCCGCTGCGCTCGGCGATCTCGCCGACCGACAGGTCCGTGCGTTCGAGGAACTCAATCGCGAGCCGCTCGCGCAGGCCGTCGATGATGGCCTGGTAGCTGGTGCCGGCCTCGACCAGCCGGCGGTGCAGCGTGCGCGGCGAGAGGTGCAGCTGCTTGGCCATCTGCTCGGCGCGCGGCAGGTCGCTCATGCTGTTCAGGCAGGCCTCCTTGATCGTCTTGACCAGGGCGGGCTCGTCCGCGAGATCTTCCAGCATGCGGTTGCAAAAGCTTGCACACGCATCCGCGGTGATCGGATTGGCATTGGGGAGCGGCATGCCCAGGATAGACGCATCGAACTGCCACTGCATCACATCGGCATCGAACGCCACGGGGCAGCGCAGGAATTCCTCGTAACGCTCGGCGTACGAAGGCGCCGGATACGGAAGCAGCAGCCGCTGGCCCCGGAATTCGCCCTCGAGCACGCGCTCGGTCAGCACCTGGATCGAGCTGAACCAGAACTCGGTCGCGAGCGGCAGCAGCGCGCCGAGCGCCATGACGTCGCGGGCCTCGAAGATCGCGGTGTCGCCTTCGACGCGGAAGCTCTTCTCGAGCACCGGCCCGGCCAGCCGCACATGACGGATGCCGAAGGCGATCGCGTCGACCAGCGTGGCGCTGCTTATCACCGCGTAGCCAAACACGCCGAAGTCGGACAGGCGCTGCCTGTGCCCGGCGATCAGCCCGATGGCCGGCTCCGGCGTGAGCCGCAGCACATTGCCGAAGAGCGCGATCTTCTGCCGGTGCGAGATCCGCGCCTGCGGATCGGATATCGCCTGCGGCGAGATGCCGGTGCCCGCGAACAGCTCGGCGACGTCGACGCCGCGTTCCGCCAGTGCTTCGACAAGGGCCGTGAGCCCCAGCATGCTGTGCGCCGGCGCGTCCATGTCGTGGACGTAGTGGCCGACGACACGCGTCGCACGGGGCCTTGCGTCGGTGGCTGTTCTGGACACGGTGCTCGGGGGGCGGAAGGTTTGGCAGATTTTCACCCGAATGTGTCGAACTTGAACCTAGGCGCAGACCCTGCCTCGGCCTACATTCGCAGGCGGCGCACGACAACGCCCATCGTGCCGCGAGCGAAGGAGACATGACTTGAACGACACCACGGACCCGCGGCACGCCGCGGCCGAGCTGGCCGCGCACGAGCGCGTGCAGCGAATTTTTGCGGCGCAGCAAGCGGCCTTCGCGCAGCAGCCTTGCCCCGCCGCCGACGAGCGGCTCACCTGGCTCAAGGCGCTAAAGCGACAGATCCAGCGCTACCAGGACCTGCTTGCCGAGGCGATGAGCCGGGACTTCGGCTACCGCGCCGAAGCCGAATCGAAGATGCTCGACCTGCTGGGCTCGGTGCTCGACATCGACCACGCGGTCTCGCACCTGAGGCGCTGGATGAGGCCGAGCCGGCGCTCCACCGAACTCCTCTTCCTCGGCAACCGGGTCGAGGTGCGCTACCAGCCCAAGGGCGTGGTGGGCGTGATCGTGCCTTGGAACTTCCCGATCTACCTCGCTGGCGGGCCGCTAACCGCGGCGCTGGCCGCGGGCAACCGCGTGATGATCAAGATGCCGGAAGCGACGCCCGCAACCAACGCGGTGTTCAAACGGCTGCTCGGCGAGGTCTTCGACGAGAACCTCGTCGCGGTCGTGGGCGAGGAGCTGGCCGACCCGGACGTCTTCACCTCCCAGCCCTTTAACCACATCGTGTTCACCGGCTCGCCGGCGGTGGGCCGCATCGTCATGCGCACCGCAGCGAAGAACCTGACGCCGGTCACGCTGGAACTCGGCGGCAAATCGCCCGCGCTGGTCACGCGCAACTATCCCGTCGCCGATGCGGCCACGCGCATCACGCACGGCAAGTCGACCAACTGCGGGCAGATCTGCGTGTCGCCCGACTACGCGCTGGTGCCGCGCGAGCGCGTGGAGGATTTCATCGCGGGCGTGCGCCACACCTTCCAGCGCTTCTACGATGGCCGCACGGACGGCAATGCGGACTACACCGGCGTAGTGAACGAGCGGCAATGGCAACGCATGCAGGCCCTGCTCGACGACGCGCGCGCCAAGGGCGCCCGCATCGAGCCTTGCGCGCCCGCACCGGCCGGCGCAGGCCGCCAGATGCCGCTGCACATCGTGACGCAGCTCACGCCGGACATGCGGGTGATGAACGAGGAGCTGTTCGGCCCCATCCTCCCGGTGGTCCCCTACGACACGAGCGACGACGCCGTCGCCTTCATCAACGCGAAGCCCCGGCCGCTCGCGCTCTACTGCTTCAGCCACGACGATGCCGAGTGCGACGAACTGCTGCGGCGCACCCATTCGGGCGGCGTCGCGGTCAACGACTGGGGCTGGCAGGTGGTGAACCACGACGCCCCCTTCGGCGGCATCGGCAATTCGGGCATGGGCACCTACCACGGCGTCGAGGGCTTTCGCGAGCTGTCGCATGCGCGGACGGTGTTCCAGCGCCAGCGCTTCTTCCCGATCGACCTGTTCTATCCGCCGTACGGCCGCTTCGTGCAGCGGCTGGTGCTGAAGTTCTACCTGCGCAGCGCCGACCCGGCGTTCACCCATTCCGAACAAGGCAACAAAGAGAGCTCATGAGCATCGAAGAATTCGACTATGTCGTCGTCGGTGGCGGCTCGGCGGGCTGCGTCGTCGCATCGCGGCTCAGCGAAGACCCGGGCGTCTCGGTCTGCCTGTTGGAAGCGGGGGGCCCGGACAACAGCGTCTTCATCCACGCGCCCGCGGGCGTCGCGGCCACGCTGCCGGTGCCGTTCAAGAACTGGGCCTTCAAGACGGTGCCGCAGAAGGGCCTCAATGGCCGGCAGGGCTACCAGCCGCGCGGCAAGGTGCTCGGCGGATCGAGCTCGACCAACGCGATGCTCTACGTGCGCGGCCACCGCTGGGACTACGACCACTGGGCCTCGCTCGGCAACGCGGGCTGGTCCTACGACGAGGTGCTGCCCTATTTCAAGCGCGCGGAGAACAACGAGACGCACCGCGACTGCCCCTTCCACGGCACCGGCGGGCCGCTCAACGTGGCGGAGCTGCGCAGCCCGAGCGCGCTGAACCAGGCCTTCCTCGCCGCTGCCGCGATGAACGGCATCCCGACGGTGAAGGACTACAACGGCGCCGAGCAGTTCGGTGCCTTCATGTACCAGGTCACGCAGAAGAACGGCGAGCGCTTCAACGCGGCCAAGGGCTACATCACGCCGAACCTCGCGCGGCCGAACCTCCGGGTGAAGACTGGTGCGCTGTCCTCGCGCATCGTGTTCGACCGCCGGCGCGCGATCGGTGTGGTCTGCAGCGTGGACGGGCGGGAGGCGACCGTGCGCGCACGGCGCGAGGTCGTCGTGAGCTCGGGCGCCTTCGGTTCGCCGCAACTGCTGATGCTGTCGGGCATCGGGCCCGGCGCGCACTTGCACGAGCTCGGCATCGAGGTGCTGCACGATCTGCCCGGCGTGGGCGAAAACCTGCAGGACCACATCGACCACGTGCAGGCCTGGCACGCCGCCAGCAGCTCGCCGACCTTCGGCGTCTCGATGCGCGGCGGCGTGAAGATGGCCGGCGCGATGCTCGAGTGGAAGAAGCAGCGCACGGGTCTCGTCACCTCCAACTTCGCGGAGTCCGGCGCCTTCGTGCGCTCGTCGCCCGATGTCGCGGTGCCGGACCTGCAGATGGTCTTCGTCGTCGCGATGGTGGACGACCACAACCGCAAGCTGCATCTGGGCCATGGCTATTCGTGCCACATCGAGGTGCTGCGCCCGAAGAGCCGCGGCCATGTGCGCCTCGCAAGCCCCGACCCGCGCGCCGCGCCTTTCATCGACCCGAAGTTCCTGGGCGACGAGCGCGACCTCGAACTGCCGGTGAAGGGCGTAGAACTGCAGATGGACATCCTGCAGTCGAGCCCCTTCGACCCCTGGCGCGGAACGATGCTGTACCCCGTGGACCGCAACGACAAGGCGGCGATCGCGCAGGACATCCGCAACCGCGCCGATACGCAGTACCACCCGGTGGGCACCTGCAAGATGGGTCCGCAGGCCGACGGCATGGCCGTGGTGGACGAACGGCTTCGCGTGCACGGCCTCGATGCGCTGCGCGTGGTCGATGCCTCGATCATGCCGACGCTGTGCGGCGGCAACACCAACGCGCCCACGATCATGATCGGCGAGAAGGCAGCGGAGATGATCCGCGCCGATGCTCGGGCCTGAGACGACGCAAAGACCAATCAGTTGATGATCACCGACAGCGTGCTGCCCGGCGGAACGCGCACCGTCTCGTTGTAGGTGCCCGCGACGTTCGGCCGGATCACCGGGAAGCTCGCGAGCGCCTCCAGCAGCGACGGCGCGGACTGTGGCAGCTTGCGCTTGCCGGCGCCGAAGCTCGCGGGGTCGATGGCCGGCAGGCTGAACACGTCCTCGCTGCGGGCCGGCATGCTGTAGTCGGCGATGCCGGCCCCGAGCGGAATCAACCCGGCGGATGCGGCAGCGAAGCGACGCAGTTCCTGGCCGATTCCCGAATCGGGTCGCCGCGACTTGATCGCCTGGTCGAGGATCGCGGTCGAGTCCTTCACGCCGGCGCTCGCGAGCAGCGCCTTGTAGAAATCGAGGCCGAGCTGGCGGTTGAGGAAGCCGCCGAACGAGCCGGTCACGGCGTAGCTCTCGCAGCTGGCGCCCATCGGCGTCCATTCCGTAAGGCCGCAGTTGTAGCTGCCGGCGCCGTTGTAGCTCAGGTAGTACGGATAGCGCGAATCGCGGATCGCGTTGTGGCTCGGGTCGATGTTGAAGCTGGCCCAGTCCTCCATCATCAGCGCGGACATCTCCTCAAGCCAGGTGTCGAAGCTGTAGTCCGGTCCCATCTTCACGCCGCGGCGATAGAAGTTCTGCATGTGCATGCCTTCGTGCGCCATGACGGTGGCGATCTGCTTGATGCCGTTTTCGCCGTCGAGGTAGAGCGATTCGGAATCGAGGTACAGGCTCAGCGATTCATTGCTCAAGGCCAGATCGCCGCTGCCCGCCTTGAAGTTGTTCAGCCCCCAGAAGTAGCCCACGAGGCCATAGGGCTGGTGGTCGGGCTTGAAGTTCACGATGAAGATGTCCAGCGGCTGGCCGCTGCCGGCGATCAACTGGCTCATGCCGTGCTCGCCCCACAGCGGGCCGCCGACACGCACCAGCATGTCGTAGATGCCGCCCGGCGCGGCGAACTTGTCGAGCATCCGCGCGGCGAGTGCGCTCGAGACGCGAGTCGGGTCGAGCTCGCCGGTTTCGACCCACAGGTTCACGGTGGTGCCGTCGGCGGTCGCGCGCTGCGCTGCGAGTTGCACCGTGCGCTGCGTGCGGTCGTAGAGGAAGATGTTGCGCTGGTCGGCGACCGCGTAGGCCGCTGACGGCGCCATCGACTTCAAGAGGCTGGGCGACGCCTTCGAGAGCGGATCGAGCAGCTTGGCGAAGCCGGAACGGTTGAATTCGCGGATCGCGTCCTTGGCCGCGTCGTCTTCGTCGATGGGCTGTTCTACCACCGCCTTGTTGGCGGTCGCGGCGATCTCGGAACTCGATCGCACCACCAGTCCCGGAAGCGCTTCGGCCGCGGTGCTTTCGTTGGTGAAGACCAGCGTCACGGTCTGGCCGTTCAGGCCCGAGATGGAAAGCGGCATATCCACCGGAACGGACGAACCGTTCGCCGCCTGCCAGACGCCGGTGCCGGACCCCGCGTAGGTGCTGTCGTTGACCGCCGCGCAACCGACGCAGGAGGCCTTGACGGCGTTGCTGCCCTCCGTCTTCACGCCGGGGGTCGATGCGGCCGCCGTCGTCTGCGCGGGGATGTAAGCGCCTGCGCCACCTCCGCCACCTCCGCCGCCGCCACCACAGGCGGACAGCGACATGGCAAGCATCCATGCGGCGGCTGCTCCAAGGACCGATTCAGTTCGCGATTTGCTGCGTATCACTTATTCCTGGCTCCACGATGCACGGCACGTGAAACCGAAAGCGTTCGCGCGCCGCTACCGCTTATCGACAGGGAAAGAAGAAAGTTGAGGGACCGCGGGTCGCGGGTGCCCGGTCAGCGAAGGGTGGTGCATTCCCTTTCGAGGGCCGCAGAGCGCGAGAGCTGCTCGGTGAGGCGTTCGTTCAGGTGCGTGCCGCCACGCCAGGCGATCACGAGCCAACCCACCGTGATCGCGACAACGCTTGCGCCTCCCCAGACGACGTGAACCAAACCCATCGGCAACCTCCTCGTTATGAGGGAGCGAGTCTGCCGGTGACATTCAGCATTGCGCATCCCTCAAATTGAGGAGGCGGACTGGCACGCCGCGGCGCGATTTGTAATAATTCGGTAACATTCAGTCACCGTTTGAGCCGATCCATGAAGCGCCGCCCCCTCTTGTCGATCCTTCTACTCGCTTGCCTGCCCTTGGCGACATGGGCCCAGGCGGTCTCCGTGACCGGCACCGGGGCGACCTTTCCTGCCGAGGTCTATGCCCAATGGGCCAAGCAGTACAGCGCCGACACCGGCGTCACCCTCGCCTATCAGCCCACCGGCTCGTCGGTGGGCGTCAAGCAGATCGTGGATCGTGCGGTGGATTTCGGCGCCACGGACGTGCCGCTCAGTGCCGCCGAACTCGACAAGCACCAGCTTTTCCAGTTTCCGACGCTGGTGGGCGGCGTGGTACCGGTCGTGAATCTGCCCGGTCTCGCCACTGGCGCGCTGCGGCTCACTCCCGAGTTGCTGGCTGGCATCTTCAGCGGCGAAATCCAGCGCTGGAATGACAAGGCCATTGCGGCGCTGAACCCTTCGCTGCAGTTGCCCGACACCCGGGTGACGCGCGTGGTCCGCTCCGATGGCTCGGGCACGACCGAGATCTTCGTGCGCTACCTGAAGCAGACTGCGGCGACGGCCGCCACGGCCATCGAGGCGCAGGGCAGCCGCGCCAAATGGCCCGGCAGCGTCACTGCCGTCGAAGGCTCCGGCAAGCTCGCCCAGACGGTCAAGGCGACTCCCGGTGCGGTGGGCTACGTCTCTTCCGACTACGTGCTGCGAGAACATCTCACGGCCGTCAGCCTGCGCAACAAACGCGGCGAATGGATGCAACCCAGCATCGACGCCTTCGCTGCCGCCAGCCGCGCCGGCGGCCTGTTCAAGAACAGCCTCGAGGCCGCGCCGCTCCTGGACCTGGACGGCCCTGGCGTCTGGCCTATCGTCACGGCGACCTACATTCTGGTCCCCCGCTCGCCCGCTTCGGTGGAACGTGCGGGCCGCACGCTGAACTTCTTCTATCGATCCTTCCTGCTCGGCGACAAGGCAGTGGCCGGCACCGGCTTCGCACCCCTGCCGCTTCTCACGCAGGCGCGGATCGTCGGCCTGCTTACCAACTTCCGCGCCCAGGACGGGCGGCCCGTGCCGGTGCTGGGCGGAATCCTGCACGAAACGCCGCAGGCGGCGGCAACGGCTGTTCGTGACATTGGGCGCAGCTAGCGCCAGCGCCCTAGAACAACATTCCAAACAGCCTCTTCAACAACTCCTCCAGCGGCATGATGGTGAGCAGCAACGGTGCGATGGGTATCAGCGTCACCGCCCCCAACCGCACGATGGCATCGCGCGTCACTGGCGCCAGGCGCATGCCCTGAACGATTTCAAAGCTGTTGCCAAGGTCAGCAAGGGACTGGATGTCCGCGCTGCCCACCAACGGCTCATCGCGCGAGGCGCCGCCGCGCAGCCACTTGCCATCGAACTCGCGCACGTAGCGCTCGGCCAGCGCACCGTATTCGGAGAGACCCGCCCGCTTGGCCTGTGCAAGCCGACCCGCGAACACGAAGAGCGGGGCAAAAACCAGGAGCTGCACGAGAACGACAATGATCAGGATCTCGACCTTGAATTCCGGCAGCGACGCCGCGAAGTGGAAAATGCGGTTGGCGATCATCCCTGACAGCACGGCGCCGTGCGCCAGCGCCAGCGGCATGAATGCATAGGCCGTATTGGCAAGAAAGCCAAGACCGCCGACACGATCCGGGTGCGTGGGTATCAGGCTCAACTCGATGCGCGACACCTGCCAGAGGAAGCGCGTCCAGAGCACGATCCGGAAATACCAGCGCAACAGGAGGAACTGGAACAGGGGCATGCTCACGTACTCGTACCAGAGCCCGGCGAGCGAAAGCTTCGAACCGGCAACGGCCGGCTCCGTGTACCACGAGCTCGTGTCGAGCACCGTGTAGAAGCGCCAGATGAGAAGAATGCCCACGCCGTAGACGGCCACGACGAGCAGGACTTCGGCGAGCACGGAGTTGCGCAGCCGGAAAAGCGAAGCGATGGCGGCATCGAACCGAGCTCTGGCGCGTTCCGGGACGATTGCCCGTCCCTCGAAGTGCTTCAGCACGAAACGCATGCGCTGGTGAACGATCAGCTCCGCGGCGATCAGCAACGGCAGCGCGACCAGGAAGCGCACATGGACTTCGATGTCCAGCAGAAACGGCATTGCAGAGCTGCCGCCCAGCACCTGTCCATGGAGTGCCGAGAGCACCAGAAGCGGCAACCAGGCGACGAGCGAAATGGTGACTATGCGTCGCCGGGCGAGTTCGAGCGCCTCGCCAGCCAGATGTGCGCGTCGAAACAGCTGGTAGAGCGGTCCGCCAAGCACCAGCGAGAAATCCGGCGACTCTTGAGCTGCGGGGGTGCTGATCACGGATGCTCCGAAGCGAGTGGAACACTGCTTGCGCCACTTTAGGCAGGGGATTCCGGCGCGGGTTGCGCTGGATCAATTGGGTGCGCTTGGGGCTCAAGCCGAGTCGACGCGGCAGATCCGAAGTGGAACCTCCGAAGCAAAATGTGAGCACCCAAAGGCGCTCACTTCCGAAGGGGGTCGACCATGAAGAACGAGCTTTCGCTTTCGCAGCTGCGGGGACAGTTCATCGCCAGCAGCGTCCTGCTGGAAAGCCTGCTGCAAGCGCTGCCAGCAGAAACGCTGCGCGCGCTGTACGAACGGCACGCGGCGAATTCGCAGGAGACAACGGACGCGCTGCGACAGGCGAATTGCCCAGAAGAGGAACTGGACGCGTACAACAGCTTCGCCCTCAACAACCAGGTGGTGATCGGGCGCAGTTGGCGAAAGACGACTTAGAGCGAGAGCGGGCAACGGACCGCCGTAGGCGCCAAGGCGATCGCCCAGTCCAGGCAACCCCCAAAAGCAAAAACCCTTGCAACTCGTTGAGCTGCAAGGGTTTCAAACTTGGCGGAGTGGACGGGACTCGAACCCGCGACCCCCGGCGTGACAGGCCGGTATTCTAACCGACTGAACTACCACTCCGCGTCGGTGTGACTTTCGCCCTCGCATCTTGCGATGCTCGAGCCAAGTGCCACAAAACTTGGCGACCCTACGGGGATTCGAACCCCGGTACTCACCGTGAAAGGGTGATGTCCTAGGCCTCTAGACGATAGGGTCAAAACCTGGACTAACTTCTCGACGCCCTATTGGTGGAGGTAAGCGGGATCGAACCGCTGACCTCTTGCATGCCATGCAAGCGCTCTCCCAGCTGAGCTATACCCCCTTTTTGAAGGGCTCCTCTTTTGAAGGATTCCCTTGTGGGTGTCGAGCCTCGAATTATATACAGGTTTTTAGGCTTTCTTCAAACGCTCCAAAATTTTTTCGCGAGAAAAGAGTGCGAGCACTGCATCGAGCGACGGCGTCTGCGGCGTGCCCATCACGAGGACCCGCACCGGCATCGCCAGAGCAGGCATCTTCAGGCCATGCGCGCCGAGCACTTCCTTGATTGCGGCAGCAATCGAGACCTTGTCCCACGCGACATCGGCGAGTTTATCCGCGAGCGTGGCGATGGCAGGACGCACCGCATCGGTGATGTGCTGCGCGCGATCGGCTTCGCTCGCAATTACATCCGAATAGAAGGCAGCGGCCCAGCCGGCCAGCGCGACCGTTGTTTCGCAGCGGTCCTTGAACAGGCCGCAGATCGCCGGCAGGCGTTCATCGGCCGTGATGCCGCGCTTGTTCAACTGGTCCGCCACGAGCGGTGCCAACGCGTCGTCGGCCATGGCCTTCAGGTGCTGCGCATTGACCCAGCGCAGCTTGGCCTCGTCGAACTGCGCGGCGCTGCGGCCGAGGTGGTCGAGATCGAACCACTCGATGAACTGCGCGCGCGAGAAGATCTCGTCGTCACCGTGGCTCCAGCCGAGACGCGCGAGATAGTTCACCATCGCATCGGGCAGGAAGCCCTCGTCGCGGAACTGCGTGACGGGCTTGGCGCCGTTGCGCTTGCTCATCTTCTCGCCCTGCTCGTTGAGCACGGTCGGCAGGTGCGCGTACACAGGCGGCTCCTTGCCGAGCGCGCGGAAGATGTTGATCTGGCGCGGCGTGTTGTTCACGTGGTCGTCGCCACGGATGACGTGCGTGATCGCCATGTCGATGTCGTCGACCACGACGCAGAAGTTGTAGGTCGGCGTTCCGTCCGGGCGCGCAATGACGAGATCGTCGAGTTCGTCGTTGCTGATCTCGATGCGACCCTTGACCTTGTCGTCCCACGCGACCACCCCGCCCTGCGGATTGCGAAAGCGCAGCACGGGCTGCACGCCTTCGGGAATGGGCGGCAGGACCTTGCCCGGCTCGGGACGCCACGTCCCGTCGTAGCGCGGCTTTTCCTTGGCGGCCATCTGCTTCTCGCGCAGCGCGTCGAGTTCCGCGACGCTCATGTAGCAGGGGTACACGAGCCCCGCCGTCTGCATCTCGGCAAGCACCGCCTTGTAGCGGTCCATGCGCTGCATCTGGTAGTAAGGCCCCTCGTCATGGTCGAGGCCGAGCCATTGCATGCCTTCGAGAATGACATCGACCGCCGCCTGCGTCGAACGCTCGAGGTCGGTGTCCTCGATGCGCAGGATGAAGTCGCCGCCGGTCGAGCGCGCGAAGGCCCACGGATAGAGCGCCGAGCGGATGTTGCCGAGGTGGATGAAGCCGGTCGGCGAAGGGGCGAAACGGGTGCGGGTCTTTTGCGTCATGCGAGGGTACTGAGGCCGCCGAGACCTCGGAGGAGGTCGGCCTTGATGTCGTCGATGTGGTCCAGGCCGACCGCGACGCGGATCAGACCCTGGCCGATGCCGGCCGCCTGCCGCTGCGCCTCGGAGAGGCGGCCGTGCGAGGTCGTGGCCGGATGCGTGATGGTGGTCTTGGTGTCGCCGAGGTTGGCGGTGATGCTCAGCACGCGCGTGCTGTCAATGACCTGGAAGGCGTTGGCGCGCGCCACTTCGGGGCTGTCGCCCAGCACGTCGAAGGACACGACCGCGCCGCCCATGCCGGACTGCTGGCGCATCGCGAGCTCGTGCTGCGGATGCGATTTCAACCCGGGGTAGTAGACGCGCGAGACACCCGGCTGCGTTTCCAGCCATTGCGCAAGCGCCAGCGCGCCGGCGCAATGGGCCTGCATGCGGATGCCGAGCGTTTCGAGCCCCTTGAGCACGATCCAGGCGTTGAACGGCGAAAGCGCCATGCCCGCGGTGCGAACCACCGGGCCGAACACTTCGTTGATCAGCTTGGCCGATCCGCAGATCGCGCCGGCCAGCACACGGCCCTGCCCTTCGAGGTACTTGGTGCCCGAATGGATGACGAGGTCCGCGCCGAGCTCGCTGGGGCGCTGCAGCGCCGGCGAGCAGAAGCAGTTGTCGACCGCGAGCAGCGCGCCCGCGTCATGCGCAAGATCGGCGAGCGCGCGGATGTCGCACACGTCGGTCAGCGGATTGGTCGGCGTTTCGGCGAACAGCAGCCTGGTGGCCGGCCGGATCGCGGCCTTCCATTCGGCCACGTCGGTCTGCGACACGAAGGTGGTCTCGACACCGAACTTGCCGAACTCACGCCCGATCAGGTTGAGCGTCGAACCGAACACCGAGCGCGAGCACACCACGTGGTCGCCCGCCTTGAGCAGCCCCATGCACATCATGAGGATCGCGCCCATGCCGCTCGATGCGCCGATGGCCGCCTCGGTGCCTTCGAGCGCCGCGAGCCGCCGCTCGAAGCTGGCGACCGTGGGGTTCGAGGTGCGGGTGTAGGTGAAGCCTTCTTCGGTGCCGGCGAAGCGTCGGGCCGAAGTCTCGGCATCCGGCTGGACGAAGCTGCTGGTGAGGAACAAGGCCTCGGAGTTCTCGCCGTACTGGCTGCGCTCGAGCGCGGTGCGCACCGCGAGCGTGTCGCGATGCAGCCCGGGCGGAAGGGAATGGTCCGTCACGTCGGCGCTCAGCTCAGATTGGGCAGCACGAGGCGCGACGAGTCTTCCTCGGTCTCTTCGATGCGCGGGCGGTTGCCATTCATGCGCGTGATCGCCTCGGTGTCGATGTCGCCGGTCACGTAGACGCCGTCGAAGCACGAGGCGTCGAAGCCGTCGAGCTTGGGGTTGAGCGAGCCGATCGCACGCTTCATCGCGTCGACATCCTGATAGATCAATGCATCGCAGCCGATGAGTTCCCGGATTTGCTCGACGGTGCGGTCATGCGCCACCAGCTCGTCCTTGGTCGGCATGTCGATGCCATAGACGTTGGGGAAGCGCACCGGCGGCGCAGCGCTGGCGAGATAGACCTTGCGGGCACCGGCGTCGCGCGCCATCTGCACGATCTCGCGGCTGGTGGTGCCGCGCACGATCGAGTCGTCGACCAGCAGCACGTTGCGGCCCTTGAACTCGCTGCCGATCACGTTGAGCTTCTGGCGCACGGACTTCTTGCGCACGCCCTGCCCCGGCATGATGAAGGTGCGGCCCACGTAGCGGTTCTTGACGAAGCCCTCGCGGTACGGAATGCCCAGCAGATGCGCCAGTTGCGTCGCGCTCGGCCGGCTCGATTCGGGGATCGGGATGATCACGTCGATCTCGTTCGGCGGCACCGTCGAGACCACGCGCTTGGCCAACGTTTCGCCGAGATTCAAACGCGCCTGATAGACCGAGATGCCGTCGAGCACCGAATCGGGCCGCGCCAGGTAGACGAACTCGAAGATGCACGGATTGAGCGTCGGCGAGTCGGCGCACTGTTCGGAATGAACCTGACCTTGCAGATCGACGAAGACCGCCTCGCCCGGCGCGATGTTGCGCTCGAACGTGTGGCCCGTGCCTTCGAGCGCGACCGATTCGCTGGCAACGATCACCGTCCCGTCGGGGCCGCGGCCAATAGCCAGCGGCCGGATGCCGTAGGGATCGCGGAACGCCAGCAGGCCATGCCCGGCGATCAACGCGACGACGGCATACGAGCCACGCAGCCGCCGATGCACATTGCGCACGGATTCGAACAGCGCAGCCGAGGTGAGCGATCCGCCGCGCGTGGCGCGATCGATCTCGTGCGCCAGCACGTTGAGCAGCACTTCGGAATCGCTCTCGGTGTTGGTGTGCCGGTGATCGGCGGAGAACAGTTCGGCACGCAGCGCGTGGGCGTTCGTGAGGTTGCCGTTGTGCACGAGCACGATGCCGAAGGGCGCGTTCACATAGAAGGGCTGCGCCTCTTCTTCGCTGTAGGCGTTGCCGGCGGTGGGATAGCGCACCTGCCCCAGCCCGACGTCACCCGGCAGGCCCCGCATGTTGCGCGTGCGGAACACGTCGCGGACCATGCCCTTGGCCTTGTGCATGAAGAACTTGCGCTGCTGCAAGGTGACGATGCCGGCGGCATCCTGGCCGCGATGCTGCAGCAGCAGCAGCGCGTCATAGAGCAGTTGATTGACGGGAGCGTTGCTGACAACGCCGACGATTCCACACATGAAGCGATCCTCTCAGGGCAAGTAGCTTGCCAACTTTCCAGGCAGGGCAGGCTTCAGGCCCTGCAATGCCGCGTCGAGAACAATGGCGCTGCGCGATCCGTGCCACCAGGCACTGTCGCTCAACGCCAGCAAATGAACAACAACCGCCACGGCGAGCAGCGCCAGCGCGCCGCGCGCGACGCCGAAGACGCCGCCCAGGACGCGGTCCACCGGCCGCAATCCGATCGCCGTCACCAGCTTGCGCGTGAGCGCCGCCACCAGCCCCACGCTGAAGGCGACGGCCACGAACACCAGGACGAATCCTGCTGCGTAGCGCCACGTTGCCGCCGGCTCGCCGAACGGCAGCCAGCGTCCCACGTCGTCCGCCAGCCATTGGGCGCACAAGAACGCGGCAACCCATCCCGCCAGCAGCACGACTTCGAACACCAGTCCGCGCAGCAGCCCGAGCAACATCGATACCACGACCAGCACGACCGCGATCCAGTCGAGGAGAAACACGTCGCTTCGCCGCAGGCTTACAAGCTGAGGACGGCCGCCGGCAAAGACAAGCCCTTGACCTTGCCCGCCGCCTTGTCCGCCTCGGCACGCGAGGCGAAGGGCCCGACACGCACACGCGTGCGCTCGCCGTCGGACGTCTTCGCGACATTTGTATAGGTCTTGAGGCCGGCCTTTTCAAGCTTCTGACGCACCTCCTTGGCCTTGTCCGCGTCGGCAAAAGCGCCGACCTGGACCACGAAGCGGCCGTTGTCTTCGGCGGCTGCCGCAGGCTTTGCCGCCGTGGCGCTGGCGGTCTTGCCTTCCAGCAAGGCGCGCGCGCGGTTGCCGTCATCGGAAGTCGCGGGCTTGGGGGTTGCGGGCTTGGGCTCGGGCTTCGGCTCCGATTTGGCCTCGGCCTTCGGCTCCGGTCTCGCCTTGAGTTCGGGCTTGGGCTCCGGCCTGGCCTCGGGCTTCGGCGCGGGCTCCGACTTGACCTCGCGGGGCGGCGTCACGGCCGCCAGCTTCGACGAGGGAATCTCGGTCCCATCCGCGGCCTCGGTGATCATGCCGTCATCAACGGCCGGTGCGGCCGCTGCGCTCGGCTTGCCGCTCGTGGAGGTGGCAGGCGCGGGGGTGGACGGGACCACCAGGGGCTTGGCCTTGTTCCGGTCCGGGATCTCGATCGGGATGTCGACCGCGACCGGCCGCGGCTGCGTGTCGAACAAGAGGGGAAAACCGATCACCCCGAGCAGCACCAGCACTGCGGCGCCGAGAAGCCGGTGCCTCGCCCGCCGGCGCATGGCTTCGATGCTTTCCGCCGGCGGTGCGGCGACGGCGGAGTTTCGCCCTTCGTTGCCCTGAGGACCGCGTTCGCGGAACTTGAAGAACGCCATGAAATTCGTTTTCCTGATGGAGTGCAGCGTGAAGTGGAAAGAGCGCCGAAAATCAGGCTGACTCAGGAACCGGACGACAGGTGCCTGGCCCGCAGACGGGGGGTTCCGTGCTCGAGCACACCACCCACGGTGAAGAACGATCCAAAGACCACGATTCTATCAGTGGGGTCGGCCCGATCGATGGCCGCCTGCAGCGCCTCCATGGGGGAGCGGTGCACGCTGCCCGCGACGTCGCTGCGCTTGTTCTGCGCCTGCCACCTGGCGAGCAGGTCGTCCGCCTTGGCGGCGCGCGGCGTCGGCAGATCGGTGAAATACCAGCGGTCGATCAACGGCCCGATGCGCGCGAGGATCGGGTCCAGGTCCTTGTCGGCCATCACGCCGAACACGCCGTGCGTGGTCGGATAGAAGCCCATCGCGTCGAGGTTTTCGGCGAGCGCCGCCACCGCGTGCGCGTTGTGCGCGACATCGAGCACGAGGGCCGGCTCACCCGGCACGATCTGGAAGCGCCCGGGCAGTTCGACCATCGCGAGGCCGTTGCGCACGGCCTGCGCGGTGATCGGAAGACGCGGCCGCAGCGACTCGAGCGCGGCCAGCACGCCTGCGGCATTGATCAACTGGTTGGCGCCCCGCAGCGCCGGATACGCGAGCCCGCTGTAGCGCCGGCCCCGGCCGCTCCAGCCCCACTGCTGCTTGTCCCCCGCGACGTTGAAATCGCGCCCGACGAGCCAGAGGTCCGCGCCGATCGCCTTGGCATGGTCGATCACGCTCTGCGGCGGCACCGGATCACTCACGATGGCGGGACGGCCCGTGCGCAGGATGCCGGCCTTTTCGCGCCCGATGCTCTCGCGGTCGAGGCCGAGGAATTCCATGTGGTCGAGGTCGATGCTGGTGATCACCGCGCAGTCGGCGTCGACGATGTTGACCGCATCGAGCCGCCCGCCAAGGCCGACTTCCAGGATCGCGACGTCCGGCTTGTTCGCCCCGATGCACAGCAGGATGGCCAGTGTCGTGAACTCGAAATAGGTCAGCGCGACCTCGCCGCGCAGGCGCTCGACGGCTTCGAAATGCTTCGAGAGCTCATCGCCGTCGACAGCCTCTCCGCGCAGGCGCAGGCGCTCCTCGAAGCGCACCAGGTGCGGCGAGGTGAACACGGCGGTGCGGTAACCCGCATGCGTGAGGATCGATTCCAGCATCGCGCAGGTGGAGCCCTTGCCGTTCGTGCCGGCCACCGTGATCACGGGGCAATCGAAGGAAAGGCCGAGCTTTTGGGCCACGGCGCGGACCCGGTCGAGCCCGAGTTCGATGTTCTTGGGATGCAGGTGCTCGGCGTGCGCGAGCCAGTCGGCCAGGGTTTTCATGGAGCCTTCAATTGTCGCCGAGGAGCCCCGCGGGCATCATCGGGGGATGACGACTCTCTATGGCATCCCGAACTGCGACACCGTGAAACGCGCCCGAGCCTGGCTCGACGAGCACGGCGTCGCCTACCGTTTTCACGATTTCAAGAAGGACGGCGTACCGGAGTCCGAGCTCGACCGGTGGCTGAAATCGCCCGGCTGGGAAGCCCTGGTCAACCGCCGCGGGACCACATGGCGCCGCCTCGACGACGCCACGCGCGAAGCGGTGGTCGATGCGCCTTCCGCGCGCGCGGTGCTGCTGGCGAATCCGAGTCTCATCAAGCGGCCGGTCGTCCAATGGGACGCCGGCGCCGTTGTGACCACAGGCTTCGATGCGGCCCAGTGGAAAAGCCACGTTGTGTAAACGGTTGAACCCGGACCACCGAAGCGCGTCAAATCCCGTTACGAGGGCCCCGGCGCCCTTTTCTGGAGTTTCTTTTAAATGAATACGAACACCCTTCGCAGGATTTCCGCCGTCTCGGTGCTCGCTGCCGTGCTCGGCGCCGGTGCCACGATGGCCCACGCGGAACAGGTGCAGGCCCGCGTGATCGCGTCGTCGCCGATCACCGAACCCAACGGCAGCGTCAGCTATCACGTCACCTACGAATACGCCGGCCGCCAGTACACGACGCAAACCAGCACCCCGCCGGGCGCGAGCATCTGGGTCGATGCCAACAGCTACGGCATCACGTCGCCCGTTCCTCCGCAGCAGCAGTACGAACAGCAGCAGTACGAACAGCAGCAGTACGGACAGGCAGCGTACGGGCAACCGCAGTACGCGCAACCGCAGGCACCCGCTCCCCAAAGCTGGGACCATGTGGTTCCCGAACAGGGCGTGGTGGTATCGGGCGGCGGCGCTGTCGCGCCGGCACCGGTCTATGGTCCCGCCCCCGTCTACGTGCAGCCGGCGGCGCCGGTCTACTACCCCGCCCCGGCCTACTACCCGCCGCCTGCCTACGCCTGGCCGCCGATCGGCATTTCGCTCGGCTTCGGCTACTCGCGCGGCTGGCATTGATCCCCGCCGGCCAGGGGGCCGGTCGGAAGCCTAAAATCACGGGCTTTCCAATCAACGCACGGGCGCGTCCTGCAAGGGGCGCGCCGCCGGATGCCCCGCGCAGCCGGCGCCACGCCCTCCTACCTCATGAGCACTACCGACTCCCTCCCGAACGTCTCGGTCACGACCAAGGCGAATGTGTATTTCGACGGCAAGTGCGTGAGCCACAGCCTCACGCTCGCCGACGGCACCAAGAAATCGGTCGGCGTGATCCTGCCGTCCACGCTCACTTTCAACACCGGCGCGCCGGAAATCATGGAAGGCACGAGCGGCCGCTGCGAATACAAGCTCGCCGGCACCGATAGCTGGGTGGCCTCGGGCGTGGGCGAGAAGTTCAGCATACCGGGCAACTCTTCCTTCGAGATCCGCGTGAGCGGCGAGCCCTACAGCTACATCTGCCACTTCGGTTGAAACGGGATTCGAGCATGTCCACCATTCTTCAGAACGTACCCGCCGGCCAGAAGGTCGGCATCGCTTTCTCCGGCGGGCTCGACACCAGCGCCGCGCTGCACTGGATGCGCAACAAGGGCGCCATTCCCTACGCCTACACCGCCAACCTCGGCCAGCCCGACGAGCCGGACTACGACGAGATCCCGCGCAAGGCGATGCTCTACGGGGCCGAGAAGGCGCGCCTGATCGACTGCCGCGCGCAGCTCGCGGCCGAAGGCATTGCCGCGCTGCAGGCCGGCGCTTTCCATGTCACGACCGCCGGCCTGACCTACTTCAACACCACGCCGCTCGGCCGCGCGGTCACCGGCACGATGCTGGTGTCGGCCATGAAGGAAGACGACGTCAACATCTGGGGTGACGGCAGTACCTACAAGGGCAACGACATCGAGCGCTTCTACCGCTACGGCCTGCTCACCAATCCGGCGCTGAAGATCTACAAGCCCTGGCTCGACCAGACCTTCATCGACGAACTCGGCGGCCGCGCCGAGATGTCGGCGTTCATGCAGAAGGCCGGCTTCGCCTACAAGATGTCGGCCGAGAAGGCCTACTCCACCGACTCGAACATGCTCGGCGCGACGCACGAGGCGAAGGACCTCGAGCACCTGAACAGCGGCATGAAAATCGTCCAGCCGATCATGGGCGTCGCCTTCTGGAAGGACGAGGTCGAGGTCAAGCGCGAAGAAGTCACCGTGCGCTTCGTCGAAGGCCGTCCGGTCGCGATCAATGGCGTCGAGTACACGAGCCTCGTCGACCTGATCCTCGAAGCCAACCGCGTCGGCGGCCGCCACGGCCTGGGCATGAGCGACCAGATCGAGAACCGCATCATCGAAGCGAAGAGCCGCGGCATCTACGAAGCCCCGGGGCTGGCGCTGCTGTTCATCGCCTACGAGCGCCTGGTCACCGGCATCCACAACGAAGACACGATCGAGCAGTACCGCGACAGCGGCCGCCGCCTCGGCCGCCTGCTGTACCAGGGCCGCTGGTTCGACCCGCAGGCGATCATGCTGCGCGAAACCGCCCAGCGCTGGGTGGCGCGCGCCATCACCGGCGAAGTGACCATCGAACTGCGCCGCGGCAACGACTATTCGATCCTGAATACCGAGTCCCCCAACCTGACCTACCAGCCCGAGCGGCTGACGATGGAAAAGGGCGAATCGACGTTCTCGCCGGCAGACCGGATCGGCCAGTTGACGATGCGCAACCTCGACATCACCGACACGCGCGACAAGCTCAAGATCTATACGCAGACGGGGCTGTTGTCTTCGAAGCAGGGCGCATCCCTGCCTCAACTGAAGAACGACGACAAGTAAACGCGCGAAGCCTGGGTCGAGCTAGACCACCACTGGCTCGGGCTCCAGGCGGATGCCGAAGCGCTCGTAGACGCTGGTCTGGATCGCCTTGGCCAGCGTCATCACCTCGCCGCCGGTCACCGGGTTCTCCTTGCCGCCGCGGTTGACCAGCACCAGCGCCTGGCGTTCGTAGACGCCGGCGTTGCCTACCGACTTCCCCTTCCAGCCGCAGGCGTCGATCAGCCAGCCGGCCGCCAGCTTGATGCTGCCGTCCGCCATCGGGTAGTGAACGATCTTGGGGTCGCGCGCGATGATGTCAGCGCACTGCTCGGGCGTCACGGTCGGGTTCTTGAAGAAGCTGCCGGCGTTGCCGAGCACCCGCCAGTCTGGCAGCTTCGCGCGGCGTATGGCGCAGATCCAATCGAAGATATCCATGGCGCTCGGCGTGAAGTTGCCCGTCTCCGCCATCTTGCGTTCGAGGTCGAGGTAGCCGAGCTCGGGCTTCCACGGCTTGGGCAGCCGGAAACGCACGCGCGTGATCAGCGCCCGTCCGGCAAGACCGAAATCGTTCTCGCCGGCACCGACGTGCTTGAACACCGAGTCGCGATAACCGAAGGCGCACTGCGCCGCATCGAGCGTGAACGGCCGGCCGGTTTCGAGATCGATCGCGTCGAGCGAATCGAAGCGGTCCTGCAGTTCGACGCCGTAGGCGCCGATGTTCTGCACGGGCGAGCCGCCCACGGTGCCTGGAATGAGCGCGAGGTTCTCGAGCCCGGGCAAGCCCTGGTCCAGGGTCCAGTTCACCGTGTCGTGCCAGACCTCGCCGGCCCCGGCCTCGACGATCCAGGCGCGCGAGCTTTCTTCCACCAGCCGCCGGCCCTTGATCTCGACCTTGAGCACCAGCGGCTTGACGTCGCCGGTCAGCACGATGTTGCTGCCGCCGCCGAGCACGAACTTGGGCGCCCTGCGCCATTTCTCGTCCGCCAGCAGCGCCGCCACGTCGGCTTCTTCGCCGATGCGCGCCAGATGCCGTGCGCGCGCGACGATGCCGAAGCTGTTGTGCTGCTGCAGCGGTACGTTGTGCTCCACGATCATGGGAGAATTGTCGCATTCGTGCGCCGCGCGGCACTGCGTGCGGCCCTCTTTTCATTCTGTTGCTGCCGGAGCCTTCATGCCGTCTTTCGACACTGTTTGTGAACCCAACCTGCCCGAGGTCAAGAACGCAGTGGAGAACACCGCCAAGGAAATCGCCACCCGCTTCGACTTCAAGGGCACCGCCGCCGCCGTCGAGCTCAAGGACAAGGAGATCACCCTGATCGGCGACGCCGAGTTCCAACTCGTGCAGGTCGAGGACATCCTGCGCAACAAGCTCACCAAGCGCAGCGTCGACGTGCGCTTTCTCGACAAGGGCGACGTCCAGAAGATCGGCGGCGACAAGGTCAAGCAGGTCATCAAGGTCAAGAGCGGCATCGAATCCGAAACCGCCAAGAAGATTCAGCGGCTCATCAAGGACAGCAAGCTCAAGGTGCAGGCCGCGATCCAGGGCGACGCGGTGCGCGTGACCGGCGCCAAGCGCGACGACCTTCAGGCGGCGATGGCGCTGATCAAGAAGGACGTGGCCGACCTGCCATTGACCTTCAACAACTTCCGAGATTGAGCGCCGCGCCGTGAAGTCGCTCATTCCTGTGCTGCTCGTCGCGGCCTGCGGCTTCGCGCAGGCCCAATCGGTCATGCTAACCGGCACCATCGGCAGCCGCGCGATCCTGATTGTGGACGGCAGCGCGCCGAAGACCGTGGCCGTCGGCGAGACCTTCCAGGGCGTCAAGCTCGTTGCCCTGCAGGGCGACCAGGCGACCGTCGAGTCCGGCGGCAAGCGGGCTTCGATCCGCATGGATACGCCGGTCAGCATCGGCGGCGGAGGCGGCGGCGCCGGCGGCACGCGCATCGTGCTGCCGGTATCGAGCGGCGGCCACTTCATGACGCAGGGCGCGATCAACGGCCGTGCCGTGAGCTTCATGGTCGACACCGGCGCCACCGCGGTTGCGATGTCCGAGGCCGACGCGCAGCGCATCGGCCTCGACTACATCAAGGGCCAGCCGGTGCAGATGAACACGGCAAACGGCATGGCGCGGGCCTATCGGGTGCGCCTCAACTCAGTGCGGGTCGGCGACGTCGAGGTGTACGACGTCGATGCGGTCGTCTCGCAGCAGCCGATGCCGTACATCCTGCTGGGCAACAGCTTCATCAGCCGCTTTTCGATGCGGCGTGATGCGGACCAGATGGTGCTGGAAAAACGCTATTGATCAGATCGCAGCGGCGGTCACCACGATCTCGATCCTGTAGCCCGGGTTGGCCATCGCGGCCTGCACCGTCGCGCGCGGCGGCGTGTTGCCGGCGGGGATCCACGCGTCCCAGACCTCGTTCATCGCGCCGATCTCGCTGATGTCGGCCAGGAAGATCTGCGTCATCAGGATGCGCGACTTGTCGCTGCCGGCCTCGGCCAGCAGGCGGTCGACCATCGCGAGCACCTGTGCGGTCTGGCCGCGGATGTCCTCTGTGGTGTCGTCGGGCACCTGTCCGGCAAGGTAGATGGTTCCGTTGTGCACGGCGGTTTCGCTCAGGCGCGGGCCGACGTGAAAGCGCTGGATGGTTCCCATAAGCTGCTCCTATTTCTTCTTGGATCCGAGCTTCGACTCGGTGCCGGCTGCGAGCCGGCGGATGTTTTCGCGATGCCGCCAGATCAGCAGCAGGCTGATCGAAACCAGCGACAGCAGCACCGTGAGGTCCAGCGGCCAGGCGATCCGGCCGCCGATCAGGTAGTAGGCCGGCGCGAAGAAGGCCGCGACGATCGACGCCAGCGACGAATAGCGGAAGAAGATGGCGATGATCAGCCAGGTGCAGCCGGTTGCCAACCCGAGCAGCCAGTCGATGCCGAGCAGCGCACCAGCCGCGGTGGCGACGCCCTTGCCGCCCTGGAAGCCGAAGAACACCGGATACAGATGCCCGAGAAAGGCGGCAAGACCGGCTACCGCAGCGGTGCCCTGCCCCATGCCCCAGCTCGCGCCGTAGTGATGGATCAGGAAGACAGGAATCCATCCCTTGAGCGCATCGAGCAGCAAGGTCGCCAATGCGGCGCCCTTGTTGCCCGAGCGCAGCACGTTCGTGGCGCCGGGGTTCTTGCTGCCGTAGCTTCGCGGGTCGGCCATGCCGAGCGCCTTGCTGACGATGACCGCAAAGGACAGCGAACCCAACAGGTACGAAAGAACGATCGCGACGATCGTGGGAAAGTAGGAACTCACAGTGTCTCCGGGCCGGCAAACCCGGCGGCTCGCCTCCCATCGAGGCAGCCGGCTATTCTGCCAGCGCGCACTGCACCGATTTCGCGTCCAGCAGCTTCACGCACACCTGCGGGTCGATGCCAACCAGATAGCCGCGCCTGCCGCCATTGATGGCGATGCGCGGCAGATCGAGGATGGTCGACTCGATGTAGACCGGCATCGCACGGCGCGTGCCGAACGGCGAGGTGCCGCCGACCAGATAGCCGCTGTGGCGGTTCGCGACCTCCGGCTTGCACGGCTCGACCGACTTGGCGCCGATCTGCCGCGCGAGGTTCTTGGTCGACACAGTGCGGTTGCCGTGCATCAGCACGATGAGCGGCTTGGCGTCCTGGTCCTGCATCACGAGCGTCTTGACCACGGTGAACGGGTCGAATCCCAGCACTTCGGCGCTGTGCTGCGCGCCGCCATGCTCGACGTATTCGTAGGGATGCTCGGTGAACACGATGCCGTTCGCCCGCAACAACTGCGTCGCGGGCGTTTCGGAGACGTGCGTCTTCTTACTCATGCGGCCGCCGCCGGGCCGCCCCGAGGCGGCTGCGCCTCCCCCTCGGGGGGTGGAGTTACACGCGCAACGCGCGTGAAAAGCCGGGGGGCTCTTTTCATGCCGCCGGGTCGCGCAATTCCCACCGGATCTTGTCAATTTCCGCGAGGAGTTCGGGCGACAGCGTGGTACCCCAGGCATCGAGGTCTTCGTCGAGCTGGGCCACCGAAGTCACGCCGATGATCGTGCTCGCCACCTGCCACTTGGTGTAGCAGAAGGCCAACGCCAACTTCGCGGGCGTCATGTCATGCTCGCGGGCGAGCGCGTTGTAGCGGCGCGCGGCCACCAGCGCGTCGGCGCGGCCCCAGCGCTGCTTGCGCACCGACTCGTAGCTGGAGATGCGCGCACCCTTTGGCGCATCCGGCCCTTCGGTGCCGCTCTGGTCGTACTTGCCGGTCAAGAGGCCGAAGGCCAGCGGCGAGTAGGCCAGGAGCGACACGCCAAGGCGGTGCATGGTCTCGTCGAGACCGTTTTCGAGCGCGCGGCTGATCAGGCAATAGACGTTCTGCACCGTCGCGATGCGCGGCAGCCCATGCTGTTCCGCGAGACGAACGAACTCGTGCACGCCATAAGGCGTTTCGTTCGACAGGCCGATCGCCCGCACCTTGCCGGCCTTGACCAGCCTGCCGAGCGCCTCGAGCTGCTCGTGGATCGAGGTGGCGGACTTTTCCTTGCTCGGGTCGTAGTAGATCGAGCCGAAGGCCGGCACATGGCGCTCGGGCCAGTGGATCTGGTAGAGGTCGATCACATCGGTCTTGAGCCTCTTGAGGCTGGCCTCGCACGACGCCGCGATGTCGACCGCCGTCATGCCGCTGCCTTCGCGCACCCAGGGCATGCCGCGCGAGGGGCCGGCCACCTTGGTCGCGAGCACGATCTTCTGGCGCAGGCCCGGGTTCCTGGCGAACCAGTTGCCGATGATGGTCTCGGTCGCGCCGAAGGTTTCCTTGCGGGCCGGCACGGCATACATCTCGGCCGTGTCGATGAAATCGATGCCGCGTTCGAGGGCGCGATCGAGGATCGCATGGGCGGTGGGTTCGTTGACCTGCTCACCGAAGGTCATGGTGCCGAGGCAGACCGGCGTGACATGGAGGTCGCTCTGACCGAGTTGGATTTTCTTCATGGCCGAAATGCTACCCGTTGGCCAATCGCCGTGTCGTCCACCGGACCGCACCGCGGCCGGGTCGTCCGTATCATTCGAGCCCGATGTACCAAGCCCTCCGCGTCTCCCGCAGCGAATTCGTCCCGGTCCGCAACCTCCGCTATCACGTGCGCCAGTGGGGCGAGCCGTCCACCGAACGGCCGCCATTGGTGCTGCTGCACGGCTGGATGGATGTCGCCGCGTCGTGGCAATTCGTGGTCGACGCCATGAAGGATGAGCGCTGGGTCATCGCGCCCGACTTCCGCGGCTTCGGACTCACCGACGGCGGCAAGGTCGACAACTACTGGTTGCCCGACTACCTCGCCGATCTCGACTGGCTGCTCGACCACTACGCGGGCGACCGCCCCATCGACCTGGTCGGCCACAGCATGGGCGGCAATGTGGCGATGCAGTATTCGGGCGTGCGGCCGCAGCGCATCCGGCGGCTGGTCAACCTGGAAGGCTTCGGCATGCCGGCACTCAAGCCCGAGCAGGCGCCCGAACGCTACGGCAAGTGGATCGACGAGATCAAGCGCCTGCATCGCGGCGAGATGAAGCTCGCGAGCTATTCAGCGGTCGACGGCGTCGCGCGCCGGCTCATCAAGACCAATCCCCGGCTGTCGCAGGACAAGGCCGACTGGCTCGCAGCGCACTGGTCGGTCGCCAGGCCGCACGCCGACGGTGATAACCGCTGGGAAATCCTCGGCGATCCGGCGCACAAGATCATCAACGCCCACATCTTCCGGGTCGACGAGATGCTGGCGCTCTATGCCTGCATCACGGCGCCGGTGCTGGCCGTGGAGGCCTCCGACGACAGCCTCTCCCAGTGGTGGAAGGGCCGTTATTCGCTGGACGAGTACCACGAGCGCCTGAAAAAGGTGGCCGACGCGCGCATCGCCCGCGTCGACGACGCCGGCCACATGCTGCATCACGACCAGCCCGCCCGCGTGGCCTCGCTGATCGAGGATTTCTTCGCCCGCTGATGCCCCTGCCCGGGTGCCGCCATGCTGGGGACCCGGCCTTGCACGACATGAGAAAATGCCCGGTTTTCCCCGAACACCGTCAGGACACCCCATGGATGCAGAGCAAATCAACCAAATCGGCGCAACCCTTGCGGACCTGAGCGCCCGGACCGTCGATCTTCGGAGGTATCTTTGACTACGATGCCAAGGCCGAACGTCTGAGGACGGTCAACGCATCGCTCGAAGATCCGAACGTCTGGAATGACCCCAAGAAGGCCCAGGAACTGGGCCGCGAAAAGAAGTCGCTGGATGACGTGGTCGTCAGCATCGACCGGCTGACCAGCGGGCTCTCGGACAACACCGAGCTCTACGAGATGTCCAAGGAAGAAGGCGACATCGACGGCCTGCAGGCCATCGCCGACGACGCTTCCAAGCTCGAAGCCGACATCAAGCAGCTCGAGTTCCGCCGGATGTTCAACAACCCGGCCGATCCGCTCAACGCCTTCGTCGACATCCAGGCCGGCGCCGGCGGCACCGAAGCCTGCGACTGGGCCAGCATGCTGCTGCGCCAGTACCTCAAGTACGCCGAGCGCAAGGGCTTCAAGACGCAGATCGAGGACGAAACCCCCGGCGACACCGCGGGCATCAAGAGCGCCACGATCAAGGTGGAAGGCGACTACGCCTTCGGCCTCTTGCGCACCGAAACCGGCGTGCACCGGCTGGTCCGCAAGTCGCCCTTCGATTCCTCGGGCGGCCGCCACACCAGCTTCGCGAGCATCTTCGTCTACCCTGAGATCGACGACACGATCGAGATCGAGATCAACCCGGCCGATGTGCGCACCGACACCTTCCGCGCCAGCGGCGCCGGCGGGCAGCACATCAACAAGACCGACTCGGCCGTGCGGCTCACGCACATCCCGACCGGCATCGTGGTGCAGTGCCAGGACGGCCGCAGCCAGCACAGCAATCGCGACGTCGCCTGGAAGCGCCTGCGCTCGCGCCTGTACGACCACGAGATGCGCAAGCGCATGGAAGAGCAGCAGAAGCTCGAAGACAGCAAGACCGACGTCGGCTGGGGCCACCAGATCCGCAGCTACGTGCTGGACAACAGCCGCATCAAGGACTTGCGCACCAACGTCGAAATCTCGGCGACCCAGAAGGTGCTCGACGGCGACCTCGACCCGTTCATCGAAGCCTCGCTGAAGCAGGGCGTCTGATGAAAGGCGCGATGCACAAGGCGGAAGCCCTGATCTTCGACATGGACGGCACCATGGTCGACTCCATGCCATGGCATGCCAAGGCCTGGGTCGAATACGGCGTGCGCAACGGTCTCGCGCTCGACGTGCCGGACTTCATGCGCCGCACCACCGGCCGCACCGCGTTCGAATGCGCGTGCGAGCTGATGGGCCGCGAAGTGACCGAGGCCGAAAGCGCCGCGATCACGCACGAGAAGGAATCGATCTACCGCGAGCTCTTCGGCGCGCAGTTCCGCGAGGTGGCCGGCTTCAGCGCCTTCGCGAAGTCGGCGGCGGCGCGCGGCCTGAAGATCGCCGTCGGCACCGCAGGCGACAAGCACAACATCGCGTTCACGCTGTCGAACCTGCGCCTCGATCCCCACCCGAACGCGATCGTCGGCGGCGACGAGGGCTTGCCCGGCAAGCCCGAGCCGGCGATCTTCCTCGAAGCCGCGAAGCGCATCGGCGTCGCGCCCTCGCGTTGCGTGGTCTTCGAAGACGCCCCCTTCGGCATCGAGGCCGCCCGCCGCGGCGGCATGATGGCCGTCGCCGTCTGCACCACCCACAGTGCCGCAGAACTCGCAGGGCCGCATGTCATCGCGGCCGTGCGCGACTACGACGAACTCGCCAACTCAAACTTCCTGGAGACATTCGATGCTGTTGCGTGATGCCCAAGACCAGCCCGTCGCGATCCGCCGCGAGGACTACAGCGCGCCTGCCTACTGGATCGACACTGTCGACCTCACCTTCGACCTGGACCCGGCCAAGACGCGCGTGCTCAACCGCATGCGCCTGCGCCGCAATCCCGCCGTGGCGCCCGAGCCGCTGCGCCTGGACGGCGACGAGCTGAACCTCGCGCGCGTGCTGGTCGACGGCCAGGGCGCGTCCTTCCGCATGGAAGCCGACCAGCTCCTGATCGACAACCTGCCCGACGCCTTCGAGCTGGAGATCTTCACCACCTGCTGCCCGAACAAGAACACCAAGCTCATGGGCCTGTTCGTGAGCGAGGACACCTTCTTCACGCAGTGCGAGGCCGAAGGCTTCCGCCGCATCACCTACTTCCTCGACCGGCCGGACGTGATGGCGAGCTACACCGTCACGATCCGTGCGTTGAAGGCCGCCTACCCGGTGCTGCTGTCCAACGGCAACCTCGTCGAGCAGGGCGAGCTGCCCGAAGGCCGCCACTTCGCGAAGTGGGTCGACCCCTTCCGCAAGCCGAGCTACCTGTTCGCACTGGTCGCGGGCAAGCTGGTGGCGCGCGAGCAGCGCATCAGGGCGCGCAGCGGCAAGGAGCACCTGCTGCAGGTCTACGTGCGCGCCGGCGACCTCGACAAGACCGAGCACGCGATGAATTCGCTCATCAACTCGGTGATGTGGGACGAGGCGCGCTTCGGCCTGTCGCTCGACCTCGACCGCTTCATGATCGTCGCGACCAGCGACTTCAACATGGGCGCGATGGAGAACAAGGGCCTGAACATCTTCAACACGAAGTACGTTCTCGCCAACCAGGCCACCGCGACCGACGCCGACTACAGCAACATCGAAAGCGTGGTCGGCCACGAGTACTTCCACAACTGGAGCGGCGATCGCGTGACCTGCCGCGACTGGTTCCAGCTCTCGCTGAAGGAAGGCCTCACGGTCTTCCGCGACCAGGAGTTCAGCCAGGACCTGTGCGCCGAAGCCTCCGCGCGCGCGGTCAAGCGCATCGAGGACGTGCGCGTGCTGCGCACCGCGCAGTTCCCCGAAGACGCCGGCCCGATGGCGCATCCGGTGCGGCCCGACAGCTACATCGAGATCAGCAACTTCTACACCGTCACCATCTACGAGAAGGGTGCGGAAGTGGTGCGCATGATGCAGACGCTGGTCGGCCGCAAGGGCTTCGAGCGCGGCATCACGCTGTACTTCGAGCGCCACGACGGTCAGGCCGTGACCTGCGACGACTTTGCGCAGGCGATCGCCGATGCGAATCCCGACTCCGACCTCGCGCGCCTGCTGCCGCAATTCAAGCGCTGGTACAGCCAGGCCGGCACGCCGCGCCTCACCGCGCATGGCGTCTACGACCCGGTCGCCCGCACCTACACGCTGAGCTTCGTGCAGAACTGCCCGCCCACCCCGGGCCAGCCGGTCAAGGAGCCCTTCGTCATCCCGGTCAACATCGGCCTGCTCGGCACGGACGGCCGCGAATTGCCGGTGCAGCTCGAGGGCGACGCCGAGGCCACCCACGGCACGCGCACGCTGGTGCTCACGCGCGCCGGCGAACAGCTGTGCTTCGTCAACGTCGACGCCGAACCGGTGCCGTCGATCCTGCGCGGCTTCAGCGCGCCGGTGATCCTCGACTACGAGTACAGCGACGCGCAGCTGCTCACGCTGCTCGCCAACGACACCGATCCCTTCAACCGCTGGGAAGCCGGCCAGCGCCTGGCCCTGCGTGCCGCGCTGCATGCCATCGCGACGCCCGGCGACACACACGAGCCGCCGCTGAACCATGCCTTCATCGAGGCGATGCGCAGCGTGCTGCGCCATCGGCAGCTCGATGCCGCGTTCAAGGAACTGGTGCTGACGCTGCCGTCGGAAACCTACATCGCCGAGCAGCTCGACGTGGTCGATCCGCAGCGCGTGCATGCGGTGCGCGAAGCCATGCGCGCCCAGCTCGCGACCGCCCTCTTCGCCGACTGGGAGCAGGCCTACGAGCAGAACCGCGACACCGGCGCCTACACGCCCGATCCGGTCTCCTCGGGCCGCCGCGCACTCGCGGGCATGGCCCTCGCGAATCTTTGCCTGGCCGCGCGCAGCTCCGGCGACGCGATCTGGCCCGGCAAGACGCTGCAGCGCTTCAAGGACGCGGGCAACATGACCGACCGCTTCAATGCGCTCAGCGCGCTGGTCTCCTCGGGCCATGCGCTGGCGGCGCAGGCGCTCGCGCGTTTCCACGAGATCTTCAAGCACGAGGCGCTGGTGATCGACAAGTGGTTCTCGCTGCAGGCCGGCGCGCCCGACCGCGGCGGCGACATCCTGCCGCTGGTCAAGCAGCTCATGAAGCACCCGGATTTCTCGATCAAGAACCCGAACCGGGCGCGCAGCGTGATCTTCAGCTACTGCAACGCCAACCCGGGAGCCCTGCACCGCACGGACGCCGCCGGCTACGTGTTCTGGAGCGACCGCGTGATCGAGCTCGACGCGATCAACCCGCAGGTCGCCGCCCGCCTCGCGCGCGCGCTCGACCGCTGGAGCAAGCTCGCCGAGCCGTACCGCAGCGCCGCCCGCGAGGCAATCGCGCGTGTCGCGGCGCGGCCGGACCTCAGCAAGGACACCCTCGAAGTCGTCACCCGCGCCCTCGCGATCTGACCTCCCCAAGGAAATTCATGGCTCAACAAAAGATTTCACTGACCCGCTACCTCGTCGAGCAGCAACGCGCCGACGGACTCATCCCCGGCCAGCTCCGTCTGCTCCTCGAAGTGGTGGCGCGCGCCTGCAAGAGCATCAGCCAGGCGGTCAACAAGGGAGCGCTCGGCGGCGTGCTCGGCAGCGCCGAGAGCGAGAACGTGCAGGGCGAAGTCCAGAAGAAGCTCGACATCATCGCCAACGAGGTGCTGATCGAGGCCAACGAATGGGGCGGCCATCTCGCCGCAATGGCCAGCGAGGAAATGGACAGCATCCACCTGGTGCCCAACCGCTACCCGCAGGGCGAATACCTGCTGCTGTTCGATCCGCTCGATGGCTCGTCGAACATCGACGTCAACGTCAGCATCGGCACCATTTTCAGCGTACTGCGCAAACCCGAGAACGGCCACGGCCAGAGCGTGCAGGAATCCGACTTCCTGCAGGCCGGCAGCAAGCAGGTCGCCGCAGGCTATTGCATCTACGGCCCGCAGACCACGCTGGTGCTCACCGTCGGCAACGGCGTCGCGATGTTCACGCTCGACCGTGAGCAGGGTTCCTTCATGCTGACGCAGGAAGACATCCAGATCCCGCCCGACACCAAGGAATTCGCGATCAACATGAGCAACATGCGCCACTGGGACGCCCCGGTGAAGCGCTACATCGACGAGTGCCTGGCCGGCAAGGAAGGCCCGCGCGGCAAGGACTTCAACATGCGCTGGATCGCCAGCATGGTGGCCGACGTGCACCGCATCCTGATGCGCGGCGGCGTCTTCATGTACCCGTGGGACAAGCGCGAGCCCGAAAAGGCCGGCAAGCTGCGCCTGATGTACGAAGCCAACCCCATGAGCTGGCTCGTGGAACAGGCCGGCGGCGGCGCCACCAACGGCCGCCAGCGCATCCTCGACATCGCGCCGACCAAGCTGCACGAGCGGGTGGCTGTGGTTTTGGGGTCAAAAAATGAGGTCGAGCGCGTAACTGGCTATCACGACCCGCTATAATCGAGGGCTTAGCCGGTGTAGCTCAGTCGGTAGAGCAGCTCATTCGTAATGAGAAGGTCGGGTGTTCGAATCATCTCTCCGGCACCAAGTACAGCAAGGAAACCCTGCTATCGATTCGGTAGCAGGGTTTTTTGCTTTTGCGCATTTGTAGGCACTCTGTAGGCAACGTCGGAAGATCGGCATCCGATTCGCAGCCTCTCTCGCGAGGCGGCACTTGCAGAGACATCCGCCGAAAAGTACAAGCTCATCAAAGGGCGACTCGAGCGCCCTATAGCGCCGGTGCTCGCGTCCGGACGCCGGCCGGGAATTCCCGGCCACGATCGGCAAGATTCGGGCAAACTAGCTGATGAGCCGGTCGGCGCGCACCAGCAGCGACTGCGGCAGCTTGAGCCCGATCGCGTTGGCGGTCTTCAGGTTCAGCACCAGCTCGAAGGTTGTGGGCCGCTCGATGGGTAGGTCTGCGGGTTTGGCTCCTTTGGCGATGCGATCGACATACGAAGCGAGCCGTGCATAGGAGTCCACGAGGCGCGGCCCGTAGGTGCAGAGCGCGCCACTGTCCGCGAAGACCGGCCAGCCCGACATGACGGGCATCTTGCGCGCGATTGCGAAATCGAGGATCTGCCGCCGGTTTGCCACCGCGAAGCTGTCGCTGAAGATCGACAGCGCACGTGCAGGCGAAGCGGCCATGGCATCCAGCGAGGACGCCAACTCGTCGCGCGTTCGCGCGGGAAAGTATTCCGTACGCAGGCCGAGTTGCCTTGCCGCACCGTCGGTGTAGTCGCGCTCGATGTGCGAGCCGGGATGTTCGGGGTTGACCACGATGGCCACGTCGCGCAGGGACGGAACCATCTCGCGCAGGATCTCCAACAGCTTGCCGTTCATTTCGGCGGCCATCAGCGTCAGGCCTGTCATGTTCGATTCGGGGTGTGCGAGGCTCTTCGCGAAGCCGGCCGAGACAGGATCGCCGCTGAAGACGTAAGCCACCGGAACGGCCACCGGAAGGCCGCTCACGACGTTGACCGCCGGCCCTCCCTGCGCAAGCAGGATGTCGACGGCCAGGCGCTGGAGTTCCGCAACCTGTTCAGGGACGCGTTCGACTGCACCGTCGCCATACCTGAACTCGATGGCGAGGTTGCGGCCCTCGACGTAACCCAGCCGGGCAAGCGAGGCGCGCAACGCCGCGACCATCGGCGTGAGGCTGGCGGCCTCCTGCGCGGTCACCCACCCGAGGCGCAGTACCTTGTCGGCTGCGCGTATCCGCGAACTGTTCTGCATCAACGCAAGGGCGAACGCGGTGCCCAGAACCGCGCGTCGTTTCATGGCGGGAGCGTGCACCTTTGGCGGTGGCTGCGCAAGACTGCCAGCGGTCTCTTGCCCCGGCGACCACAACACGCTGCACGGGCTGCCGGCCGCGGCTTGGTCCGGCGCCGCTCATCGTCCAGCGCTCGCGTCGCGTGGCAGGCTCGACAACGCCGCCAAGTTTTCGTCGATCGCGCGGATCAGTCCCCACGTCTCGCCGTAGTTGATTGGATAGCCTGGGCAACCGGCGTCGAGGTCGTCCTGCCTCGCGTGCGCGTATTCGGTCCAGCGCGGCGAAGAGGGGCGGCGGTGATGGAAGTCGTGGCACGGCGTGTCCGCGACCAGCACAACGACGCGCACCAGTAGCTGGACGGTAAGCATGTCGGCCCACCAGCTGGCCCACGCCACGAGACCACGTAGCGTGGCGGCGTCGTGCGCCGGCGGTGCGGAGCCAGGAAACACGCCAAGCGTGACGCGACACTGAAACACCTTGTCCCTATCGCCGCTGTGCGACGGATCGGGAAAACGGTGCTCGATGAGGATGCGGCCGACCGTGACCAACTGCAGCAGCAACGTGAGCGGCAGCACCCAGAGCACGAAGAACGGTATCAGCCACCCGGCCGCCGCGCAGCCGGCCGCACCAAGCGCCCAACTGGTGATGCCGACCGTGTCATGCAGGCGGTCACCCGACATCCAAGACATCCGCGCCCGATGTACGAGAAAGCGGGTGTGGAAGCGTGGCGACGCCAGGCTCGTCAGCACGCAGCGCCAAAGCTGCCGCTTGGGCATCCCCGGCTCGAGCCGGCACAAGCCGAGCACGAAGTCGGTGAACTCGTCCCCCTCGGTGAGGAGCGTGCGGACGCTGTGGTGACTCATGTGCTCTTGCTGGTAGCGATCGAAGTGCTTGAAAAGCAGAAGCGCGGAGACCAGCCGGCCGACATCCCGGTTGCGCAGGCGGTCGGCGAAGAGTTGAGCGTGCGCGCATCGGTGGAACACGGCGATCTGGAACAGGCTGACGCCAGCAGTCGTCAATACCAGCGAAAGCGCGATCAGTGCGGCCGATGGCAGGCCATGCGTCGCGAAGCCGACGATGCCGACCAGCAGCCCGAGCACAGTCCATGCGAGCGCCTCGAGCAGGAAGGTCCACGGGGCGCGTACGCGGGCGCGCTCGCTGGGCGCGGGGCGGCCGGTCAGCCAAGTGAGGAGCGGCTGCATGGCGCGCGGCAGTCGAAGCGCCATGAGGGCGCGCGGGTCGGTGCGATGTTCGGACATGGTGCGGTTCACGGTTGGGTGGAAGGTTCGTCACCTCCGGAGTGACGGGATGCATCGGGACGTGCCTGGTCCGAAGACTTCCCTTCGACATGAGGCTTGACACGGTGCGCCAGTTAAGTTGCACCGCAGGCCGATTTGGTTCAACCTGCGGCCCTGGGGGAGGGATGGCTCTATGATCCACGCCCCTGACCCGAACGAACAAGACCTTCTGACGTGAGCACCCTAGCGCCCTGCCCCCAATGCAACTCGGAATACACCTACGAGGACGGTTTGAACCTCGTCTGCCCGGAATGCGGCCACGAATGGCCGGCGACGGCCGCTGCCGCCGAGGGCGCGGCCGATGACGAAAAGGTGATCAAGGATTCGGTCGGCAATGTGCTGCACGACGGCGACACCATCACCGTCATCAAGGACCTCAAGGTCAAGGGCTCGTCGCTGGTGGTGAAGGTCGGCACCAAGGTGAAGAACATCCGCCTGATCGATGGCGATCACGACATCGACTGCAAGATCGACGGCATCGGCGCGATGAAGCTGAAGTCGGAGTTCGTGCGCAAGGCGTGAGGCCCGCTCCCGGATCGGGTGTCGGATAGCGTGCGCCAGATGCAATGGCACTGGCATACTGCGCGAGTCGCGTCGAAAAAGGGCGCGATCGGGTTTGGAAGCCCGAATCAAATTCATACGGCGGAAGCCGCAGTTGCCTTTGTCGTCGTCAAAGGCGAGGCGACAACGAGCGCGAAGAGCAGGAAGTCAGCAAAGAAGAAGGCAGCCAGCGCGGCTGCGTTGCTTGTCGAGGACGAGTTCAACAACTTGCGCTGGGCGCATCGCGCTTACGATTGCGTACAGAATTTTCTGGCACCGCTCAATGCGCGCAGCGTCGAGGAGTTCTTGATCGAGCCCAGTGAATTGACGGCCTTGATGGAGGTGATCAATGCAGAGATGGGACGGCGCATTCAGACAGTAGGAGAGGCGATTCACGCGGCGCGGAAGGTGCTGCACTGAACGTAGGGCCGCACTTTAGGAACAATCTGATGGCCCGCGTCAAGCGCGACCGATAGAGTTCAGGTTCTTCGCCGATCCGGTGAAGATCACTCCAAATCAAGCTGTCACACACCAACGAGAGAACGGCGAGATCACCCCAAAGGTGATCTCGCACGCTCCACACGGTTCAATCGTGCATCAGCTCCCGCATCAATTCCCTCACGATCGACAAGCCCGGCGCCTCGGTGCGGCGGCGCAGCGTCACCAGTCCGAAACGGGCGACACGATCGATCGGCGGCGTCATCTTCAGTTCGACCAGGTCCGGCGCGGCGGCGCGGATGGCGAGTAGCACCGCATCGCTCTGGCGGGCCACGTCGACCAGGCTCGCCACCTCCTCGCATTGCACGGTCACGCAGCGCTCCGGGTGCGCCTCGGGGCCGTAGGTCTCGATCAGCCCGCGCGCGACCTCGTCGCTGAGCGGCGTCGAGGCGATCGGATAGCGCTGCACCGCCTCGAAGCTCACGCCCTTGCGCAGGCGCGTGAGCGGATGGCCGCGGCGGCACATGAAGACGCCGCGCATTTCGCAAAGCTCGCTCACCAGCAGATCGTCCGCCGGCTTGAGCGACCGGGCATCGACCACCAGCGCATCCAGCAGGCGGTCGCGCAATGACTGCGCCAGCAGGTCGGTGCCGCCGCGCGCGACGACCACGCGCACCTTCGGATGCCGGGTCGCCATGCGCATCAAGAGCGGCGTCATCAGCATCGCGCCGGGCCCGGAGCCCATGCCGATGCGCAGCACGCCGCCCCGCCCTTCCCGCATGCGGCGGCCGCTGTCGCGCAGCTCGCCGGCCTCGAACACGAGCTGCTTCGCACGCTCCACCACCTCGCGGCCGAAGGCGGTGAGCTCGATGCGCCGCCCGACGCGGTCGAACAGCAGCATGCCGAGTTCGTCCTCCAGCGCGCGGATGCTCCGGCTGAGCGCCGGCTGCGTGATGTAGAGCGCCTCTGCCGACTTGCTGAACGAGCCGCTTTCGGCCAGCGAGATCAGGTGCCTGAGCTGGACCAGCGTCATGGGAAACCTCGCATCGTTGTATGCATTGGACTCATGCTATTTCGCACAACAATGCATTGGATGTTCTCATGACTCGCTCCTACGATGCGAGCGCGGTCCGATTTCCGGTCACGCCAGCGCACTCAGGAGTCCCATGAAACCGTTCATCCAGCGTTCGATCGCCGGCCTGCTTCTGGCAGCGGCAGGCGCCGTGTTCGCCCAGGCCTATCCCACCAAGACGGTCAACCTCATGGTGCCCTACCCCGCGGGCGGGCCGTCGGACGCCGCTGCGCGCATCTTCACCACGCCGCTCGGCAAGGAGCTCGGCCAGCCGGTGATCGTCGAGAACCTTGGCGGGGTCTCGGGCGCGCTGGCGGCGCAGAAGGTGCTCTCGGCGCCGGCCGACGGCTACTACCTCTTCCAGGGCTCGCCCAATGAGGTGATCCTCGCGCCGCTCGCCAATGCGGCCGTGAAGCTCAAGGCCGAGGACTTCCGGCTCGTGCATCCGGTGACCGACGCGGTGATGGTGTTCGTCGCGCGCAAGGACCTGCCGGCCAACAGCGTCGACGAGCTGATCGCGCTCGCGCGCAAGTCCAAGGACAAGCCGCTCACCTACGGCAGCGTCGGCGTCGGCTCGCTCTATCACCTGATCATGGAAGACGTGCAGCACCGCACCGGCACGCAGGTGACCCACGCGCCGTACAAGGGCAACGCGCCGCTCCTGACCGACATCGGCGGCGGCCAGGTGGATTTCGCGGTACTGGTCTACAGCGCGGCGATGGGCGCGATGGCCGACCAGGGCCGCCTCAAGGTGCTCGGCCAGCTCGGCGCGCAGCGCTCCGAACTGCTCAAGGACGTGCCGACGGTGAGCGAAGGCAAGGAGCTCAAGGACTTCTCCTACAAGATCTGGAGCGGCTTCATGGTGCCGAAGAACACGCCGGAAGAGGTGGTGCAGCGCCTGCACAAGGCCATCGGCGCGACGCTCAAGGACCCGTCGGTGCGTTCGCAACTGGCGGTGCAGACGCAGCTCGCGTCGCCCGCGATGTCGCTCGCGGAAGCCGCGAAGTTCTACGAAGCCGAAACCGCCCGCTACCGCGCGATCGCCAAGACCATCAACCTGCAGCCGCAGTAAGGAAGCCCCATGACCCCCTCCCTGCTCGACCAACTGCACCAACAGGCCGACGAATTCATCGGCCTGCGCCGCGACATCCACCGGCACCCCGAACTCGCCTTCGACGAGCACCGCACATCCTCGCTGGTGGCCGAGAAGCTGAAAGCGTGGGGTTACGAGGTCGAGCGCGGCCTCGGTGGCACCGGCCTGGTCGGGCGCATGGTCCGGGGCAACGGCCAGCGTCGCCTCGGCATCCGCGCCGACATGGACGCGCTGCCGATCGACGAAGCGACCGGCCTCGCCTATGCGAGCAGCCATGCCGGCGTGATGCACGCCTGCGGGCACGACGGCCATACCGCGATGCTGCTGGCCGCCGCGCACCACCTGGCCCATCGCGGGCGCTTCGACGGCACGCTGAACCTGATCTTCCAGCCGGCCGAGGAAGGCGGTGGCGGCGCGCTGCGCATGATGGAGGACGGCCTTTTCGACAAGTACCCGTGCGACGCGGTCTTCGCGATGCACAACATGCCGGGCATGCCGCAGGGCCGGTTGGTGCTGCGCGAAGGTGCAGCGATGGCCTCGTCGGACTACGCCACGGTCACGCTCACCGGCATCGGCGGACACGGCGCGCTGCCGCATCGCACCGCAGACCCGATCGTGGCCGCCGCGAGCATCGTGATGGCGCTGCAGACCATCGTGTCGCGCAACATCGATCCGCTGCAGATGGCCGTGGTCACGGTCGGCGCGATCCATGCCGGCAAGGCGAACAACGTGATCCCGCAGACGGCAACGCTCGAACTCAGTGTGCGCGCGCTCGACCGCGAAGTGCGCAGCACGCTGGAGAAGCGCATCAAGTCGGTGATCGCGTCGCAGGCGGAAAGCTTCGATGTGCAGGCGAAGGTCGACTGGCGGCCCGGCTACGCGGTGCTGGTCAACACGCCGGAAGAGACCGCCTTCGCGCGCGAGGTCGCGACCGAGCTGGTCGGTGCCGAGCGCGTCACGCTGCAAGGCCCGCCGCTGTCGGGCAGCGAGGACTTCGCCTTCATGCTCGAGAAGGTGCCGGGCTGCTACGTGCTGATCGGCAACGGCGACGGCGACAGCCACGGCGCCTGCATGGTCCACAACCCGGGCTACGACTTCAACGACGCCAATGTCGCGGTCGGCTCCGCGTATTGGGTACTGCTGGCCGAACGCTTTCTTGGCGCGTGATCAGAAGACGAGCTTCATGCCCAGGTCGTAACCGTTCGAACTGCGATTGGCATCGGTCAGGCTGCCGTTCAGTGCCGTCGTCGAGCCGCCGCTGTTGCTCACGCGCGCATAAGTGGCATAGACGGCGGTGCGCTTCGAGAAGTTGTAGACGTAGCCGAAGGCCCACTTGCGCGCAGTCGGATCGCCCGCGGCATCGGTGCCGTAGGTGGACCACGAGACCTTGATCTGGTCGAAGCCGAAGGGCACGATCGCGCCGACCAGATAGCCCGTGCCGGTGAGCTCCCCGAGCTTGTCCACCTTGTCGCGGTAGTAGCCGCCCATCACCTTGACCACCTTGAAGTCCCACGACGCGCCGATGTTGGCCGAGTCGATGTCGCCGTTGGTGGCGGTGTGCGCGAACTTCGTTCGGCCCGCCGCCAGCGCGATGGCGAACGGCCCGTTGGCATAGCCGACGCGCCCGCTGTAGCCGGTGCCGTCGTCCTCGATCGGCGAAGGCGAGCCGTTCTCGCCGAAGTAGTACTGCACCTCGCCGAAGAACCCGCCGAGATTGGGCGGCAGGAAGTACGCAACGATGTTCGAGGCGCGCGTGGACGTGGGCCCGCCGATCGAGCCGGCCTGCGGCTGGCTGGTGCCGGCGCCGTTGTTGCCGAACGGATCGACATCGGTGCGATTGCGATAGTGCGCCGTGAAGTCGCGGCCCAGGCGCATCTCGCCCCAGAAGTCCATCAGGCTCACCGTCGCGCGCCGGTTGAAGTTGAATCCGCCGACCGAGCCGTTCGACTGGTTGTTGATGTTGGTGGAGCCGGTGGACCCGTCGTCGATGTCGAGACCGGCTTCGAGCCAGAACCCGGCCGCCATGCCGCCGCCGAGATCCTCCACGCCACGAAATCCGAGCCGCGATGAGGTGTTGCCGCCGCTATAGAGCTGGGACTGGCTCGCGATGCTGCCGGAGCCGTGGCCGAGGGTCACGTCGGCGATGCCGAAGACCGTGACGCTGCTGCCGCCACCGGAACTCTGGACCGCGCTGGTCTGCGCCGACGCCATGCCGGCCGCGCACAGCGCGCCCCATGCAAAGGTGGCAAGGGTGGCTCTCCTCATCTCGGCATCCCTCCGGACGTTGGTGGCACTCCGGCGGCATGATAGCGAGACGATGCCTCGCGCGCACTACCCTAGAGCAGCTCTTTCAGGCGTGCGCGCAGCCGGCTGATCGCCTGGCTGTGGAGCTGGCAGACGCGGCTCTGGCTCACTTCGAGGATCGCGCCGATCTCGCGCAGGTTCAGCTCCTCCTCGTAGTAGAGGTTCAGCAAGAGCTGGTCGCGCTCCGGCAGTTGCTGGATCGCTTCGACCAGTTGATGACGGAAGCCGCTTTCGAGCAATTGCTCCAGCGGATCGTCGCCGCCGCGCTGGCTGCGCCGCGCGTCCTGCGCATGCAGGTCGATGAAGGGGTTCTCCGCCTCGCCCTTGGCGAAGTCCTCCACGTAGAGAAGCTGGCAGCCCTGGATCTCCTGCAGCAGCGACTGGTAGGCCTCCAGGTCGATCTTCAGTTCCTTGGCGATCTCGCCCTCGGTGGGCGGGCGGCCATGGCGATGCTCGAGTGCCTGGATGGCGCGCTCCACGTTCCGCGCCGACTGGCGCAGCCCGCGCGAACCCCAATCGCTCGCGCGCAGTTCGTCGAGCATCGCACCGCGGATGCGCTGGCTCACGAAGGTCTCGAACTGCGCACCCTTGTTCTCCTGGTAGCGGCTCGATGCATCCAGGAGGCCGATCATGCCGGCCTGGATCAGGTCGTCGAGTTCGACGCTGGCGGGGAGCTTGGCGATCATCTGCAGCGCGATGCGCCGCACCAGCGGCTGATGCTGTTCCAGCAGATGGGACTTCTCGATGGTTCCCTGGGCGGTGTACACGTGCGGTCCTTTTGCGTTGTTGGGTGGATCTGCTTCAGGCGACGACGGCGCTCGGCAAGTGGAGTGCGCGTGGCGCGGCCATCGCGATGCCGTTGTCATTCATGGCGTGGTCGTTCGTCCGTGGGGTCCGTGCGGGTGCGCGCCACGGCCAGCGCGGCACATCGGCTGCGATGCGGCGGAAGTCGACCGCGGCCGGGCTCGCCGGAAATGCCTCGACCACCGTGCGGCCGAGGCGCCGGGCGTCGCCATGGTGCGCATCGGCGTGAACCCATCCCGCCGGTTCCAGCGACACCGCGAGATAGCGGCTGCCGGTGCTCGCGAGATTGCTCGTGATCTTCTGCGCCTCGCCCGCGCCCGACGCCCGGTTGACCAGGAAGCGAAGCTGCATCAGGCCGTGCGCATAGTGCAGGCGCTTGATGCCGGCATAGGCCATCGTGATCGACGCGGCATTCGGCTGCAACACCAGCACCCGTTCGTCCGCGCGCTGCGCGAGCGGCGAGAGCCTGCCTTCGTCGTCGAGTGCGGCATCGATCAGCACCACGCCGCCGTGGCGAAGCGTCCGCAGATCGACCGATGGATGGGGCGCCGGCAGCACTTCGACGCCGCATTCAGCCGCCACGCCCGGCACATCGATACCCCAAGCCGCGCCGGCCGAGCCGTGGCCCGAAGCCTGCTCGTCGATCAGCAGCACCTCCTTGCCCTGGTGCGCCAGTGCCGCCGCGAGATTCATCGCGGTGGTGGTCGCGCCATCGCCCAGGCTCATGCCCGCGATCGCGATGACACGCGTCGGCGTGTGCGCCAGAAGGCGGCGCAGTCCGTCCGCCTGATCCGCAACCAGCTTGCTCATCCGGTTCTCCTCAAGCCTCTTTCTCCATGGCGCGCAGTTGCGGCTGCAGCGGCGCGGTGGACTCGGTGCCGAGCGCCTCCAGCAGCACGAAGAGCTTGCTCACGCCCACGTAGAGCGCATTGCCCGTCAGCGGCCGGGTCGAGCGCGCAGGACGTCCGGTCAGCTCGTTGAGCAGCATGCGCGCGCGGTCCGCCCACTCGCCCTTGGCGTGCAGCAGGCGCCACGCGGTGGTGGTCACCTGGCCCGCGATCAACAGGCGCTTGAGCATGTCCGGATCGCCCAGTTCGCCCATGCCGCCGGCGAGTTGCAGGCCCTGGCGGACGAGGCGGAAGCACGGCTCGGCGTCGGATGCCCAGGCCTGCCACTGCGCGAGCTGGCGCGCGCTGACGCGCATGTCCACGTTCGACAGCAGGCAGGTCTGCGCGAGGATCTTCTGGCCGCGCTCGTCGAGCACGCGCCGCACCACGCCGCGCAGCGGCGGCAGCGCGGGCTTGTCCGCAGCGACGCGCAGCTGGACCAGCGCATGGGCCTCGCATTGCATCGCCGGCTTGCCCTTGAAGACGGCCGGCACCGGCTCGCTGAATTCGGCATCGATGCGCGCGAGCGCGCTCGACTCGCCGGTGCGCAGCTCGATCACGCTGGTGGAACCCGGCACGCGCGCGAGCCATTGCTGGCTCTGCGACTGCCATTCGGCCATCAGTTCGACCGCGGGCATCCTCGGCAGCAGGTGCACCACCGGCTTGCCCAGCGCTTGCTGGCGCAGCCACTGCACCTGGCGCACGCCCGGCTTGCGGCGCGCATCGCTGCCGCCGCGCGTCGCCGCGGTGGAGAGCCACTGATTCGGCGCCGCGAGCGGCTGGCCGCTGCGGTCCGACAGCAGCAGGCTGCTCTGGCATTCGTAGACATCGTCGCCGCCGTTCGAGCGAAGCCCGACCTGCCCCGACAAGGCGAGCACATGGCTGTCGCAGCCGACGGCGATCTCGCTGCGGGCGTGGACCATCAGGTCATCCTGCACCGCCTTCTGGCCGATGCTGTCGTCGCCCGCATGGCGCCACAGCCGGCGCGCCGCCTCGAAGCCGATCTGCGCGCCGGCCAGCGCGCCCGCCGCCGTCGCGAGTTCCTGCGCGTCGTGCGCCATGGCGCGAATGAGGTTCTGGTACCGCGCGCGCAGCCGGTCGGCCTCGGCCTGCGCCTGCACCACCTGCGCCGAGGGCGCGGCGCCGCCCGGATCGTCGTGCATCTCGGCCTCGGAGGGCACGAACAGCGCGTTGTGGCGCCGCGCCTGGAAGACGCTGTCCACCAGCTGCGCGCGGTCGGCGGGCATCAGGTTCTCGGGCACCTTCTGGCCGCTGGAGATGTAGTGCACCGGCAGGCGGTGGCGGATCACGGTGTCGATCAGCGCGCCCGGGTGCGTGGCTTCGTCCATCTTGGTGAAGATGCAGCCCGCGAGTTCGTTGCCGCCGCCGTGGCGGTAGGCGTGCACCACTTCGTTGAGCGTGTCGCCGTGGCTCGTCGCGTTGAGCAGCAGCAGCCGCTTCACCGGCCGGTGGCTGCTGCACAGCATCGCGATCTGGTCCGACACGGCGCGGTCGCGCTGGCTCATGCCGACGGTGTCGATGAGCACCATGTGCTTGTCGCGCAGGTCCTGCAGCACGAGGTGCAGGTCGGCCGCGTCCTTCACGCCGTACACCGGCACGTCGAGGATCTGGCCGTAGATGCGCAGCTGCTCGTAGGCGCCGATCCGGTAGCTGTCGGTGGTCACCAGCGCGAGCTTGTAGGCGCCGAAGCGCATCACGCAGCGCGCGGCCAGCTTGGCCGTGGTCGTGGTCTTGCCGACGCCGGTCGGGCCCATCAGCGCGTAGACGCCGCCCTGCGAGAGCAGCGCGTCCTCGTCTTCATGCACCGGCAAGGCGCGGATCAGCTCCGAGCGCGCGAAGGCCATGCCCTGCGCGTAGGTCTGGCCGGTGGGCAGCTTCTCGAGCATGGCCTTCGACAGGCGCGCGCTGAAGCCGGCGCCAAGCAGCGTGCGCAGCAGACGGCCGCGCACCGGGTCCTGGCGCTGCTTGTCGTTCCACACGACGCTGGCGAGCTGTTCCTCGATCATGCCGCGCATGGAATGAAGTTCGTTGAGCACCGCATCGGTCTGCGGCGTCGCCGGTTGGGGCTCGGGCCTCGGCGGAGCCACGGATGCCGAAGCCGGCACGGCGGCAACGACCGGCTTCGCGGGTGCGGCCGCAACGACTGGAGCCATCGGCGCGGCCGGCGCCGCGCTTTCCAGCGCCTCGCTCACATCGCTCTCCACCATCGCCACGATCTCGACCCCTTCGGCCGTTGCGCGGTTGCTGAGAACGATGGCTTCCGCGCCGAGCGCCTCGCGCACCAGGCGCAGCGCCTCGCGGCTGGTTGCGGCAACGAATCTGCGGGCCGTGGTCCGCACGTCTGTCGGGATACTCACGCTCTTCCTCCAATGGTGGCGGTGATCTTGATGTTGCGGGTGTCAGGGATCTCCGCGTGGGAGAGCACCTTCAATTGAGACAGGCTGCGCCGCAGGAAGCGCGCGAGCAGCACGCGCAGCGAGTGCTGCACCACGAGCACCGGCGCCAGGCCGATCTGCTCCTGGCGCGTGATCGCCGCCTGCGTCTGGCGCAGCAGGCTGTCGGCCAGGCCGGGCTCGATGCCGCTGCTGCTGGTCATGGCCTGCTGCAGGACCGCGTCGAGAGAGGCATCGAGGCCGATCACGTGCAGCTCGGCATCGCCCGGGAACAGCTGCTGCGTGATCGCGCGGCCCAGTGCGAGCCGCACCATCGACGTGAGCTCGGTCGCATCCTTGATGGTCGAGGCATGCTCGGCGATGACGTCGAGGATGGTGCGCATGTCGCGGATCGAGACTTCCTCGTCCAGCAGGTTCTGCAGCACCTTGTGCAGCGTGCTGAGCGACACGACCTTGGGCACGAGGTCTTCGGTGAGCTTCGGTTCGGTCTTGGTGATCTGGTCGAGCAGCTGCTGCACTTCCTGCCGGCCGAGCAGCTCGGCCGCGTGCGTCTGGATCAGGTGGTTCAGGTGCGTCGCCATCACGGTGCACGCGTCGACCACGGTGTAGCCGTAGATCTGCGCCTGCTGGCGCAGGCTGCCGTCGATCCACACCGCCGGCAGGCCGAAGGCCGGGTCCGTCGTCGGCGTGCCGGGCAGGCTGCCGGTGACCTGCCCCGGGTTGATCGCCATCCACTGGTTCGGAAAGGCCTCGCCGCGGCCGATCTCCACGCCCTTGAGGCTGATGACGTAGCTATTGGGCTTGATCTCCAGGTTGTCGCGGATGTGCACCACCGGCACCAGGAAGCCGATCTCCTGCGCGATCTTCTTGCGGATGCTCTTGATGCGGCCCAGCAGCTCGCCCTGCTGCGCCTGGTCGACCAGCGGGATCAGGCGATAGCCCACTTCCATGCCGAGCGGATCGACCATCGCGACGTCGTCCCAGCTCGCTTCGGTCGCTTCGACCGCCGGCGCGAGCGCGACCTGCGCGGCCGCCGCCTGCTCCGCCGTCTGGCGCGGCTTGCGGCTCAGCAGCGCCCGGCCGCCGAAGGCCAGCGCACCCGCGATCAGCAGGAAGGCCAGGTTCGGCATGCCGGGGATCGTCCCCATCAGGCCGATGATGCCGGCCGTGAGGAACAGCACCTGCGGGTTCGAGAACAGCTGGCCGGTGAGCTGGCGGCCAACGTCTTCGTCGGTGGTCACGCGCGAGACGATCACGCCGGCCGCGGTCGAGATCACCAGCGCCGGGATCTGCGCGACCAGCCCGTCGCCGATCGCGAGCAGCGTGTAGGTCGTGCCGGCGGTGGAGAAGTCCAGCCCGTGCTGCACCACGCCGACCACCAGGCCGCCGATGATGTTGATCACCATGATCATGAGGCCCGCGACCGCGTCGCCACGAACGAACTTGCTGGCACCGTCCATCGAGCCGTAGAAGTCGGCTTCCTGCGCGACCTCGGTGCGGCGCTTGCGGGCCACGTCCTCGCCGATCAGGCCGGCGTTGAGGTCGGCATCGATCGCCATCTGCTTGCCGGGCATCGCGTCGAGCATGAAGCGCGCACCGACCTCGGCGATGCGGCCCGCGCCCTTGGTGATCACCATGAAGTTGATGATCACGAGGATGACGAACACCATCACGCCGACCGCGAAGTTGCCGCCGACCAGGAAGTGGCCGAAGGCCTCGATCACCTTGCCCGCCGCGTCGGGGCCGGTGTGGCCGCGCATCAGCACCACGCGCGTGGACGCGACGTTGAGCGACAGGCGCAGCAGCGTCGAGAACAGCAGCACCGCCGGGAACGCCGCGAAATCCAGCGCCTTCATGGTGTACATGCTGACCAGCAGCACCATCACCGACATCGCGATGTTGAAGGTGAACAGCAGGTCGAGCAGGAAGGGCGGCAGCGGCAGCACCATCATGCTCAGGATGAGGATGATGAGGATCGGCCCCGCCAGGCTCTTGAACTGGTTGCCGGAGAACATTTGCGTCGGCAGACGCATCAGGCTGGCCATGGAATTCATGCGGTCTTCGGTGTGTAGGCGAGCGCCTCGGGGATCGGCAGGTCGGTCGGGGTGCGTGGCGCTTCGCCGACGCCCTCATCCTTCCAGCGCTTGAGCTGGTAGACCCAGGCGAGCACTTCGGCGACCGCGGTGTAGAGGCCGGCGGGGATCTCGTCACCGAGGCGCGTGTGCTTGTAGAGCGCGCGCGTGAGCGGCGGGGCTTCGAGCACTGCGACCTTGTGCTGGGCCGCGATCTCGCGGATGCGCTGCGCGATCAGGTCGGTGCCCTTGGCGACCACGCGCGGGGCGCGCATGTCGCCGTCGATGTACTTCAGGGCCACCGCGAAGTGCGTCGGGTTCGTCACCACGATGTCGGCCTTCGGCACCTCGGACATCATCCGGCGCCGCGCGATCGCCTGCTGCTGGCGGCGGATCTGCGCCTTGATCTGCGGATCGCCTTCGCTTTCCTTGTGCTCCTGGCGCAGGTCCTCGCGCGACATGCGCAGCTTGCGGTAGTAGCTGAAGAGCTGCCATGGCACGTCGATCATCGCCACCAGCAGCAGCGCCGCGGCGATCAGCGCACAGTCGCGCGCGATGATCATGATCGTCTGGGGAATCGCGGCGCTCACCGGCAGCGCCATGAGCTGCATCACACCGTCGAGGTCGCCCATGACCACGAGCCAGGCGACGCCGCCGATCAGCGCCGACTTCGCGAGCGCCTTGACGAGCTCGACGAGCGACTGCGCGGAAAACATCCGCCCTATGCCTGCGAGCGGGTCGAGCTTGGTGAAGTCGGGCGCCACCGCCTTGCCCGAGAAGAGCCAGCCGCCGAGCAGCATCGGCGCGACCACCGCGGCGACCACCATCATCACGAACAGCGGTGCGATGGCCGTGAGGGCATGCAGCACCATCGATCCGGCCTGCACCATCATCTGCGACGGATCGAACGCCGAGTTGCGCTCGAAGCGCAGGCCCTTGCGCAGCGCGCTCTCCAGAGTGCCGCCCAGCGACCCGCCGCTGAACCACAGGCCGCCGATGGCGGTGCCCAGCATGACCAGCGTGGTCAGCTCGCGGGACCGGGCAACGTTGCCTTCTTCGCGCGCCTTCTCCAGGCGCCGCGCAGAGGCAGGTTCCGTTTTTTCGAGATCGCTTTCCTCAGCCATTCATGCTCCATCGAGCATCGGTGAGGACCACCGGCTCGTGGCTGATTATTCGATCCACCGGGCTGGAACAATCGCCCGATCAAGGGGGCGAACGCCCCCCTTCTCTCCCAATCGGCGATTCAGAACCCCAGGCTCGCGAGAAGGTCGTCGACCTGCGACTGGTCGGTCACCGCGTCGGCGCTGCCGGGCTTGATCTGCGGCCCGTTCAGCAGGCTGTTGGAGGCGATTTCCTGCCGCTTCTCGGCCGGCGAGTTGTCGATCAGCACCTGCAGCAGTTGCGTCTCGACTTCGTTGACCACTTCCATCATCTTCTTGATGACCTGGCCGGTCAGGTCCTGGAAGTCCTGCGCCATCAGGATCTCCATGAGCTGCGCGTTGATCGCGCTGGCCTTCTGCGGCACGTCGCCGAGATACTCGCGCGTGTCCATCACGAGCTGGCGCGCGTGATCGAGCTCGATCGGGTCCTTGAACCATTCGTCCCAGCGCTGGCTAAGGCCCTTGGCATCCGTTGCAAGTCCTTCCTGCAAGGGCTGTGCGATGTCGATCGCGTTCAACGCGCGATGCGCCGCCCGTTCCGTGGTTTCCGCCACGTAGTTGAGGCGGTCCCGCGCACCGGGAATCGCCTGCGCAGCCTTCTCGACCTGCTTGTCCAGGCCCAGCTCCCGCATGCCTTCGCGCAACTGGCGCGTCAATTGCCCGATGCGGCCCAGCAACTGCTCGGCGGTGTTCCCGTGATCGTTGTCGATGGAGTGTTCATTCATCTGATTTGCTCCGCGATGCGCGCGACGCGCACCGCAAAAGATCACCTGGCCGCGAGTTTTTCGAAGATCTTGGTGATCTTCTCTTCGAGGGTGGCCGCGGTGAAGGGCTTGACCACATAGCCGTTCGCACCGGCCTGCGCGGCGGCGACGATGTTTTCCTTCTTCGCCTCGGCGGTCACCATCAGCACCGGCAGCTTCGACAGCTCCGGATCGGCGCGGATGTTCTGCAGCATGGTCAGGCCGTCCATGTTGGGCATGTTCCAGTCCGACACCACGAACCCGAAGCTGCCGCCGCGCAGCTTCTCCAGGCCCGCCGCGCCATCCTCGGCCTCGTCGACGTTGAGGAACTCGAGTTCCTTCAGAAGGTTGCGCACGATGCGCCGCATGGTCGGGAAATCATCCACGACCAGGATCTTGATGCTCTTGTCAATCACTTCATTTGCTCCAAAGGTTCGTCTCAAACGCGGTTCGTCCGCGCACCGAAGGTGCGCAGGTGGGCCAGCACACGGCGGCTCATCTCTCCCAACGGCGCGACCTCATCGGCTGCGCCCAATGCAATCGCTTCCTTCGGCATGCCGAAGACCACGCAGCTCGCCTCGTCCTGCGCCAGGGTGTGCGCGCCGGCCTTCTTCATGCGCAAGAGGCCCTCGGCGCCGTCCTTGCCCATGCCGGTGAGGATCATCCCGATCGCGTTCTTGCCCGCATGCCTGGCGGCCGAATCGAAGAGCACGTCGATCGACGGCCGGTGCCGGTTCACCGGCGGCTCCTGGTCGAGATGCGCGACATAGTTGGCGCCGCTGCGGGCCAGCGAGAGGTGGTAGGCGCCCGGCGCGATGTAGGCATAGCCCGGCAGCACGCGCTCGCCGTGCTCGGCCTCCTTGACGGTGATGCGGCACAGGCCGTCCAGCCGCTGCGCGAAGGACCTGGTGAAACCCGCCGGCATGTGCTGCGCGATGAGCACGGCCGGGCAGTCCGGCGGCAGCGGCTGCAGCACTTCGCGGATCGCCTCGGTGCCGCCGGTCGATGCGCCGATGATGATGAGCTTCTCGGTACTCAGGAGTGGACTGCGCAGCGGCGCCTCCAGCGCCACCTCGCCCTGCGGCCTCGCCCCCGCGCCGCCGCGTGCCGGCAGCAGCCGCGCGCAAAAGGCGGTGCGGATCTTGCCAGCAATCAGCTCGGTGTAGTTCAAGAGTCCGTCGCGCACGCCGAGGCGCGGCTTGGTCACGAAGTCGATCGCGCCGAGCTCCAGCGCGCGCAGCGCGATCTCCGAGCCGCGCTCGGTCAGCGACGAGACCATCACCACCGGCATCGGCCGCAGGCGCATGAGCTTCTCGAGAAACTCCAGGCCATCCATGCGCGGCATCTCGACGTCCAGCGTCAGCACGTCGGGGTTGGTCACCTTGATCAGGTCGCGCGCGACCAGCGGATCGGCCGCCGTGCCTACGACCGTCATGTCGGGCTGGCTGTTGATGATCTCGGTCATCACGCTGCGGATCAGCGCCGAATCGTCGACGCACAGCACCTTGATCTTGTTTGCGTTGTTCGTGCTCACCAGCTTCCTTTGTTCTTCGCCAGCAGGCTCGCATCGCCGGCGGCATTGTTGTTGCGCCTCACCGGGCCGGGGCTCGCGCGGGGGCCGGCCAGCTGGCGAAGCAGCTCGCCCTCCTCCCACTGAATGGATTGCACGTCGGCCTGCCCGCGCAGCCTGCGCACCACGGCCTTGCCGCTCGACGGGATGAAGCACACGCGCCGCGCGTACGGGCCGCGCAGGTCCTGCGCGGCGACGGCGATGCGCTCGGCGCGCAGATAGCGCAGCACGAAGTCCGCGTTGCGGTCGCCGATGTTGAGCGTCGTCATGTTGGCGAGCACCGCGCCGCCGCCGAAGACTTTCGCCTGCAGACGCTCGCGCCGCGCGCCGGCGCGCAGCAGCTCGCGGATCAGCACGTCCATCGCGTAGGCGCCGTAGCGCATCGACTCGGCCTGGTCGCGCGCGTTCGCATCGCCGTCGTCCGGCAGCATGAAGTGGTTCATGCCGGCCACGCCGTTGTCGATGTCGAGGAGGCAGGCCGACACGCACGAGCCCAGCACCGTGGTCAGCACCGTGTCGGTCGTCGTGACGTAGTACTCCGAAGGCAGCAGCTTCACCGCCATGCTGCCGACGTCACGGTCGAAGTAGTGGTGACTGGCGACGGAGCCCGGCGCAACGAAGCTCATGCAGGCACCGCCTTCGCAACGCCGCGCGCCAGCTCATAGACCGTGTGGCCCAGCGGCTTGAAGGTCTGGTTGACGAGCGACGCATTCTCCGAATGCCCGGCGAACAGCAGACCGCCCAGCTTGAGCAGCGGCGCGAAGCGGTCGAGCACCTTGTTCTGCGTCGGCTTGTCGAAATAGATCATCACGTTGCGGCAGAAGATCGCATCCACCGGCTCCTTCACCGACCATGACGGGTCGAGCAGGTTGAGCCGCGAGAACTTCACCATCGCCGCCACCTCGGGCCGCACGCGGACCTTGCCCGCGTTGGCGCCGGTGCCCTTGTTGAAGAAGCGCCGCAGCCGCTCGGGCGACAGGCGGCCGACCTGTTCGGCGGTGAACACGCCCGCCTCGCCCTTGGCCAGCACCGCGGTGTCGATGTCGGTCGCGATCACCTTGGCGGAGCCGGCGCGCGCGCCGAGCGCCTCTATCAGCGTGATCGCGATCGAGTAGGGCTCCTCGCCGGTCGAGGCCGCCGCGCACCAGACGGTGACCGGCTGCTGCGCCTTGCGCACATGCTCGGCCAGCACCGGGAAGTGGTGCGCCTCGCGGAAGAAGGAGGTCAGGTTCGTGGTAAGCGAATTGATGAACGACTGCCACTCGTCGCCGTCCTGCCGCGATTCGAGCAGCTCCAGGTAGGCCGCGAATTCCGGCAGTCGAAGTTCGCGCAGCCGCCGCGAGAGCCGGCTGTAGACCATCTGTCGCTTCTGCTCGCCAAGGGCGATGCCTGCGCGCCGATGGATCAGCGTGCGGACTTTCGCGAAGTCGCTGTCGGTGAAGAGGAATTCGGTGTTCACTGCCATCTTGCACGTATATCGGCAGCAACCCCCCCGAGATTTAGGCCGTCTCGATCGCGCTGGCCTCCTGCGACCAGACCATTGCCGACAGGTGCGCCGCGTTGACCTGGCCCGCGCTGACGAACAGCGCCTCCGCCAGGCGCGGGGCGTCGCCGTTGTCGGTCTCGCAGGCTTCGACCAGCGACAGGAAGGGTGCGTACACGCCCTCGCGCGACAGGATCGCCTGCTGCACCGACTCGGTCAGCTGAACCTTCTCCAGCACCTCTTTCATCGGCACGCCGAGCAGCCGGTCGATGAGCGAGAACATGCCGACCACGAAGAGGTTGTCCGATTCGCTCGCGGGCAGCATGCCCTGCCCCATCAGCTCGACGAAACGGCCGCGCATGATCGCGCGCTTCATCATGAAATGGGAGCTCGCGCGATTGCTGGTCGCCAGCAGCAGCGAAAGCCAGCGGAAGAGCGGCTGGTAGCCGAGCATCGCCACGGCGTGCCGCAGCGAAGTGACCTCCACTCCCACGCCGATCGCCGGCGAATTGATGTGACGCAGCAAGCGGTAGGTGAGCGCGACATCGCGCTTGAGCGCGGCCTCGATGGAACGCACGTTCTCGTTGCGCTTGAGCATCTGCATCAGCCGCACGATCAGGATCGACTCGGGCTGCAGCTCGCCGACCTCCTTCACCGGGGGCGCTTGCCGGCCCTCGACGAGCACATCGACGCACTGCTCCGCACAGGCCTCGAAGTCGTCCCAGCCGTTCATGCGTGTCGCGACGAGCTGGATCGGCGCGCGGCCGGTCGGCTCGCCCTTGCGCGCCTCGGTGATCAGGGCCGGGTCGCCTGCACCGACGTCGAGGTGGGTGACGATTTCCAGCAGCTCCGGGTCCTGCGGCAGCGTCTTCGGATCGCGCAGCATGAAGCCGAAGCCCTGCTCGCGCAGGAACAGCAGCATCGAGCGCGTGTCGGGATCGGCGAGATCGTCCATGCCCATGCACAGCACCACGTTTTCCGGTGGGAGCCCCTGGAGTTCGTTGAGGAACAGTGCATCGACCGTGACGTCGAGGTAGACGGCCAGCCGCCCGAGCCGCCAGCCCTTGGGCGGGTTGAGGTGCTTCGCGATGCACTCGACCAGCGCCCTGCAGCGCGCGGACGCATCGGCGCCGCCGCTTGCATCGCGCCAGGCGAAGCGCAGGCCCTGCACGCGCATCTGCGCATCGAGCTGCAGCGCGTAGCTCACGTAGCCCTTGGCCTGCGCCTCTTCCAGCAGCGCAGCTTCCGGCGAGGCTTCCGATGCACCTGGCGCCACGGCTCTCACCAGCTCGTCGACCGCGACCTCCCCCTTCGATCCGGGGCGGCGAAAGAAGTCAAAACGCATTGCAAGTGTCTCCGTCAAATTCACAGGTCACGCACCCGGTCGCGACCGGGTGCACGGGGCAATTGCATGAGGGACGCTCAGGCTTCGATGGCCGTCATCCTCGACGCGCCGGCCAGCGCCGCGGCGCTGGCGGCCTGCGCGCGCTGGATGCGCGGCATCGCGCCGACGTCGATGATGAAAGCCACGCTGCCGTCGCCGAGGATGGTGGCCGCCGAGATGCCGGGCACCTTGCGGTAGTTGGTCTCGAGGTTCTTCACCACTACCTGGTGCTGGCCGAGCAATTCGTCCACGAGCAGCGCGAAGCGCGCGTCGTCGGCCTGCACGATCACGAGGATGGCCTGAGTCGGGTTCACCTGCGCGCCCGCCACGTCGAACACGCGATGCAGCTCGATCAGCGGCAGGTATTCGCCGCGCACCTTGATGACATGGCCGTCGCTGGTGATCGAATGCAAGTGCTCCGGCAGCGGCTGCAGCGACTCGATCACGTAGGACAGCGGCAGGATGTAGGCCTCGCTGCCGACCTTGACCGACATGCCGTTGAGGATCGCGAGCGTCAGCGGCAGCACGATGCGGGTGGTCGTTCCGTAGCCGCCGCGCGACTGGATCTCGACATGGCCGCCCATTTCCTGGATGTTGCGCTTGACCACGTCCATGCCGACGCCGCGGCCCGAGATGTCGGTCACCTGCTCGGCAGTCGAGAAGCCCGGTGCGAAGATCAGTTGCCAGACTTCCTCGTCGGGCATCGACTCGCTCACCGCGAGCCCCTGCTGCATGGCCTTGGCGAGGATCTTCTCGCGGTTCAGGCCCCCGCCGTCGTCGCTGACCTCGATCACGATGTTGCCGCCGTGATGCTGCGCGGACAGCAGCAGCTGACCGGTCGATTCCTTGCCCTTGGCGAGGCGGACCTCGGGCGTCTCGATGCCGTGGTCGAGGCTGTTGCGCACGAGGTGCGTGAGCGGATCGACGATGCGCTCGATCAGGCCCTTGTCGAGTTCGGTCTCCTTACCGAAAGTGTCGAGACGCACCTGCTTGCCGAGCTTGGCGCTCACGTCGCGGATCACGCGCGGGAAGCGGCTGAAGACGTAGTCCATCGGCATCATGCGAATGGACATGACCGATTCCTGCAGGTCGCGCGCATTGCGCTCCAGATGGCCCAGGCCGCTCAGGAAACGCTCGTAGGCCACCGGGTCGAGCATTGTCGCGGCCTGCGTGAGCATCGATTGCGTGATGACCAGTTCGCCCACGAGATTGATGAGCTGGTCGACCTTCTCGACGTCCACGCGGATCGAGCTCGATTCCTTCGCGGCCGCTGCTGCGGCGGCGGGTGCCGGAGCCGAGGCCTGGACCCGCACGGGTTCGGCGGGCGACGACGCGGCCGCGGCCGTGGCGGGCGCGGCGGCGACGGGCTCGGCCGCGGTGGCAGGCGCCCCGGACTCGCGCGCGATGTCGATCTGCGATTCGTCGATGACGAAGCAGCACACCGCGATGATCTCGTCGGGCTCGCAGGTGGTGTCGAGCATCACGGTCAACTGGTCGTTGCTGCGCGTGCGCGAGACGATCTTGCCGAGGTTGGCCAGCTCGTCCGCGAGCAGGTCGCACTCGCTGTCCGACAGGCGGCTCAGGCGGATGCGCAGCGCCGCGCCTGAAGCGGACATCTCGGATGCCTCGGGCGCGGGCGCGGCGGCCACCGCGGGCGCCGGTGCGGGCGCAGGTGCAGATGCCGGCGCGAGGGCCTTGCCGTCGGCAGTCTCGAGCGCGAGTTTCTGAAGCACGGCGCAGATATGCGCCACCATGTCAGGGTCGGGCTCTTTGCCCGCCTGGTAGGCAGTGACTTGTTCTTGCAAGGCGTCCTTCGTTTCCAAAAAGGCGTCGATCATGGGAGCGCAGAGGCGAAGCTGGCCATGGCGTGCCCGGTCCAGGAGGGTCTCCAGCAGATGCGTCGTCTCGGTCAACGCGGTGAAGCCGAAGGTGGCCGCGCCGCCCTTGATCGAATGGGCTGCGCGAAAGATGGCGTTGAGCTGCTCGTTGTCGGGCGAGTCCATGTCCAGCTCGAGGAGCAGTTGCTCCATCTCGGCCAGAAGCTCGATCGCTTCGACAAAGAATGCCTGGGAAAACTGACTGAGGTCCATGTGGGTGTTTCGCTGCTACTGGGTGGACGCGGCTGGCTCGAGCGACGTCAGCTTCGCGTCGGTGCCTGCGGGCAATGACGTGCCGACTCTCGGCTTGTCGAGTTCGCCGCTGTTCTCGCGCTCGATGCGGTCCTGCGTCTGACGGTTCAGGACCATGATGCTGATGCGCCGGTTGATCGGGTTGCGGGGGTCGGCGTTGTCCAGGTGCATGCTGTCGGCGAGGCCGACGACGCGCAGCACCTTGTTCTCGTTCATGCCGCCTGTCACGAGCTCGCGCCGCGATGCGTTGGCGCGGTCGGCCGACAGTTCCCAGTTGCCGTAGGCCTTGTCGCCGTTGGTGTAGACGACGGCGTCGGTATGGCCCGAAAGGGTGATCTTGTTCGGCAGGTCGTTGAGCGTCGGCCCCAGCTCGCGCAGGATCGCACGCATGTGCGGCACGACGCGCGCGCTCGCGAGGTCGAACATCGGGCGCTTGGCGCTGTCCACGATCTGCAGGCGCAGGCCTTCGCTCGTGATGTCGATCAGGATCTGCGAGCGCAGCTGCTTGAAGACCGGGCTGTTCTCGATCAGTTCGTCCAGCCGCTTCTTCATGTCGGCGAGGCGCGCGGCGTCTTCCATCTCGGCGCGTTCGGCGTCGGAGAGCTTCTCCTCGCCTTCCTGTGCGATCGGGTCCGGCCCGCCGCCGGGGATCACGCTCGAACTGAGGCTGCTCTTGTCGCCGCCGCTCAGAGCGACCTTCAGCGGCATGCGGAAGTGCTCTGCGATGCCCTCGCGCTGCTTGGGCGTCGAGATCGACAGCAGCCACATCACGAGGAAGAAAGCCATCATGGCCGTCATGAAGTCGGCGTAGGCGATCTTCCAGCCGCCGCCGTGATGGCCAGCATGGCCGCCGGCGACCTTCTTGACGATGACGCGATTCTTGTCTGCGTTCATGGTCTACCCGGCGATCAGCGGGCCTTGACTTCGCGGACGTGCTCGTCGAGCTCGTTGAAGGTCGGACGTTCGGTCGAGAACAGCACCTTGCGACCGAACTCCACCGCCAGTTGCGGCGCATAGCCGTTCAGGCTCGCGAGCAGGGTGACCTTCGCGCACTGGAAGACCTTCATGCCCTCTTCCACCTTCTGGTTGATCACGGTGGCCAGCGGCATCACGAAGCCATAGGCCAGCAGCACGCCGAGGAAGGTGCCGACCATCGCGTGGGCGATCAGCGCACCCATCTCGGAAGGCGGCAGGTTGGCCGAGCCGAGCGCATGCACCACGCCCAGCACCGCGGCCACGATGCCGAGGGCAGGCAGCGCATCGCCGACGCGCGCCAGGCTGTGCGAGGGCACTTCGGCCTCGTGGCGGATGGTCTCGATCTCGTGGTCCATCAGCGCCTCGATCTCGAAGGCGTCGGTGTTGCCGCTCACCATCAGGCGCAGGTAGTCGCAGAGGAACTCCATCACCTCGTGCTCGGCCATGATGGACGGATAGCGGTTGAAGATCTCGCTTTCCTTCGGGCTCTCGACGTCGGATTCGAGCTTCATCATGCCGTCCTTGCGGGCCTTGGCGAGGAGCTCGTACAACAAGGCGAGCAGGTCCATGTAGAGCTGCTGGTTGTGCTTGGTCGAGCGCAGGAGCAGCGGCAACTCCTTCATCGTCGCCTTGATCGTCTTGCCGTTGTTGCCGGCGACGAAGGCGCCCAATGCGGCGCCGCCGATCATCAGGACTTCGACCGGCTGGAACAGGACGCCGAAATGACCGCCCATGAGGGCATAGCCCCCGAACACGGTTCCCACCACCACCAGGTATCCGACGAGCACCAGCACACGCTTCCCCTTTTGCCCTCAGGCTTCAAATCAGTTGGTTCGAATTCCGAAGTGAATGAATCGCCTCAGTGGCCTCCGATGGCGGCCCGCGCCTCGGCGCGCGCCAGAACGGTGTCGGAACCGGACTCGGATTCGGCGGGCGCCTCCGCCCGCTTCGGGCCGCGCGCCTTGCCCGCGCGCGACGGCGGTCGGCAGAGCACGCACACATAGCCGTGCTTGTTGTCGTGCGCGTGCGCCACGAAGCGGCCGCCGCAGCGGCTGCAGGTGCTCAGCTGGAGCATGTCGCTCTCGAAGAAGCGCACCATCGTGTAGGCGCGCGTGAAGTCCAGTACGACGTCGCCGCCGTGTGCCTCGATCTGCTCCATGTAGAGGCGGTAGCTCTTGATCAGCGCGCGCAGCGGCGTCTCGTAGGCCTCTTCCAGCATGAAGCGGTACATGTTGTAGAACATCGAGGAATGGATATTGGCCAACCAGGTCATGTACCAATCCGTCGAAAAAGGCAAAAGACCCTTGGGCGGCGAAACCCCTTTCAATTCCTTGTAAAGGCGAATCAGGCGTTCACGGCTCAGGCCGACTTCCGATTCCAGAAATTGCAGCCGCGCGCCGAGCTCGATCAGCTCGATGGCTAATTGAACCTGGCGCACTTCGCCCAGGACGCTTTTCTTGCTCATGCCATTGCGCCCACTTCGCGCGATTGAATTTTCCGCGCCGACATCAGGATCGACATATGCGCCTGCTGGAGCGTCGTATCCTTTTCCTCGCCAAATACGGCGAACATCGGATGGTCGTCGAGGCGGAAACTGCAAAGCAGAAAATTCGACGCCGCCAATTTGACGATCTGGGTTAGAGACATGTTGGCCAGCAAATCCGCGAGTTCGCGGCCGACCCCCAAACGATACATGGCTGCTGCGCGATCCTGCTTGGCCAGCTTTTGAGCGAGCAGCATGTAGGCGAGATTGATGTCGCCGATCTCTTTCGAGATGTCGCCATGTGTCACGGCGCCGTCATTTTCCAATTCCACTCTGCACTCCGTTTGATTTTGGCTCTAGTCTATCGACAGAATCTAACAATCTTTAACAACTGGCTGTCATTCATCCTGAAAGTGAGACTTATCTGACACGACCCAAACGCCCTCCCAATTCAGGGAAACCCTCACGTGGACAATGTAAGTAGAATGCATACAAAAAAATTGGCGCCCTGCCGCTTCGAATTGATGAAAAAGTATTAAACTCGTCAATGAAACGGGAGATTCAGGATCAATTGTTCGCTTCTTTCATGAAATCCAATTAATACGAAACAAAAAGTATCAATTCGAATTTCTCGTGTGAAATAATTCATGCCATTCGCCCCGGAATCGCATCCGTGTCACTTTCGAGACCGTGGATCCACGCCATCAGCTCGGCCACCGCGCGATAAAGCTGCGGCGGGATCTGCGCATCGAGGTTCACCTGCATGAGCAGCCGGACCAGGTCCGCGGACTCGTGCACGTAGAGGCCGTTCGCCTTCGCCTCGCGCATGATCGATTCGGCCACCACGCCATAGCCCTTCGCCACGACCACGGGCGCCTTCGCGGTGTCGGCATGCGACAGCGCCACCGCGCCCTGACGTTCGTTCGCACCGGCGGTCATGACGGATTCATCCCCGAAACCTGGAAGTCCTGCAGCGACAGGCCGATCGCGTCGAAGCGCCGGGCCAGCGCCCCGCCGTCCGCCCGCAGGCGTGCCACCGTGGACGCTTCGGCGGCACTGAGGCGCGCATGCACGCCCGAACCGGCGAGGCTGAGCCGCACATCGACCACGCCGAGGCGCGGCAGATGCATCGACACCGTGGTGGACCAGGGTCGAGCGGCTTCTTCGCCGCCGGCATGAGATTCGCGTTCGTCGCTCTCCTGCTCGATCGACCATTGCATCGGCACGCCGGGCCACGCCTCGCCGTTCCACCGGAAGACCGACGTGGCGAGCAGATCGAGCTGCTGGTGCACCAGCGTGACGGACTGCGGATGGATCATCCCGGTTGCAACCGGCATGAGCCCGGTCGTCGCGGCATGACCTGGATGGCGAACCGCGCTGCCTTCTGCAACAACGGCACGCTCGGTCACGGCCTCGGGCATCGCCGCGGGCGCTTCGGCCCAACGGTAGGCCGCCTCGACACGCGCGGCCTCCGGATGGGCTTCGCGATCGGCGGCAAGCGGCGCATCACCGGAAGGCGCCTGTGCTGCCGAGGGCTTTGCCTCTTGGACCTCGGCAGTACCGCCCTGCCCCGCTGCTTCCACGGGTTTCCCGGTGTTCGATGCGAGTTCGTCGACCACCGGTGCGAGGCCTTGGGCAACCGCCTGCTGCGCGGCTTCGGCGGCCTGCGACGAAGGCCCAGCCACGGTCGGCAGGGCGGGCTGCGCCTGTGCAGCCAATGCCGCCGCGAGCCCCGGACCCGACCAGCGCGCCTGCGGCTCCTCGGCCATCTGCGCCAGCGTGCGGCTTCCCGCCGCGAGTTCCACGAGGTGCGATTCGTAGAAGAGTCCGCTCGCCCTGACGTTCTGCGACAGCATGCCGGCAAGCACACCCGCATCCGGCGCCTTCGCCGAAGCCCAGGCGGGCGCGGCGCCGCGCACCGGGCCCGCATCGCCATGGGCATCCGCCAGCACCGCGCTGATGAGTCGCGCCGCCGCCGACAGCTCGGCCTTGGCGGCGCGCGTCGGCGAGCCGTCGCGGTACGCCGCGTCGCCGAGGGCGCCGGGCACCAGTCTCTCGAGTGCCGCGTTGGAGGGCAGCCGCACGTCGTTCGCGACGCGCCCCACCTGCAGCACCGGCCCGGGCGGACCGATCTCGGCCTCGTTCCTGATCGCGAGCACGTCCACGCGCGGCGAAGTCTTCGCGGCGAGCAGCGTGTCGATCAACCCGGTCAAACCTGTCATGGCGCGCAGTCAGTGCCTGTTCAGTGCGAGAAGCGGTAGGCCTTGCCCAGCGTCTGCTGCTGATGCAGCGAGCTCATGCGCGCGATCAACTGCTCGATCTGCGGCTTCACCAGGCCGCACACCTCGTCCTGGTCCATGCGGATGCGCGCGATCAGCCGCCGCACCTCGTCGTACTGCGCCGGATCGAGCGCTTCCAGCGGCTGCAGCACCTTGAGCCTGTCGACAAGCGCCGAGCACTGCGCCTCGAGCTCCGGTAGCCGACTCCATTCCTTCCCGCGCGCCAGTTCAGCCATCAGCGACACGCGCATCGCGAGCTCGCTGTAGCAATGGACGACTTCACTCGTGACTGCCATGTTGTCCCTCGTCTTGTGCATTGCCGGTTCAGGCGCGGGCAGGCGCGGCGTCGATCTCGCGCCAGGCCGACCCGATGGATTCGAGAAGTTCCTCGGCTTCGTCCAGCGCCCCGGCGTCGTTGCGCAGGTTCGCCTGGAAGAGCTTCTGGACGATGTAGTCGTACAAGGCCGACAGGTTGTTCACCAGTTCCTCGCCGGCCGATCCGGCCGCATCGGCGTCGAGCGCGGCCTTCAGGCCGCTGGCCACGATGTCGATGGCTTTCGAGATCGCGTTGCCCTTGGCGACGATCTCGCCGCAAGCCATGTGATGCCTTGCCATGCCGATGGCCGCCTTGGCCCCTTCGAACAACATGGAGATCAGCTGATGAGGCGAGGCGCTCATCGCGCTCGTCTCGATGCCGATGCGGGCATACGCGCCGGCGCCGGTCCTGAAAGTGTGAGGCGTGTACATGCAGTGCTCCGATCGGCCGGTTTAGCTGCTCTTGCTGCTGCTGGTGGTGGTTCCGTTCATCGCATTGAACTGCTGCGTGAGATAGCTCATGGTGCTGTTCATGGTGCTCATCAGCACGTCGAGCTGCTGGAACTGCGTGCGGTAGCGCGCCACCGTGTCGTCCACGCGCGCCGACATCGCGGTGTATTCGGTGTCGAGCTGCTTGAGCGTCGCGTTGACGCCGTCCGTGGCGACCTGCAGCGCGCCGCCGTCCGCGGTCATGCCGCTCACGAGCGAGCTCAATTGCTTGCCATATCCGGCCGTGCTGCCATCCGCGCTGGCGAAGAGCTTCGACACGCCGGCCAGATTCGTCGAGAGCGCCTTGTTCAGCTTGTCGGAATCGAGCGCCAGCGTGCCGTCCTTCTGGAAGGAAATGCCGACCTCCGACAGCACCTTCATGTCGTTCGAACCGCCGTCCTGCGGCGCCACGAGTGCCTGGCGAATCTTCGTCTGGATATTGCGCAGCGTCGCATCGCCCATCAACGCGGCGCCCGTCTTCGTGGTCGCGTTGTAGGCGGTAAGCGACGTGGCGGTCGACTGCAGGTTGTTGTAGGCCTGGACGAAGGCGGAGATCGCCGACGACACCGACGTGGTGTCATTGGAAAGGTTGACGCTGCTGGTGCCGAGCGACACCAGGTTCAGCGTCGTGCCCTGGATCGCCTCCTTCACCGTGTTCCTGGCGCTCGACACGGCGATGCCGTTCACGGTCAGTTTCGCATCCTGGCCACTCACCGTCTGCGTCAGGTTCTGGGTGGCTTCGGGATCGTTGGCGAGCAGGTTCTGGAGCGCCGCATCGCCCGCCACGGAGATCTTCATGCTCGATGCCGCGCCGGTTTGCGTGGAGGACAGGACCAGGCGTTCCGGCGCCGCGCTGCCATCGCTCACGACAGTGGCCGTCACGCCCGCGTTGGCGGCATTGATGGCGTCGCGGATCCCCTGGAGCGTGTTGTTGCTTGCGTCGATGGTGATCGGGACCGCAGTGCGCGTGGCGTCCTTCGTGAAGGTGGCACCGGCGTACTTTCCGGTCGTCGCGTCGAGCGTGCCGCCCGAAACGGTCCCGAAATCGATGGTGATCGTGCCATTGCCGATGGCCGTCGTCGCACTCGCCTGCCCCGCCGAGACCAGGGACTGGGACTGTGCCAGCTGGGTGACGTTGATCGAATAGCTGCCGGCCACGGCGGTGCTGTCCCCCGTGGCGGTCAGAACGCCCGTGTTGCTCGATGCGGCCTTCACGCTCTGGAACAGCGAAGGCGATCCCAGCGCCGCGGCAGCCGACTCGAACCCGCTCAGCACGCTCGACAACTTTCCGTAGGCCGTCAGCTTGGTGGTGTAGCCGGTCTGCTTGGATTGCAGGTCGACCAGCGGCTGGCTCTCTGCCGTCTGGAGCTGCGTGAGCAGGGTGGAGAGATCGAGATTCGATCCGACGCCGAGGCTGCTGATGGTCATGGTGTTGTTGGTCTGTTGTCTACTCTCGAGCCTCGCGGCCCACGAACACGATCTCGCTGTCCTCTGCGGCCTGGCGACGCCTGGCCGCAGGGGACAGCGCAGGCCGCACGGATTCGCATGCGAATGCCTGCACCTGGCCGACGCCCTCCCCGAACGGAAAGGACGCCTGCGAGCCGCCCGGATTACTGCAGCAGCTTGAGCACGCCCTGCGTCGTCTGGTTGGCCTGCGCCAGCACCGAGGTACCCGCTTGCTGCAGGATCTGGGCGCGGGTCATGTTCGACACTTCGGTCGCGTAGTCAGCGTCCTGGATCCGCGAGCGCGACGAAGACAGGTTGGTGATCGAGGTACCGAGGTTCGAGATCACCGAATCGAAACGGTTCTGCACCGCACCCAGCGAGCTGCGCAGATCGTCGACCTTCTTCAGCGCAGCGTCGATGGCGGCCAGCGGGCTGGCGGTGGTGCCGGTTTGCAGGCTGCTGGCCGTGATCTTGGACGTATCGACCGTGAAGGCCGCGGTGCCCGCCGTGGTCGTCGTGTCGGCCGATGCCGGATCGAGCGCGACGTAGCGGTACATCGAGGTGCCGCTGGTGGCACCGGTGAAGCCCTGATTCACCAGGGAAGCCGCTTCGCCAGCCGATGCGGGCGTGATCTTGACCTCGGCGAACATGTTGCCGTTCTTGTCGGTCACGGCATTGCCCGTGAGGGTAGCGCCACCGGCGGCCAGGCCGAGGGCCGTCGACAGGGTGTCGGTCGTCTTTTCGGCAACGGTCGTGGTCGTGACGGCCGTGGTGCTGCCGTAGGCGGCCTGCAGTTGGGCCGCAGTCGGCGCATCGCCGGCAGCGGAGGCGGTCGTGCCGTTGAACGCGAGCGACGCGGTAGCGACCGGGCCGGACACGTTGAAGCCCTGCATGCCGAGCGTCTTCGAGTCGATTTCCTGCAGGTTGATGCTGATGGTCTCGCCGTCATTGGCGCCGACCTGCACGGTCAGCGGCTTGGCGGAAGCCGAGAGAACCTTCACGCCGTTGAAGTCGGTCTGGGCCGAGGTACGGTCGATTTCGGCCAGACGCTGCGTGATTTCGTCCTGGATCGACTTCAGGTCGGAAGCCGAGTTGGAGCCGTTGGCAGCCTGCACCGTCAGTTCGCGCACGCGCTGCAGATTGTTGTTGACCTCGGTCAGCGCGCCTTCCGTCGTCTGCGCGAGCGAGATGCCGTCGTTGGCATTGCGCTGGGCTTGCGTCAGGCCGTTGATGTTCGCCGTGAAGCGGTTGGCAATGGCCTGGCCGGCGGCGTCGTCCTTGGCGCTGTTGATGCGCAGACCGGACGACAGGCGCTGGATCGCCGTGTTCAGGGACGATTGCGACTTGCTCAGGTTGTTCTGCGTGAGCAGGGAGAGGCTGTTGGTGTTGATGACTGACGCCATGTTCGACTCCTAGTAAGAAGAAAGGGTTGAAAGCTCTGGTCCTTAACGCTGGCTCTTGCCCTTTGCGGGGTTTCGAATTCCATCGTTGAGTGAGTTATCGACAGGGGCTTTCAATCCTTTAGGGCGGCCTTCAAAAAAAGTACGCCCCGTGACTCGGGGCGCGCGTCAGGCTTGCATGGCCATCACTTCCTGATAGGCGGCGACCAGCCGGTTGCGCACCTGCAGGCCGGTCTGGAACGCGACGTTCGCCTTCTGCAGATCGACCATCACGTCGTTGAGCGCGACACCCGGCTTGCCGAGTTCGAAGGCCTCGGCCTGGCCGTAGGCGCGGTTCTGCGCGCCGCTGATGTTGTCCAGCGAGCGCCTGAGCTCGGCTGCGAAGCCGCCCGATTCAACGGCGGTGCGGGGCGCGGCGGACGTGGGTGCGAAGCCCGCCTGCACGGCGGTGGCCCGCATCTGCTGCAGGACGGATTCGATGGCGGAGATCGACATTCGGGTTCTTTCTTGGTTCGTGCTTGGCGGTTGCCAAGGAAGCGCGCAGGCGTTGCGTCGTCCCTTCAGCGTAACAAGGGAAGACCCGCATTCAAGCCGCCAACAAACGGCAAAAACCCCCGTTGTTCGGCCCATCGATTTCCGACCGTCTCCAGACAATCGATCGCGAAACGAAAAGTCCGCTGACCTTGTCATCGGCCTCCGGCATGAAATCTGAACGACAAACTTCAAGCATCCACATGACGACGGACCGCGACTGCGCGACTGCCATGACGAGGATCCGCGCATGAGCGCCGCCCGGCCAACCGAAGGCGCTCGCACCGCAGTGCGAAGCATGGAGATTTCCCGATGACCGCTGCGGCAACGCCGGCGAACGCGGCGCCCATGGCGGCCTCCTCGCTTCCGCCGTTCCTAGAGCGACTGCGTGCCCAGCCCAGGCTGCCCATGATCGTCGCCGGCGCCGCGCTGGTCGCGGCGGCCGCCGCCTTCACGTTGTGGAACCACGGGCCCGAGTACAAGGTGCTCTACACCAACGTGTCGGACCGCGACGGCGGCGCGATCATCGCGTCGCTGCAGCAGATGAACGTGCCCTACAAGTTCGCCGAAGGCGGCGGCGCGATCCTCATCCCCGGCGACAAGGTGCCCGAGGCGCGCCTGAAGCTCGCGGCGCAGGGCCTGCCCAAGGCCGGCGGCGTGGGCTTCGAGCTCATGGACAACCAGAAGTTCGGCACCAGCCAGTTCGCCGAGCAGGTCAACTACCAGCGCGCGCTCGAAGGCGAGCTCGCGCGCTCGATCGAATCCATCGGCAGCGTCGATTCGGCGCGCGTGCATCTCGCGATCCCGAAGCCCTCGCTCTTCGTGCGCGAGCAGAAGAAGCCTTCCGCCTCGGTGGTGCTCACGCTGCAGCGCGGCCGCAGCATCGACGAAGGCACCGTCAGCGCGATCGCGCACATGATCGCGAGCAGCGTGCCCGAGCTCGACCCAAAGAGCGTGACCGTGGTCGACCAGCGCGGCAACCTGCTCTCGGCAGCCAACGGCGATGCGCGCGGGCTGGACGTGAGCCAGCTCAAGTACACGCAGGAGATCGAGCAGGGCTACATCCGCCGCATCGAGGCGATCCTGCAGCCGATCGTCGGCGCGAACAACGTGCGCGCGCAGGTGGCGGCCGACATCGACTTCTCGGTCATCGAGCACACCGACGAGAAGTACAGCCCGAACGCGGACCCGACCCGCGCCGCGATCCGCAGCCAGCAGTCGAGCGAATCGAACCAGCGTGGCGCGGTGCCCCCGGGCGGCGTGCCGGGCGCGCTGTCGAACCAGCCGCCGCTGAATCCGACCGCTCCGATCACCAATCCGCCGCAGCCTGGCCAACCCGGCCAGCCCGGCGCGCAGAACGCACAGGGCGCCCGCGGTGCCCAGGGCGCGGCTGCCGCGAACGGCGCCAACACCGCCGTCTCGACCGCCGCGGCCGCCGCACCGGGCAGCTCGCGCAAGGACGTGACGACCAACTACGAGCTCGACCGCTCGATCCGCCACGTGCAGCAAGGCGCCGGCGCGGTCAGGCGCCTGTCGGTCGCGGTGGTGGTGAACTACAAGGACGCCGTCGAAGGCGGCAAGAGCACGCAGCGCGCGCTGACGCCGGTCGAGATCGACCAGATCCGCAACCTTGCCAAGGAAGCGATGGGCTTCAGCCAGGAGCGCGGCGATTCGCTCAACGTGGTCAACAGCGCCTTCGCCGACGACCGCGATCCGCCTGCGCCGGAAGTGCCGCTGTGGCGCGACCCGCAGAACATCGAGCTCGCCAAGACCCTCGGCGGCTACCTGCTCGTCGCGATGCTGGCCCTCCTCGCGTGGTTCGCGGTGCTGCGTCCGCTGCTGCGCAGGCACCTCGCACCGCCGCCGGCACCGCAACCCGCGGTCGCGGCCGAAGCGCCCACCAGCGACGAGCCGAAGCTGGACGACACGCCGCAGGTCCCGCCGGAAGAGGCCCTGCGCGTGCGCGAAGCCGCGCGCCAGAAGGCCGACATGGACTACGCCCATCAACTCGCCGAGCAGGACCCCAAGCTCGTCGCCACCCTGATCCAACACTGGATGAACAGCAATGATCAGTGAAACCGGAACCCGCAAGAGCGCCATCCTGCTGCTGGCGCTCGGTGAAGACCGCGCGGCCGCCGCGCTCCACCACCTGCCCACCGCCGAGGTGCAGACGCTGGGCCTCGCGATGGCGAAGCTCAACGCGGTCTCGAAGGACGAGCTCTCGGCGGTGCTCGCAGAGTTCCGGCAGGAAACCGAGCAGCTCTCGGCGCTGCATCTCGGGTCGAGCAGCTACATCCGCGCGGTGCTCAAGAAGGCGCTCGGCGACGACCGCGCGAGCAACCTGCTCGAGGACATCCTGCAGGCCGAAGAGCCGTACAGCGGCATCGAGCGCCTGAACCAGCTCGAAGCCAGCGAAGTGGCCGAGCTCATCCGCGACGAGCATCCGCAGATCCTCGCGACGGTGCTCATCCACCTGGACCGCATGAAGGCCTCGGAAGTGCTCGAGAAGCTGCCGACGCGCCTGCGCCACGACGTGATCATGCGCATCGCCACCTTCGGCGGCGTGCAGCCGTCGGCGCTCAGCGAACTCACCGACGTGCTCACCGAGATGCTGTCGGGCCAGGGCCTCAAGCGCAGCCGCCTCGGCGGCGTGCGCACCGCGGCGGAGATCGTCAACCTCATGACGAGCGCGCAGGAAGAAGAAGCCATCGCCCACGTGCGCGAAGTCGACGAGACGCTCGCGCAGCGCATCGTGGACGAGATGTTCGTCTTCGAGAACCTGGTGGGCCTCGAGGACCGCAGCATCCAGCGCCTGCTCAAGGACATCGAAGCCGACTCGCTCATCATCGCGCTCAAGGGCGCACCGCAGGAACTGCGCGACAAGTTCCTCAGCAACATGTCTCAGCGCGCCGCCGAGACGCTGCGCGAAGACATGGAACTGCGCGGCCCGGTGCGCGTGTCGCAGGTCGAGGCCGAACAGAAGTCGATCCTGCAGGTCGCGCGCCGCCTTGCCGAATCCGGCGAGATCGTGATCGCAGCGCCTGGCACCGATGACTTTGTCTAAGCGCGCCTTCGCCCCCGGTGCGCGCGCGCTGCTCGCATCGGCCTATTCGGCACCCAGGGCGCCTGCGCCTGCGCCCGCAGCGCAGCCCTCCCGTCTCGGCAAGCCGGTGCTGTCCGCATGGCAGCGCTGGGAGATGGACACGCTCACCGAAGCGCAGCCCGCATCGGCCTCGCAGCGCGCCGCCGCTGCCCCCGCCGAGGTCGCGCCCTCGGCCGCCCTGCTGCATGCCGCCGAATTGGCGCAACTGCGCCGCGAAGCGCGCGCCGCCGGCGAGGCCGAGGGCCACAGGGAAGGCCTCGCCAAAGGCCGCGCGCAAGGCCTGACGGAAGGCCATGCCGAAGGCGTCGCGGCCGGACTCGCGGCCGCCAGCGCGCACGCCGAACAGCTGCGCGCCTTGGCGAGCAGCCTGCCCGTCGCGCTGCGCCGCGCCGAAGCCGAAGTGGCCGACGCGCTGCTCAGGCTCGCACTCGACATCGCGCGCCAGGTGGTGCACCGTACCCTGCGCGCCGAACCCGAATGGGTGCTGCCGCTGGTGCAGGACCTGCTCCATGCCGAACCTGCCTTGCAGGGCGAGCCGCGCCTCGTCATGCATCCGGACGACGTCGCGCTGGTGAAGAACAGCCTCGGCAGCGAGCTGGAATCCGCCGGCTGGCAGGTGCGCGCCGACGACACCATGGCGCGCGGCGGCTGCCGCGTGCAATCCGCGAGCGGCGAGCTCGATGCCAGCCTGGAAACGCGCTGGAAGAACGTGACGGCCGCCCTTCATCGCGATGCCGCCGCGCAGGGGACCTGACCCGATGATCATCGCCACGCCCCCCGCTTCGGCCGACCGCCATCTGCAATCCTGGCTCGACACGCTCGCGCGCGCCCGCCATGACGTGCGCCGTGCGCCCATGAGCGTGCAGTCGGGCCGCCTCACGCGCGCGGTGGGCCTCGTGCTCGAAGCCGTCGGCCTCCAACTGCCGGTGGGCAGTGACTGCCTCGTCGAGCTGCCGCCCGGCCATGCGCAGCGCTATGCCGAAGCCGAAGTGGTCGGCTTCGCGGGCGACAAGCTCTTCCTGATGCCGCAGAGCGAAGTGTCCGGCCTCTTGCCGGGCGCGCGCGTGGTCCCGCGCCACGGCAGCGCCGGTTCGGCCCTGGCCGGCGAAGGCCACGCCAAGCGGCTGCCGGTCGGCGAAGGCATGCTCGGCCGCGTGGTCGATGCGGCCGGACGGCCGCTCGACGGGCTCGGCCCGCTCGACATCAGCCGCAAGGTGCCGCTGTCGTCGCCGCCGATGAACCCGCTCACGCGCGCGCCGATCGATTCGGTCCTCGACGTCGGCGTGCGCGCGATCAACGCCATGCTCACCGTCGGCCGCGGCCAGCGCATGGGCCTGTTCGCAGGCTCCGGCGTGGGCAAGAGCGTGCTGCTCGGCATGATGGCGCGCTACACCAGCGCCGAAGTGATCGTGGTCGGCCTGATCGGCGAACGCGGCCGCGAAGTGAAGGACTTCATCGAGAACACGCTCGGCGAGGAAGGCCTGGCGCGCGCGGTCGTCGTCGCCGCGCCCGCCGACAACTCGCCGCTGCTGCGCCTGCAGGGCGCGGCCTATGCCACCTGCCTGGCCGAGTATTTCCGCGACCAGGGCAAGGCCGTGCTGCTCATCATGGATTCGCTCACGCGCTATGCCATGGCGCAGCGCGAAATCGCGCTCGCGGTGGGTGAGCCGCCCGCCACCAAGGGCTATCCGCCCTCGGTGTTCGCGAAGCTGCCGGCGCTGGTGGAACGCGCCGGCAACGGTGCACGCGATGCCAACGGACACGGCGGATCGATCACCGCGTTCTACACCGTGCTCTCCGAAGGCGACGACCAGCAGGACCCGATCGCCGATTCGGCGCGCGCGATCCTCGACGGCCACGTGGTGCTGTCGCGCTCGCTCGCCGAGGCCGGCCACTATCCGGCGATCGACATCGAGGCGTCGATCAGCCGCGCGATGACCGCGCTGATCCCGCCCTCGCAGTTCGACGTGGTGCGCCGCTTCAAGCAGATGCTCTCGCGCTACCAGCGCAACCGGGACCTCATCAGCGTCGGCGCGTACGCCCCCGGGCACGACACGCAGCTCGACCAGGCGATCGCGATGTATCCGCGCATCGAGGCCTTCCTCCAGCAGGCCATGGAGGAGCGCACCGACTACGCGGCGTCGATCGCGCGCATGACCAAGCTCTTCGAAGCCGGCTGACCCAGGAAGGAACGACCATGCCCCAGCGACTCCCCCTCGAAATGCTGTCCGACCTCGCCCGCACGCAGACCGACGAGTCCGCCAAGCGGCTCGGCATGCTGCAGAACGCGCAGCTCAGCGCCAGCCAGAAACTCGAGATGCTGATGAAGTACCGGCAGGACTACGTCCAGCAGCTGCAGGCGCTGATGAGCGAGGGCCTTGCCACCGCCAAGCTGCGCAACTACCAGGCCTTCCTGGCCACGCTCGACGGCGCCATCGAGCAGCAGCGCGCCATCGTCGCGCAGGCGCTGACGCGGCTGGACCACGGCCGCGACGACTGGCGCAACAACAAGCGCCGCCTCAATTCCTTCGACACGCTCGCCGAGCGCATGCGTCGTCAGGAACTGATGGCGCAGGCCAAGCGCGAGCAGCGCGACAGCGACGAGCGCGCGACGCGCAAATTCTTCGACCGTGCCGCCAACCCGACTTTCTGAAGCATCGGAGCCCCCATGTCCACCGTCATCTCGCCTTCCCTCAACCTGTCGGGTCTGCAGGGCGCAGCCTCCGGTTCGCGCGGCCGCAATGCCGAAGAGCCCGAAGGCCGCAGCTTCGGCGCCGCGCTCGAGCGCTCGCGTGCGGCCAGCGCGCAAGACGCGCAGCAAACCGCCGAGGCGTCCGGCACTGAGCCGCTTGCGGGCCGCAAGACCACACGCGCCGCAGACAAGAAGAGCGAGCTCAGCGCGGACGACGTCATGGCGCTCCTCGCGCCGCTTCCGGCGCCCGTCGTGCCTGGGGCCGCGCAGGGCAAGCCGACGCCCGAGCCGGCGTCGAAGGGCGGTGCCGGGGCGACCGTCGATGGACTCGCCGCCGGCGCGGCATCGGGCGTCTTGCAGGAACAGGCATCGGCCCTCGCCGACGGCGCACCGCAGACGGCAGCCGATCGAGCCGCTGCGAAGACCGCGCGCGCCGCCGACAGCGCTGACTGCGCCGACCACGACGCCCATGCCGAGGCGCCGGTGGCAGAGCAGCGGGACGACGCCGCCCTGCCGCTCGCGACCGCCGCTGCCGCCGCGGCGACAGCTTCGAAGGACGCAAGCGCCAAAGCCGCCGTGCCGGCGCCCACGCCAGCCGCTGCTGGGACCCTGGATGCCAAAACATTCGCCGCCGTGAAAGCGCAAGCCGCCTCCGATACCACCGCCACGGCGACGAGCGCGGACGAGTCCGCCGTCGCACCGCAAGCCGCTGCAGCCATCGAAACCGCGAAGGCCGACACACCGGCCGCGAAGCCCGACACCGCATCGATCGGGCCGGCCGCCGCACCCGATGCCCAGGCCCTGGCGGCCCTGCAGGCCAATGCCGCGCCCGCCGCCGACCGCGCCGCCGCGCCCGCGCAGTCCACGCCGGCGCTGACGGTCGCGCCGCAGGTCGGCAGCACCGAGTGGGGTCCGGCCATCGGCCACCAGATGATCCGCATGAGCGCCAGCGGCCATCAGGTGGCCGAGCTCAACCTGAATCCGGCCAATCTCGGCCCGCTCAAGGTCACGCTGACGATGGGCGACAACCAGGCGCAGGCGATGTTCGTCTCGGCGCACGAGTCGGTGCGCAAGGCCGTCGAAGCCGCGCTGCCACAACTCCGCACCACGCTGGCCGAGCAGGGCATCAACCTCGGCCAGACCTCGGTCGGCGCGGAAGCCCGCCAGCCGAACGGCGGCAGCGCCTTCGCCGAGCAGAACCCGCAGCGCCCGCAGGGCCTGCCGAACTATCCGGGATCGGGCCGCGCCGACAACACTGCCGCACAGCCGGTGGCTGCAGCGCCTTCGGCATCCACCTTGCGCCGCGCCACGGCCGGCCTCGACACCTTCGCGTGAACAGCTTCCAGCAATGAACGGATCTGAAGCGCTTTTCCACGCTTGATCAGCCGTTCGCCTGCAGGGGAGTTCGCAAAGAATAGACCGAACTTTTACCTCGCTTCAACATGGCTACTTCATCTCCCGTCGCCACCGCCACCGCCGCCGCCGCGCCAGCCGCAGCGCCCCGCTCGTCGAAGTTCATGATCGGCCTGATGCTCGGCGTCGCCGTGCTCGTCGCCGGCGCGGCCGGCTACACGTACTTCCAGCACAAGTCGGCGGGCGCCCCGGCCGAAGCCGCGAAGCCCGTGCCCGAGAAGCCGATCTTCGTCACGCTCGAACCGATGACGGTCAACCTCCAGGCCGAGGGCCGCAAGTACCTGCACGTCGGCATCTCGCTCAAGATGAAGGACGAGGCCTCGAAGGCACAGATCGTCGAGTTCATGCCCGAGCTGCGCAGCCGCGCGCTGCTGCTGCTGTCGAACCGCGCGCCCGACACGCTCATGTCCACCGAGGACAAGACCCGGATTGCCGAGGAAGTCCGCAGCGAACTCAACCGCCCGCTCAACGACACCCTGCCGCCGCAGGGCATCACCGGCGTCTCGTTCAACACCTTCGTGGTGCAGTAAACACCGCGAGGCAAGCGACCCATGGCCTATGAACAGGTCCTCTCGCAGGACGAGGTCGATGCGCTGCTCAATGGCGTCACCGGCGGCAGCGTCGACCAGACATCGAAGCCCGCGCTACCGGCCGACGGCCTGCCGGCCTACGACCTCGGCGCGCCCGACCGCGTGGTGCGCGGCCGCATGCACACGCTGGAGGTCATCAACGACCGCTTCGCGCGCGGCCTGCGCAGCGCGCTCCTGAACTTCATGCGCCGCAGCCCCGACATCTCGGTGGGCCCGGTGCAGATCCAGCAGTACGGCGAGTTCGTGCGCCACCTCCCGGTGCCGGCGAACATCAACATGCTGCACATGAAGCCGCTGCGCGGCACTGCCCTCTTCGTGTTCGATCCGAAGCTGGTGTTCCTCGTGGTGGACAACCTCTTCGGCAGCGACGGCCGCTACCACGTGCGCGTGGAAGGCCGCGACTTCACGCGCACCGAGCAGCGCATCATCAAGCGCCTGCTCGATCTCTCGCTGCAGTGCTACGCCGAGGCGTGGCAGCCGGTGCACCCGCTGGCCTTCGACTACATCCGCGCCGAGATGCACGGCAAGCTCGCGAACATCGTCGCGCCCAACGAGGTGGTGGTGAACACCACGCTGCAGATCGAGTTCGGCCCCCTCGGCGGCTTCCTGCACGTGTGCATCCCCTACTCGATGATCGAGCCGATCCGCGACCTGCTCTCGAACCCCATCCAGGACGAGGTGGAGATCGACAAGCGCTGGGTCAAGCAGATGTCCAAGCAGATGCAGGCCGCCGACGTCGAGCTGACCGCCGACTTCGTGACGATGTCCTCCACCATCGGCGACATCCTCAAGCTCCAGGTCGGCGACGTCCTGCCCATCGACCTGCCGGGCAGCGTCGTCGCCAAGGTCGACGGCGTTCCGGTGATGGAGTGCGGCTACGGCATCTCGAACGAGCGCTACGCCCTGCGCGTGCAAAACATGATCACCCACCAAGACAGCGATTCGAAGAACGACCATGACTGACAACACTTCTCCCGCCAGCGAAGCCGACGACTGGGCCGCCGCACTGGCCGAGCAGACCGCAGCCAGCGCGCCCGCGGCATCGCCCGAGCCGGCGCCCGCACCCGCGGCGTCGCAGGTCTTTCAGCAGATCCAGGAAACGGCTTCGGTCGCGGCCGGCGTCACCGCGCTCGACATCGCCCGCGTGATGGAAGTGCCGGTGCAACTCACTGCCGAGATCGGCCGCACGCGCATCACCATCAAGAACCTGCTCCAGCTTTCGCAGGGCTCGGTCGTCGAGCTCGACGGGCTGGCGGGCCAGCCGCTGGACGTCCTGATCAACGGCTACCTGATCGCGCAGGGCGAAGTGGTGGTGGTGAACGAGAAGTACGGCATCCGGCTGACCGACATCGTCACCCCCTCCGAACGCATGCAGAAGCTCTCCCGCGCATGAACCTCCTTCCACGACGGCCGCGCGCCGTCCACCTGCTGGCGTCGGCGATCGCGCTTGCCGCGCTGCCGGTGCACGCCGTGCTGCCCACGGTGCCGTCGCACAGCGCTGCCGAGGCCGCGCCGGTGGTCGGTGCGGGCGGGCTGCTGCAGGCCGGGTTCGGCATGGTGGTGGTGCTGGGCCTGATCTTTCTGTGTGCTTGGCTTGCGCGGCGCTTCGGGCTGCAGCGTTTCGGCGGCGGCAACGTGGTGAAGGTGGTGTCGAGCTCGAATGTCGGCCAGCGCGAGCGTGTCGTGGTGGTCGAAGTGAGCGGCACCTGGCTGGTGCTCGGCGTCACGCCGAGCCAGATCAACACGCTGCACACGCTGCCCGCGCAGGCGGTGCCCCAGGCACCTGCCGCCGCCAGCACGGCGGCGCCCAAACCCATCGACCTCTTCGCGCAGAAGCTGCGCGAATCCATCACCGGCAAGACCCGCCCGGCTCCATGATGCCCAAGCTTTTCCGCCGAAGCCTTCGGGGCGGCGTGGTGCTGCTCGCGGCCATGCTGCCGCTGGCGGCCTGGACGCAGGGCCTGCCGGGCCTGACCAGCACGCCCGGCCCCGGCGGCAGCCAGACCTGGTCGCTCAGCGTGCAGACGCTGGTGATGCTGACCTCGATCACCTTCCTGCCCGCGCTGCTGCTGTCGATGACCAGCTTCACGCGCATCCTGATCGTGCTGGGCCTGTTGCGCACCGCGATCGGCACGCAGGCCTCGCCGCCCAACCAGATCCTGGTCGGGCTGTCGCTCTTCCTCACCTTCTTCGTGATGTCGCCGGTGTTCGACAAGGCCTACAGCGACGCCTACAAGCCTTTCTCGGACAACAAGATCAGCGCCGAGAAGGCGCTGGAGCGCGGCATCGAGCCCTTCAAGACCTTCATGCTGCGGCAGACGCGCGAGAACGACCTCGCGCTGTTCGCCAGGCTCGCCAAAGCGGCGGAGATGCAGGGGCCCGAGGAAGTGCCGCTGCGCATCCTGCTGCCGGCCTTCGTCATCAGCGAGCTGAAGACCGCCTTCCAGATCGGCTTCACCATCTTCATCCCGTTCCTCATCATCGACATGGTGGTCGCGAGCGTGCTGATGTCGATGGGGATGATGATGGTGCCGCCCGCGAGCATCGCGCTGCCCTTCAAGCTGATGCTCTTCGTGCTGGCCGACGGCTGGCAGCTGCTGATTGGCGCGCTCGCCCAGAGCTTCTTCACCTGACGAGACCACAATGACCCCCGAATCCGTCATGACCATCGGCAGCCAGGCCATCCAGGTGTCGCTGCTGCTCGGTGCGCCGCTGCTGCTGGTGGCGCTCGTGATCGGCCTCGTCATCAGCATCTTCCAGGCGGCCACGCAGATCAACGAGGCGACGCTCTCCTTCATCCCGAAGCTGGTCGCGATCTTCCTCACGCTGATCCTTGCCGGGCCGTGGATGCTCGAGAAGATGCTCGACTACATCCGCGCGCTCTTCATGAGCATTCCGCAGCTCGTGGGTTAGGGCGTGTTCACACTAAGGCCTCTTCACTGATGCCGCAGGTCTTCTCGGTCACCTCCGCGCAGCTCACCGCGTGGCTGGTGGCCTTCCTCTGGCCTTTCGTGCGCATGCTGGCGCTGGTCAGCACCGCGCCGGTCTTCGGCGAAGCGACCGTGCCCAAGCAGGTCAAGGTCGGCTTCGCTGCCTTGTTCGCGATTCTTCTCTCCCCCGTGCTCGGGCCGATGCCCGACGTGCCGGTCGTCTCGGCCGGCGGCGGGTGGATCATCATCCAGCAGGTGCTGATCGGCGCCGCGATGGGCTTCACCATGAAGCTGGTCTTCGCCGCGGTGCTCGCGGCGGGCGAGTACATCGGCCTGCAGATGGGCCTGTCGTTCGCGTCCTTCTTCGACCCGATGAGCGGCGGCGCCACCATGGTGGTCGCGCGCTTGCTCAACATGCTCGCGATGTTGATCTTCATCGCGGTCGACGGCCACCTGATGATGATCGCCGCGCTGGCCGAGAGCTTCCAGGCGCTGCCGATCTCGGATGCGGCGCTCAACGCCAACGGCTGGATGGTCCTCGCCGCCGGCGGTGCACAGATCTTCGCGAGCGGGCTGATGCTGTCGCTGCCGCTCGTCACCGCATTGCTCACGCTCAACCTCGCGATGGGCATCCTGAACCGCGCCTCGCCGCAGTTCAGCATCTTCGCGGTCGGATTCCCGCTGACGCTGCTCGCGGGCATCGGGATGCTGCAACTGCTGATGCCGCACCTGGGGTCGATGCTCGCGCCGCGCTTCGATGCGGGGATCGAGGCGATGGTGCGGCTGGTGCAGGGCCTCCGGTAGCTTGCCGGGGCAAGCACCGATTGAATGGCTCGCAGAATGGCCTAGATTCCTGTCGTGTCGAGTCTGTAGGGGGTTCGCATGCGACCGCTTCCGGTCTTCACCGCCGCATTCACCATCGTCACCAGCGGGCTTGCCTCATGCGCTGATGCTCAAAACGCGCAGACGACCGCAGGCGCCCGTGAGGATCTGGTGGTCGACATCCGTCTTGCCGGCAGCCGCATCAATGCAGGCAAGATCGCCTGGGCCCATCTCATCGGACTCGGGGAGCAGACTGCCGTGTCGGTCACGGCCGCCGGCGTTCCACCGCAGGTGAGCCGGCCGGTCCATCTCTACACCTACATCTATGAGGGCGCGTGCGGCGCTTTGTCAGAGCGCCCCGCCCATTCGCTCAACGCGATCGTCTTGGCCCGCTCAACGGGCCCTGCAGGCCGCATCGGGCCGCCCTACACGGTCGAGAACACCGCCAGGGTCCGCCTGGCAACCCTTCGGGCGACACCGCATGCGCTCGTGATCCGGAGCGCGCCCGCCGACGGCAACCTGGACCTCTTCTGCGGCGACATTGCGGTCTCGTCGGCAAGCAGCCCGCGCTAGTACAACATCCCTTAAATAGCTTTCTTAAAGATAGAGTCTGAGATAAGCTTCAAGGCATGGGTCGAGGACGTCGAGCACAGCCTATCAAGCTATCGCGAGAAGAGCGTAAGTCGCTGGAGGCTCTGACCCGGCGCGCAACGGCCGAGCAACGCCATGTGATGCGAGCGCAGATCGCGCTGAGGGCCCACCGAGGCGAGACGACCGCCTCGATTGCTCAGGCGCTTGGCGTATCCGCACAGACCGTGTCGCATTGGCGCTCGCGGCTGGCCCGCAAGGGCGTTCAAGGACTGCAGGAGGTGCCCCGTCCTGGTCGCCCCCGGCGTATCGGTGAGACGCAACGACTGGAACTGCTGGCCCTGGCCTGCGAGCCGGCCGAACCGCACGGACGGGCGACACCCACGCTGGACGAGTTGGTGGATCGTGCCGTCCAGCGAGGCGTGGTCCAGCAGATCAGCCGCAGCCATCTGCAACGCATTCTGCAAGCGGGCGACCTGCGCCCGCACCGCGTGCGGCAGTGGCTGCACAGCCCCGACCCGCAATTCCGGGAGAAGGTCAACGAGATCTGCGCTCTGTACCGCCGGGCCCCCAAGGGGTCGGTCGTGCTTTCCATCGACGAGAAGACCGGAATCCAGGCCATCGAGCGCAAGCACGCGGACCGCGAGCCCCGGCCCGGTCGAGCGCGTCGGCGCGAGTTCGAGTACATCCGTCATGGCACGCAGGCCCTCATTGCCGCGCTGGACGTGCACACGGGGCGCGTCATCGGCAGTTGCTCGGATCGACGCACGCAGGCCGATCTCCTGGCCTTCATGGAGCAAGTCGCCATGGCCTACCCCAAGGGTCGCATCCACATCGTGTGGGACAACCTCAACACCCACCGTGCGCAGGCCGTGTGGGATGATTTCAATGCCCGCCACGATCAGCGCTTCGTCTTTCACTTCACGCCCCTGCATGCGAGCTGGGTCAATCAGATCGAACTGCTGTTTGGGATCTACTCGCGTCGCGTCCTGCGCCACGCCAGCCATACCTCCATTGGGCACCTGCGCCAGCGCACCGAAGCCTTCCTTGCGCAACGCAACCGGGCGCCCAAGCCGTTCAGTTGGACATTCGCCGGCTTTGAGCTTCAAATTGGCGAACCCTTGAGGTTCAACAACGATGCCAACCCACGACGCCCAAAGAAGGGCCGCTGAGCTTCAGCGCCAACTCGCCACCCTGACCGGCCACAACCAGGCCAGCGTGCGCCCCTATGGAAAGCATCTGCTCATCCAGATGCGCCGCGAGGACGACGTGGTGGACACCGTTGCGCGCATCACCGAACTTGCCCGCAACGCCTACTCATCCGCGTTTCGCAGCCACACCGGTCGCTGGGAGCCACTGCCGGGCACCGGAACGCTCGCCGAAACCGCAGAGCTGGTCGTCACTCTGCTGGCACCTTACCTTGATCCAAATACTTAAACCTATTTCAGGGATGCTGTACTAGTCTCCCGCCGGGCGTCCGGCCGGCGAACGGGCTACAGGCCCTGCTCCCTCACCGTCTTGGCAATCCGCCGGGAGAAACGCGCGATCTGCCTGATCGCCTCGATCAGGTCCGTGGCCCGACGGAAATCGAGCACGTCGGACTTTTCGTCCAGCCTGAGCTTGTCGAGCACGCTCTTGCGTGCCGCGGCGGCCAGGGTATCGATCTCTGCTTTCGGCGTGCTGGCGGCCGGCGCGCCCTCCGTGTCCCGGTGGATCATGCCGATCACCTGCTCGAAATTGCCGACGACGGCGTCCACGAACCGGGTGGCGTGCTCGTCGCGCAGGCGGGTCAGGTCGGCGCCCTCTTCCATCCTTTGCTGGCGACCGATGATCAGGTTGCTCGTGACCACGTCGCGGATACCGTCCAGACTGGCGGTGACCTGCGTCAGGCCGACCATCTTCCGGCCCTCGTCCTCGGAATGCTCCACCTGCGACAGGCGGCCGATGTAGTGCAGGATCGATGACGTCAGCCGGTCGATTTCCTTGTCTTCCTCGAGCAGGGTCTGAAGGTCCTGCGGCTTCGCTTCCGCGCCGGCTGCCAGCCCGGCCTTGACCCCCCGCAGGATCATCCCGCCGAGCCGGTCCACCTCCAGGTAGACCTTCTCGAGCCCGAGGGATGCCGCCGCCAGCGAGGCGTCGTCGAGGTAGATCGGTTCGCCTTCGCTCGTCGGCTCGTGACGCGCCGGAACGAGCCACCGGGCGAAGCTCGCCATCGGCGCGACGAACCAGATCAGGATCAGTGTGCTCCCGACGCTGAAGATCGTGTGCGTGTTGGCCACCTGGCGCGGCGTCTCGGCCGCGAGACGGGCGACGCCTTCGAGCTCGGGCGAGGACGGCGAGATGGCCCTCACGAGATCGGCGAACTGCGGAATGACGAAGACGAAGAACAGCACGCCCAGGACGTTGAACAGCAGATGCACGATGCCGACCTGCAGCGCCTCGGGCGGCCTTCCGATGGCAGCCAGCAGCGCCGTTCCGCAGGTACCGACGTTGGCGCCGAGGATCAGGGCGATCCCGGCTTCGAGGGGCATGAGCCCCTGCCCCGCCAGCGCGATGATGACCGCCAGCGTCGCCGCGGAGCTCTGCACGATCGCCGTGAACACCGCGCCCGCCACGATGCCAAGGAGCGGCCCCTTCATGTCCTGCATGGCGTCGATGAAGGGCTGGTAGGTGCGCAGGGGGTGGGTTGCATCGCTCATGAACTGGATGCCCAGAAAGAGCATGCCGAACCCGAGCACGACGCCGCCGAGCTGCCGGATCAAGGCGCGGCTCGCGAACGCATGACAGAGAAAGCCGACCGCCAGCATGAACGGCGCGAGTGCCGACACGTTGAAGGCGATGATCTGCGCGGTCACGGTCGAGCCGATGTTGGCCCCCATGATCATGGGCACCGACTGGGCGAGCGTCATGAGTCCGGCCGAGACGAACCCAACCATCAGCACGGTGGTGATCGTGGACGAGTTCAGGATCGCGGTGACCATGGCGCCGGCCAGCACGCCCCGGAACCGGTTGGCGGTCATCCTGCCCAGCATCACCTGCAGCTTCGGTCCGGCGATCGTCTTGAGCCCGTCCGTCATCAGCTCGAGGCCGAAGAGAAAGAGCGCGAGACCACCCAGCAGCGAACCCAGCATCGGGATGAGCTTCAAGCCTGAATCCTCCAACGTACAGCGCAGGGAGAGGATTGTGCAAGGCTCGAGGCGCAGGTCAAGCGCAGGTCAAGCCTCGGGGTGTTCGCCTTCTAGTTGAAACTCACCTGGTCGGCCATCAGGGCGCCGTTCACGATCCGGGTGCCCACCACCGTCACGTTGACGCTGTTTGCCAACGCGGCCCGCGTCCCGTTCACGAACAGGACGCCGGGGCCGCTGGCATCCACCAGCTGTCCGCGCACGCGGAAACTCGCGGGCGAGACATAGTTGCCGACGCTTCCGATGAGCGTGTACGAGGGCAATGCGCCGGCGCCCGGGATATGCCTGATCTTGAGTTCGGACGCGACGAGCACGCCATTGACGAGCGTTCCGCCAACCTGCACCTTGACGTCATTGTTGATCTTGCTGGAGGTGCCGCCGGTGACCTGGGCCCCCGAGGCATCGACGGATTGCCCCAGGACCTGGAAGGCACCCAAGGACGTGTAATTCGTGATCACGCCTTCCAGGTGAACCGGCAGCCCGTTCACCGTGGGGATCGGATACCACGCTTCGACCTGCGTCGCGGTGAGCAGCCCCGGCGTCGTCTGGGCATCGGCGCGGACGCGCACGATCATTCCGTTCGCCAGGCCGCCGGACAGGTTGGCTGAACCGTAGGCAACGGTCAGGTTGCCCAGCATGAAAGTGCCGCTCGCCGAATCAAGCTGCTGGACGGTACCCGTGACGATGGGTGCCGGGTTCGAGACCTGCTGCTGGACGCGCGTCGCGCTCAGCACGCCGGGACTTGCCGGCAGGCCCCAGACCTGAACGTTCGAACCGACCGTGAGGCTCGCCACGCCCGGAAGATCGGCCCACACGGTGGCGTCATCGAGGATCACCTGGGTACCCATGACCACGAAGCTGCCTGCGGCCGGATCGACAGAAGTGACGGGCCCGCGAAGCTCAGCCGCCGATGTCAGGCGCGTGGCGACGCCATTGCTGAACGAAGCATCGACCGGGCCGGTGACGGCGATCGACATCCCGATCTGCAACTCGGTCGCGTCGCTGAGACTCAGGGTCGCGTTGTCGACGTTGTAGCGCAGGCCATTGACGATGATGCTCCCCATGCCATCGACCGCGCCGACGCTGGTCGCTGCGTCGGCCGTGCTGATGCCGGTCCCGCCGGAGCCGACGCCCGAGCCGTCGCCGCTCGAGGCGGTGGTCGTCGATCCGCTGTCCGAACTCGTGCTGCTGCCGGTGTCGGCGCCACCCGTTGCTTCGAGGGTTGTGCTGCCGGCGGAGGCGATCGTGGATGTCGTGCTGCCCGTCCCGGCCGATGCGGCGGAACTCGCCGCACCACTGCCGCTGTCGCCACCGCCGCCGCATGAAAGCAGCAAGGCCAACAGCAAAGGCGACAAGCCGCGGAGCAAGTTTCTGATGTTCATGATTCGCCGTCGCCAGTGCCTGACGGCTTCACGGCGCTTTCGAAATACGTGTAGATACCGACGCGGATTCTGCCCAAGGGCGAATCGCCTGCTGTATCGACAGCATGGGTCATCTTGTCGACAAGTTCGTGATGGAGCGTGCTCCAGCGCTGGCGGACGAGTTCGTGAATGCTTTCGCAGTCCTCGATGGCCACGCCGTTCGCGTAGACCGAGCGTTCCAGCATGGGGGGCCGTTCGCCGAGGATGTTCGATACCGCCGCGAGCAGGTGGTCGCGGGAATTGTCTCCGAGGAATGCGAGCATCGACCGAAGATCTTGCGCGGGAACGAAGGCGTCGGCTTTGAGCTCGACGTGGCCGTCGACCTCGTCCACCATCTCGAGCCGCACCAGTTCATCGAGGATGGCACGGTGATGCACATTGCCGCGGCTGCCTTCCCTGGCGAGCTTTTCGAATGACGGTGTTCCCGCGTCGCCCATGATGGGCAGCCGCCGGTATGCAGGGTCGTCCGATAAGAACTGGAGCCAGAGGGTGACTGTCTTCGCTGCCGGCGAGACATCCGTGTTCGGTAGCGGGTCGGCCGTCTCCCGCACTTTGGCGGTCACTGCCTTGCGATTCAGCCCGGTCGTGACCGACAACTGGCTGATGTTTGGCGCCTTCACGCCCTGGGCACGCCACAGGCGATGGGCTTCGTCCAGAAGCAGGTCGCGCAGCAACTCTTCCAGGTGAGGATGCTTGAGCCCCATGGCCAATGCCAGCCTGATCACCGGACGCATGATGCGTGCGCAGGCGGCCTGGGCCCAGGCAAGTCGGTTATCCATGGCGGGGTGGCATATCTGCTCGGCGGGTGCTGTCGCGCAGGCGCCAATGTAACAAACGCGTCATATTGAATCCACGACGTGCAACACAGCCGTGGACACAGCGCTGGCGAAAAAATCGCAATTGATGACCGCCGCCCGTGAGTGCAGCACGCCGCCATGCACCAAGCCGCACACGCGCGGCATGCCGCGCGATGGCTGCGCGCTCGGTCTCCTGCAGCGTGGTGACAACCGCGATGTCATTCAGGTCCAGCCCGTCGAAGGGCTCGAGCAGCGCGATTTGCTCGCGCTCGGGCAGCGGCGGCGGTGGTGCGCCGCTCAACGGGCGACCGCCTTCTTCGTGCAAGGGTACCGGACGATGGTCCAAGCCGACGCCCTGCACCAGCTACCGGTCAATATCGTGATTCCAGTAGGTGCGCTTCTTCTTCGTCGTGGGCGGCGGCAAGGTTTGGGCGCCCAGAGGCGAACCACTGTCCGGCCCGGAGCCCCCGCCGGCACCGATAAGGGCTGGAAGGGTCCTGTTCTTGGTCTTGGTCGGATCAGTGGGGTCGGGCACCTTGACCGTCACCAGAACGAAAACCGGGCTCGGCGGCAAGCCGCCGCCGTTGAACACCTGAGGCGTGTCGTCTCCGGTCAGGAAATTGAACTGGTGCCCCCGCGCGATGCCGAGATTGTTGGTGCAGGAATTGGTCGGGGCCACCGGCTGGTTCGTGCCGACGTAGGTGATGCCGCCGACCGTCGTGGGCGCATTCACGCTCTTCTCGCCCGGACTCGTGAGGGATTTGTAGTAGCCCGCCAGGGTGCCGTCATAGGCCACGGTCGTTGCATTGAACAAGGCGCTCGGCGCCACATCGGCAGTGGCCGAAGTTGCGTCGACCACGGTCGTCCAGCCCGTGCTGTCGGGGCCGATGATCGTGTCCTTGATCATGTAAAAGCGATTCACGACCGAAGTGGCGGCCGCTCCCAGCAGCGGATGCTCGCGGTCGCCGGTGGCGGCCATCACGGCGTCGAAAGTCTTCGTCAGCACCACGTCGGGCGGGAACAGGAACTTGCGATGCGTGGTTCCCGTTCCGCCGAGGGATGCCAGCTTCGTGATGGTCCAGGTATTGAACGCACCCGTGCCGGTCGGCTCCAGGTTGACGCGCCAGATGTTGCCCCCCGTATCGGCTGCATACAGCCGGTCGGTCTTGCCATCGGCGCCAATGCGATCAACGAGGGCGATGTCGGCCGCGAACGGAAAGGTCATTCCCGCGTTGACGGAACAGACCGTCGCGCCGACGCAGGTGTTGACGGGCCCGGCCTGCCACAAGGGCGCCCCGGTGAAAGCATCCAGCACGAAAATGCCCCGGCCCATCGTCGCAGCCGTCGGGGACTGGAGCAACGGGAAGTTGGCGTCGTAGTCTTCGCTCTTGTCGTAGCCGGCGCCGAAGATCAGCACCGGGTTCGCCTGCGCCTTGATCCGGGTCACCTTGGGCAGCGACCAGGTCTGGCCGAGTTCGGTGAAGCCGGCGTCGCAACCGACGTTGTCGGTGAGGTTCGGGCAACCCTTCTTCCATAGGAATGCGGGCCTTGTCGGGTCGGTGACGTCGAGCGCATAGATCATCCGCCCGCCGCGCCGTGCCGACAGGAACAGGTAGGTCTTCGTGCTGTCCTGGTAGACGGTGGTCGAACCGTCGAAGAAGTAGTCCTTGGGTGTCGCGGTCGTATCCACCGTGGTCGAGAGCTTCACGGTCGGGCTGTTGTCGCGCAGGCGCTTCAGCTTGCCCTGGAACTCCGGCGCGATAAAGCCCCACAACTCTCCGCCCGGAGGGATGCCGCCGATCGAGCAGGTCGTGCTCACCGTGCAACCGCCCATCGGCTGCGGCGATGTGTTGGTCGCCGGGGGCTGGTTCCCGTTGATCGCGTGAAACACGCCGTCGTTGGCGCCGTAGAACACCACCACGCCGATCGCGGCGCCGTAGTTGACCACCGCCGGCCGCGAGTGCAGCACGTCGCCGTGAATCGACGGCCGGATATTGATGGGGGTGCTAAGTGCGGGGGTGATGGAGAGGCCGGGCCCTTGTTCGTCGCCGGCGTTGTCTTCGCCGCGCACCCAGTTGATCAAGGTCGTGCCGAGGCTCGAATTCAGGGTCGTGTTCGTCGTCGCAAACAGCGTTGTCGACAAGGCGCCCGCCGCGCACGTCCCATTGCAGGTGTACAGATTGCGCGGATTCTTCGCATTGCCAGGCGTCTTCGTATAGTCGTTCTGGAGATTGGCGATCCGAAGCTGCTGAGCGACGCCGCCCTTCTCGACGAGATTGCCGTCGGGCGAGTCGTAGCCACCGCCCGCACCCTGCGCCTTCGGGTTGCTGACCCAGAAACCGCCAATGGAATCGGGCAACTGGGTTGCGTCTTTCGCGGTCCAGAAGCTGACGGTATCAGAGCCGAAGAAGCCGGTCGATGAACTGAGCGCCTGCTGCGCGGATTGCCCCGCCACCATCGGGGTCCAGGTCCAGGCCGCACCGCCCATATACAGCGACGGTCCGACCTGGGGGTTGCTCGTGTCGACCCCGAACTGATACTGCTTCAGGTTTCCCCACCAGCGCGGCAGGCCGGAGGCATCCGGGCGGAAGGTGGCCACATACACCTGGTTCAGATAGACGCCCTGCAGATTCGCGCTCACCGGCAGGGCCGGCGACGAGAACACGCTGTTGACATCCTGAATCTCGTCGAAGACCTTGCCCAGATCCGTGGCCAGCGCGTTCGGATCGGTGCCCGCGGGGTAGTACTTGCCGCCGCCATAGGTCGACGTCGCCTTGATGTACAGCTCCATCGTACTGGTGATGGTCGTGCCGGAAGCGGCCGTATCGCCCGTGCCGATCGAATAGGTCACGATGCTCTGCAGCCCGGACGCACTCGAGTTGGCATCGAAGCCGAACATGAAGCGTGCCCATTCGATGCCATAGCCCGCCTCCGGCTTGTTTGGAACCGGCGTGAGAAAATTCGTGCCTTGTGCTTGCGTGATGGTCTTGGCGGCCACCGCGTTGGTGACCGATGCGGTCAGCGGTACCAGTTCGCTGGGGTTGTTCCATTCAAGCGCGTGTGAGGCATTCGCCTTCACGCCGCTGAGAAAGATCGCGTAGTTGTGCTGGCAGCCGGTCGTGGCGCTCGTACCCGTGTAAGTCGTGCCCGAAAGGATGCCCTTGCCAGTGTTTCCGGTTCCGTCGTTGCCGCCGGTGAAGTAGGCCCAGGTTTCCTGAAACGCGGCACCCTGGCGGGCCTTGCCTGTCACCTTCGTCAGCGCCTTGACGGCGAGGATGTAGGCCTGCCGGTTCGTGGTGCCGGCCGGGACGCTCATGCTGCCCTTGTACGCCTTGTCGTCGATCGGCGTCAGGGCGATCAGTAGCCCGCTCATGTCAACCAGCCCGACGTTGAGCGCGGCGCTGCCGTCGGGCTGCGTCGCCACCTTATGGATGAAGTTCGCCAGCGCGCATTGATAGTTGCCCAAGGACTTGCTGTTCTCGGGGCTAGCGGGAGCCGTTCCGTCCCAATAGGTACAAGACCCCATGTCGGCGTCGTTGTTGGCCGTGTCGTCGATGATGACCATCACGTTCGACGTGCCGGTGCTGCTGGCGCCGGTGTAGAGATCGATGTCTTCGGCGCGCCCGCCGACGCCGCACAGCACCAGGCCCGTGCCCAGCACGGACTTCACGAGGTTCGAAATCTTCATCGTTGTTTTCCCTTGCCGCCGAATGCGGCGTTCAGTTCGTCGGGTGAATCGCCGCCGCGCTCAGCTCAGCAAGTGGCGCCGGGGCCGACGCGCACTGCGATGCCCTGGTGTGTGCTGGCCGTGGCGCCGGAGCCGTTGTGATCGGTCGCCGTGACGCTGATGTCCCAATTCGTCTGCGAGCAGATGCTCGCCTGGGTGGTGCCCGACGTCAGGTGGATCGAGCCATCCCCGCCGGGGCCCGACGACGAAGCAAAACACTTCTGGTCGTCCGCGTTTGTGACGTCGAGGTCGAGGCCCTCGAGCGGCTTCACGCCCTTGCAGGTGGGGACCGCAACGGCCATGTCGAAATCGGGGGCGCCGTCGTTGTTGATGTCCACCGTCGCGCTGATGCGGGCCTTGGCTGCGACCGGATCGGCCATGAAATTCTGACTGATCAAGGCCTCCACGGCCTGCTGCGATGCGGCCTCGGCTTCGTGCTGCCGCTGCATGTTTCCGACGATCTTCGAGTTCACGTTGGTGCTTTTGATCGCCGAGACCACGATCAGCGTGAGCAACACCAACAACACCATCGAGACGAGCAGCACAGCGCCCGACTGGTGCTTCGACGACTGCGATCGATTATTCTTCCTGCGCATCATTGCAGCTCCCGTTGTCCCGAGACGTTGTAGAGCCGCGCGACGGCGCTGTAGACGTGGCGCTTGTAGCCGTCGTTGGAGGCCCCGACGGTGCCTGTTGTGGCCTGGCCGTTGCTGTCGACGATGCCGGGGACCGGGAGGCCCATGTCATAGGTGCGCCCGTCTTTCCAGCCGCCGGACTGCTCGGCATTGCGGGCCAGCACATGGATGCGCACAGCCACCACGTTCTGCCAGTTGGCGGCCGCGTTCGTCCAGACGTAGGCCGTCGGCGTGGTCTGCGGACACCTGCTGGGGAGAATTTCCGCGGCCTGCGGACTCGCGGGGTCGCTGACGTAGCACCCCGGCGCGCCGCCGTTGTTCATGTCGATGCCGTAGTCGAACTGCAGGTTTTCGATGCCCTCGACCAGCGGCGTCACGACGTTCGCGCCCCCGCTGTATTCGGCGACTTTGAGCGTCGGCGTCGTATCGGCGCCGGCGCCAGTGCACACATTGCAGTCGGCGACGAAATAGATGCGCTGAATGACCTTGCGCAACGGCGTCTTCGTGACGCAATCCTTTTCGTGCAAGGGGAACGGCCCAGCGTCACCGGCAATCACGAGTTGTGTGGAGTCTGTCGCGGTGTCGGGGCAGTTGGAAAACTGCACGTAGGTTTCGCCCGTCCCGGCTGCGCCGGCTGCCGTGAGCGCGGTGGTGCTGAGCCGCGTGACCATCAGCCTGGCGGTACCGAGCTTGACGTGGCTCAGGCACGCCGGGGTCGCGGCAACACCGTAGACCGACAACGGAATCGAAGAGAGCGCAGGCAAGGTGGCCGACGTGTAGCCTAACGGCGTGTAGTCTGGCGGGGTGACGATCGGGCACGCCGTCGGCACGACCGGAGGAGCAGCGAAGCTCGATTGCGCCTGCGAACCGATGAAGCCGGAGTGCTCGATATCGTCGCTGAGCAGTTGCACCGCGTAGCGGCCGTTCTCGATCTGCCGCGAGGACTTGTCGAGCTCGGTCCGGTTCGTGGTATTCGATACCAGCAGCGTGATCAGGCCGATGACCAGGAACAGGCCCAGCGTTATTGCCACCAGCAGCTCGACCAGCGAAAACCCGAGCGCCGCGGCGCCACGGCAGTGCCTGGCGCGAACTGCGGCCAACGATCGATTCATCATGGTGTCAAGGTTCCGATCTGGATCGTGGTCGTGACGATGCGGTGCAGGGCCTCGTTGCCGTACAGCCCCTTGCCGCAAGGGCCGGGCCGGCCGGCCGCGGTCACGGGAGCCGCCGTGGGGGTCAGGCCCTGCCACGACACAGTGACCAAGTACACGACATCGGCAGCGGCCAGGCCGCTCGCCGTGGGATCGAGGCGGATGACGCAACCGACGGCGCCGATCATCGCGCCGATCTTCGTTCCGTTGACTTCAGCACTGCCCTTGAGCGCCGCATCCCAAAGGCTGAGGTCGGACACCGCCTGGGCGTTCTGCTGCGCGTTGCCCTGGGCGTTGCCCGTGGGGTTTGTACATGCCGGCGTACCCGTATAGCCGACCCCAACCTGCACGCCGGTGGTGGCGTTGGAGTAGCAGTCGGCCACCTTGCGATTGGCGTTGAGCCGATCGGCCATGTCCTGCAGCAAGAGGAGCGCCTGAACCCGCTGGTAGGACTCCATCTCGGCCGCGTTGATGCGCGCGCTGATGCCCGCCAGGCCGAGCAGTCCGAACACCAGGATGACCAGCGTCACCAGGACTTCGATCATCGCGAAGCCGCCGGCAGCGCGCCGTCGGCGCATCCGCGCGGTGGGCATGCGCACGGCCCCGAACGCGAGGAACGCGGGGCGCTTCATGAGCATGGCAAGCATGATCCCGCAGTGGTGAGGGTGGGGGTGGGGTTGTTGAGCGGCGTGCTGCTGGGAACGCCACTCAGGCCGACCGATACGCAACGCATCGCCACCCCTGCAATTACGGGGGCAGGGGGGCAAATGGCGAACTTGGTGCCTGCCGTGGTCGTGCGGCCGTCCTTGCCATAGGTCAGTGTGCCGAGGCTCGCGGAATCCGTGATCGCGACGCCCGCGAACGAATTCTGGGCAAGCAACGTCGTCGGCGTACCGGCGACGACCGTCGACACTGTCCAGCCCGAGGACCAGCCGGAGCCAGACTTGGCGACGTCGACGCTCGTGTTGCGACTGATCGCTTCGCTACGCGCAAGGGTCAGCGCGGCGACCAGATCGAAGGACGCATTCTTGACCCGCTGCGACAGAATGAACTGCCGGAACGACGGTGCCGCCAGCGCGGCAAGAATCGCCACCAGGGTGATCGTGAAGACGAGCTCGATCAGGGTGAATCCGCGCATCGCCCGCGCTGCGGAATCGCCCGCCGCGGGCCGTGGCCGGAGGGTCGACATCACCAGCATGACGTGCCCGTCCCCGAAACCGTCTTCTGGCCTGTCTGGTCAACGGTCAGCGTGCCGCAGGCCGTATCGCGGGACTGCTGCGCATTGATGGGCGTCGCGGTGATCGTGTAGCCCGGCGGCGGCCCGGCCTGCAGGGCGATCGCGATGGTGTAGTTGGGCGACACGTTCGCGGGCGTGGGCCAGTTCGCCTGCCGCACCGAGTCCGAGGCATACTGCCGCGCATCCAGCAGATAGCGCTGCTGCAAGTTGGTGACTTCGAGCATGTACCCCTGCGCCGCCGCCCGATTGGAGCGGACGATGTACGCCGTGTACGACGGATAGGCGATCGCCGCCAGGATGGCAACGATCGCGACCGTCACCATCACCTCGATCAACGTAAACCCGTTTCGCCCGCGCATGAGGTCCCTCCAATTGTTTCTTGCGCCACTCGGCACCCACGTTCATCAATCGACATCTGTGTCAAAACGTGAATATTTGTAAGTGTGAACTTATCACATTTAATTTCCTCTCGAAACCATCCCGACAAGTGGCGCGTTTAGACCGATGAACGGTTGATGGCGCCCACGTGCCGCCGTCATACCGCTGTCATCCAGCCTCATGACGATGCGACTTTTGTTTACAAAAGGAGCTCCCATGGACTGGAGGAAGGGCGTACTCGCCGCCGCTTGCGTTGCCTGCGCACTGGCATCTACCGCGGCTCAAGCCATCGATCTGATCGCCATCGGTACCCTGCCTGGAGACAGCATCGACCATTCAGGCCAGAGCGCGCTGCTCGAGAACGGCGTGCGCGGCGATCTGCTTGGCGGCATCGGGTCGGGCCTGGCCTGGGCCGGGGGCAGCACGTTCCTGGCACTGCCGGACCGCGGCCCCAATGCGGTCGCGTGGAACGCCACCGTCGACAACACGACCAGCTTCATTCCGCGCTTCCACACGCTGCAGCTGCACCTGAAGCGGCAGCCGGATGCGGCCACCGGCCTGCCCTTCACGCTGCAGCCGGTGCTTGCGCAGACCACGCTGCTCTTCAGCCGCGAGCCCCTGCACTACGGCGGCGTGGTGGCCGGCTTCGGGGCCACACCGGCCAGCAACACGCGCGAGCGCTTCTACTTCTCCGGACGCTCGGACAACTTCGACGCCAATACGAGTTCGTCGGATCCGCTGGACGCCCGGCTGGACACGGAGGGCATCCGACTTTCACGCGACGGCAAGAGCGTGTTCATCTCCGACGAGTACGGGCCCTACCTCTACCAGTTCGACCGCCGCACCGGCGAGCGCCTGCGCGTGTTCACACTGCCGGCGATCCTGGCCGTGAGCCACAAGTCGTCGATGGGTGCCAAGGAGATCTCCGGCAATACCACGGGTCGCGTTGCGAACAAGGGGATGGAAGGCCTGGCCATTTCGCCGGACGGCAAGACGCTGTTCGGCTTCATGCAGAGCCCGCTGATCCAGGATGGCGGCGACGGCGGCCGCGCCAACCGCATCATCGCGGTGGATATCCAGACCGGCGCGACCTCGCAGTACGCCTACGACAACTACCTCGCCGACAAGTCCAAGGCCTACAACAGCAGCGAATTGCTGGCGCTCAACGAGCACGAGCTGCTCGTGCTCGAACGCGACGGCAAGGGCCTGGGCGACGACAGCAACGCCGATGTCAAGCGCATCTACAAGATCGACATCCAGGGCGCCGCCGACGTCTCGGCGCTGAGCGGCCAGGCCGCGCTGCTGCAGAAGGCGGTGTCGAAGTCGCTCTTCCTGGATATCGCCGCGACCTTGAAGGCGCACGGCCTGAGCGCGGCGCAGATCCCCGCCAAGCTCGAAGGCATGGCCTTCGGCGAAGACGTGGTGGTCGACGGCGTGGTCCAGCACACCCTGTACGTCGGCAATGACAACGACTTCGTGGCCACCACGCCCGGCGGGCTCGCCAATCCGAACAAGTGGTTCGTCTTCGCGTTCACCGAGGCCGACCTCGGCGGCTCGCCGTTCGTCAACCAGCGCCTGCGGGACGATGACCGGGGCGAGGATCAGGACAGGTAGTTGAACAACGCGATCGAGTTCAGCTTCGCGAACGTCATCTGCGTGGCCTGCAGCGAGGTCTGCCGCTGGTAGAACTCGGAGATGGCCGCCGTCGGGTCGAGGTCCTGGATGTCCGACAGGTAGCTCTTGTCGAGCAGGTCGCGCGAGTCGCCGCTGGTCTTGAGCGAATCGAGCTCGGACATGCGCGAGCCCACCGACGAAAGCACCGTCAGCACGTTGTCGTGCGCGTTCGTGATCTTGACGTTGGCGGTGCTCAACGCGTTCTGCAGGTTCGCCTGCGCGGTGACGCCGCCGCCGGTGAGCGGCGTCTTGAGCGCGGTGACCAGCGCGCCGATCGAAGCGAAGATGTCCGTGCCGCCGTTCTTGGCCGTCTTGACGTTGAAGGTGTCGCCATTGGCCGGCGTGCCGGTGATGCTGATCTGCAGGCCGCCGAAGCCGATGGGCGTGCCGGCGCTGTAGGTGCCGGTGGCGGCGACGACCGGCGGCGTATCGTTGGTGGCGACGGTGTAGTTGCCGCCGGCGAAGCTGATCTGGAAGTCCTTGCCGTAGTTGGGATCGGTCGCGTCGGTGATGCCGACGCTGCCGAAGACGCCCGTCCCGGTGTTGCTGCCGCTCGACGCGACATAGCCCGCCCCGCCCTGCACCGACTGGAACACGGTGCGGCCGTCGTCCCCGGTGGACATCTGGCGCGCCACGTCCACCTGCATGAGCCGCTGGCCCTGGTCGCCGATGTACTGCACGCCGCCGCCCGCCTGCTGCACGAAGGGCGCGCTCGCGCTCTTGTAGCCCGCGAAGAGGAACTGGCCGTTGCCGTCGTCCGAGTTGGCGATGCCGACGAGCTGGTCGAGGTTGCTTTGCACCGCGGTGGCGAGCGCGGCACGGTCGGCGTCCGAGAGCGTGCCGTTGCCGGCCTGCACGGTCAGCGTCTTGAGGTTCTGCAGGATGCTGGTCGCGCTGTCGAGCGCGGTCTCCTCGCGCGAGAGCGACAGCGTCGCGCGGTCGCGGCTGGCCGCGTACTGCGACGATTCGGCCAGCGACTCGCTGACGCCGAGGGCGCGCGCGGCGCCCACCGGATCGTCGCCGGCGGTCAGGAACTTGGTGCCCGCCGACAGCTTCTGCTGGACACTCAACAGGTTCTGCTGCTGCAGGCCCATGGCTTTGACGTTCTGCTCGTAGAAAGAACTGGTGCTGATGCGCATCACGGCTCCTTGAATCTGTGGGTCATCCGGGGTGGGACGGCGATCAGCCGTTGATCGCGAGGATCGCGTCGAAGATGGTCGACGCGGTCTGGATCACCTTCGCGTTGGCCTGGTACATCTGCTGGTACATCAGCAGGTTGGCGGTCTCCTCGTCCTGGTTGACGCCGGAGATGGATTGCTGCGCCGCCTTGATCTGGCTGGTGACGCTGTCCTGCGTGGTGCTGGCGGTGCTGATCTCCATCGACTTGTTGCCCACCTCGCTCACGAGCTGCGAATAGGCGCCGTTGAAGGTGGCGGTGCCGTTGCCGACGAGCGACTGGCGCTGCAACGCGCCCATCAGCAGGGCATTGCTGCCGTCCGACACGCCCGCGCTGTTCTTGTCGATGGTGAAGGTGTCGCCCTGCGCCGGTGCGCCGCTCATGGTGACGGTGATGCCGTCGAAGCTGATGCTCGCGCTCGCGGTGTACGGCACCGGGGTGCCGGCGGCATAGGTGGTGGACGTGCCGTTCGCGAGCTTCACGGTCACCGCCGAAGTCGCCGGGAAGCCCGAGAGTTCGTTCGTGGCGGCGTTAAAGCTCAGCGTAACGTTGGCGGCCAGCGGCGATGCGAGGTAGTTGGCATCGATGGTCGCGGTGGTGATGGCGCCCGTGCCCTGGTTGCCCGCGGTGGTGCCGGTGATGACCGGCGATGCGGCGGCGACATTGGCCGGGTCCTTGACGAGCACGTCCATGTCGCGCGCACCGTAGCGCGTCGGCTGCACGAGGAAGGTGTCGCCGTCCTGCGCGGTGCCGCTGGCGGCCGAGAGGCTCACGCCGTCGAAGGTGATGGGGAAGCTGGTGTAGGTGCCGACGCTCTGGTTGTCGGCGCTGCGGGTGACGACGTAGTTCAGCGTGCCCGACACATCCTTGACCTGCACCGAATAGTCGCTGGTGGTGAGCTGGCCGGCGTTGGTGACGGTGCCGGTCAGCACGAGGTTGCCGCTGTTCTTCGCGTTCGAGAAGACGCCGGGCGCGGCGCTGGTGAAGAAGTCCTGGCCGAGCGCGCCGTTGAGGTCGACGCCGAGGTTCTGCTGGTCGTTGACCGCACCCGCGAGCGCCATCGACAGGCGGCCGATCGCGTTCTGCGTGGGGATGAGCGACTCGTTGCGGAAGCCCAGCACGCCGCCGAGCGAGCCGCCGGTGATGGAAGAGTCGTTCAGCTCCTGCACGTTGCCGGCGATGCCGACGAGCGCGAGCGCCTTGCGCGTGGGGTCGGCGGACGAATTCACCGCCTTCATCGTCGCGGCCTGGTCGCCGACGATCAGCGACTGGCCGGAGCCGATGAAGACGTTGTACTTGCCGTTGTCCTGCTGCAGCACCTTCACGTCGACGATCTGGCTCAGGTCGCTGACGAGCTGGTCGCGCTGGTCGAGCAGGTCGTTCGGCGGCTGGCCGCCGGCGACGGCGGTCATCATGCTGATCTGCTGGTTGAGGCTCGCGATCTTGCTGGAATAGGTATTGATCTGGTCGACGCTGCCGACGATCTGGTCGTTGACCGAGGAGTTCATGTCGGACAGGTACTGGTCCGTCGAGCGGAACTTGTTCGCCAGCGACTGCGCCGAGCTGATGAGCTGCTGGCGCGCGGCCGAATCGGCCGGCGTGTTGGCCACGCCCTGCACTGCGGTGAAGAAGCTCTGCATCAGCGGGCTGAGGCCGGCGGTCTTGTCGGCGAGCAGCGAGTCGATGCGGTCGATCTGCGTGCCGTAGGCGCTGAGCGCGGCCGAGGTGGATTGCGCCGATGCGAGTTGCGCGGTGAGGTAGCGGTCGTAGCTGCGCGTGACCGTGGTGACGCCCGCGCCGCTGCCGATGTAGCCCGAGCCCGTGGCCACCGCGCCGTTGGTCGCGACTTCGGCGACCTGGCGGCTGTAGCCCGCGGTGTAGACGTTGGCGGTGTTGTGGGCCGTGGTCATCAACGCGGTGCGCGCCACGCTGAGACCGCTCAGACCCGTGTAAAACAAGCTTCCTGACATGTTCTCTTGACCTGTGTGGTGAGTATTCGGCGGGGGTGGCATCGCTGCGATGCCTTCCCCGTCTATATCGGCAGCCCGGCGCGGATGTTGAAGACCTGCGGCGCCGGCGCGCGGGTCAGAATTCGGTCCAGTCGCCCGAGGGTTCGGTGCGTGCAACAGCCTGCGGCCGCGCTGCGGCGGACGCCGGCTTCGCGGTGGGCGCGGACTTGGCCGCGCGCGGGGATGCGGCGGGCGCGCTCTTCGCTTGGGCCTGCGCGATCGCGTGCACGGCCTCGCTGTCGCTGCCGAGGCGGAAGATGCTCACGGACTTGACGAGGCTCGCGGCCTGCTCCTGCAGCGAGCCTGCGGCGGCGGCGGCTTCCTCGACCAGCGCGGCGTTCTGCTGCGTGACCTGGTCCATCTGCGTGATCGCCTGGTTGACCTGCTCGATGCCCGAGGTCTGCTCCTGGCTCGCCGCGGTGATCTCGCTCATGATGTCGGTCACGCGCTTCACGCTGCCCACGATCTCGTCCATCGTGCGGCCGGCTTCGGCGACCTGCCTGCTGCCCTCCTCGACCTTCTCGACCGAGTCGCCGATCAGGGTCTTGATTTCCTTCGCTGCGGCTGCCGAGCGCTGCGCGAGGTTGCGCACTTCGGAAGCCACGACCGCGAAACCACGGCCTTGTTCACCGGCGCGAGCGGCTTCAACAGCCGCGTTCAGCGCGAGGATGTTGGTCTGGAAGGCGATGCCGTCGATGACGCCGATGATGTCCACGATCTTGCGCGAGGACGCATTGATCGAGCCCATCGTGTCCACGACCTGATTCACCACGCCGCCGCCGCGCACCGCCACTTCCGAGGCCGACACCGCGAGCTGGTTCGCCTGGCGCGCGTTGTCCGCATTCTGCTTCACGGTGCTGGTGAGTTCTTCCATCGAGGCAGCGGTCTCTTCGAGCGAACTGGCCTGCTCCTCGGTGCGCGACGACAGGTCCTGGTTGCCGCTCGCGATCTGGCTCGATGCGGTCGCGATCGTGTCCGTGCCGGTGCGCACTTCGCCGACGATCCTCACGAGGCTGTCGTTCATCTGCTTCAGCGCGGCGAGCAGCATGCCGGTCTCGTCCGTGGTCTGTGCATCGATGCGGCTGGTGAGATCACCGGCGGCGACCGACTGGGCCACCTTCACCGCCTCCGAGAGGGGCCCGGCGACGGCGCGGGCGATGGTGAACGCGAGCACGAGTCCGACCACGATGCTGCCCACCAAGAGGCCGAGGACCCACACCCGCGCGCTGGCGTAGACCGCCGCGGCGGTGTCGTTGGCCTTGGCGGCGCCGGCGATTTTCACCGCGGCCAGCTTGTCGATCATCTCGTCGAGCTCGCGGTTGATCTTCAGCGATTCACCGCGGATCATGGCCGTCGCGTCGTCCTTCTTCTGTGCGCGCGAGAGCGCAACGACCTTTCCATGCTCCGTGGCGTACTGGGCCAGGGCCTTCTTGTAGGCCGGGTAGATTTCGCGCTCCTCGGGCTCCGAGATCAGCTTCTCGTACTCGCCAAGGTTCTTCTGCAGCTCGTTCCAGCTGTTGCCCATCGCCTTCTCGTACTCGGACATCTCGGTCAGCGTGTCCGAGAGGATGTGCTGCAGCTCGGTCGAGCGATATCGCGCCATGAGGCCCTTGACTTCGAGCAGGGTGCGGGTGGCCGGCATCCAGTTGGTCGTGATCTCGGTCGACATGGCGTTGACCTTCGAGAGCTGCACGATCGAGAACACGCCGACGACGACGGTCAACGCAAGGACCGCGATGAAGGACACGAGCAGCTTAGGTGCGATCCGGAGATTGGCGAATGCTTTCATGATTCTTCTTTCTGGTTCAGAACTCGGTCCAGTCGCCCGAGGCGGCGCCGGACGTGGCGAGCCGGGGTTCGGTCTTCACTGCCTTGCCGCGCACGGCGGGCGCCGGCCTGGCGCGGCCCTTCGGTGCGGCGGGCGGCGCGCGCTTCGCCGCGGGCGCTGCCTTGACTTGCGCATGCGCGTCCAGACGGAACACGCTGACGGCCTGAACGAGGCTGGTCGCCTGGTCCTGCAGCGAGCCCGCTGCGGCGGCGGCCTCCTCGACCAGCGCCGCGTTCTGCTGCGTGACCTGGTCCATCTGGGCGATGGCCTGGTTGACCTGTTCGATGCCCGAGGTCTGCTCCTGGCTCGCCGCGGTGATCTCACCCATGATGTCGGTCACGCGCTTCACGCTGCCCACGATCTCGTCCATCGTGCGGCCCGCTTCGGCGACCTGCCTGCTGCCCTCCTCCACCTTGCCCACCGAGTCGTCGATCAGGCCCTTGATCTCCTTCGCTGCGGCTGCCGAACGCTGCGCGAGGTTGCGCACTTCGGCCGCGACCACCGCGAAGCCCTTGCCCTGCTCGCCCGCGCGCGCCGCCTCCACCGCAGCATTCAGTGCCAGGATGTTGGTCTGGAAGGCGATGCCGTCGATGACGCCGATGATGTCCACGATCTTGCGCGACGAGGCGTTGATCGAGCCCATCGTGTCAACCACCTGCGAAACGACGCTGCCGCCGCGCACCGCCACTTCCGACGCCGACACCGCGAGCTGGTTCGCCTGCCGCGCGTTGTCCGCGTTCTGCTTGACGGTGCTGGTGAGTTCTTCCATCGAGGCGGCGGTCTCTTCCAGAGAACTCGCCTGTTCCTCGGTGCGCGACGACAGGTCCTGATTGCCCGAGGCGATCTGGGTCGACGCCGTCGCGATCGTGTCCGTGCCGGTGCGCACTTCGCCGACCACGCGCGCAAGGCTCTCGTTCATCTCCTTGAGCGCGCGCATCAACTGCCCGGTCTCGTCCTTCGATTGCACCTCGATGCGCGAGCTCAGGTCGCCGGCCGCCACGGTCTCGGCCAGCTTCACCGCCTCGCCCAACGGCTTGACGATGCTGCGCGAGATCAGCACCGCGAAGCCGCCGCCGAACACCATCGTCAGCACGAAGAACGCCACGCGCAGCGTGAACGCGCGAGCGTTCGCGGCGTCGATCGCCTGGCTCATGTCGTTGATGGCCTTGCGCTCCATCGAGAGCAGGTCCAGCACGCCGGTCTCATAGGCCTTGGCGGCGGGCTGGAACTGCTCCTTGAACGCGCGCTCGGTTTCCGCCGAGTCGCCGGACGCCTTGGCCTTGCTCACCACCTCCTTGGCCGCCTGGTACTTGGCGCGCCGCTCCATGATCGACTTGAACATCGACTTCTCGTCGTCGGTCACCAGCAGCGCCTCGACCTTCGAGTTGATCTCGGTGCCCCTTTTCACGCTGTCGGAGATCACGTCGGCGAAGGTGACCGGCAAGGTCTCGTCGGTGGTCTTCGCGATCATCGAGGTCCGCGCGATGGCCGAGTAGGTCAGCACGTACCAATCGGAAATGAGCCGCTCCTTGGCCAGGGGGCTTTCCATCATCTGCCGGGTGGCCTCGGCGGTGCTTCTGGCCGAGACCAGCGCGAACACGCTCGAGACGATCGTCAGGGCCAGCACGATGCCGAAGCCGATGGCCAGGCGGGTGCCGATGCGTACGTTGGACAGGAATTTCATGATCAGGCGATGAAAGTTGGTGCCGTCCGGCTCAGGCCGCCGCGGCTTCGACCAGGCCCATCTCCTCGCTGGACATCAGCCGGTCGATGTCCACCAGGATCAGCATCCGCTCGTCCAGCGTGCCCAGCCCGATCAGGTAGTCGGTGTCCAGCACCGAGCCCATCGCCGGCGCCGGCTTGATCTGCTCGTGGGTCAGCGTGATCACGTCCGACACGCTGTCCACCACCATGCCCACCACACGCCCGCCGATGTTCAGCACGATCACCACCGTGAACTGGTCGTAGCTCGGCGCTCCGATCCCGAAGCGGATGCGCATGTCGATGATCGGCACGATGATCCCGCGCAGGTTCACCACCCCCTTGATGAATTCGGGTGCGTTCGCGATGCGCGTCACCGCGTCGTAGCCGCGCAGCTCCTGCACCTTCTGGATGTCGATGCCGTATTCCTCGTCGCCGAGGGTGAACGAAAGGAATTCCAGCGGCTTTTCTGCCTTCGATGGTTCTGTAGTCTTCATCTGCATTTCCTTGACTTCCACTTGAACTAGTTGCGCTCCAGCTTGAACACGCTGACGGCGTCGACGAGGCCGCCGGCCTGCTCCTGCAGCGCCTGCGCAGCGGCCGAGGCCTGCTCCACGAGCGCGACGTTCTGCTGGGTGACATGGTCCATCTCGGTGATGGCCTGGTTGATCTGCTCGATGCCCGCGGTCTGCTCCTGGCTCGCGGTCGTGATCTCGCCCATGATGTCGGTCACGCGCTTCACGCTGCCGACGATTTTCTGCATGGTCTTGCCGGCCTCGCCGACCAGCGCGGTGCCCGCGCCGACCTTGCCGACCGAGTCGTCGATCAGGCCCTTGATCTCCTTGGCCGCGGTGGCCGATCGCTGCGCGAGCCCGCGCACCTCGGCGGCGACGACCGCGAAGCCCTTGCCCTGCTCGCCGGCACGCGCCGCCTCCACTGCGGCGTTGAGCGCGAGGATGTTGGTCTGGAAGGCGATGCCGTCGATCACGCCGATGATGTCGGCGATCTTTCGCGACGAGGTATCGATGGCGGCCATGGTCTCCACCACTTGCGACACCACGCTGCCGCCCCTCACGGCCACGTCCGACGCCATCGCTGCGAGCTGGTTGGCCTGGCACGCGTTGTCGGCGTTCTGCTTCACGGTGCTGGTGAGCTGCTCCATCGACGCGGCGGTCTCTTCGAGCGAACTCGCCTGCTGCTCGGTGCGCGCGGACAGATCCTGGTTGCCGGAGGCGATCTGGCCGGAGGTGCTCATCACCCCCGACACGTTGGCGCCGACGTCGGCGACGATCGCGCAGAGGTTGGCGCTCATCTGGTTGAGCGCGCGCAGCAGGTCCCGGGTCTCGTCCTCCGGACGGATCTCGAACTTGAGCAGCGCACCGCCCGCGATGGCCCGCGCCACGTCCAGCGCCTGATCCAGCGAGCGGAACACCGTGCGACCCAGGAACCGCCCGAGCCCGGCCCACGCGAGCGTCGCGCCGACGCTGGCCACCACGATCAGGTGGGGCAGCCAGCTCTGCGCGCCCGCCTTGGCGACGAGCGCCGAAGCCTCGACCCAAGCCGCGGCGCCCAAGCCGAGCGAGAGCAAGGCCGCGATGCCCGTCACCGCGAAGACGCGGCGGCGCACGGGGATGCGGCGCAGGCGGCCGACCGGATCGGACCAGCCCTCTGCGACGGCTTCGCCCTGCCAGATCCGGAGGTCCCCGGCCTTTCCTTCACGGATCCTGCGATAGACCTGTTCGGCCGCGATCACGTCCGCGCGCTCAGCCCGGCTGCGCACCGACATGTAGCCCACCGTCGCGTTGTTGCGGCGGATCGGCGTGACGTTCGCCTGCACCCAGTAGAAGTCGCCGTTCTTGCGGCGGTTCTTCACGAGCCCGGTCCATGGCAGGCCCCGGCCCAGCGTGTCCCACATGTCGGCAAAGGCCTCGGGCGGCATGTCCGGGTGGCGCACGATGTTGTGCGCCTTGCCCATGAGTTCTTCGACCGCGTAGCCGCTGACCTCGACGAAGGTCGGATTGACGTAGCTGATCCGTCCCTTGAGATCGGTGCGCGAGACCAGCACCGCGTCCTGCGGCAGCGGATATTCGCTCTGGGTGACGGGAAGATTGACGCGCATGTCGGCTCAGCGGCTTTCGAAGCGGAACACGCTCACCGCGCCCGAGAGGCTGCCGGCCTGCTCCTGAAGCGAGGCGGCGGCGGCAGCGGCCTCCTCGACCAGCGCGGCGTTCTGCTGCGTGACCTGGTCCATCTGCGTGATCGCCTGGTTGATCTGCTCGATGCCCGAGGTCTGTTCCTGGCTCGCCGCGGTGATCTCGCCCATGATGTCGGTCACGCGCTTCACGCTTTCCACGATCTCCTGCATGGTGCGGCCGGCTTCGGTGACCTGCCTGCTGCCCTCCTCGACCTTGCCCACCGAGTCGCCGATGAGCGTCTTGATTTCCTTCGCCGCGGCTGCCGAGCGCTGCGCGAGGTTGCGCACTTCGGAAGCGACCACCGCGAAACCGCGCCCTTGTTCGCCCGCGCGCGCTGCTTCGACCGCCGCGTTCAGCGCCAGGATGTTGGTCTGGAACGCGATGCCGTCGATGACGCCGATGATGTCCACGATCTTGCGCGACGAGGCATTGATCGAGCCCATGGTGTCCACGACCTGGTTCACCACGCCGCCGCCGCGCACCGCCACTTCCGAGGCCGACACCGCGAGCTGGTTGGCCTGGCGCGCGTTGTCCGCGTTCTGCTTCACGGTGCTGGTGAGCTCTTCCATCGAGGCAGCGGTCTCTTCGAGCGAACTGGCCTGCTCCTCGGTGCGCGACGACAGGTCCTGGTTGCCGCTCGCGATCTGGCTCGACGCGGTCGCGATCGTGTCCGTGCCGGTACGCACTTCGCCGACCACGCGCGCCAGGCTCTCGTTCATCTCCTTGAGCGCCTGCAGCAACTGGCCCGTCTCGTCGCGGCTCTGCACCTCGATGCGGCTGCCCAGGTTGCCGGCCGCCACGGTCTGCGCCACCGACACCGCCTGCCCCAGCGGACGGACGATGCCCGCCGTCAGACGCCACGCCGCGAACGCACCCAGCGCGAGCGCCGCGAGCGACAGCGCGATCAGCACATTGCGGCCACCCACATGGTCCGCCTCGATGCCGGCAGCGATACCGTCGATCTGCGCACGCTCGTAGTCGGCAAGCGCGCCCACCGACTTCTCGTACTTCGCAAGGCCTGCGGAGAACGGCCCCTCGACCAGCTTGTTCGCGCCCTCGATGTCGTTGTCGGCCTTGAGCTTGTTCATCACGCCCAGCATCTCGAGCACGCTGCGGCGCGCCTCGGCCACCTCGCCGTAGAGCTTCTTCTCCTCCGGCGTGACCATGGTCGCTTCGATCTTCTTCTGCAGCGGATTGATGATGGCCTGAGCCGCGGCGAGGTCCTTCTTGAAGTAGGCCTCGGTGGCCGGGTCGGTCGCCTTCACGATCGCGAAGGTGCGCACGATGCTCGCGGCGAGGTTCTTGGCCCACTCGGCCACCATGCGCTCCTTGGCCAGCGGGCCGGCGACCATTTGCTCGGTCGCGCTGCCCACGTTGGACAACCGATGCATGCCGGTGGCGGCAATCAGCGCCATCAGGACCAGCATGGCGCCGAAGCCGATGGCCAGGCGCCTACCGATCTTCAGATCCTTCAATCTCATCGCAATTCCTTCAATGGTTCGAACTGTCGGGACTGGCGGTCGGCCACCAGCGCAATCGTCTTCTTATCGGCAGGACGCGAGCAAAGTTGAAGGGGCGATTACGCTTCGTGCGTCAGCCTGAAGACGCTGACGACCTGCGAGAGCCCGCCGGCCTGCTCCTGCAGCGATGCAGCCGCGGCGGCGGCCTCTTCGACCAGCGCCGCGTTCTGCTGCGTGACCTGGTCCATCTGGGTGATCGCCTGGTTGATCTGCTCGATGCCCGAGGTCTGCTCCTGGCTCGCCGCGGTGATCTCGCCCATGATGTCGGTCACGCGGCGCACGCTGCCGACGATCTCGTCCATCGTCTTGCCCGCCTCGCCCACCAGCGCGCTGCCCATGTCGACCTTGCCCACCGAGTCATCGATAAGGCTCTTGATCTCCTTGGCCGCGGCCGCGGAGCGCTGCGCGAGGCTTCGCACCTCGGCCGCGACCACCGCGAATCCCTTGCCCTGCTCGCCTGCGCGTGCCGCTTCCACCGCGGCGTTGAGCGCGAGAATGTTGGTCTGGAAGGCGATGCCGTCGATCACGCCGATGATGTCCACGATCTTGCGCGACGAGGCATTGATGGCAGCCATGGTGTCGACCACCTCGTTCACCACCCTGCCGCCCTTCACCGCCACTTCGGACGCCGAGACGGCGAGCTGGTTGGCCTGGCGCGCGTTGTCGGCGTTCTGTTTCACCGTGCTCGTGAGCTCCTCCATCGAGGCCGCCGTCTGTTCCAGCGAACTGGCCTGCTCCTCGGTGCGCGACGACAGGTCCTGGTTGCCCGATGCGATCTGCCCCGAGGCGACCAGGATCGAATCGGTGGCGCTGCGGATGCGGCCCACCACGTCGGTCAGCTTGTCCTCCATCTCGCCCATGCCGCGCAGCAGGCGGCCGAAGTCGCCGCCGCGCTCGGTTTCGAAGTCCTGGCTGAGGTCGCCGGAGGCCACGGTCTCGGCAATCCGCAGCGCCTCGTCGATCGGTAGGGCGATGCTGCGCGTCAAGAGCCACGCGAGCACCGAGCCCACGGCAAGCGCCAGTGCGGCGAGCAGGACGAGTTGGTTGCGGCCCGAGCGGTAGAGCTCGTCGATGGAGGTCGCGGACTGGTCGATCTGCGCCTTCTGGTGCTTGACCATCGCGCGGATGCTCGCGTCGTAGGCGTCGAGCGTGGGCAGCAGCTTTTCCTGGCTCAGCTTCTGGGCTTCATCCGCCTTGCCGTCCGCCTTGAGCTTGAGGATGGTGTTGCGCAGCTCCACGTAGCCGGAGCGCTTCGCCTTGATGTCCTTGCTCAGCGCGAGCTCCTCGGGGGTGCTCAGTTGTTCCTCGAGCTTCTTCTGCGTCTCGTTGATGAGGGCGCTGGTCTTGCCGATGTTCTTCTGCAGGAACTCCTGCACTTCAGCATCCTCGCTCTTGAGCAGGGCGAAAGTCCGCACGCTGTTGGTGCTCGTGGCCAGCAGCCAGTCCGTCGCCAGGCGCTCCTTCTCGAGCGATTGCCGCGCCATCTCCCGCGTGGCGTCGCCGACCTTCTGCAGCCGCACCACGCCGATGCCCGCGATCACGGCCACCAGCGCCAGCACCAGTGCGAATCCGCCGCCCAGGCGTGCACCGATCTTCCAGTCCTTCATCCCTGTCTCCTCCAGATGGTCTGCTTGTGCGGCTTGTCAGCCTGTCTGCTTCTTGCGCGATGACCGCGCCTCAGGCGGCAAGCTTCTCGATCAGCCCCATCTCCTCGCTGGACATCAGCCGGTCGATGTCCACCAGGATCAGCATCCGCTCGTCCAGCGTGCCCAGCCCGATCAGGTAGTCGGTGTCCAGCACCGAGCCCATCGCCGGCGCCGGCTTGATCTGCTCGTGGGTCAGCGTGATCACGTCCGACACGCTGTCCACCACCATGCCCACCACACGCCCGCCGATGTTCAGCACGATCACCACCGTGAACTGGTCGTAGCTCGGCGCTCCGATGCCAAAGCGGATGCGCATGTCGATGATCGGCACGATGATCCCGCGCAGGTTCACCACCCCCTTGATGAATTCGGGTGCGTTCGCGATGCGCGTCACCGCGTCGTAGCCGCGCAGTTCCTGCACCTTCTGGATGTCGATGCCGTATTCCTCGTCGCCGAGGGTGAAGGTGACCACCTCCAGCCGTCCCGCATCGGCGAGGGCCCGGGAAGCGGCACCGCCCGTGCGGGGCTGAAGGGTCGTGAACTCTGCCATGGGGCTCCTTTGCGTTGGCGGTGAGACGGGGTTGCTTGGCTATCGGCAGATCAGCCGAATTTCTGCATGATCCGAACGAGCTTCTGTCCGTACTGCGGATCGGTCGCGTAGCCCGCGCGCTGCAGGCCGTGCGCGGCTTCGGCCGGGTCGCCGGCGGTGACGACGCCCGCATAGCGCGGGTTGCGGGTCATGAAGCGCGCGTAGTCGGTAAAGGCTTCCTCGTAGGAGTCGTAGGCCCTGAACCTGGCGCGCACGCGCTGCGGCTCGCCGTCGACGTATTCGGTGGTGGTGGTCTCGACCACGCGGCCCTGCCAGCTCTTGTCGGCCTTGATGCCGAAGAGGTTGAAGCTCGGCGTGCCGTCGTCGGCGCGGATCTCGCGCTTGCCCCAGCCCGATTCGAGCGCGGCCTGCGCGAGGATGAGCGGCGCCGGCACGCCGCTGGCCTCGCTCGCGGCCTGCGCCGATGCGCCCATGCGCTCGACGAAGGCATCGACATGGCCCTGCAGCGAGGCGGTCGCGGCCGAGCTGCCGCCGCGGTCGTTGTTCACCTGGTAGAGGCTCAGATCGACGCGGGTGGACGGCACGGGCGAGGAGCCGAGCGGAATGCCCGAGTCCGGCTTCAGCGGAATTCCACCGCGCGGCAGGAGCGACATCGGCGCGGCCAGGGCATCCATGTTCGCCCCGCCCGAGGCGGCCTGGCGCTGCAGCTGCACCAGCATCGCCTCGGCGAGGCCGAGGCCGCGGCCCGAGAGGCTCTGCGAGAGCTGCTGGTCGAGCATCGAGGTGTAGATCTTCTCGCTCTGGCTATCGAAGAGGCCGCTTTGCGGCGTCGCCTCGCGCATGCTCTTGAGCACCATGTTCATGAACATCGCCTCGAACTGGCGCGAGGCCTGGCGCAGCCCTTCTTCCGGCGAGGTGCGGGTGGTGCGCTTGAGCGCATCGACGCCCTGCACGTCGAGCGCGAAGCGCTGGTCCAGCGCGCCGCTGCGGCTCGTATCGGCGACGCTCGAAGCAGGCATTGCGGTGATCGCCATGTCGGTGCTCAGATAATTTCGAGCTCGGCGCGCAGCGCACCCGCCGTCTTCATGGCCTGCAGGATGGACACCAGGTCCTGCGGATTCGCGCCCAGCGCGTTGAGGCCCTTGATCACGTCGGCCAGCGAAGCGCTGCCGCGCACCATCTGCAGCGCGCCGCCGGCCTGGTTCACCGAGATCTGCGACACCGCCGACTCGACCGTGCGGCCGCGCGAGAACGGCTCGGGCTGGCTCACCACCGGCTCGGTGTTGATGACCACCGACAGGCTGCCGTGCGCCACCGCGCATTCGCTCACTCGCACCGCCTGGTTCATCACCACCGACCCGGTGCGCGCATTGATGACCACGCGCGCAACGGCCTGCGTCGGCGTGACTTCGAGGCTTTCGAGGCGCGCGAGGAAGCCGACGCGCTCCTGCGGCGATTGCGGCGCACGGACCTGGATCACGCGCGCGTCCACCGCATCGGCGGTTCCGAAGCCGAACTGGCGATTGATCGCCTCGACGGCCCGTTGCGCCGTCCCGAAATCCGAGCGCGTGAGTTCGACCGTGAGCGCGCCTTCGCCGCCCACCGTGGACTCCACGGTGCGCTCGACGATCGCGCCGGCCGGAATCCGGCCCGAGCTGAGCTGGTTGATCTGCACCTTGCTGCCATTGGCGGAAGCGCCTGCGCCGCCCACGACCATGTTTCCCTGCGCGATCGCGTACACCGCGCCATCCGCGCCCTTGAGCGGCGTCATCAGCAGCGTGCCGCCGCGCAGGCTCTTGGCATTGCCCATCGACGACACCGTCACGTCGATCGCCTGCCCCGGCCGTGCGAACGAAGGCAGCGTGGCCGTGACCATCACCGCCGCCACGTTCTTGAGCTGCATGTTCACGCCCTGCGGAATCGTGATCCCGAGCTGCTGCAGCATGTTGTTCAGGCTCTGCGTGGTGAACGGCGTCTGCATCGTCTGATCGCCGGTGCCGTCCAGGCCCACCATCAGGCCGTAGCCGATCAAGGGGTTGTCCCGGACCCCCTGGATCGTCGCCAGCTCCTTGAGCCGCTCCGCGTGGACGGGGGAAGCAAACAGGCACGCAATGCCCAAGGCGATCGCGGCGAAGCGGCACGAAGTGCGTGAAGACTGGGGGTGTGTCATAGCTAGAAAGGCGCTACGTTCAAGAAGAATCGCTGCAGCCAGCCCATGTTCTGCGCTTCGTCGATGTAGCCCTTGGCCGTGTATTCGATGCGTGCATCGGCCACCTGGGTCGAGAGCACGGTGTTGACGCCGGTGACGGTGCGGGGGTTCACCACGCCGGAGAAGCGGATGAATTCCGTGCCCTGGTTGATGCCCATCTGCTTCTCGCCGCTCACGAGCAGGTTGCCGTTGGGCAGCACGTCGGTCACGGTGACCGTGATCACGCTGTTGAAGGTGTTCGTGGCATTGGCACCGCCCTTTGCCGTGAGCGCATTGGTGCCAGACAGCTTCGCGTCCTGGTTGTCCAAGAGGCCGCCGAGCACCTTCGGGATCGGATTGAAGGCCGCGGTCATGCTTCCGTTGCGGCTCGTGTTGGCGCCCGAGTTCTTGCTCGCGTTGAGCTTTTCGCTGATGACGATGGTCAGGATGTCCCCGACGCTGCGCGGCCGCCGATCTTCGAACAGCGCGATGCCGCGCCCGTTGTCCTGGAAGATCGCGCCCGAACGCGAGCGGTTCGGCAGCCCGGCCATCTCGTCGGCGCGCGCGGTCATCGGCTGATGCACCAGCGGATCGCGCGGGATCTGCGCGCAGCCTGCGAAGAGAATGAGTGCCATGCCCGCCGCCGCCATGCGCCATGGCGAAGCGACACCGATTGCGCGCAGCGTGAGGGAGCTCATGGTCACAGCTGGGCGAGACGGGCCAGCATCTGGTCGGAGGTCTGGATCGCCTTGCTGTTGATCTCGTACGCGCGCTGCGTCGCGATCATGTTGACCAGCTCTTCCACCACGTTGACGTTGGACGCCTCGGTGTAGCCCTGCGTCAGGATGCCCGCGCCATCCACGCCGGGGTTCACCACATTGGGCGCCCCCGACGAATCGGTCTCGGTGTAGAGGTTCTCGCCCATGCTCTGCAGGCCGGTCGGGTTCAGGAAGGTCGCGATCTGGAGCTGGCCGACCTGCACCGTCGCCTGGCTGCCGGCCTGCGTGACCGACACGATGCCGTCGCGGCCGATGGTGAGGCTGGTGGCGTTCTGCGGGATCGTGATCGCGGGCTCGATCGTGTAGCCGCTCGCGGTCACGAGCTGGCCGTCGGAGTTGGTCTGAAACGAGCCGTCGCGCGTGTAGGCCATCGTGCCGTCGGGCATCGTGACCTGGAAGAAGCCCGAGCCGTTGATGGCGACGTCCTTCGGGTTGTCGGTCTTGGTCATGTTGCCCTGCGAGTGCATGCGCTCGGTGGCGACCACGCGCACGCCGGTGCCGACCTGCAGGCCCGAGGGCAGGCGGGTCTGGTCCGACGTCTGGCCGCCGACCTGGCGGATGTTCTGGTAGAGCAGATCCTCGAATACCGCGCGGCTCTTCTTGAAGCCGGTGGTGGACACGTTGGCGAGGTTGTTGGAGACGACGTCGAGCTGCGTCTGCTGGGCTTCGAGGCCGGTCTTGGCCACGTAGAGTGAACGGATCATGGAGAGGGCTCCTGCGGGTTTGCTGCGGGGTTGCTGCGGATGGCCAATCAGCCGTAGGCGAGCAGCTTGTTGGCCGACTGCGCGTTGGTGTCGGCGGACTGGATGGACTTCATCTGCATCTCGAAGCTGCGTCCGTTGGCGATCATGGCCACCATGGCTTCGACGGGATTGACGTTGCTGCCCTCGATCGCGCCAGCCGTGACGGTCACCGCGGGATCGGCCTCGGCGGGCGGCAGGCCCTGGCGCATGCGGAACAGGCCGTCCTCGCCGCGCACCAAGTCGGTGGTCGGTGGGTTCACGAGCTTCATGCGGCCGACCACGTTCAGGCCCGTCAACGGATCGCCGGGCGCGCGCGCGGTGATGCTGCCGTCGGCCGCGATGGTCACGGAGGAACCCGGCGGGATCACCAGCCCGCCGCCGTCGCCGACCACGGGGCGTCCGCCCATGGTCGTGACCTGGCCGTCGGATGCCACCTGGAGGTTGCCCACGCGGCTGTAGGCCTCGCCGGTCGGCGTCTGGACCACCAGCCAGCCGTCGCCGCGCACCGCGACATCGAGCTCGCGGCCGGTGTCGGTCACCGGGCCTTGCCGGAAGTCGGCGCCCGGCGTGGTCGCGGCCACGAAGGCACGCGTGGGCGATTCCTCGCCGACCACGGGCACCGCCCGGAAGGCGTTGATCTGCGCACGGAAGCCCGGCGTCGACACGTTCGCCATGTTGTTGGCGACCGAGGTCTGCTGCTCCATGGCCTGCTTGGCGCCGCTCAAGGCGACATACAGCATTCGATCCACTGATGGCTCCTGGCTCGTCGCTTCAGCGCATGTTCATCAGCGTCTGCGTGACCTGGTCCTGCGTCTTCACGGTCTGCGCGTTGGCCTGATAGTTGCGCTGCGCGACGATGAGGTTGACGAGTTCCGAAGTCAGGTCGACGTTGGACGATTCGAGCGCGCCCGATTGGAGCGAGCCGAGCTTGCTGCCTTCGGCCGGCGTGCCGGTGAGCGCGGCGCCGGAGGCCGCGGTCTCCGCGTACACGTTGTCGCCCTTCGGCTCGAGGCCGTTGGGGTTGGCGAACGACGAGAGCACGACCTGGCCCAACAGCTTGGTCTGCTCGTTGGAGAACTTGCCGGTGATGGTGCCGTCGGAATTGATCGCGAACGAGGTGAGCTGGCCGGAGGTGTAGCCGTCCTGCGCGAGCTTGCTCATGCCGTTGGCTGCGCCGACCTGCGTGGTGCCGCTCAGGTCGACCGTGATGTTCGACGCGGCCGAGCCGTTGCCGTAGTTGATGGTCGGCAGCGTGATCGTTCCGCCCGCCGGTGCGGTGAGGTTGCCGTTGGTGTCGAAGCTCAGGCTGCCGAGCGCCGCGCCGCCGTTGAGCGTCGTGCCGTCGATCGTGCCGTAGGTGTCCCAGCTGTTGGCGCCGGTCTTCACGAAGTACACCGACAGGTCGTGCGGGTTGCCGAGCGAGTCGTACACCGGGCCGATCGCGTTGGAATAGTTGTAGGTGGCGGAGTCGGTCGGATCGAACGGCGTCTTCGTCGGCACGGTGCTGCGCGAATCGACGTTGAACTCCGCCTGCACGCTGGTGGTCGCGTTCGGCGCCATCGGCGCGGTCGGGATCTGGATCGCCGTGGGCGTGCCGCCGCTGATGCCGCCGCTGGCGTTGACGCCGTAGCCGGTCAGGCGCAGGCCGGAGGCGTTGACGATGTAGCCGTCCTTGTCCTTGGTGAACTGGCCGTTGCGCGAGTACACGACTTCGCCGCTCGTGCTGGCGAGGCGGAAGAAGCCGTCACCGTTCAGGATCGCCACGTCGAGCGGGCGGCTGCTGGTCTGCGTCACGCCCTGCGTGAAGTTCTGCACCACGCCCGACATCGAGACGCCGAGACCGACGCGCGAACCGGCATAGATGTCCTGGAAGGTGGCGGTGGAGGACTTGAAGCCCACGGTGGCCGAGTTGGCGATGTTGTTGCCGATGACGTCGAGATTCGCGGCCGCGGCGCCAAGCCCGCTGATGCCCTGGGAAAAGCTCATGATGGATTCCTTCGTTCAATGCGTTGGGTTGGATCTCAGAGATACATGCGCACATCGGACAGGCCGATGCTCTGGCCGCTCGCGAGTTCGAGCGTGACGCCGCTGGTGCCCTGCTTGACGGCGGCGACCTGCGCGAACGTGAGCGCGGTCGAGCTCACCGCGCTGCTGCCGTTGGTCGCGGCGACGCTGAAGGTGTAGCTGCCTGCCGGCACCGCGTTGCCTTGGTCGTCCTTGCCGTCCCAGGTGACCGCATTGACGCCCGAGCTCATCGAGCCCGCGTCGATGGTGCGGACGGTCTTGCCGCTGGCGTCGACGATCTTGATCTGCACGTCGGAGGCCGTGCCCGGAAGCTCCACCCCGAAGGCCTGCGGGGTCGGGTCCGCGCCGTCTGCGGACGCGGTGGTGGTGATGGTGTTGCCCGGCGAGAGCACGCGGGTGCCGATCAGCGAAGCGGCCTGCAGCACCTGGTTCGAGCCGGTCTGGCTCACCAGGCCCGAGAGCGTGCTGTTGAGCTTCTCGATGCCGCTCACGGTGCTCATCTGCGCGAGCTGCGAGGTCATTTCCGAGTTCTGCATCGGATTGAGCGGATCCTGGTTGTTGAGCTGCGCGACCAGCAGCTTGAGGAAGCGCTGCTCGTTGTCGTCGCTCGAAACGCTCGCGGTGCTGGCCGCGGCGCTGGCGGCGTTGACGCCGCTGATGGATGAGGTGTCGGCGATGGCCATGGCTTTCTTCTTTCTTCGCGGTTGGATTACTGGCCGATGGTCAGCGTCTTGACCATCAGCGTCTTGGCGGTGTTGAGCACCTCGACGTTGGCCTGGTAGCTGCGCGAGGCGGAGATCATGTTGGTCATCTCCTCGACCACGTTGACGTTCGGCATCGCGACATAGCCGTCGGCGTTGGCGTGCGGGTTCCTGGGGTCGTAGACCATCTTGGCGGGCGAGGGGTCCTCGACCACGCTCGAGACCTGCACGCCGCCGATGTCCTCTCGGCCCGAAGGCGCGACCTCGAAGACGACCTGCTTGGCGCGGTACGGCTGGCCGTCCGGGCCCGCGACGCTCTCGGCGTTGGCGAGGTTGCTGGCGGTCACGTTCATGCGCTGCGACTGCGCGGTCATGGCGGAGCCCGCCACGCTGAAGATGTTCATGGAGGCACTCGGGACTGGCATCGGACGGCTCCTCGCGCCTTAACTCTGGACTGCGGCCAGCATGGTCTTGATCTTCGCGCTCAGGACGGTGAGGTTCGACTCGTAGCGCAGCGCGTTGTCGGCGAAGTTGATGCGCTCGACATCCATGTCGACGGTGTTGCCGTCGATGCTCGACTGCGTGGGCACGCGGTAGAGCAGGTCCTGGTCGGGCATCGACTGGGTTTCGCCCGCGAGGTGGCGCGACGAGGTGGTGGTCATCGCGAACGACTGCGCCTGGCGGCCCTGCTCGACGGCCTGCGAGAGCCTGCTGCTGAAATCGAAGTCGCGCGCCTTGTAGTTGGGCGTGTCGGCGTGGGCGATGTTGGCCGCCAGCACTTCCTGGCGCTCGGCCCGCAGATTGAGGGCTTCGCGGTTGAAGCGAAGCGCTGCATCCAGCTTGTCGATCATCTTCTTTCCATCCTTTGTGGCATCGCGTCCGCACTGGGCATGGCGACAGATGGAAAGCGAGTCTATGCACGGGACGCTTTTGCAATGGCTCGAACAAAGGGGGTTTTAGCCAGCACTTCGCCACTTCACTTTCGGGGGCGTCTTCCTAGAATTTCCCGGCAACACATCGACTCCCATGGAACAACGCAAGACCTTCAGTCGTCTCCTTCGCATCGTTCTGCCGGCATGCATGGCGGGCGTCGGCATGGCTTCGTTCGCGGCTTCCGAGTTGCCAGAGGAGGCGCGCGAGGCCGTCCAACGCTTGCTGCAGGTGCAGACCGCAGGCCTGCCGGGCAAGGCCAGGGTGACGTTCATGCCCACCACCGGTGCGCTTCCGCCGTGCAGCGACTTCGAGGCCTTCATGCCGACCGGCACGGCGCCGTGGGGGCGAGTGTCCATCGGCCTGCGCTGCCGTGGCGAGAAGCCGTGGACCCGCTTCGTTTCGGCCAACGTGGCGGTGGAAGGCCGCTACTACGTCGCGGCGCGCGCGATCGAGCCCGGCATGACGCTCGGCGCCGGCGACGTCGTCGAGCGCACCGGCGATCTCACTGCGCTGCCGCGCAACGTGGTCACCGAGGCGACCGCCTTGCGCGGCGTGACCAGTGCCCAGCGCATCGCGGCCGGCGCGCCGCTGCGCAAGGAACACATGCGCAGCATGATCGTGATCCAGCAGGGGCAGACGGTGCAGGTGGTCGCGCAGGGCGCGGGCTTCACCGTCAGCACCGAGGGCAGGGCCATGACGCGCGCCGAAGTCGGCGCCGCCGTGCAGGCCAAGACGCGCGACGGCCGCCTGGTGAGCGGCATTGCCGACGAAGAGGGCCAGATCCGGCTCGCGCAGTAGCGGCATACGTAAGGACGCGTAGTGGTCTCCATGGATCGCCAATCCGGCCTTCTGGCCCTAAAGTTCCGCTGCGTTTCGCCGATATAGGGGCGAGCCCCCTTTGAGGAACCATCTTGAAAATCGATCAACCAGCGTCTCCGGCGACGCCTCTCATCCGCCCCGCGAAGCCGGGTTCCGCCTCCGCGACCGCCGCCGCAGCCGCCGGGGCGTCGAAGGACGCCACGCAGGTGTCGGCGCAGGTCCACACGCTGCCGAGCGCCACCGGCGGTGATTTCGACGCCGCCCGCGTCGCGGCGATCCGGGAGGACATCCGCGCCGGGCGCTACCAGGTCAACCCCGAACGCATCGCCGACGGCCTGATGGACAGCGTGCGCGACCTGCTCGATTCCGGAAAGAACTCATGAACACGATGCTGCTGTACCTTCATGCGGAGAAAACCTGCATCGAGGAATTCCTGGTGCTACTCGCGCAGGAAGAGAGCGCCATGACCGAGCGCCGCTTCGCTGATCTGGAACAGATCACCGAACAGAAGGTACAGCTGCTCGACCGCATCGCCGAGATCGACCGCCAGCGCGAAACCGCGCAATCGGCGCTCGGCTTCGAACCCGGCGCCGCCGGCGCCGACGCCGCGGCCGCGGCCGGCGGCGAAGCGACCCGCCAGGCCTGGCAGGCCCTGCAGGGGCTGGCCGAGAAGGCCCGCGCCCACAACCTGCGCAACGGGTCCATCGTCCATACGCACCTGGACTTCACGCACAAGGCACTGCAGTTCCTGCAATCGAGCGTGCAGCTCTTCTACGGACCGGACGGCAACCGCAAGACCACCTCCGGCGGCCGCACGCGCCTCGCGATGGGCTGATGAGCCTGCCGAACTACTTGCTGGGATTGAGCAGGTACTTCTCGCCGGTCGCCTGCTTCGAATAGACCGCGATCTCGCCCAGCGAAAGCGCCTGGGTCAAGGACACTTCCTTCGTGTAGCGGCTCGCGAAGGTCGTCTTCAGCTCGGCGGCCACGCGCGCCTTGAGCTTCTCGGCACCTTCCGGGCCGATCTTCATCAGGAACGGAAACAGCAGCCAGCCCCCCATCCCCCAGCTCATGCCGAAGCCGCGCGTGAACTCAGTCGGACCGCGATCGAGCCCGCCGTAGATGTAGACCTGCTTGTGCGTGGTGGTGCCGTAGCGGCTGTATTCGGTCGCGGTGCGCAAGAGCGCGGCTTCCATGCAGTTGAGGATCTGCCCGGCCAGCTTGCCGCCGCCGGTCGCATCGAAGGCCAGCGTCGCGCCGGTCGCGACCAGCGCGTCGGTCAGGTCCTGCATGAAGGTCGGCGAGGCGGCGTTGCACACGTACTTGGCGCCGATGGCGCGCAGGATGTCTTCCTGCTCCTTCTTGCGCACGATGTTGACGAGCGGGATGCCGTCCTTGATGCAGATCCGGTTGAGCATCTGCCCGAGGTTCGAGGCCGCCGCGGTGTGCACCAGCGCCTTGTGGCCTTCGCGCCGCATCGTCTCGACCATGCCGAGCGCGGTGAGCGGATTGACGAAGGATGAGGCGCCTTCGGCCGACGTCGCGCCGTCCGGCAGCGCCATGCATTGGGCGACGTCGATGCAGCGGTATTGCGTGTACATCGCGCCGCCGATCATCGCCACGGCCTTGCCCAGCAGGGCCTGCGCCTGCGGCGAGGCACCGGCTGCCACGACGATGCCCGCGCCTTCGTTGCCGACCGGCATGGATTGGTCCGCGCGGCCGCCCATGCTCTTCATGGCCGCTTCGGGAATGCTTGCGGTCACGATGGGCCGCTCGGGCGTGCCCGAGGCCTTCGCGGTGCCCAGGTCCGCCGCGCCGAACAGCAGGCCCAGGTCGGACGGGTTCATCGGCGAGGCCTCGACCCGCACGACGACTTCGTTCGCGCCGGGCTGCGGGACGGCGTCCTCCTGAAGCGAGAGTTCCAGCTCGCCGCTGCTGCGGACCAGGGAACGGATTTGCAGGGTCTTGCTCGGCACGGTCATGGCAGGTCTCCGGAAGGGGGCCGGCCAGTATAGGAGCCGGGTCGGTTCTTCGCTCAGGGCGCCGCTTCGGGCGAGCGCGCATCGGCATACGCCAGCACGCGGTCGATCCGCCTGCCGTCGAGCGCAGCCACCTCGAAGCACCAGCCGACGCAATCGATGCGCTCGCCGACCTCGGGCAGCTGGCCCGAGACGAACATCAGCAGGCCCGCGACGGTGTTGTAGCGGCCGCGGTCCTCGTCCGGCAGTTCCCGGATGCCGAGCCGCGCGCGCAGCTCCGAAACCGGCATCAGGCCATCGAGCTCCCAGATGCCGTCGGCGCGCTGCCGCGCCCAGGCCTCGGCGTGGGTCGGCGCCTGCAACTCGCCGGTGATGGCTTCGAGCAGGTCGCGCGGCGTCATCAGCCCCTGTACCACGCCGTATTCGTCGACCACGAAGACCAGCCGGCCGGCACGCGAGCGGAACTGCTCGAGCATTTCCATGCCGGTCAGTGTCTCGGGCACGAACATCGCCGCCTGCACCGCTTCTCCCACCGTGCCCTGATGCTCCGGGCCGAGCTTGAGAAGATGCGCCACGCTGGTCACGCCCACCACGTCGTCGAGCGAATTGCGGCACACCGGGTACCACGAGTGGACCTGGTTGCGTGCGCCCGCTTCCGATACCTTCCCGAGGCTCTGGGCAATGGTCAACGAGGCGTCGAGCCATTCGATGTCGGCGCGCGGCACCATCAGCGAAGTCAGCCGGCGGTCGTCGAGGTGGAACACGTTGCGCACCATCTGGTGCTCGTGCATCTCGATCACGCCGGCATCGACGCCCTCCTCCAGGCTGGCGGAGATTTCCTCTTCGGTCACCACGCGGGCAGCGTTCGAATCGATGCGCAGCACCTTGAGCATGGCCGCGGTCGCGCTCGACAGCAGCAGCACGAAGGGCTTGGCGATGGAAGCGAGCCAACGCATCGGCCGCGCCACGTAGCGGGCCACCGGCTCGGGGTAGAGCTGGCCGATGCGCTTGGGCACCAGCTCGCCGAAGAGGATCGTGAAGAAGGTGATGCAGCTCACCACGACCGCAGTCGAGGCGATGCTGGCGGTGCCCCGGCCCAGGCCCAACTCCTCCATCCAGGCGCCGAGAGGCTCGGCGAAGGCAGCCTCGCCGACAATGCCGCTCAGCATGCCGATCGAGGTGATGCCGATCTGCACCGTGGAAAGGAACTGCGTCGGGTCTCCCATGAGCTTGAGCGCCGCGGCAGCGCCCGCGTCCCCCGTCTCGGCCAGCGCGGCAAGGCGCGCGCGGCGGCTGGTGGCGAGGGCCATTTCGGACATTGCGAACAACGCGTTGAGCGTGGTTAGCGCGGCCAGGAGGAAAACGTCCATGAACGCAGGAGAGAATGGGGATCATGGCACTTTACTTGATCGGTGATCTGCAGGGCTGCGACGAACCCCTGCAGCGCCTGCTGGACACGATCGCCTTCTCGCCCAGCCGCGACAGGCTGGTCGTGCTCGGCGACCTGGTCAATCGCGGACCCGCATCGGCCAGGGTCCTGCGGCGCATGCAAGGCTACGGCAATGCGGCGCAAAGCCTGCTCGGCAATCACGACCTGCATCTTCTGGGCGTCGCGCACGGCGCCCGCAAGGCCGGGCGCAAGGACACGCTCGCCGCCGTGCTGGAGGCGCCGGACCGCGAAGCGATGCTCGACTGGCTGCGTCACCAGCACGTGGCGCTGCGCCATGACATCGGCGGCGGCACGCTGCTGACAGTGCACGCGGGCGTGCTGCCGCAATGGACGGTCGACGACACGATGCGCCTTGCGGCCGAGCTCGAATCGGCCCTGCGCGGGCCGGACGTCGCGGAGTTCTTTCGCACCATGTACGGCAACGAACCTGCCGGATGGAGCGATTCGCTGACCGGCACCGAGCGCCTGCGCGTGATCGTCAACGCGCTGACGCGCATGCGCTACTGCACCGCCGAGGGTGTGATGGAGTTCGAGTCGAAGGATGCGGAGGCCGGAGCGCCCGAGGGCTTCATGCCGTGGTTCGACGTGCCGGGCCGCAAGACGAGGACCGCGACGGTAGCTTTCGGCCACTGGTCAACGCTCGGATGGGTGTCCAGACCGGACCTGATCTCGACCGACACCGGCTGCGTCTGGGGCGGCTGCCTGAGCGCCGTGCGGATCGGCGCCACGCCGCAGGAGCGCGAGCTGATCCAGGTGAAGTGCCCGCAAGCCCTAGAGCCGGGCTGAAGGCTACTGGGATGACTTGAAGAGCGCAGCGACCTTGCGCTTGGTCTTGATGTTGCTGGAGATGCCGCGAGCAGGCGTCGCCTTGGCGGTGGCTTCCCACGCCGGGGCGGCTTCGCGCTCCGGCGCCTCGTAGGGCTTCTCGAAGAAGGGATCGCGCGGGGCGGCCGGTGCGCGATGCGGACGGCCGTTGCGGGTCGGACGCGAATCGGAACGATCGCGCGGGCGGTCCAGCGTGTCGAGCACGTCGCGCGCGTCGCCGGCCTCGCCCTCATCGCGCCAGTGGCGGCGGCCGTCGTTGATGCGGCCGCGCGGGCGCTCGTCGTCGAATTCGACGGGCTCCAGCTCGATCTTCTTCTTGATGAGCTTTTCGATGTCGGCCACCAGCCGGACGTCGTTGCCGCCGCTCGCGAAACTCACCGCGAGGCCGGATGCGCCGGCGCGGCCGGTGCGGCCGATGCGGTGCACGTAGTCTTCGGCGTTGAACGGGATGTCGAAATTGAAGACCGCCGGCACGTCCTTGATGTCGAGGCCGCGCGCGGCCACGTCGGTCGCGACCAGCAGATCCACCTCGCCGGCCTTGAACGCGGCGAGCGACTTCAGGCGCTCGTCCTGGCTCTTGTCGCCGTGCAGCGCGGTGGTCTTCAGGCCCTCGCGCTCGAGCGAACGCGCAAGGCGCGCGCAGCCGAGCTTGCTGTTGACGAACACGAAGGCCTGCGTGATGCCGCGCTGGCGCACGATCTGCTTGAGCGCGCGGCGCTTGTCGTCATCGGCCACACTGTAGAAGTGCTGCTCGACGGTGGAGGCGGTCTCGTTGGGCCGCGCCACTTCGATCGTGACCGGGTTCTGCAGGTAGCTGCCGGCCAGCCGCTTGATCTCGGGCGAGAAGGTGGCCGAGAACAGCAGCGTGGTGCGCTGCTTGGGCAGGTACGAAAGGATGCGCTGCAGGTCGGGCAAGAAGCCGATGTCGAGCATGCGGTCGGCCTCGTCGAGCACCACGTACTCGACCTGGTTGAGCACCGCGTTCTTGGCCTCGATGTGGTCGAGCAGCCGGCCCGGCGTGGCCACCAGCACCTCGACGCCCTTCTTGAGCTCGAGGGTCTGCGGCTTCATGTCGATGCCGCCGAACACGACCGTGCTGCGCAGGCTCGTGTACTTGGAATAGAGCTTGATCTGCTGCGCGACCTGGTCGGCGAGTTCGCGCGTGGGCAAGAGGACCAGGGCACGCACCGGATGGCGCGCCGGGGAGGTCGAGCTGTTCTCGTGCTTGAGCATCCGCTGCAGCAGCGGCAGCGAGAAAGCGGCTGTCTTGCCGGTGCCGGTCTGGGCGGCACCCATGACGTCCTGGCCCGACAACACCACCGGAATGGCCTGCGCCTGGATGGGCGTCATCGTCTCGTAGCCCATTTCGGCTACAGCGCGCGCCAGGGGTTCGGCCAGGGAGAGATTGGAGAAGGAACTGGTCATGAAGCCCGCTATTGTCGCATTTACGGGTTACCCCCAGTTTCCGCGCACTTTGTGTCGCTTCGCCAACCCCCGGCTCGCTCAGAGACTCCTCGATGCGAAGGTATCGCAGTCGCGCAGCTCGCCGCTCTTGAAGCCGGCGGAGAACCAGCGCTGGCGCTGGGCGCTGGTGCCGTGCGTGAAGCTGTCCGGCACCACGGCGCGGCCGGCGGAGCGCTGCAGCGCGTCGTCACCGATCTTCTGCGCGGCATTCATCGCGGATTCGATGTCGCCCGGGTCCAGCCACTGCTTGGACTGCTGCGAATGGTGCGCCCAGACGCCGGCGAGGCAATCGGCCTGCAGCTCGACGCGGACGCTGACCGCGTTGTTCTGCGTCTGGCTCAGGCGGCCGCGCATCTGGTCGACCTTGGCGGTGACGCCGAGCTCGTCCTGCACGTGGTGGCCGATCTCGTGCGCGATCACGTAGGCCTGGGCGAACACGCCCGGTGCGCCGAGCTGGTTGCGCAGGGTCTCGTAGAAGCCGAGGTCGATGTAGACCTTCTTGTCGCCCGGGCAGTAGAACGGGCCCATCGCGGACTCGCCGGTGCCGCAGGCGGTCGGCGTCGCGCCGCGGAACAGCACCAGCTTGGGCGGCGTGTAGGTGCCGCCCTGCTGGCGGAAGATGTCGCTCCAGACCACCTCGGTGTTCTTCAGCACCGTGGAGACGAAGGCCGCTTCGCGGTCGTCCGACGGCGGCTTGTGCGCCGGCGCCTGCTGCACCTGCGGCGCGGGCCCGCCGCCACCGCTGAGCAGGCCGAGCACCGTCAACGGGTTGATGCCGAAGATCCAGCCGGCGATCAGGGCGACCGCCACCGTGCCGATGCCGATGCCGCGCCCGCCAACGGGAAAGCCGAATCCGCCGCCACCCCCACCACCGCCATCGTCACGCCGGTCCTCGACGTTATCGGACTGCTCGTTGCCTTCCCATCTCATGACTCGCTCCTTGCCGTCGTTCCCGCGGCGCTGGCAGCATGGTACGCGCTGCCGAACGCCGCCACCCGAGTGCTCAGGCCTTGGGAAGGGTTACGCCGCGCTGGCCCTGGTACTTGCCGCCGCGGTCCTTGTAGCTGGTTTCGCAGACCTCGTCGCTCTCGAAGAAAAGCACCTGCGCACAGCCCTCGCCCGCATAGATCTTGGCGGGCAGCGGCGTGGTGTTGCTGAATTCGAGGGTCACGTAGCCTTCCCACTCGGGCTCGAAGGGCGTGACGTTGACGATGATGCCGCAGCGCGCATAGGTGCTCTTGCCCAGGCAGATGGTCAGCACGTTGCGCGGGATGCGGAAGTACTCGACCGTGCGCGCGAGCGCGAAGCTGTTGGGCGGGATGATGCAACTGTCGCCGTGGAAGTCGACGAAGCTCTTCTCGTCGAAGTCCTTCGGGTCGACCACCGTGCTGTGGATGTTGGTGAACACCTTGAATTCGGGTGCGCACCGGATGTCGTAGCCGTAGCTGGAGGTGCCGTAGCTGATGATCCGGTGGCCGTCCTGCTCGCGGATCTGGCCGGGCTCGAAGGGCTCGATCATTCCGTTCTTCTCGGCCATGCGCCGGATCCACTTGTCGCTCTTGATGCTCATGGCAGGTCCTGTTTCGGGGCCGCTATTCTAGGGGCCCGGGCTCCCCCGAAACCTGTACGTCCATCCAGCGGACTCAGCCCGCGAGCGCTTGGGAAATCACCGTGCGCTCGATCAGCCGGTCGTCGCCCAGCACGATCAGCGCGAACAGCAGCTCCTCGAGGTTCGCGGCCAGTGCGGTCTTGCGCGCGATCAGCGGCGTGGCCTTCGGATCGATGACCACGAAGTCGGCCTCGCAGCCGGGCTGCAGGTTGCCGATGACGCCCTCCAGCCCCAGCGCCCGCGCGGCGCCCGCCGTATGGCGCCACCAGAGCTGCGAGGGCGGGATGCTGACGCCGGGCTTGGTCTGGCCCTCGCGGCCGGCGTAGTAGGCCGCCATCATCGTGGTGAAGGGGCTGAAGCTGGTACCACCGCCGACGTCGCTCGCGAGGCCGTAGCGGTAGCCGATGCGGTCGGCGCCCTCGAAATCGAAGAAGCCGCTGCCGAGGAAAAGGTTGCTGGTCGGACTCACCGCCGCCGCGCTGCCGGTCTCGCGCATCAGGCGGCGGTCGTCGTCGTCGAAGTGGATGCAGTGCGCGTAGACGGCGCGCTCGCGCATCAGGCCGAAACCCGCGTAGATGTCGAGGTAGGAACGCGCCTGCGGGAACAGCTCGCGGGCCCAGCGGACCTCGTCCCTGTTCTCGGCCACATGCGAGTGGATCCAGGTGTCGGGGTACTTCGCCGCCAGCTCGCCGGCGCCGCGCAGCTGGGCATCGGTGCTGGTGGGCGCGAAGCGCGGCGTGATCGCATAGCCGAGGCGGTCGACGTTGTGCCACTTGCGGATGAGCTGCTCCGAGTCGATCAGACTCTGTTCAGCTTTGTCACGTACACCGTCGGGCGAATGGCGATCCTGAAGCACCTTGCCGGTCATCATGCGCAGGCGGCGGCGCTGCGCGGCCTCGAAGAAGGCATCGACCGACTGCGGATGCGAGGTCGCGAAGGTCAGCGAGGTCGTGACGCCGTTGCGCATCAGCTCATCAAGAAACACCTCCGCCACCTCGGCCGCATGGACCGGGTCGGCAAAGCGGGTTTCCGCCGGGAAGGTGTAGTTCTCGAGCCAGGGGAGAAGGCCGTCGGCAGGCGCTCCGATGATGTCGGTCTGCGGATAGTGGATATGCATGTCCACGAAGCCCGGCGCGATGATGCGGCCCGGCCAATGCGTGACGGGCACCTGCGGATGGCGTGCAGCAACGGCGGCGTAAGTACCCGCATCCTGCACGCGCTGCCGCCCGTTGGCATCGGGGCCGACGACGACGAGGCCGTCTTCGTCATGGACCGGCTGGCCGGCGGAATCGAATCGCAACAGGGAGGCACGGTACGCTTGCATGGGCTCGGAGGGTAAGGCAGCAATGCGGGTACACGATGTGCTTGCGCATATGGCCGCTATATGCAGGGCATATGCCGACACGCCGCCACTGTAATCCGATGGTACGCTTCAGCGGTTCCGGTGCCTGCCCGACGGCTCCACCCTCTTCCCCAGGTAGATCGATGAATTCACGCGACGCCATCAAGAGCGCCAATTCAAGATGAAAGTACTTCTGATCGCCAACTACGTCCCCGACGGCCAGACCAGCATGCTCGCTTTCGGGCGCATGCTGGAACGCGAGATGCCCCGCGTCGGCTGCGATCTCAGGGTCATCTCGCCGCCCAAGCGGATGCTGCGCGTGCCGGTCGGCTCGCGCTGGTGGAAGTGGCTGGGCTATCTCGACAAGTTCGTGCTGTTCCTCCCGCTGGTCAAGCGGCAGCTGCGCTGGGCCGACGTGGTGCACGTGGCGGACCATTCCAACAGCATGTACATCCCGTGGGTGAAGGACAAGCCGAACGTCATCACCTGCCATGACGTGATCGCGGTGCAGGCTGCGCTCGGGATGGTGGAAGGCTGGGATGTCGGCTGGACCGGCCGCCAGTTCCAGCGCCTGATTTCCAAGGGACTCGGAAAAGCCGACGTCGTGGCCTGCGTGTCGGCCATGACCCAGCGCGAACTGCTCGCGCTGGGCCTTGCGGACGAGCGCCATGTCACCGTCGTCCAGAACGGCCTGAACGACAACTTCGCGCCGGTGGCAGCGGACGAGGCGCAGCGTCTGATCGCGCGCTTCGGGCTCTCGGTGCAGGACAAGTACCTGATCCATGTGGGCTGGGACATGGACCGCAAGAACCGCCGCCGCGTCCTCGAAGCCTTCATCGCGCTGCAGGAGCGCGCCGCGGCGGCCGGCAAGCCGCCGATGGCGGAGCGCCTGCTTTTCGTCGGCCCGGAAATGGTGCCCGAAATGGCCGAACTGGCGCAAAAGCACGGCGTGGCCGACCGCGTCAAGGCGGTGCAGAAGGTGTCCCACGAGGAGCTGCGCGCGCTCTATGCGAGCGCGACGGCGCTGCTCTTCCCTTCGCTCCAGGAGGGTTTCGGCTGGCCGATCATCGAGGCCCAGGCCTGCGGCTGCCCGGTCTTCACCTCCGATCTCGCACCGATGAACGAGATCGGCGGCGCGGGCGCGGTGTACGTGGATCCGCGCGATCCCGCCGCCATGGCCGAGGCGCTGGAAGCGGCCGAACCGCGCCTGGCCGAGATGCGCCGCCTCGGCCTGGAGAACGCCACGCACTACAGCGCGGCGCAGATGGCCAGGAACTACAGGGCCGCCTACGAGCGCGCCATCGGCGAGCGCGAGACGCACGCATCATGAGGCGGCTGCTGGCCCTCGGCGTCGTCGTGCTGCCCTGGAAGATCAAGCGCTGGCTGCTGCGGCGCTTCTGGGGCTACCAGATCGCGGACGGCGCACGCATCGGGCTGGCCTACGTCTTTCCGGGCGAACTGGTGATGCACGAAGGCGCGCACATCGACCACTTCACCGTTGCCATCCACCTCGATCGGATGGAGTGCGGCGCGCACTCGTACATCGGGCGATCGAACTGGATCACCGGCCATCCGCGGCGCGGCGAGCACTTCAGGCATCGCGCGAGTCGCGATCCCACGCTCTTCCTGGGTGCGCATTCTTCCATCACGAAGCAGCACATCATCGACTGCACCGACCGGATCGAGATCGGTGCCTTCACCACCGTGGCGGGCTACCGCTCGCAGCTCATCACGCACGGCATCGACACTCACCAGAACCGGCAGGACTGCAAGCCGATCCGCATCGGCTCGTACTGCCTGCTCGGCACCCGCGTGACGGTGCTCGGCGGTGCAGTGCTGCCCGACCGCACCGTGCTCGGCGCCGGATCGCTGCTCAACAAGGCGCACACCGAGGAATACGTGGTGTACGCCGGCCAGCCCGCGAAGAAGGTCAAGAACCTGGATCCGGAGGGGGCCTACTTCCACCGCGAGAGCGGCTTCGTGCACTGAGGCTCACCCCCAGCCTCGCCCACTTCGTGTGGCTCTGCACCCCCTCTCCGGGGGCAACCCCAGCGGCCCGGCGAAGCCGGTTCCGCGGGGTTCCCGGCCTGGGCCACGCTGCATCGCGTGCGGGACCGGGGCAAGCTCACGGCGTCTTGCGTGTCACCCGGCCCTGCACGCCCTCGACCAGCCAGTTCATGTCGAGGATCTGCTCGTCCGCGAGCGACTGGCCCTTGGCGATGACGACGCGACCCTCGTTGTCGCGCACGTCGGCCGCCACCGCCTGGAAGGGCTTGAGCTTGCCGCTCGCGATGTCCTTCTGGCGCGCCATCACTTCGTCCTGCACCGGCCTGGGCACCTTCGGACCGAAGTCGCCGACGCGGATCATCCCCTCCTTGACGCCGCCCCAGAGGCTGCCGCTCTTCCAGGTGCCGCCCTGCACGGCCTTCGCGCGCTGGGTGTAGTAGTCGCCCCACTGGTGCGTGACCGCGACGAGCTGCGCATCGGGCGCGACCTTGCGCATGTCGGAGTGGTAGGCGATCGCGAGCTTGCCGCGTTCCTGCGCCGCGGCCATCACCGCGGTGGAGCCGGTGTGGAAGGCAATGACGTCCACATCCTGGTTGAACAGCGTCATCGCTGCCTCACGCTCCTTCGGCGGATCGAACCACTCGTCGAGCCACACCACCAGGACTCGCGCCTTCGGATCGACCGAGCGCATGCCCAGCGTGAAGGCGTTGATGCCCTGCAGCACCTCGGGGATCGGGAAGCCCGCGACGTAGCCGGCAACATGAGTCTTGGTCATGCGGCCGGCCGCCACGCCCGCGAGGTAGCGGCCCTCGTAGTAGCGCGCATTCGCGACAGCGACATTGGGCGCGGTCTTGTAGCCGGTGATCGACTCGAACTTCACGTCGGGGAAGTCGCGCGCCACCTTCAGCGTGGGCTCCATGTAGCCGAAGCTCGGAGTGAAGATGAGCTTGTTGCCCTGCTGCGCGAGGTCGCGGATCACGCGCTCGGCATCGGCGCCTTCGGCCACGTTCTCGACATAGGTGGTCTTCACCTTGCCGGGCAGCGCGGCCTCGACGGCCTTGCGGCCCTCGTCATGCTGGCGCGTCCAGCCGGCATCGGTGACCGGCGTGACGTAGACGAAGCCGATCTTCAGCGGATCGGCCTTCGGTGCGGGTTGGGAAATAGCGGGAAGGAAAAAACAGGCGGCCGCGAGCGCGGCTGCGAGGTTTTTGTACATGGTGTTCCTCTACATGGCCCCGGAATGAACTTCGGCACTGGGGGGCACCAGCGCCGACCCCCGAATTTTACCCGGGTCGCCTAGGCGCGGCGGCCGGGCATGTCACGCCCGCGTCGCCTAGACCGAACTTTGAGCTGCGAATGAGCGCAACCCCTTGATCCTGCTGAGTTTGTTCAGCGAGGCTGGGTGGGCTTACTGGGTACAGGCGGGATTGACGGCGAGCAGCTTGAAGGCCTTGTCCTGCAGCGGCGTGGGCCGCGTGGTGATGACGATCTTGGCGTTCGGATTCAGGCTCGTGTGGGTGATGTTGTAGGCGAGCGTGGCCAGGTCCTGCAGCAGCGTGCGCAGGCTGTGCAGCGGCAATCCGTCGCTGGCGTGCTTCGATGTGTCCTTGTCGCGGGCGTGCTCGGAGCGCACCGCCTTGGCGACCGGAGAAGCCCGCTGGCCTTGGGCCTGCTCGAGGAACTCGTCGTCGAACAGCATGGGCTTCAGGCGCTCGCGCAGGTGCCATTCGACGTAGTAGGCAAGCATGCACAGGAAGACATGCGCGCGAACACGCTCGGTGTTGTAGTGGAAGACCGGCCGCACATGCAGGTCCACCGTCTTCATCGAGCGGAACGCGCGCTCCACCTGGGCCAGGCTCTTGTAGGCGGCCACCGCCGAGGTGGCATCAAGCTGCTTGGCGCTCAAGCTGGTGCGGATCACGTACAGCCCGTCCAGCGCGGTCTCGGCTGCGATCGAGTCGGCCTTGCGCCGGAATGCGAAGGTCGTCTCGGTGATCGTGAGCTCGAAGTGCTTGGCCACGTTGAAGCGGTCGATGAGGCGCCCCACGCGCAACGCGATGGCCTGCTCGCCGCGCAGCGGCTGGCGCGCACGCTGCGTGGCCGCGGTGATCTTGCCCAGATCGGCCTCGGTGGCCGCCAGCAACTCGGCGCGCTTGCGTGAGCGCTCGGCCGCCAGAAGCGGGTTGCGGCACACCACGAGCCGCTCGCCGGGAAAGTGCTCGCTGCTGACTTCGATGAGATTGCGCTCATCGAACAGCGACGGCTGGAAGGGCCCGAGCTCGGCGGCCAGCTGCGCGATTTGCGGCGCGCGCAGACTGCTGATCCAGTCCATGCCCTGCGGCTTGAGCACCTGCTCGATGCGTGCCGAGGTCAGCATCCCGCGATCGCCCACCCACGTGATGCGTTCGATGCCAAAGCGCTGCTTGAGCTTGGCCACCTGCTCGGCCACCGTGGCCGGGTCGCCCGTGTTGCCGGCGAACACTTCGACGGCGATCGGGCAACCATCGGCGGCGCAGACCAGCCCGAACACGATCTGTGGATCGTCGCGCTTGCCGTCGCGCGAGTGGCCGCGCGCGGCCAGCTCGCAGCAACGCCCCGTCAGCCAGGTCGAGGTGAGGTCGTACAGCACCAACGTGCTGCCGGCCAGATGCTTGCGCGCCAGTCGTCGCTCGATCGCCGGCTGCGCGCCGTGCAGCCAGTCCAGCGCACGGTACAGATCATCGGCGCTGCACTGGCCCACGCCCAGCACGCGGCCCAGCGAGTGGGTGGCGGTGTCGTCGTGCAACATGCGATGCGTCGCGAGCTTGGAGCCGGGCGTGAGCACGCGCGCCACGAGCATGGCCAGCAACAGTGCGCGCAGGTCCTCGGGCGCGCTGGCAAACCAGGCCGGCGCGTCGCATTGGCGCGCGGCCGCCAGCACGGCGGCCACATGGCCGTGGGGCAGGCTGCGCTCGATGCTGAAGACCTCCTGCGCGTCGGGCACGGCCACGCCCCCGCGCAGCAACACCTTCAAGCCCTCTATGACCTCCGCACTCAGGCTCGACAGATTGGCCAGCGTGCGCTTGCGCACCTTGCCGTCTTCGCGATAGGACTCGCGCAACAGGATCGCGGGGGGTGAGTCGCGGTTGGGGACGGCCTCGATGTACATGGCTTCATGTATGGATCACGAATCGAGGAAATTCAAGTACAAAAATATCAATTTACATGGCTACATATTTGCACACAAAAATAGCCGAAACCCGCGCCACGCTTGGGCTCCGGCTACTTCATGTGCTCAAAGTTCGGCCTAGAGGTCATTGCCGGTTCATGGCAGTGTCATCGCGCCGCCCTAGCCTTGAGGCGCTCATGCCAACCATCGCAACAAACATCGGCAAGGAGACGACCATGGCCATCGACCTTCTGCGCCGGATCGCCGGCTCGCCCCTGCCGATGTCGTTCACGCAGACCGCGGATATCGACCAAGTCAGGATCCTGCGCGCCGCGGGACTGGTGGAGGCCTTCGTGCCGGCGGCGCACCATCCTTCGATCGCGATGCTCCTGCAACGCCCGGCGCAGGTCGTCGGCATCACGCAGAAGGGATGGGACGAACTGCAGTGACCCGCCGCGGACTCAGGCGAAGCGGTCGAACACCGCGCCCAGCCGGTCGACGTAGCCGCGCTTGGTCGCCGCGTCGGTGAAGCTGCCCTCGAAGCTGTTCGCCGCGAGCTGCCATGCATGCTGCGCACCGAGCCCGGTGGCGGCGAAGGTCTCGGTGAAGTTCCGGTTCATGTAGCCGCCGAAGTACGCCGGGTCGTCGGAGTTGACGGTGGCGACCAGCCCCCCGTCGAGCAGCTCGCGCAGGTTGTGCCGGCCCAGGTCGGGGAACACGCAGAGCTTGAGGTTCGACAGCGGGCACACCGTGAGCGGAATGCGGTCCTGCGCGAGCCGCTTCATCAGCGCCGGGTCCCTGGTGCTCTGCACGCCGTGGTCGATGCGCTCGACCTTGAGCACGTCGAGCGCGCTCCAGACGTAAGCCGGCGGGCCTTCCTCGCCCGCATGCGCGACGAGGTGCAAGCCCAGCTCGCGGCAGCGCGCGAACACGCGCGCGAACTTCTCGGGCGGATGGCCCAGCTCGCTCGAATCGAGCCCGACGCCGATGAAGCGGTCGCGCAGCGGCAGCGCCTGCTCCAGGGTGGCGAAGGCGTCTTCCTCGCTCAGGTGGCGCAGGAAGCACATGATCAGCTCGGCATCGACGCCCAGCTTCGATTTCGCATCGACGCAGGCACGGTGCAGGCCGTCGACCACCGTCTGCATCGACACGCCGCGCTCGGTGTGCGTCTGCGGGTCGAAGAACATCTCGGCGCGCACCACATTGTCGGCGGCCGCGCGCTCGAGGTAGGCCCAGGCCATGTCGTAGAAATCCTGCTCCTTCTGCAGCACGCTCGCGCCCGCATAGTAGATGTCGAGGAAGCTCTGCAGGTTGGTGAAGGCGTAGGCGCGGCGCAGTTCCTCCACGTTCGCATAGGGGATCGCGACGCCGTTGCGCCTGGCGAGCGCGAAGATCAGCTCGGGCTCCAGCGAGCCTTCGATGTGCATGTGCAGCTCGGCCTTGGGCATGGCACGCAGCAGGTCGGGCAGGCGGTCCGCGGCCACGGGCGGGACAGTGCGGGAGAAGGTGTTCATCAGCAGACTCCGAAGGTGATGCCGCGCGTTTTCAACTGGCGGCGGTAGAGGGACGAAGCCTTGTCGGCCACGGTATGGAGCTCGGCGCGCAGGTCGAGCGGCGGGCGCTTGGGGCTCTCGATCATCGTCGGGACCTGAAACGAAAAGGGGTTGCCCATGAGCAACCCCTTCGTGCCGGAAACGTCCGGTCTTTCCTGCTTACTTCTTCTCGCCGCCGGGCACCGAGCCTTCGACGCCCTTGACGTAGAAGTTGATGCCGGTCAGGAACTTGTCGTCGGCGACCGCGCCGGCCGCCACCAGTTCCTTGCCGTCCTGGCCGACGATCGGGCCCTTCCAGATCGCGAAGCTGCCGTCCTTCAGGCCCTTCTTGACCTCCTCGACCTTGGCCTTGGTTTCGGCCGGCACGTCCTCGGCGATGGCGACGAGATCGATCGCGCCTTCCTTCACGCCCCACCAGCTCTGGCCGGTGGTCCACTTGCCGTCGAGCACGTCCTGTGTGGCCTTGGTGTAGTACGGGGTCCAGTTGATGATCGCCGAGGCCAGGTGGGCCTTCGGGCCGTAGGCGGTCATGTCCGAATCCCAGCCGAAGGCGCGCTTGCCCTTTTCCTGCGCGGTCTTGAGCACGGCCGGCGAGTCGGTGTTCTGGAACAGCACGTCCGCGCCGCCATTGATGAGGGCGGTGGCCGCTTCGGTTTCCTTCGGCGGGCTGAACCATTCGTTGACCCACACCACCTTGGTCGTGATTTTCGGGTTGACCGACTGCGCACCCAGCGTGAAGCTGTTGATGTTGCGCAGCACCTCGGGGATCGGCACCGAGCCGACCACGCCGAGCGTGTTGGTCTTGGTCATCGCGCCCGCGATGACGCCGGCCATGTACGCGCCTTCGTAGGTGCGGCTGTCGTAGGTGCGCATGTTCTCGGCAGTCTTGTAGCCGGTGGCATGCTCGAACTTGACGTCCTTGTTGTCGGCCGCGACCTTGAGCATCGGCTCCATGTAGCCGAAGGTGGTGCCGAAGATCAGCTTGTTGCCCTGGCTGACCATGTCGCGCAGCACGCGCTCGGCGTCGGCGCCCTCGGGCACGCTCTCGACGTAGGTGGTCTTGATCTTGTCGCCGAATTCCTTCTCGATCGCCTTGCGGGCGGTGTCGTGCGCGAAGGTCCAGCCGCCGTCGCCCACCGGCCCGACATAGGCGAAGGCGATGTTCAGCGGCCCAGCGGGTGCGGGAGCCGCCGCCGAAGGCGCCGGAGCGGCGGGCGCGGGGGCCGGCGCCGGGGCCTCTTCCTTCTTGCCGCAGCCGACGAGGGCGGCGGAGGCGACCGCCGTCAGAGCGGCCAGCTTCAGCAGGGTGCGCTTGTTCAGATCATTCATTGTTTGAAATCCTCAAAGGGACGGGTTGGCGACGAAACAAAACGAAACCTGATTATGAGCCGGGGTAGAACGGTTTTCCTATCGAAGCCGGCATGTTGGCGCGGATGAACGCGGGGTTGCGCGAGATCAGCGCCAGCACCACGATCGGCGCGATGTACTGCAGCATGCTCAGGAACTGGCTGGGCACCTGGACCCCGGTGCTCTGGAGGTGGAAGCCGAGCATCGAGACGCCGCCGAACAGGTACGCCCCGAGCAGCACGCGGATCGGCCGCCAGGTCGCGAAGGTGGTCAGCGCCAGCGCGATCCAGCCCCGGCCGGCAACCATGCCCTCGACCCACAGCGGCGTGTAGACCGTCGACAGGTATGCGCCCGCGAGCCCGCACAGCGCACCGCCCGCGATCACCGCCAGGAACCGGATGCGCCGCACCGGGTAGCCCAGCGCATGCGAGGACTCCGGCGACTCGCCCACCGAGCGCAGCACCAGCCCGGACCGCGTGCGGTAGAGGAACCAGATCAGGCCGAAGGTGAGCAGCACCGCGAAGTACACCATCGGGTGATGGCGGAACAGGGCCGGCCCGACCAGCGGCAGGTCGCCCAGCACCGGCAGCGCATAGGAGGTGCTCGCCGGCAGCTTGGCCTGCACGAAGTTGATGCCCGCGAAGGCCGAGAAGCCGACGCCGAACAGGCTCAGCGCGAGCCCGGTCGCGTACTGGTTGGTGTTGAGCCAGATCACCAGCACGCCGAAAAAAGCCGCGAGCAATGCGCCCGCCGCCATGCCGGCCAGGAAGCCGAGCCAGGTGTTGTGCGTGGTCACCACGGTCGCGAAGCCCGCGATGGCGGCGCAGAGCATCATGCCCTCGGCGCCGAGGTTCACGATGCCGGCCTTCTCGTTGATCAGGAGGCCCAGCGCCGCGATGGCCAGCACCGTGCCGGCGCTCAGGGTGGAACCGAGGAGGAGTGCGTAGCTTTCCATCATGCAGCTCCTTCCGTGGTGGCAGGGCGGGCGACCGGGGCGGTCAAGGGGGTGCTGACCTGCAGCGACGACGTACCAGGCGCCACGGGCAGCGCCTTCGGCACGGCCTTGCGCCGGATGCGATACGCGATCAGCGTGTCGCAGGCCAGCAACGTGAAGAGCAGCAGCCCCTGGAACACACCGGTCAGCGATTTCGGCAAGCCCAGCCGCGACTGCGCCAGCTCGCCCCCGATATAGAACATGCTCATCAGCACCGCCGAGAAGATCATCCCCACCGGATGCAGCCGCCCGACGAAGGCGACGATGATCGCGGCGAAGCCGTAGCCCGCCGGCACGTAGGGCGTGAGCTGCCCGAGCGGCCCCGCGACTTCGAGCGCACCGGCCAGGCCCGCCGCGCCGCCCGAGGCGAGCAGCGCGATCCACACCGCGCGCCGTGCCGAGAAGCCCGCATAGCGCGCCGCCGCCGGCGCCAGCCCGCCCACCTGCTGCGCGAAGCCCGCGCGCGTGCGGAACAGGAACACCCACAGCGCCCCCGAGCCAAGCAGCGCGATGATGAGCCCGATGCTCACCCGCGAGCCCTTCATGAGCCGCGGAATCTGCGTCACCGCCTCGAAGGTCTTGGTCTGCGGGAAGTTGTAGCCGTGCGGGTCCTTCCACGGCCCGTAGACCATGTAGCCGAGCAGCAGCGTCGCGACGTACACCAGCATCAGGCTCACGAGGATCTCGTTGGCGTTGAACTTGTCGCGCAGGAAGGCCACGATGGCCGCCCACACCATGCCGCCCGCGATGCCCGCGATCAGGATGGCGGCGACGATCCACTGGCTCGTGGTCTTGTCGGCCAGGAGCGCGACGCCGCCGGCCGCGATGGCGCCGAAGACGAACTGCCCTTCGGCGCCGATGTTCCAGACATTGGCGCGGAAGCACACCGCGAGGCCGAGCGCGATGATCAGGAGCGGCGTCGCCTTGACCATCAGCTCGCCGAGCGCGTAGCTGCTCTTGAGCGGCTCCCAGAAGAATACGAGCAGGCCCTTGACCGGGTCCTTGCCGAGCGCCGCGAACAGCGCCATGCCGATCAGCACCGTGATCAGGAGCGCCAGGATCGGCGAGCCGTAGCTCCAGAAGCGTGACAACTGCGGGCGGGGTTCGAGCTTAAGCATGGGCCACCTCCGAAGGCGCCGTGGCGGCATGGCGCGACTTGTCCCACAGGCCGCTCATCCACTCGCCGATCTGCGGCACCGTGGCGGCGGCGCGGTCGATCGAGGGCGACAGGCGCCCCTTGGCGATCACGTACAGCCGGTCGCTGATCTCGAACAGCTCGTCGAGCTCCTCGCTGACCACCAGCACGGCGCAGCCCGCGTCGCGCAGCGCGAGGATCTCGCCGCGGATCAGCGCCGCCGCGCCCACGTCCACGCCCCAGGTCGGCTGCGAGACGATGAAGATCTTCGGGTTGGCGTCGATCTCGCGGCCGACGATGAATTTCTGCAGATTGCCGCCCGAGAGCGAGCGCGCCGCCGCGCCCGGCCCGCCGGCCTTCACGTTGAAGCGTTTGATGATGGCGGCGGCGTGCTGGTTCAGCGCGCGGGTGCGGATCCACCCGCCCTTGCCGACCGCGTTGCTGCGCGTCAGCAGCAGGTTGTGCGCGAGGCCCAGCGTCGGCACCGCGCCGCGGCCCAATCGTTCCTCGGGCACGAAATGCAGGCCCAGCGCGCGGCGCCGGCGCGGCCGGAAGTGCGCCGCCGCCTTGCCGAAGACCTCGATCATCCCGGCCTGGGCGCGCGAGTCCTCGCCCGAGAGCGCGTAGAGCAGTTCCTTCTGCCCATTGCCGGAGACACCGGCGATGCCCACCACCTCGCCCGCACGCACGTCGAGCGAGATGCCGTCCAGATCGACGCCGAACTGGTCCTCGCGCGCCAAGGTCAGCCCCTTCACCTGCAGCGCCACCCCGCCCGCATGTACCGGCCGGTGCATGAGCGGCGGCGGCTCCGCGCCGATCATCAGGCGCGAGAGCGATTCGTTCGATTCGTTCTGCGGGTTGCACACGCCGGTGACCTTGCCGCCGCGCAGCACGGTGCAGGCGGTGCACAGTTCGCGGATCTCGTGCAGCTTGTGGCTGATGTAGAGGATGCTGCAGCCTTCGGAGGCCAGCTTCTTGAGCACCACGAACAGCCTCTGCACCGCCTGCGGCGTGAGCACCGAAGTCGGCTCGTCGAGGATCAGCAGCTTGGGGTTGGTGAGCAGCGCGCGGATGATCTCCACCCGCTGCATTTCGCCGACCGAGAGCGTGTGCACCGGGCGCGAGGGGTCGATGTCCAGCCCGTATTCGCCGGCCTTGGCCTCGACGCGGCGGGCCACTTCGGCGAGCGTCAGGCTCTTTTCGAGGCCGAGCCAGACGTTCTCGGCCACGGTCAGGGTGTCGAACAGGCTGAAATGCTGGAACACCATGCTGATGCCCAGCGCCCGCGCTTCCTGCGGATTGCGCACGTTCGCCGGCTGGCCGTCGAACATCACGCTGCCTTCATCGGGCTTGACCGAGCCGTAGATGATCTTCATCAGCGTGGACTTGCCCGCGCCGTTCTCGCCGAGCACGGCGTGGGTCTCGCCCGGGGCGACCGCCAGCGACACGTCGCTGTTGGCGACCACCGAGGGGTAGCGCTTGGTAATGTGCGCGAGCTGGAGTCTGTGGATTGTCATGCCTATGCCTGGCCTGTGGGTTGTGGTTCAAGCCCTGAACGCCTCTCGGCGATCGCCCTATTGTCGTCAGTGTCCGCCTATATAGATGAACTTGAAAAGGAACACGCCGCCGATCAGCCACACCATCCAGTGCACCTGCCTGGCCTGGCCGGTGAACAGCTTCAGCACCGCATAGGAGATGAAGCCGAACGCCAGCCCGTTGGCGATGGAATAGGTGAAGGGCATGGTCAGCGCCGTCACGACGGCGGGCACGACCTCTGTCGTTTCCTCCCATTCCAGTTCCGTCAATTCCTTCAGCATCAAACATGCCACGAAGAACAGCGCGGGCGCGGTCGCATAGGCCGGCACCGCGCCGGCCAGGGGCGAGATCACCAGCGCGGCCAGGAACAGCACCGCCACCGTGAGCGCCGTCAGCCCCGTGCGGCCGCCCGCCTGCACGCCCGCGGCGCTTTCGACGTAGGCGGTGGTGCTCGAGGTGCCGAGCAGCGAGCCGGCGAAGATCGCGCCGCTGTCGGCCAGGAGCGACTTGTTGAGGCGGTCCATCCGCCCCGGCACCAGGAGGCCCGCGCGGCGCGCAACGCCCATCAGGGTGCCGGTGGCGTCGAACAGCTCGACCAGGAAGAACACCAGCACCACGTTGAGGATGCCGCCCGAGAGCGCCGCCTTGATGTCCAGCTGCAGGAAGGTCGGCGCGATCGACGGCGGCGCGGCGAAGACGCCGTTGAAGGTGTTGCCGGCGAAGAAGAACGACAGCACCGTCACGGCGACGATCCCGATCAGGATCGCGCCCGGCACCTTGAGCCGGTCCAGCACCACGATCAGGAAGAAGCCGATGGTCGCCAAGACCACCTGCGGGGTGTGCAGGTCACCGAGCGTGATGTAGGTGGCCTTCGAGGGCGCGACGATGCCGGCGCTCTTGAGCGCGATGATCGCGAGGAAGAGCCCGATGCCGACCGTGATCGCCACCCGTATCGAGTGCGGGATGCCCTTGATGATCAGCTCCCGCACCCTGAACAGCGTCACCAGCAGGAACAGGCAGCCCGAGATGAACACCGCCCCCAGCGCCGCCTGCCAGGTGAAGCCCATCTGCAGCACCACCACGTAGGCGAAATAGGCGTTGAGCCCCATGCCCGGCGCGAGCGCGATCGGGTAGTTGGCATAGAGCGCCATGATCGCCGTGCCGAGCGCCGCGATCAGGCAGGTGGCGACGAACACCGCGTCCTTCGGCATGCCCGCGTCGCCGAGGATCGTCGGGTTCACGAAGATGATGTAGGCCATCGTGAGGAAGGTGGTGAGCCCCGCCACGATCTCGGTGCGCACGGTGGTGCCGTGTTCCTCGAGCTTGAAGAGGCGCTCGGCCCAGCTTTTCGAGGGGCGCTGCCGTGGGATGTCCTGCCCGCCGAGGTCGAGCACTTGTTCAGTCCGGTTCATCGTCTTGTCTCCGAGTCTTTATGGGTCGATGGCGTGGGTTCTTGCTGCTTCGCGACGCCGGGCGCGAATCAATCCAGGTCTATCCGGTGCCGCTCGCAGCGGCGGGCCGCCGCTGCCGGCCGCAGCGAGGCGGCCACTTCCTTGGTCCGCTCGCGCAGCCAGCGCGCCGAGCTCGATGAATGGGTGCGCTCGTGCCAGAGCTGGTAGTACATGAGGCGCGGCAGCGGCACCGGGCATTCGAGGATCGCGAGCGGCAGCCGGTCGACGAAGCGCTCGCAGTACTGGCGGCCGGTGGTGAGCACCAGCAGGCTCGACGCCACCATGTCCGGGATCAGCCCGAAGTGCGCGCAGCGCGCGGTGATGTTCCGCTGCCGGCCCATCTCGTCGAGCATCTGGTCGATGATCCCGCGCGCGCCGGGGTGCGTGGGCGTCGGCGCGATGTGCTCGGCCGCGAGCCAGCTCTCGAAATCCCAGCCGCGCCGCACCGCCGGATGGTCCTTGTTGACCAGCGAGACGATCTCGTCGCCGAAGAGCCGCGCCATGTGCAGGTCTTCCGGCGGCTTGAGCCAGTTGCCGATCACCACGTCGACCTGCCCGAGCGACAGATGCGCGTGGTAGTCCGAATCGGACGACAGCGGGTGGATCTCGATGTGGCACATCGGCGCCTGGCTCTTGATGCGGGCGACGAGCTGCGGCAGGAAGAGCGGGTCCATGTAGTCGCTGGCCGCGATGCGGAAGGTGGTCTGCGCGGTCTGCGGATCGAAGCCGCGCGCGTCGCTGAACAGCATCTCGGCCGAGCGCAGGATCGCCGCCGCGGGCTCGATCATGCGCAGGCCCGCGTCGGTCGGCACCATGCCCGAACCGGAGCGCACCAGCAGCGGGTCGCCCGAGAGCTCGCGCAGCCGCTTGAGGGCGGCCGACACGGCGGGCTGGTACATCCCCAAGCGGATGGCGGCACGCGAAACGCTGCGATCGGTGAGCACGGTGTGTAGGACCCTGATCAGGTGAAGATCGATCTTGTCTAGTAGCGCCTGGTCTCTCATAACGGCCCGCAATCGTTCTGGTGGGTGCGGGCAGTTATACAGCGCGCTGTCACATGAAAGCGCCCTCAGGCGGCGGCGTTCTGCACCGCAGTAATCGCCCGCAGGATCGACTCGCTGGTCGCCGGCGCGGAGAGCGGCGGATCGACCTTGTGGTCGCCCACCGACGACACCGCATCGCGGATCGCGAAGAACACCGAGAACGGCAGCAAAAGCGGCGGCTCGCCCACGGCCTTGCTGCGGTGGATCGAATCCTCGAAGTTCTGGCCCTCGTACAGCCGCACGTTGAGCACCGGCGGGCAGTCGTTGGCGGTCGGGATCTTGTAGGTGCTCGGCGCGTGGGTGGTCAGGAGGCCGGTCTTCGGGTGCCACACCAGCTCCTCGGTCGTGAGCCAGCCCATGCCCTGGATGAAGGCGCCTTCGACCTGGCCGATGTCGACCGCCGGGTTCAACGACTTGCCGGCGTCGTGCAGGATGTCGGCGCGCAGCAGCTTCCATTCGCCGGTGAGCGTGTCGACGATCACCTCGCTCACGGCCGCGCCGTAGGCGAAGTAGAAGAACGGGCGGCCCTGCATCCTGTCCTTGTCCCAGCTCAGGCCGGGGGTGGCGTAGAAGCCGTCGGACCACAGCTGCACGCGATCGAGATACGCCTCGCCGACCACGCTGCTGAAGGACAGCGTGCGGCCGTTGACCTCGACCTTGTCGTTGGCGAAGCGCACCGCCGACGCCTCGCCGCCATGCCGCGCCGCAGCACAGGCGGCCAGCCGCTCGCGGATCTGGCGCGCGGCGTCCTGCGCGGCCTTGCCGTTCAGGTCGGCGCCGGTCGATGCGGCGGTGGCCGAGGTGTTGGCCACCTTCTGCGTGTCGGTCGCGGTGACCCGCACGCATTCGAAGCTCACGCCGAGCTCGTGCGCCACCACCTGCGCCACCTTGGTGTTCAAGCCCTGCCCCATCTCGGTGCCGCCGTGGTTCACCAGGATCGACCCGTCGTTGTAGACATGGACCAGCGCGCCGGCCTGGTTGAAATGCTTGACGTTGAACGAGATGCCGAACTTCAGCGGCGCGAGCGCGATGCCGCGCCTGAGCACCGGGCTCTTGGCGTTGAACTCCGCGATCTCCTCCCGGCGCGCGCGGTAGTCGCTGCTCGATTCCAGATCGGCCACCAGTTCGTCGATGATGTTGTCGACCACCGTCTGGCCGTACGGCGTCACGTTGTTCTCGGTCTTGCCGTAGAAGTTGATGCGCCGCACATCCAGCGGATCGCGGCCGAGCTCGCGTGCCACGCTGTCGAGGATGTTCTCCATCGCGATCGCGCCCTGCGGACCGCCGAAGCCGCGGAACGCGGTGTTGCTCTGCGTGTTGGTCTTGCCCGAGAAGCCGTGCATCTCCACGTTCGGCAGCCAGTAGGCATTGTCGAAGTGGCACAGCGCGCGGGTCATCACCGGGCCCGAGAGGTCGGCCGAGTGGCCGGCGCGGGAGACCATCGTGATCTCGGCACCGAGGATGCGGCCCTGGTCGTCGTAGCCGACTTCGTACTCGTACCAGAAGCAGTGCCGGCGGCCGGTGATCATGAAGTCGTCGTCGCGGTCCAGCCGCAGCTTGACCGGCCGCTTGAGCTTGTTGGCCGCCACCGACGCCACGCAGGCGAACAGCGCCGACTGCGACTCCTTGCCGCCGAAGCCGCCGCCCATGCGCCGGCATTCGACGTGGACCTCGTTGGCGTGCAGGTGCAGCGCATGCGCGACCAGGTGCTGCATCTCGCTCGGATGCTGGGTCGAGCAGTACACATGCATCGCGCCGCCTTCCTTCGGGATGGCGTAGCTGATCTGGCCTTCGAGGTAGAACTGCTCCTGCCCGCCGACGTCGAGCTGCGCCTTGAGCCGGTGCGGCGCCTTCGCGATCGCCGCCTTGGCGCCGCCTTCGTCCGTGTGGCGCACCAAGTGCATCGGCGGCACCACGTACTGGGCCTTCGCATGCGCTTCCTGCGGCGTCAGCACGGGCGGCGCGGCCTCGATGTCGAGCGCCTCCCTGGCGCGCGCCGCGGCGCGGCGCGCGGCGTCGCGGGTCTCGGCGATGACCGCGAAGACCGGCTGGCCCATGTAGCGGATGTCGCCGCTGCAGAGGATCGGGTCGTCATGGACGATCGAGCCGCAGTCGTTGCTGCCGGGAATGTCGGCCGCGGTCAGCACCGCGACCACGCCCGGCATGGCGCGGATCGCATCGAGCTCCATGCCCTTGAGCCGGCCATTGGCCAGCGGCGACAGGCCCAGTGCGCAATGCAGCGTGCCCGCGAGTTCCGGGATGTCGTCGATGTAGGTCGCCTCGCCGGCCACGTGCAGCGCGGCGGACTCGTGCGGACGGCTGATGCCCACGCGGGCGCCGTCGCCGTGCGCCTTGGCTTCCGCATGGACGTCGATGCGCGCGGCGGTGTTCGAGGCGTAGTCGGCAAAGGCCTCGGCCGATTTGAAGAGCTTCGGATCGATCGGCTTGTTCATCTCAGACTCCTTCCGCCACGACGGCGTGCGGCATCACGCTCCACACGCTGGTGGCTTCCACCGGCAACGGGTCGCTGGTGCGCGTTTCCAGCCACAGGCGCTGCAGCAGGTTCTGCGCCACCTGCAGGCGATAGTCGGCGCTGGCCCGCATGTCGGTCAGCGGCGTGAAGTCCTTGGCGAGCGCGAGCTTGGCGGCGTTGACCGTGGCCTGGGTCCAGGGCTTGCCGGCCAGCGCGGCCTCGGCGTTCGCGGCGCGCTTGACGATGGCGGCCATGCCGCCGAAGGCGAGCCGCACTTCCTTCACCACGTCGCCGTCGAGCTCGATCGCGAAGCCGCCGCACAGCGCCGAGATGTCGCAATCGAAGCGCTTGCTGATCTTGTAGGCCCGCACCTGCCGCGTCAGCGCGGCCTTGGGAACCGCGAGCCCTTGCACGAACTCGCCCGGCTCCAGGCGGTTCTTCATGTAGTCGACGTAGAAGTCCGGCAGCGGCATGCGGCGCAGTTGGCTGCCGCGGCGCAGCTCGATCTCGGCATCGAGCGCCATCAACACCGGCGGCGAATCGCCGATCGGCGAGCCGTTGGCGACATTGCCGCCGATGGTTCCGGCATTGCGGATCGGCGGCGAGGCGAAGCGCAGCCAGACGTCGGTCAGGCTCGGTATGCGCCGCGCGAGCGCCGCGAAGGCCGATTCGAGCGACGCGCCGGCGCCCAGGTAGAGCTCGTCCGCGCGCTCCTCGATCGCCTTCATCTCGGCCACGTCGCCGACGTAGATGATGTCGCCGAGGTCGCGGAACTGCTTGTTGACCCACAGCCCGACGTCGGTCGAGCCGGCGAGCAGTTGCGCCGCCGGCTTGGCCTCGCGCAGCGCGGCCAGTTCGGCGAGCGTGGTGGGCGCATGGAAATGGTCGAGCCGCTGGCCCAGCGGCGCGGCGTACTCGAAGGTGCGGTCGTGCCGCAGCGCGGTCAGCGCTTCCACCACCGGCTGGGTGTCCAGGCGCACGGCCGGCAGGTCGAACATGCGCTGGCCGGCGTCGAGGATCGGCCGGTAGCCGGTGCAGCGGCACAGGTTGCCCGACAGGTCGTCGGCCAGTTGCTGCCGGGTCGGGCGCGTCTGGCCTTCCTGGTGGTGTTCGTAGGTCGACCAGAGCGACATCACGAAGCCCGGCGTGCAGAAGCCGCACTGCGAGCCATGGCAGTCGACCATTGCCTGCTGCACCGGGTGCAGGCGCTGCACCGGATGCTTGTCATGCTGCTGCGCGTCATGGCCGTGGCTGCACTGGGCCTTGAGATCCTCGACCGTGAAGAGCGCCTTGCCGTGCAGCGTCGGCAGGAACTGGATGCAGGCGTTCACCACCTGCAGCCGCAGCCCGCCGACCGCGCCCTTCTCGCCCGGATCGGCCAGCTCGCCGATCACCACGGTGCAGGCCCCGCAATCGCCCTCGTTGCAGCCTTCCTTGGTGCCGGTGCAACGAGCGTCCTCGCGCAGCCAGTCGAGCACCGACCGGGTCGGGTGCACGCCGCTGACGTCGACGATCCGGCCGCGGTGGAAGAACTGGATGGGTTGCGTGGTCGTTGTCATGCTCATGCTCGTGGGGGCGATCAAGAATCGGGCCAACTGGAAGTTATTCCTTTAGCGGCGCCGATGCATACGGACATGCCCATATCGGCTATGTCGGGGCTGGTATGCGACGCTGGGGAAAACCCTTGAATCAGCCCCTGGCGGTGACGACGACCACCGCGGCGATGCCACGCCCCGGCTACTGCTGGACCGGCTAACGGGAAACGGCTTCCGTCGCAGCAAGGATCACCGCCGCCACGTCAGCAGGTCGCGACAGGTGCGGAGCATGGCTGGTCGGCAGACTCACGACGCTTGCTTGAATCTTCTTGGCCAGGGCGCGCTGAAGATCAGGCTGGAGCATGTGGTCTTGCTCGCTGATGATGTACCAGGAGGGCTTCGTCTTCCAGGCAGCGAAGGACACCTTGTCTTCGAAATTCTTCCCCTGGGTGAGATGCTGCGTGGCGGCGATCACCTTGGTCTGCGCCGCCGGGACGTCCTGAGCCAGGTGCTTGGACACGCCCTCCTGCGTGAGGGTAAGGAAGCCATCCTTGTCCGCGGTGAGGTGGGTGAGGCCGGGAGGCGTCGGGTAGTCCTTGTTCAGGTCGGCAATCGACTGGTTCTCGGATGGGGCATAGGCCGCGACGTAGACCAGCGCCTTGACCTTCTCCTGTTGACCCGCCTCGGTGATGACGACTCCGCCATAGGAGTGGCCAACCAAGACCACCGGACCCGTTTCCCTGTTGAGGACACGGCGCGTGGCGGCCACATCGTCAGCCAGCGAAGTCAGCGGATTCTGGGCGGTCACCACTTTCAAGCCCTTGGCCTGGAGGAGCGGGATGACCTGGTTCCAGGTCGACCCATCCGCGAACGCACCATGCACGAGCACGACGGTCGGCTTCTGCGAAACGGCGTCAGAGACCGCCTTATCGGCTGGAGCCGCGGCGGTGGTCAGGGCCGCAGCGCCAAGGGCAGCAGCGGCAATTGCGTTCTTTGCGATGGATTGCATTCAGTCTTCCTTCGAGTTGAGCTGACCGAAGCCAGCGATTGATTGGTGTCGAGTCGAGAAAGCACTGTAGACCTGAAACATATCTGGTTAAATGGTGCTCTGCTATCAAGAATAGAAACATCAAGGATCAAATGGACAGGCTTTCCTCGATGCGGGTCTTCGTGAGGACGGTCGACCTGGGCTCGATCTCTGCTGCTGCGGGCGAACTTGCGTTGTCGTCGCAACTGGCCGGCAAACAGATCCGAGCGCTTGAAGAGTCCCTCGGCGTGAAACTCCTGAACCGAACCACCCGACGCCAGAGCCTGACTGACGAAGGGCGACTCTTCTACGAAAGAGCCACGAACATCCTCGCCGAGATGGAGGCGGCACAGGCGCAGATCGATGAGTCACGGTCACTGCCCAGGGGGCGCCTGCGCATCAGCGCTCCCATCACGTTCGGCAGTCGGGCCCTTGCTCCGCGGCTGGCCCGGTTCATGAAGGAGTACCCCGAAGTGACGGTGGAGTTGAGTCTCACCAATCGAACCGTCGACCTGGTCGACGAGGGCTTCGACGTCGTGTTTCGGACCGGCGACCTTCCAGACAGCGGTTTGATCGCGAGACGATTGGCCCCGCATCGATTGGTCCTGTGCGCAGCTCCGGACTACCTGAAAAAGTCGGGTGTGCCCCGCACTCCGGAAGACCTCCAGCGGCACGAGTGTCTCGTGTTCGCGCACACCTCGATGCGCACCCAATGGTCGTTCAACGGACCCAAGGGGTCGGTCACCATACCGATCAATGGCAGGTTCTCGACGGACAGCGGTGAAGCTCTCCGCGCGGCAGCCATAGCGGGCCTGGGCGTCATCCTTCAACCTTCGGAGCTGCTGGCCGAAGACATTCAGGCGGGCCGCCTGACCAGACTCCTCGCGAAGTACGAGCCCAGTCCCCGCCCCCTGCATGCGCTCTACGCCCCCGACCGTCGAATGACGCCAAAACTGCGCAGCTTCCTCGACTTCGCGGCCAAGGAGTTCGGCTCTCGCTGAGGTAGGCCCTGGGTGCTTCGCGCGGCGCAGACCTCAGCGCTCGACGAAGAGCGCCTTGATCACCTCGCGCAGCCAGCTGTTCGCCGGGTCGGACTCGAAGCGCTTGCTCCAGTGCAGCGACACCGTGAAGTCGCGCAGCGGAAAGGCCGGCTCGACGATCGCGTAGCCGCCTTCCGCGGCGAAGCCGCGCGCGATGTTGCGGGGCATCACCACCGCGAGATCGGTCGCGCGGACGATGGCCGGCAGCACCATGAAGTGCTCGGTCGTGAGCCGCACGCGGTCTTCGAGGTTCAGCAGTTGAAGAATGCGGATGGTCTCGGCATGCGTGCGCACCGCCACGTATTCGAGCCGGCGCAGCGTCTCGAGCATGGCCTGCCCGGTGCGCCGCGCCCGCGCGAAAGGATGGCCCTTGCGCAGCAGCACGATGTAGCGATCCTTCAGCAGCATGACGCGCTGGGTGTCGCGCACCTTGGGCAGGAAGCCGAAGGCGAAGTCGATGCGGCCGCTGTCCAGCGCGGGTGCGATTTCTTCGGGCGCGAGCGGCATCGTCTCCAGCCGCACGCCCGGGGCGAGTTCGCCGAGCCGCGTCATGAGCGCGGGCAGGAAGCGGCCTTCGCCGATGTCGCTCATGTGGATGCGGAAGGTCTTGCGCGATTCGCCCGGCTCGAAGCGGTCGGGCTCGTTGAGCGCGTCCTCCAGCGTGCCCAGCGCCGACTGCACCGCCTGCGCAAGGCGCTCGGCGCGCGGGGTCGGCGCGACGCCGCCGGGGGCGCGGATGAAAAGCGCGTCCTTCAGCAGCAGGCGCAGCCGCCCGAGCCCATGGCTGGCCGCCGGCTGGGTGAGGCCGAGCGACTCCGCCGCCTTGCTCACGCTGCGCGCGCGATAGATGGCGTCGAAGAGCCGCAGCAGGTTCAGGTCGATCGCGTCGATATGCATGCCATTCATATTGCTTAGCTCGATCATTTTATTGAAGGTCCGTGCCGGTCCCCGCACACTCGCGGATGGCCTCGAGCCAACCCACAAGAAAAGGACTACCTGCAGATGACCCTGCGCGAATTCCGCTCCGGCAAGCGCCCCGGCGACACGATGGCGATGGTCGATGCGGTCAATGGAATCCCGCCCGAGGACCTCGACACCCTCGCCTACGACATCTCTCGCCTGAAGTAAGCCCATCCCCGGCCTCGTCCACTTCGGGGGCGCACCTGGCGGCCCGGCAAAGCCGGTTCCGCGGGTGCCCTGGAAGAGCGCCAGCGCGATGCACATCGTTATGGAGTAAGACAGTTGGAAGTTTCGTTCAGCAAGGAAATCGAAGCCTTGCGCCTCGGCGCCGGCGACACCTTTCACGGCGAGGGCATCCTCGCGATCACCAAGGGGCTGCTGCAGTCGGGCGTGGCCTACGTCGGCGGCTACCAGGGCGCGCCGGTCTCGCACCTGCTCGACGTCATGGTGCAGGCCAAGCCCTACATGGACGAGCTCGGCGTGCACGTCGAAGCCTGTTCCAACGAGGCCTCGGCGGCGGCGATGCTCGGCGCCTCGATCCACTACCCGCTGCGCGGCGCGGTGACCTGGAAGTCGATCGTCGGCACCAACGTGGCGGCCGATGCGCTGTCCAATCTCTCGTCGCCCGGCGTGCGCGGCGGCGTGCTGATCGTGGTCGGCGAGGACTACGGCGAAGGCGCCTCGGTGATCCAGGAGCGCACCCATGCCTATGCGCTCAAGTCGAGCATGTGCCTGCTCGATCCGCGGCCCGACCTGGGCGTGATGGTGAACATGGTCGAGCACGGCTTCCGGCTCTCGGAGCACTCGAACATGCCCTGCATGATGGAGCTGCGCATCCGCACCTGCCACGTGCGCGGCAGCTTCGAATGCGGGGACAACCTGCCGCCGCCGGTCTCGACGCGCGCCTTGATCGAGGAGCCCGCGGGCTTCGACTACATGCGGCTCGCGCATCCGCCGGTCACCTTCCGCCATGAAAAGCTCAAGGGCGAAGAAAGACTGCCCGCGGCGCGGCGCTACATCGCCGAGAACGAGCTCAACGAACTGATGCCGGGCAAGCACGCCGATCTCGGCATCGTGGTGCAGGGCGGGCTCTACAACGCGCTCGTTCGCAGCCTGCAGCAACTCGGGCTCGCCGACGCCTTCGGGGCGACGGACATTCCGCTGCTGGTGCTCAACGTCACCTATCCACTGGTGCCGGAGGAGGTCGCGGACTTCTGCGCCGGCAAGCGCGCGGTGCTGGTGGTCGAGGAAGGCCAGCCCGAATACATCGAACAGGAGATCGCCACCCTGCTGCGCCGCCGCGACATCCAGACCGCGCTGCACGGCTGCGACATGCTGCCGCCCGCGGGCGAGCTTGGCGTCGAAGCGCTTGCGGGCGGACTCGCGACATTCGTGCAGCGCCATCTGCCGGGCCATGCACAGGACTCGGCGCAGGGCTGGCTCGCCGGCAACCGCGATCGCCGCGCAGCCGTGGCCGCCAAGCTCGAAACGCCGCTGCCCAACCGGCCGCCGAGCTTCTGCATCGGCTGCCCCGAGCGGCCGGTCTTCGCGGCCCTCAAGCTCGCGCAGCAGGACAGCGGCCCGGTGCACATCGCCGCCGACATCGGCTGCCACGCCTTCGGCACCTTCGAGCCGTTCTCGATGGGGCACTCGATCCTCGGCTACGGCATGAGCCTCGCGAGCCGCGCGGGCGTCTCTCCGGTGATGCAACGGCGCGTGCTGTCGATCATGGGCGACGGCGGCTTCTGGCACAACGGGCTGCTGACCGGCGTGCAGAGCGCGCTCTTCAACGGCGACGACGCGGTGCTGATGATCTTCAAGAACGGCTACACCTCGGCCACCGGCACGCAGGACATCATCTCCACGCCCGACGACGAGGTGAAGGCGCGGGCCGTCGACAAGCAGCAAAGCCTTGTCGACAAGAACCAGACCATCGAATCCACGCTCAAGGGCCTGGGCGTGCAGTGGCTGCGCACCGTCCATACCTACGACGTGGAGAAGATGCGCAAGACCCTCAACGAGGCCTTCACGAGCAGCTTCGACGGCCTGAAGGTGATCATCGCGGAGGGCGAATGCCAGCTCGAGCGCCAGCGCCGCATCAAGCCATGGATCGCGAGCCTGCTGCGCCAGGGCAAGCGCGTGGTGCGCGTGAAGTACGGCGTCGACGAGGACGTGTGCAACGGCGACCATGCCTGCATCCGGCTGTCGGGCTGCCCGACCTTGACGATCAAGGACAACCCCGATCCGCTGAAGGTGGACCCGGTGGCGGTGGTGATCGACGGCTGCGTGGGCTGCGGCCTCTGCGGCGCCAACGCGCACGCGGCCACGCTGTGCCCGAGCTTCTACCGCGCCGAAGTGGTGCAGAACCCCAAATGGCATGAAAGGCTGCTGCACAGCCTGCGCGGCGCCGTCGTTCGCGTTCTTCAGCCTGCATGACGACCATGAATCGAGCCCAACCCATCACCCTCCTCATCTGCGCGCTCGGCGGCGAAGGCGGCGGCGTCCTGACCGAATGGCTGGTCGATGTCGCCCGGCATGCCGGCTACGCGGCGCAGAGCACCTCGATCCCCGGCGTCGCGCAGCGCACCGGCGCGACCACCTACTACGTCGAAGTCTTCCCGGTGCCGCTGGCCGAGCTCGGCGGGCGGCGGCCGGTGTTCAGCCTGAGCCCGGTGCCGGGCGCGCTCGATGCGATCGTGTCCTCGGAGCTGCTCGAAACCGCGCGCCAGATCGGCAACGGCATGAGCACGCCAGAGCGCACGCTGGTCATCAGCTCTTCGAGCCGCACGCTGACCACGGCCGAACGCATGCCGCTCGGCGACGGGCGCGCGGATGCAGAGCGGCTGCTCGACGTGGTCAAGGCCTTCAGCCGCGAGCATCACGTGTTCGACATGGGCGCCGCTGCGCGCGATGCCGGCACGGTCGTGAGCGCGGTGATGCTCGGCGCGATCGCCGGCAGCGGGCTCTTCCCCTTCCCGCGCGAAGCGTACGAACAGGTGGTGCGCGGCAGCGGCGACAAGCTCAGCAAGATGGCCGAGGCCAGCCTGCGTGGCTTCGCGAAGGCCTTCGATGCCGTGAACGCGCCGCGCCAGCAGGCCGCGATGGTGACCGGCCTGCTCGCGACATCGAAGGATGAAACGCCCGCGGCGTCCGCGCTGCCGCAGACGGTCGCCAGCCAGTTTCCGCCTGCAGTGCACCCGATGCTCGCACTCGGCCACGCGCGCGTGCTCGACTACCAGGATGCGGACTATGCGCAGCTCTACGTGGACCGGCTCCAGAAGGTGCTCGCCGCCGAGCGCGGCGCCGACCCGTCCGGCGCCCGGGGCTTCGCCGTCACGCGCGAGACGGTGCGCTGGCTCGCGCTGTGGATGGCCTTCGACGACATCGTGCGCGTCGCCGAACTCAAGAGCCGCGCGAGCCGCGCGCGGCGCGTGCGCGACGAGGTCAAGGCCGGCGAGGACGACATCGTGAAGGTCTACGACCACTTCAAGCCCGGCGCTCCCGAATTCGCCGCGCTGCTGCCGCCGTCCCTTGCCGATCGCGTGACGGCGTGGGACCGCCGACGCTCCACGCCATGGGCGCTGCCGCTCAAGGTCGGCAGCCATTCGGTGGTCGGCATGGCGTCGCTGCGGCTGCTCGCGTCGCTGCGATGGCTGCGCCGGCGCGGGCAGCGCTTCGCGCAGGAACAGGCATTGATCGACCGCTGGCTCGATGCCGTCGTCAAGGGCACGGAGACGCACTGGCGCCTGGGCCACGAGATCGCGCTGTGCGGCCGGCTCATCAAGGGCTACGGCAGCACCAACGAACGCGGCAAGCACAACCTGCTGCACGTCATCGACCATCTCGCGATCGCCTCCCCGCAGGGCCACACGCCGGTCGCGCGCGCCGATGCGATTGCCGCCGCGCGCGAAGCCGCACTCGCGGACGAAGCCGGCACCGCGCTGGATGCCACCCTGGTGCGCCACGGCGCACCGCCGCGCCCCGTCAAGGAGCAGCCGATCCGCTGGATGAAGCGCGCGCCGAACTCGGCGACGCATGCGCGTTGACTCTCAAGGTAAACGCCGATTTACGACCCCGCTGATTCTTATAAAAAATAACTGAATTGCGCACTGCACAAACACGACAACACGTGCGCGCCACCCCCCATCGACGATTCAACAACACCCCCGAGTCAGAGTAGGAATGTCAGTCACCCAACACCCCCTCCACAGATCCGTACGTGCGGAGCTACCGCATACGGCTCCTGCCTTGGGTCATGACGATCAGACGCTGGTTCGGGTAGGGGTGGCAGATGTTCGGGACAGGCAGCCAGCGCGCCATCAAGCGATACATGCGTCGCCAAGGCAGGTCGTGGCTCTGGCTGCGGCGGCACAGCGTGCGATGCCACAGCCCGACGACCTGATGGCGGAATGTCCTCAGCCGCGCGCCGTTGCACGGCACGCCGAAGTAGCGCGCATGCCCAGTCACCACCGCCCGCAGGTACTGGCCCTGCTCCGGGATGGGTTGGTGCATGCGCCTTCTGAGTTCGAGCTTGATCACCTGCAGCTTGGCTCGCAGGCGTTTGGCACTGGTGAGTCGCAGGACCATGAACTTGCCCTTTCGGGTCGTCCCGCAGCAATGCGTGAACCCCAGGAAGTCGAAGGTCTGCGGCTTGCCTTGTCCCTTGCGGCGTCGGTTCTCGTGGGCGAAGCGCCCGAACTCGATCAGCCGCGTCTTCTCGGGATGCAGCTTCAACCCGAACTGGCCCAGCCGCTCGGCCACCGCGCGCTGGAAGCGCTCGGCGTCATCACGGAACTGGAACCCCGCAACCCAATCGTCGGCGTAGCGCACGACGATCACGTCACCCCGGGCATGGCGCCCCCTCCACTGCTTCACCCACAGGTCCAACGCATAGTGCAGGTAGATGTTGGCCAGCAGCGGACTGATGCTCCCGCCCTGAACCGTCCCCAACTCACCTTGCGTGAGCCTGCCGTCCTCCAGCACGCCCGCGTGCAGCCATTTCTTGATCAGCCGCACCACGCGCGTGTCAGCCACGCGATGTTCGATGAACTTCACCAGCCAGTCCCTTTCGATCGTGTCGAAGAACTTGGCGATGTCCGCATCGAGTATCCAGTTCACCTTCCTTGCGCCCACACCCACCGCCACGGCATCCAGCGCGTTGTGCGCGCTGCGCCCGGGCCTGAAGCCGTAGCTGAACCCGAGGAAGTCCTGCTCGTAGATGGCGTTCAACACTTCGACCGTGGCACGCTGGACGAGCTTGTCCTCCAGCGCCGGCACGCCCAGCGGGCGCTTGCTGCCGTCGGCCTTGTCGATGTACACCCTCTTCACAGGCTGGGGCCGGTAGCCCCCTCGGGCCAGCCGCTCGGACAACTCCAGGAGATTGCCCTCCAGGTCCTGTCCGTACGTCTGCCAGGTCTGGCCGTCCACCCCGGCGGCCGCGTCGCGCTTGAGCGCGAGGTAAGCCGCCCGCAGGCGTTCGACCGCGTAGATGTGATGCAGCAGTCCCGTGAACTTCGCATCACGACGGCCCTTTGCCGTCTGTCGTATGCCATCGAGCGCGGTTCCCATGTCATAGACCCGCACCGATCTGCGGGACATGCGCGCCGCGATGGCATTTCCCTTGGCCTGCCGCCTTCCCTCCACCACCTCCGCCGCCGCAGGAGCTTCCCCCGCAGCCTTGTTCGGCAGCTTCTTCGGTACTACGCAGCAGTCCGACTTCCCGCGCCTGTGGCTCATCGTCGTACGCCCTTGGGCTTCACGATGCGCTCTGCAGCCAGCGCTTCCCAGCGCTGCGCAGAAGGACGCGGGATCTCCCGGTTCCCGAACAAAGTGCTTGCGTGCGTGCTCGGGGTCTTTGACCGCGCGGGGTCCGCCTCTGCCTCGCCAATGCGGCAGCGACGGTGTGACCTTCGGCATTCTCCTACTGCCTCGGCACCCCGGACCACCCGCAGCTGTCGCCACGGGGCATGTATTACGCGGCTCGATACCCGGCCCGCTCGTCCCCCTATCAACGCTTCGCCCACACCCTCGCGGATGTGCACGCATGACTCGGGGCCGCCGTAGCTGGCTAAGCCTTCAACGTATGAAACTTTCATTCACAACACTTTGCCGGTTTTGACCGGCGCACAGGAGACACCCATGTCGACACCCCGCTTCACGCCCTCGGTCGCCACGCGCGCCGTCCTCGCGCTTTCGGCGGCGCTGGCCCTGGCCGGCGCACCCGCGCAGGCGCAGGACAAACCCGTCCAGCTCAAGATGTCGAGTTGGGTGCCGGCGCAGCATCCGCTGAACCCCTCGCTGCAGGCCTGGGCCGATGACATCAAGAAGGCGTCGAACGGCACCATCACCGCGGTGCTGTTCCCCTCGGAGCAGCTCGGCAAGGCTTTCGACCACTACGACATGGCGCGCGACGGCATCGCCGATTTCGCCTACATCAACCCGGGCTACCAGCCGGGCCGTTTCCCGATCATGGCGGGCGCCTCGCTGCCCTTCCTGTTCTCCAACGGCAAGAGCGGCACGGCCGCGATCGACGCCTGGTACCGGCAATACGCCGCCACCGAGATGAAGGACGTGAAGGTCTGCTTCGCCTTCGTGCACGACCCCGGCACCTTCCACGGGCGCAAGAAGATCACGCTCCCGACCGACCTCAAGGGCATGAAGATCCGCCCGGCGACCAGCACCATCGGCCAGATGGTCACTGCACTCGGCGGCACCAACGTGCAGGCCTCGGCGCCCGAATCGCGCGACATGCTGGAGCGCGGCGTGGCCGACGCGATCACCTTCCCGTGGGGTTCGATCGGCCTCTTCGGCATCGACAAGGTGGTGAGCTACCACATGGATGCGCCACTGTACGTCACGCCCTTCGTCTGGGCGATGAACAAGGGCAAGTACGACAGCATGTCGGCCGCGCAGAAGAAGGTCATCGACGACCACTGCACCAGCGAGTGGGCCGAGAAGGTCGCCACGCCGTGGGCTGATTTCGAGTACGGCGGCCGCGCGAAGATCGCCGCGCAAGCCGGCCATGAGGTCTACAAGCTCACGCCCGAGCAGCTCGAAGCATGGCGCAAGGCCACGGCACCGGTCGAAGCCCAGTGGGGCGAGAGCGTGAAGAAGGTCGGCCAGGATCCCAAGGCCGTACTGGATTCGCTCAAGGCCAGCCTCGCCAAGTACAACTCGGCGCTGTGATGGCGGCTGGAAGCGACAAGGCCCCGAGAAGAATCGGGGCGGCCGGCGACCGTTTCATCAATGCGATCGAATGGCTCGCCGCCTTGTTCGTGGGGATCGTCGCGCTCAACATCTTCCTTGCGGTGGTGCTGCGCAAGTTCTTCGACGCCTCGATCCCGGATTCATACGACTTCGGCCGGATGCTGCTGGGCATCCTGATCTTCTGGGGCATCGCGGCCACCAGCTACCGGGGCGGCCACATCACGGTCGACCTCGTGTGGACCGCCGCGAGCCCGCGCATGAAGCGCTGGATCGACGTCTTCGCCACCGTGGTGCTGCTGTTCGTGGTGACGGTGCAGACCGCCACGCTGTTCGACAAGGTGCGCGGCACCTACGTCGACCATGTGCTGACCTACGACATGAACATCCCGACCTGGCCCTTCTACGCGGTGGCCTGGCTCGGCGACGTTTCCGCCGTGCTGCTGATCGCGATCCGCACCTGGCGCCTGATCTTCCACCCTGAACTTCTTCATGACGAGACGCCTGAAATGAAGGCTGATGAGTAGGCAAGCATGAGCACTGATGCAATCGCCATCCTGGGCTTCTTCGTTCTCTTTGCATTGATGCTCCTGCGCGTGCCGGTCGGCATGGCGATGGGGCTGGTCGGCGTCACCGGCTACGCATCGATCGTCGGCATCGGCCCGGCGCTCAAGCTGGTCGGACAGACATCGATGCGCACCGTGACCGACTACACCTTCGGCGTGATCCCGATGTTCATGCTGATGGGCGCGCTGGTCTCGGTGTCGGGCGTGAGCCGCGAGCTGTTCAAGGCCGCGAACTCGCTGATCGGCCACCTGCGCGGCGGCCTCGGCGTGGCCACGGTGCTGGCCTGCGGCGGCTTCGCGGCGATCTGCGGATCGTCGGTCGCCACCGCGGCCACGTTCTCGGCGGTGGCCTATCCGGAGATGCGGCGCTTCGACTACCCGCAGTCGTTCTCCACCGGCGTGATCGCCGCGGGCGGCACGCTGGGCGCGATCCTGCCGCCGTCGACGGTGCTCGCGGTCTACGCGATCCTCACGCAGCAGGACATCGGCAAGCTGTTCATGGCGGGCATCGTGCCCGGCATCCTCGCGATGACCATGTACGTGCTGACCATCATGGTGATCGTCAAGACGCGTCCCGGCTGGCTGCCGGGCGGGGAGGTCAAGCCGTGGTCGGAGCGCATCGCCGACCTGAAGAACGTGTGGGCGCCGCTGGTGCTCTTCATCTTCGTGATCGGCGGGCTCTACGGCGGCTTCTTCACGCCGACCGAAGCCGGCGGCGTCGGCGCGAGCGGCGCCTTCATCCTCGGCGTGCTGCGGCGCAAGCTCGACGGCCCGAAGATCCGCGAGGCGCTGCTGTCGGCCACGCGCACCGCGGCGGCGGTGTTCACGGTGCTGATCGGCGCCCTGCTCTTCGGCTACTTCCTGACGATCACGCAGAGCCCGCAGAAGCTCACCGAGTTCCTCACCGGCCTGGGCATCGGCCGCTACGGCGTGCTCGCGCTCATCATGCTGATGTACCTCGTGCTCGGCTGCCTGATGGACGCGATGGCGATGATCATCCTCACCGTGCCGATCATCTACCCGGTCATCGTGCACCTGGGCTTCGACCCGATCTGGTTCGGCGTGATCATCGTGATGACGGTGGAACTCGGCCTGATCCATCCGCCCGTGGGCATGAACGTTTTCGTGATCAAGAGCGTGGTGAAGGACGTGAGCTTCACGACGATCTTCAAGGGCGTGCTGCCGTTCATCCTGACGGACATCCTGCGGCTGATCATTCTTATCGCGTTTCCGATCATTGCCTTGTGGCTGCCCACCAGAATGGGGTGATGTTCGACGGGTCGGGGCGGGATCACGCCGACGGTGTGCTCTGCTCCGCTCATGTCCCCCGGCCTGCGGCCTCCTCCTTTACTTCGCTGCGCAGAGCACACCATCGTCGCGATCCGGCACGGCGGTGGTCGATCGGCTGGCATAACGCGGCGCTTCCCATGGCGAGGGCATCGGGTGGTCCCCGCAGCGAAATAAAGGAGGAGCCCGAAGGGCGGGGGACATTCGCGGAGGGGACCACCCGGTGGCCTCGCCACGCCCCCGACCGCCCCTCTGCGAATTTCAACTTCACACCGACATGAGCATCGAAGTCACCTACACAGTACGCGTCGAATTCGGCGACTGCGACCCGGCCGGCATCGTCTGGTTTCCCAACTTCTTCCGCTGGATCGACGCCGCGTCGCGCCACTTCTTCGCCGAACGCGGCGTGCCGCGCTGGGAAGAGACGGCGCAGACGATGGGCGTCATCGGCACGCCGCTGGTCGACACGCACACGCGCTTCGTCAAGAGCGCGAGCTATGGCGAGACACTGAATGTCGCGGTCACGATTCCCGAGTGGCGCGAGAAGAGCTTCGTGCAGCGCTACCGCGTGATGCGCGGCGACGACCTGATCCTCGAATGCGAAGAGGTTCGCATCTTCGCGGCCAGGCGCGAAGGTGGCGGCATCCGCGCGGTGCCGATCCCGGCGGAAATCCGCAAGCTCTGCTCAGCGCCCGCCTGAGCCTGGCGGGCGCTCCTGCACGAGCGTCCACAGTGCCTCGGCCGCCGGCGCCAGTTCCGCACGCTGGCGATAGAGCCTGATCTCGACAGGCACGTTCCAGTCGGCCGACGCGGCCGCAACCAGCGCGCCATGCTTCAACTCGGCCGCGATCAGGCTCTTCGGGAGCCAGGCCACGCCGCGCCCTTCGAGCGCCATCGTCTTCAGCAGGACCGCATGGTGCGCGGTGAACACGATCTCCACGCCCTGCGATAGCGTCGAGACGCTGTCGTCGCCGAACACCTGGCGCATCCGTGCACGCATGATGCGGCCGAGCCCCGAGGGTTCGCTGTAGGCGAGTACCGGGACGGGTGCGTCCGCCTTCGCGGCGTTCGCGACCTCCAGCGAATGCATCGCAGCACCGCCCGCGGCGCGCGGCGCGGACACCGGCAGCAGCACATCGTCCGACAGGCGCAGCATCGGAAACTCCGCCTCGTCGAGCCGCCCCGGCACCTCCGGGTGCCCATGGCACAGCACGAACTGCACGCGGCGCTGCAGCGCGAGGTCCTCGCAGGCGTGGAAGCTGTCCGAGATGGTCTGGATCGGCCCGAGCCGCAACTGCGACTCCAGCCCGCCCAGCCATTGCGGAAAGAAGGTGAGCGACAGCACATGCGTGGCTGCGAAGAGCAGGCTGGCCGCCGCCTGGTCGTGCGCGGCCCGCGCCTTGATGCGCGCCGATTCCAGTCGGGCCAGCGTGTCCTCCAGCAAGGGCAGGAAGCGCCGCCCCGCCGCCGTCAGCGCGGCCGGATGCGCGCTGCGGTCGAACAGGTCGACGCCGACCCACTCCTCCAGCGCGCGGATGTGGCGGCTGAACGCCGGCTGCGCGATGTTCCGCGCCTGCGCCGCGCGGGAGAAGTTGCCGCTTTCGGCCAGCGCCAGGAAGTCCTCCAGCCATTCCAGATCCAGCGGTCGGTTCCCCGGGCCCATGCGATGCGTCCTTTCTTCCTGTTTCTCCGCGGAGATAGTTGTATGCGAATCGGGTATTGGACCGCATGCGCCCACGGGCGGGAAGATTCGCCCCATCGACACCCCATCACTCACCAGGAGACGACTGCATGCCTTCGATCGCGAACTACAAGGGGATCATCCCCGCCATTTCGTGCCCCTTCACCCGTGACCACAGGGTCGACGAGCCCGCGCTGCGCAAGCTGGCTTCGTGGCTCGCCGGTCATGATGGCGTGGTCGCGGTCATGACCAACGGCCACACCGGCGAGGTGTTCGCGCTGACGCCCGCGGAGCGTGCCGAAGTCACCCGCATCGTCGCCGACGAGCTCAAGGGCCGCCTGCCGGTGATCTCTTCCATCGTCTGCGAAGGTCTGGCCGATGCCGCCGAACACGCCCGCGCCGCCAAGGCTGCCGGCGCGGTGGCGCTCGACGTCATGCCGCCCCATCACTGGCTGCGCTTCGGCTTCACGCCGGGCCACGCACTGCAGTATTTCGAGGCGATCCACAAGGCGGCGCCCGAGCTCGATCTCGTGTGCCACGTCTACCCGGCGTGGACCCGCGCCTCGTACTCCTCGAAGCTGCTGGCCGATCTGGCCCGGCTGCCCTACGTGCAGGCCTTCAAGGTGGGCCAGCGCGACATGAACAAGTACGCCCGCGACATCCAGGCGATCCGCGAGGCCAATGCGTCCAAGGCGATCCTGACCTGCCATGACGAGTACCTGCTGGCCTCGATGGTGCAGGGCGTGGACGGCGCGCTGGTCGGCTTCGCCACCTTCATCCCGCAACTCATCATCGACCTCTGGAACGCGGTGAAGGCCGGCGACCTCAAGCGCGCGATGGAAGTGCAGGCGGTCATCACGCCGCTCAAGGATGCGGTCTACGGCGGCGGCGAGCCCACGGGCGAGGCCCACGCGCGCATGAAGGGCGGCATGTACCTGGCCGGCGTGCTCGACGACGCGACGGTGCGCCCGCCCACCGAGGCGCCCAACGCCGAGGAAGTGGAAGCCCTGCGCGCCGCCGTGAAGCGCGCGGGCCTGCTCAAGCGCTGATTCCGCCCACCGGAGCCGGTGCGGGTCCGGCCGGCTCTGCCGAACCAAAGATCCAGGAGACAAGACATGCGACGCAAGCACTTCATCCGCGCCGCGCTGGGCGCCCTCGCCCTCGCGGCGACCGCCAGCGGCTTTGCCCAGGCGTATCCGAGCAAGCCCGTGAAGGTCGTGATCCCGTTTCCGCCGGGCGGCACGCTCGATTTCGTGGGCCGCCTGCTGGCGCAGAAGCTCGCGGACCAGATGGGCCAGCCCTTCGTGGTCGAGAACCGCGCCGGCGGCAATGGCGTGATCGGCGGCGACGTGGTGGCCAAGGCGCCGGCCGACGGCTACACGCTGCTGTTCAATGCCTCGACCTTCACGACGGCGCCGATGACCATGAAGTCGGTGCCCTACAACGTGAACCGCGACTTCGCGCCCGTGGCGCTGGTGGCCAAGGCGCCGCTGTCGGTGGCGATCAACAAGAAGCTGCCGATCACCGACATCAAGTCGCTCATCGCATATGCGAAGGAGCATCCGGGCAAGATGACCTTCGCGGTCGGATCGGTCGGCTCGGCCGGGCATCTGTCCACCGAACTGCTCAAGCGCGCGGGCAACATCGACTACCTGATCGTGCCCTACAAGGGCACGGCGCCGGCCTTCCAGGACCTGATCGGCGGGCAGATCGACGGCTTCATCGATCCCATCCTCGGATCGCTGCAGTACCACAAGAGCGGCATGCTGCGCGTGGTCGCGGTGACCTCGGCGCAACGCGCATCCAGCCTGCCCGATGTGCCGACGGTGGCGGAAACCATCCCGGGCTTCGAGTTCTACAGCTGGTACGGCCTCTGGGCGCCGGCCAAGACGCCGCCCGAGATCGTCAAGCGGCTCAATGCCGAAGTGAACAAGGCGCTGGCCGGCGACATGAAGGACAAGCTCAAGGAACAGGGCCTGCTGCTATCGCCCGGCAGCGCGGAGGATTTCGCGAAATTCCAGGGCAGCGACATGGAGCGCTCGCAAAAGATCGTGAGCGAGGGGAACATCCATGTCGAATGAACTGCGGCACGTCGCGGTCACCGGCAGCAGCAGCGGCATCGGCCGCGCGATCGCCGAGGCGCTGCTGGCCGCGGGCTGGCGCGTCAGCGGGCTGGATGTCGCCAAGTCGCAGATCTCGCATGCGGCCTTCAGGCCCATCGAGGTGGACCTTTCGAGCGGCGAAGCCATCGCCGCCGCGGCTACCGACCTGCAGGACGCCGACGCACTCGTTCATGCAGCCGGCGTGCTGCGCGTCGGGCCGCTCGGCCAGCTCGACCACGCGGGCGGCAAACTGATGTGGCGCCTGCATGTGGATGCCGCCGCGCGCATCGCCGATGCGATCGTGCCCGCGATGGCGCGGCGGCGAAACGGCCGCGTGGTCTTCATCGGCAGTCGTGTCGCGCAGGGCATGCCGGGCCGCGGCCAGTACGCGGCCACCAAGGCGGCACTCATCGCCATGGCGCGAAGCTGGGCGGCCGAAGTCGCCGACCAGGGCGTGACCGTGAACGTCGTCTCGCCCGCCGCCACGGCCACCGGCATGCTGGCCGATCCCGCGCGGGCCGCCAGCGCGCCGCGCCTGCCGCCGATCGGCAGGTTGATCGAGCCGGCCGAGATCGCCGCCCTCGTCGCCTACCTGCTGTCGCCCTCCGCCGCCGCCATCACCGGCCAGGACATCGCCATCTGCGGCGGCTCATCGCTATCGCGCTGAACCCTGCCTCTTCACTTCCTCCATCGAATCACACATCATGAAGATCGTCGACATCATCGAATCCACCCGCCCGATCAAATCGGACATCCGCAACGCCTATATCGACTTCTCGAAGATGACCCTGAGCCTCGTCGCCGTGGTCACCGACGTGGTCCGCGACGGCAAGCCGGTGATCGGCTACGGCTTCAACTCGAACGGGCGCTACGGGCAAGGCGGACTGATCCGCGACCGCTTCCGCCCGCGCCTCATCGAAGCCGATCCGGCCACGCTGGTCGACGAGACCGGCGAGAACCTCGATCCGCACAGGATCTGGGCGCGCATGATGATCAACGAGAAGCCCGGCGGCCATGGCGAGCGCTCGGTGGCCGTCGGCACCATCGACATGGCCGTGTGGGACGCGGTCGCCAAGATCGCGGGCAAGCCGCTCTTCCAGCTGCTGGCCGAACGCTACGGCAACGGCAAGGCCAACCCCCGCGTCTTCGTCTACGCGGCGGGCGGCTACTACTACCCCGGCAAGGGCCTCGACGGGCTGCGGCAGGAAATGGAAAGCTACCTCGCGCGCGGCTATTCGGTGGTCAAGATGAAGATCGGCGGCGCCACCTTGGCCGAGGACTGCGAGCGCATCGAGTCGGTACTCAGGATCCTCGGCCCCGGCCAGCAACTGGCCGTGGACGCGAACGGCCGCTTCGACCTGAAGACCGCCGTCGACTATGCCAAGGCGCTGTCGCAGTACCCGCTCTTCTGGTACGAGGAAGCGGGCGACCCGCTCGACTACGAACTGCAGGCGAAGCTCTCGGAGGTCTATGCGGGCCCGATGGCGACCGGCGAGAACCTGTTCTCGATGCAGGACGCGCGCAACCTGATCCGCCATGGCGGCATGCGCCCCGACCGCGACTGGCTGCAGTTCGACTGTGCGCTGAGCTACGGCCTCGTCGAATACCTGCGCACGCTGGACATGCTGAAGGAATACGGCTGGTCGCCGAGCCGCTGCATTCCGCACGGCGGCCACCAGATGTCGCTGGCCATTGCGGCCGGACTCGGGCTCGGCGGCAACGAGAGCTACCCCGATCTCTTCCAACCGTATGGCGGCTTCCCCGATGGCGTTCGGGTGGACAACGGCTACGTCAACCTGCCGGCGCTGCCGGGGATCGGCTTCGAAGGCAAGGCGGATCTGTACGCGGAGATGAAGGCACTCGGCGCCTGAAGCGCAGCCGCCCCACCGCTCCCCCGGTGTGGGCTTTGGCGCGCGCGCCGGACCGGCGCCCTGCACTTGTCCATGATCCCTTCATCTCCGCTGCACGTGACGAACGAGTACCCGTCGTCGAACCGAAGCAATGGCCGTCTCCATCCTCCATGGCGTCGTGATCACCGCGCTCGTTTCGACCCTCGTGGGGGCACGGATCGCGGCGGCAGACGAATTCGCGTCCGAACGCCGGCAGATGATGCAGGAAGTCATGGCCATTGCGCACGAGACCGGGTCCATGACCGGCCGGCGAAGCTTCGACGACCAGGTGGTCGCCGCCATGGGCCGGATTCCACGGCATGCCTTCGTTCCGGCCGACCAGGTGCCTTCGGCCTATCGCAACCGCCCGCTGCCGATCGGCTACGGCCAGACCATTTCGCAGCCCTACATCGTGGCGCTGATGACCGACCTCGCCAAAGTGGCGCCGGGCGACACGGTGCTCGAGGTGGGCACCGGTTCGGGCTATCAGGCGGCGCTGATGTCGGTGCTGGCCCGCGCGGTCTATAGCATCGAGATCATCGAGCCGCTGGGATTGCAGGCGCAACAGCGCCTCAAGGCCATGGGGTACGACAACGTCGAGGTCCGGCTGGGTGACGGCTACGACGGGTGGGAGGAACACGCGCCGTACGACGCCATCCTCGTCACCGCGGCAGCCAGCCACATTCCGCCGCCGCTGGTCCGGCAGCTCAAGGTGGGCGGCAGGATGGTGATTCCGGTGGGCGCGGCCTTCATGGTCCAGCAGCTGATGCTGGTCGAGAAGAATCCCGACGGAACGATCAAGACCCGACAGATCCTGCCGGTGGCCTTCGTCCCGCTCACCGGCAAGCGCTGAGGGAGCGTTCGATGGCGCAGACGCGCGCGTCTGCTTTCGAAGCAGCCGCGGCACCGCCGGTGATGGCCGTGGCACTGATCTCGGCTGCGGCACTGGCCTACGAGATTCTGCTGATGCGGCTGTTCTCGATCGTGCTGTGGCACCACTTCGCCTACATGATCATCAGCCTGGCGCTCCTGGGCTACGGCGCCAGCGGCGCGGTGCTGACCCTGGCGCCGCGGGTGATGCAGCGACATTTCGCGCCGTTGTTCAGCGCGGCGGCGACGGCCTTCGGCGCCAGTGCCATCGGCTGCTTCCTGCTGGCGCAGCGCGTGCCCTTCAATCCGCTGGAACTGCTGTGGGATCCGCGCCAGCCGGCCTACCTGCTGGCGGTGTACCTGCTGCTCCTGCTGCCCTTCCTGTGCGCGGGCGCCTGCACGTGCATGGCGCTTTCCACCTTTCGCGGCATGCAGCCGCGCATCTACAGCTTCGACATCCTGGGCGCCGGCGCGGGGAGCCTGGGCATCGTGGCACTGTTGTTCGTGTTGTCGCCGGCCGCAGCCCTGAAGTTGCTTGGTGCGCTGGGCGGCATCGCGGCGGCCCTGGCCTGGCTCGAAAGCGGGCGCCCTCGGCGATGGCCGGCGGCTCTGCTGGCCGCTCTGGCCGGCGTGCCGCTGCTGTTGCCGGCCGCGTGGCTGGCGCCGGTCATGTCGCCGTACAAGGAGTTGTCCCAGACGCTGCGCATTCCCGAGGCGAGGGTCGTGCTCGAGCGATCGAGTCCGCTGGGCCTCGTCAGCGTGGTCGAAAGCCCGCGGATTCCGCTGCGCCACGTGCCGGGCCTGAGCCTCAATGCTTCGGTCGAACCGCCGCCGCAGTGGGGCATCTTCATCGACGGCGAAAGCCTCAGCGCGTTGACCCGCTTCGACGGGCAGCGCGGCAGCCTCGCGTACCTCGACCAGATCAGCTCGGCGCTTCCCTACCACCTGCTGCGCCGCCCGCACGTGCTGGTTCTGGGTGCGGGTGCCGGGGCCGACGTGCTGCAGGCCTACTACCACCAGGCGCGCGAGATCGACGCGGTGGAGCTGAACCCGCAGGTGGTCGACCTGGTCAGGCATCGCTTCGCCGACGCCGCGGGCGGCCTCTATTCCGGGATCGCGCACGTGCACGTGGCAGAGGCGCGCGGCTTCGTCGCCGCCAGCGAAGCGCGCTACGACCTCATCCAGGTGGCGCTGCTCGATTCGTTCAGCGCATCTTCAGCCGGCCTCTACGCGCTGTCGGAAAACTACCTCTACACCGTCGAAGCCTTGCAGGACAGCCTGCGCCACCTGACGCCCGGCGGCCTGCTCGCGATCACGCGCTGGGTTTCGCTGCCGCCGCGCGACGCGCTGAAGCTCTTTGCCGCCGCCATCGCCGCGCTGGAGCGTTCGGGCATCGCCGATCCCGGCTCGCGGCTGGTGATGATCCGCAGCTGGAAGACCGTCACGCTGCTGGTCCGCAATGGCAGCTTCAGCGCCGATGACATCGCCGCGACCCAGGCCTTCTGCCGCGCACGCTCCTTCGACCTTGCGTTCTATCCCGGCATGCAGCCCGAGGAAGCGAACCGCTACAACGTGGTCGAGCGCCCCGACCTCTTCGACGGCGCCACGGCACTGCTGGGTCCGGACCGGGACGCCTTCATGCGCGACTACAAGTTCCACATCGCGCCAGCCACCGACGACAGGCCGCATTTCTTCCACTTTTTCAAGTGGCGCTCGCTGCCCGAACTCCTGGCGCTCAAGGAACAGGGCGGGCTGCCGCTCCTGGAATGGGGCTATCCGGTGCTGGTGGCGACGCTGGTCCAGGCCACGGTGGCCAGCCTTCTGCTGATCGGACTGCCCGTGGCGTGGGTCACCCGTGCCGGCGCCCGGCGGAACGGGCCCGTCACACCGCCCCGTTCGCGCGGCCGCGTGCTGGTCTATTTCCTGGCGATCGGATTCGGCTTCATGTTCATCGAGATCGCGTTCATCCAGAAATTCGTCCTCTTCCTGAGCCACCCACTGCGTGCCGTCGCGGTGGTGCTGTTCGCCTTCCTGCTCTTTGCCGGTGTCGGCAGCCGGGTGGCCGGGCGCCTGCAACACCGGACGCGGCTCCAGCCTGCCCTGGCGATGGTGGTGGGAGGGCTGGCCGCGTCGGCGGTGCTCTGCCTGCTGCTGCTTCCCTGGCTCTTCCGGCATGCGATGGGTTTGCCGGACGCAGCGAGGATGCTGCTCTCGGCCGTCCTCATCGCGCCATTGGCCTTCTGCATGGGCATGCCCTTCCCACTGGGTCTGTCGCGGGTGGAAGCCATCGACGCAAGGCTCATTCCCTGGGCCTGGGGCGTCAACGGCTGTGCGTCGGTCACCGGCGCTGTGCTGGCCACGCTGCTCGCGATCCACGTGGGTTTCACCGCAGTCATCATCGCGGCGCTGCTGCTGTACATGCTCGCGGTGGCGTGCGCGCCGGGATGACACCCCCCGCTGATCCCTGCCATGCGCCATACCTCGTTTGGAAGACGATTTGCATCGGCTCGGCGTGTCCAATCCTCGGCATGGCGCCGCCGATCGTCCTCAAGCTGACCGGTCGTGAGAACACGAAGCCCGAGGTGCCCGCGCTTCTGCGGTCTTCCGCGCGAGGCATTGGTGGCCCCTCTTCAGAGGACGATTTCCTGCCCGACGGCCTTTTGACGCCGAAGGCCGGCATCGAGCTCGGCGCCGGCGCGCGCGGAGCTGCCGAGACCGCGGCCTGTGAGCTCACGGCGGCGGAAGACGAAGTGCTGGTGATCGACCTCGCCGACGGCAGCACGCTGATCACCAGCCCCGCCCGGCTGCGCGATGCCTTGCTGCGCAACCGGCCCGATCTGGTCGACGACGAGGGCCGCGTTCTCTTCGACCGCCTGAACGCCGAAGGCACGCTGCTGCAGCGCGGCGTGTTCCCGGATGCCGTCGGCAGCCTCGTGAGCCGCGTGGTGTCGTTGGCCGTGGGCCGCGATGCGCTGACCGATGCGGCAGAGGCGCTCGTCGCCGGCAAGGGCGGCAAGCAGGCAGCGGCACTGGACGCCGGCGTGAGCTGGCTCGCCACCCAGGCGCTCATGACCGTCATCGAGGAGCGCCTCGGCCGCCCGGCCGGCCATCTCTACCGCTGGAGCGATGCGAGCGGCAAGCTCGAAGGCGGCGCGGCCGACGACGTCGCCGCGATGACCGGCGCGGACGGCAAGGCGCGTGCTGCGCTGGTCTTCATCCACGGCACCGCATCGAGCACGCTCGGCAGCTTCGCCGACCTGCAGCGCAGCGACCGCGGGTTCTGGGCGCGGCTCGAAAGCCGGTTTCCGGGCGGCATCTACGGCTTCGAGCACCGCACGCTGTCCGAAAGCCCGATCGAGAACGCGCTGCAGCTCGCGACAGCCCTGCCCAAGGGCGCATGCATCAGCCTCGTGACGCATTCGCGCGGCGGCCTCGTCGGCGACCTGATGTGCCTCCTGGACATCGACCGCCACGTCGACGGCTACAGCTTCGCCTTCCCCGGCGTGGGCGATGCGCAGGGCCGCGAAGCCGAAGTGCACGAGGAGCTCGACAGCGCGCATGCCGAGCAGCGCGAGCAACTGCGCCATCTGTTCGCGATGCTGCGCGACAAGGCGCCGGTGATCGAGCGCTACGTGCGCGTCGCGAGCCCTTCGCAGGGCACCAAGCTCGCGAGCGGCAACTTCGACGTCTTCCTCTCGGGCCTCTTGACGCTGATCGGCCGCGTGCCGTTCTTCTTCGGCAATCCGATGTATTCGGCGTTCAAGCGCGTGGTGATCGAGATCGCGCGCAACCGCACCAACCCGCACCTGGTGCCGGGCATCGAGGCGATGCTGCCCGACTCGCCGATGGCGGCGCTGCTGCGCGATGCGGCGGTGCAGCCCGGCATCCGCATGGCGCTGATCGCGGGCGACATCCAGGACGGCAACCTGCTCATGCGCATGGGCACGCTGCTCACCGACTTCCTGCTGTTCGACAACACCGACAACGACCTCGTGGTCGACACCGCCTCCATGCTGGCCGGCATCGCGGTCAAGGCCCAGGCGCGCGTGATGTTCGACCGCGCAGCGGACGTCTCGCATTTCAGCTACTTCGCCAACCTGGAAACCCGCAGCGCGATGCGCGACTGGCTGGTGCAGGACCGGCCCGACGACCTCGCCGCCTTCCGCGTCGTGCCGCCGCAGTTCACCACCCTCGACGCGGCCGGCATCGGCGCCTCGCGCGACGCAGCCGGCGTGGAGCGGCCCATCGTCGTGGTGCTGCCCGGCGTGATGGGCACCTGCCTCGATGCCGACGGCAAGCGCGTGTGGCTCAACCCGGTCAGCCTCGTTGCGGGGGGGCTCAGCGACATCGCCTTCGATGCCGACAAGGTGACCACCAGCGGCCTCTTCGGCAGGACCTACGGCGCGATCTGCGACCACCTCGCCGGCAGCCATCGCGTGGTGCCCTTCCCTTACGACTGGCGCCAGCCGCTCGACGTGCTGGGCGAGCGGCTCGGCACCTTCCTGGACCTGCTGCTGAAGCAGAGCACGCAGCCGATCCGCCTGCTCGCGCACAGCATGGGCGGGCTGGTGGTGCGCGCCTGCATCTACCGGCAGCGCGAGGTGATGGACCGGCTGATGGCGCGCGACGGCGCGCGCCTGGTCATGGCCGGCACGCCCCACCAGGGCTCGCATTCGATGGTCGGGAACATGCTCGGCAAGGGCGATGCGCTGCGCACGCTCGCGCGGCTCGACGTGCGCCACGACATGCAGCAAGTGCTCGACATCGTCTCGGGCTTCCGCGGGGCGCTGCAATTGCTGCCGCGCCCCGGCTTCATCGACACCTTCGAAGGCCAGCCCGACGGCGGCGAGCCGCAGCAGTACTGGCGCCCCGAGGGCTGGAAGACGCTGAAGGCGCTCAACACCGACCTGTGGTTCGGCGACCAGCGCTGCGGTCAGCCCGATGCCGAGACCTTGGCTTCCGCCGGCTGGCTGTGGACCGAGGACGCCAAGGCCGGCGCCGATGCCGTGCCGGCGCTGCCCGACGAATACCGCGCGAAGTCGATCTACGTCTTCGGCGTGGCTCCGAACACGCCGTGCGGCGTCCGCGTGGAAGCGCGCGGCGGGAGCCCGCGCCTGCGCATGGTCGCCACCGCGCGCGGCGACGGCACGGTGACATGGGACTCGGGCCGCATCGGCGGCATCGGCAGCTTCTACTACCTGCCGGCGGTGCATGGCGATCTGCTCTCGACCCCGTCGGCCTTCGCCGCGCTCGGCGAACTGCTCGTGAGCGGTACGACCGTGGCACTCGAACGCACGCCGCCCGCCACGCGCGCGGCCGCGCCCGACCGCCCGGTGAGTTACGACCCCGGTCCGCCGAACGCCGTCGACGACGCGGACCTCGCCGCGGCCGTGGTCGGCGGCACGCCCGACGGCCACGTCACCACGCGCGCCAGGCAGCGGCTCGACGTCAACCTCAAGGCGATGGACCTGCGCTTCCTCTCGTGCCCGATCATGGTCGGCCACTACGAGAACGACACGATGGCCGGCACCGAGGCGCTCATCGACACCGAACTCATGGACGGCCAGCTCGCGCAGCGCCGCGCGCTCGACCTCTACGCTGGCCCGCTCGGCACCGCGGCGGTGGTGCTGCGCACGCCCAGTGCGATCGAGCGCCGGCGCGGCGTGCTCACCGGCGCGGTGGTCACCGGCCTCGGCAGCTACGAAGGCAGCCTGAGCCAGGACGCGCTGATGATCGCGGTGCGCGCCGGCGTGCTGCGCTACCTGCTGCAGGTGGTCGACGTGATGGGCCGCGAAGACCGCGAAGTGCCGCTCGCGACCCTGCTTCTCGGCTACAACTCCTCGGCCAACCTGAGCATCGCGGGCTCGGTCGAGGCGGTGGTGCGCGGCGTGGTCGATGCCAACGAGAAATTCAGGCGCACCACCGGGCTGTCGGTGCGCGTGTCGAAGCTCGACATCGTCGAGCTCTATCTCGACACCGCCATCACCGCGGTCTACGAGCTGCGCCAGCTCGCCCCGCGCCTGCAAACGGCTGCCGCGGCGAAAGACACGCTGCTGGCCTGCAACCCCGAGCTGGTGCAGGGCCCGGGGCTGCGCCAGCGCCTGTTCGATGCGCGCGGCGCGAGCTACTGGCCGCGGCTGATCGTCACCGATGCCGACGACCCGCCTGCCGCGCCGCGACCCGACGGCGCGACGCGGCTCGCCGACCGGCTGCGCTTCCTCTACGTCGGCCAGCGCGCGCGGGCCGAGACCGTCGTCCAGCAGCGCCAGCCGAGCCTGATCGAGACGCTGGTGCGCCAGCAGATCAGCCAGACGCAGTGGAACGCCGACTTCGGCCGCATGCTGTTCCAGCTCATCGTGCCGCCGGACTTCAAGGATGCGGCGCGGCAGTTGCAGCGCATCGTGCTGGTGGTCGATGGCGCGACCGCCAACCTGCCGTGGGAGCTGATGCTGACCGATCCGCTGTTCACGCCCGAGGCGCAGACCGACGGCCCGCTCGTGCCGCTGGCGCTGTGCACGCCGGTGGTGCGGCAGCTTTCTTCCTCGGCGTACCGGCGCGATGTGCGGCAGAGCGTGGCGCGCAGCGCCTACGTGGTCGGCAACCCGTCGGTGCAGGGCTTCGCGGCGGCGTTTCCCGATCCCGCCCATCCGCAGGCCGGCGACCCCGACCCGCTTGCCGGCGCCGAAGTGGAAGCGACCGCGGTCGCGCGCCTGCTGACGAACCTGGGCTACGAAGTGGGCCAAGCCATCGGCGCCGACAACCTCGCCTCCGACGTGCTGGCGAAGCTCTATCGCAAGCCCTACCGCATCCTGCATGTCTCGGCGCACGGTGTGTTCGAGCAGCAGCACGTGGACGGGCTGCGCCGCAGCGGCGTCGTGCTCTCGGGCGGGCTGCTCATCACCGCGGCCGAGATCGAGGCGATGGAGTCGGTGCCCGAACTGGTCTTCCTCAACTGCTGCCACCTCGGCCGGGTCGACCCGGGCGGCGCGCCCGGGCCGACCGTGCGCGACGGCAACAAGCTGGCCGGCAGCGTGGCGCGCGAGCTGATGGCGATCGGCGTGCGCTGCGTGGTGGTGGCGGGCTGGGCGGTCGACGACAAGCTGGCGCAGCAGTTCGGCGAGGTGTTCTACCGGTCGCTGCTGCAGAACCGCCGTCCCTTCGGCGAAGCCGTCTTCGAGGCGCGGCAGGCCCTCTGGGCCGCGCGGCCCGACAACCTGACCTGGGGCGCCTTCCAGGCCTACGGCGACCCGCTCTGGCTCGCCGAGCCCGCCGACGCGGCGGCCGGTGCCGCCAAGGGCGAAGCGCCCTTCGTCTCGATCGACGAGATGCTCGACGAACTCGCGCGCGCCCGGCTCGAGATTGCGCGCCGCCCCGACCGCGCTCTGGAAAACGAGCGACTGGCCCGCATCCGGGCCATCGAGGACGCGCGCGACCGCCGCTGTCCGCCGTCGTGGCTGCGGCTGCCGCTGCTGCAATCCGCGCTCGGCGCCACCTGGCGCGATCTCGGCTGCCCCGAAGAGGCCTGCAAGGCCTTGACCGCGGCGATCCGGGCCGTGGACCTGCAGGGCCGCGTGCCGATCCGCGACATCGAGCAGCTGGCAGCGGTCGAGGTCGAACTCGGCTTTGCGCGCGCCAGGCGCGACATCGAACGCATCCATGGCGAGCAGGCGAGCCGGAAGTACCCACCCCGTCCGGTGCCCAGGGGCCTGCCACTGATCGACCACGGGATCGGGCGGCTGCGCGCACTCGATCGCCTCGTGGCCGGCGGCACGCCTGGCCTCGCGGCCACGCCGACGCGCGCCAACGCGGACCGCTACGCGCTGCTGGGCGAAGCCTGCGAGCGCAAGGCGGTCTTGTTCGCGCTGCACCTGCTGCGTGTCAAGGGCTCCGCCGCCGAGCGCAACCGATGGCGCGGCGCGATGACCGATGCGGTGCAGGCCGCTCTGCAGGCCTATGCGCGCGCCGAAGGCATTCCGGGCGACGACGGCTTCCGTCCCTGCGAGGCACTGCGCGCGCTCGCGCTGCAGACGGTGCAGGGCGGCTGGGATGCGCCGGACGCGGTCTCGACCGGCGTGGCGCTCGCGCGGCAATGCGGCCTGCTCATCTCGAAAGCCACCGCGCTGGACGGCGATCCATGGGACGTGGTGGCCAGCCCCGAAGCCTTGCTGGTGGAAAAGCTGCGCGATGGCAGCTTCGGCGCAGCGGTCGACGCCGGCGAAGCGGCGCTCGCGTCGGTGCTCGCGGCCTACCGCGATGCGCTGGCCAGCCTCGGCCCGCAGGTGCGCCGGATCGACGAGACGATGGACCACCTCGACATGCTGTCGATCCTGTTCGACGCCCGCTTTCTCACGGGCGGCGGCGAGGCCTACCGGCGGATGGCGGACCGGCTGGTCGCGCTCATCCAGCAGCTGCGGCCGGCGCGCACCGCGCGCGCGGACCGGCCGAAGACGCCGTTCGCAGGCTGAGCCCGCCGCGGCACGCCCGCGCGGTCAGTGCGCGGTGCGATGCAGCCAGCCGCTGTAGTCCTTGTCGGTCACCAGCGTCCAGAGCGCCAGCGCCACGATCACGGCGCCGGTGATCACCGCGGTCAGCATCGCCTGGCGATGCATGCCGAAGCCCACCACCCAGGGGGAGATGACCAGCCACGCGCCGAGCGCGCATTCGGTCCACTCTTCCCAGGCGCGCGGCACGATCATGGCGCCCAGCGCCGCGGCCACCAGCGCCACGCCGACGAGCACCGCGTTCGCGGTGGGCGACGGGATCTCCTGGTAGCCCACGAGCCATGGCGAAATCGCCAGCCACACGCCCAGCAGTGCATTCACCACGTCCTGCCAGTGCTTGAGTTGCTTCATCGCACACCTCCTGCCGGCGCGGAAAGCCCCACCGGCAACGCGTTTGATCCAGCGGATTCAGCCGTGTTCCTTTGCCGCAACGATTCGGCGCGTGAACCAGTTATCCAGCATCGGGCGCTCGTAGATGAAGCGGTCGCTGCCGTAGCTGCGCCTGGCCATCACGAGGTAGTCCATGTCGCTGATGCGCTCGCGGCCGCTCGCGATCACCTGCCCGTCGTGGGTCAGCGTGTAGCGCAGTTCCATGCGCGGCCAGGTGATGTCGGTGAGGATGCGCACTTCGGAGCCGCCGCGGCGCAAGGGATCGAAGGCGCCGGCCAGGTCGATGTCGAGCACCTCGATGGAGAGCGCATCGCCGGGCCCCAGGTAGCGGTCGGCCAGCCGCTGCAGGTGCTGCTGCACGTCGCGCAGCACTTCGGCACGATCCTCGTCGCTGGGAAAGGCGCGCGAATACGCGGCATCGCGGTAGTTCTCGGGATTAACGAAGACCACCGTCAGGTCCGCCGCGCTCGCCATGGACGCGCCGGCGGCAAGCATCATCGACAGCGCCAGGGGTCGAATCATGAGGATCGAGTGTGCGGCAGCCGCAGTCCGCCGGCGCCCTGGAGCCGAAAAAGATCACTCGGAACGATGGATTGGGGCAACCGGCGCCTGCAGCCCTCACTCCTTGACCGACCCGGTCATCCCCGACACGTAGTACTCGACGAAGAACGAGTAGACGAACGCCACCGGCAGCGAGCCGAGCAGCGCGCCGGCCATCAGCGGGCCCCACTGGTAGACGTCGCCCTGCACCAGTTCGGTCACCACGCCGACCGGCAGTGTCTTGATTTCCGACGACGAGACGAAGGTCAGCGCGTAGATGAATTCGTTCCAGGACAGCGTGAACGCGAAGATGCCCGCCGAGATGAGCCCCGGCACGGCAAGCGGCAGCACGATCTTGATGAGGATCTGCCAGCGGCTTGCGCCGTCGATCAGCGCGCACTCCTCCAGCTCGGCCGGGATCGAACGGAAGTAGCCCATCAGGAGCCAGGTGCAGAACGGGATCAGGAAGGTCGGGTAGGTCAGGATCAGCGCCAGGCGCGTGTCGAACATGCCGAGGTTGAACACCACGTTGGCGAGCGGAATGAACAGGATCGAGGGCGGCACCAGGTAGGCCAGGAAGATCGCGAGCCCGGTCTGCCGCGAGCCCTTGAAGCGCAGCCGCTCGATCGCATAGGCGGCGAACACCGAGCAGGCCAGCGAGGCGAAGGTGGACACCACCGACACCAGCAGCGTGTTCCACAGCCACTGCGGGTATGAGGTCTCGAACAGCAGCTTGTAGAAATGGTTGATCGTCGGCGCGACCACCCAGAACGGATTGCCCTCGCGCGAGAGCAGCTCCGCGTCGGGCTTCACCGAGGTGATCGCCATCCAGTAGAACGGGAACAGCAGCACGATCAGGAAGACGAGGAGCGGCAGGTAGACCGTGACCATCTTGCGCGGCACGGACTCCAGGTAGCTCATGCCCACCACATCCATCTTGGATTGATTGGCGCTCACTTGTCAGTCCCCCCCTGTTGCCAGGCGCGGCGCTGCAGGCCGAAGTAGCTGAACATGATGCAGGCGAGCAGGAAGGGCACCATCGCGATGGCGATGGCCGCGCCCTCGCCGAGCGCGCCGCCCGGAATCGCGCGCTGGAACGACAGCGTCGCCATCAGGTGCGTCGCATTGAGCGGCCCGCCGCGCGTGATCACGTAGATGAGCTGGAAGTCGGTGAAGGTGAACAGCACCGAAAAGGTCATCACCACCGCGATGATCGGCGTCAGCAGCGGCAGCGTCACGTGCCGGAACTGCTGCCACGGCGTCGCGCCGTCCATGGCCGAGGCCTCGTAGTACGTGGGCGAGATCGTCTGCAGCCCCGCCAGCAGCGTGATCGCGACGAAGGGCACGCCGCGCCACACATTGGCCGCGATCACCGCCAGGCGCGCGTTCCACGGATCGCCGAGGAAGTCGATGTAGTGATCGATGAGCCCGAGCTTCACCAGCGCCCAGCTGATGATCGAGAACTGCGAGTCGTAGATCCACCAGAACGCGATCGCCGACAGCGCCGTCGGCACGATGTACGGCAGCAGGATGACGGCGCGAAAGAAGGTCTTGAGCCGGATGTTCTTGTTCAGGAGCACCGCGAGCCACAGCCCGAGGAAGAACTTGAACACGCTCGCCACCACCGTGTAGAAGATGGTGTTGAACAGCGCCAGCCGCGTGACCGAGTCGTTCCAGAGAAAGGCGTAGTTCTCCAGCCCGACCCACTCGCCGCCCCGGCCCACCTTGGTGTCGGTGAAGCCGAGCCAGGTGCCGAGCCCGAGCGGATAGGTCAGGAACAGCAGCAGCAGCACCGCCGCCGGCAGCATGAATGCGAAGCCGAGGGCGTTGCGGCTGTTCTGGAAACGGGCAAGCACCGTCATCGTGGCGGGCGCGCTTCGTCAGACCTTGTAATAGCGTTCTGCACGCTTCTGAGCGCGTTCGGCGGCTTCCTTCGGCGACTTCGACCCGCTCGCGGCCTCGGCCACCATGTTCGGGATGATGAAGTCCGCCGCCACGCCGGCCGAGGCATAGCCGAGCTTGCCTTCGTAGCCCGCCGGCCGCAGGTTCTTGACCGAATCGCGGTAGGGCGTGTTCTTCGGGTCCACGGTCCAGATCTCGTTGGCCTCGAAGGCGCGCAGCGGCTGCGCGACGTAGCCGCCAGCACCCTTGAGCCAGTCGTCGAACTGCGGCCGCTCCATCATGAAGCGCAGGAATTCCTTCGCGGCCTGCGGGTACTTGGTGTACTTCATCGCCATCTGGTTGAAGAACAGGTGCGACTCGGTCGGCACACCCACCGGCCCGACCGGGAACACCGCGTGGTTGATGTCGGAGGCCATCTCCTGGAGCTTCGGGTCGGGCGAGTTCTTGGCCGCGTAGTAGATCGAGATGCCGTTGTTGGTGACGCTGATCTGCCCGTCGAGGAAGGCCTTGTTGTTGTTCGGGTCCAGCCACGAGAGCGTGCCGGGGATGAAGTTGGCGTACAGCTCCTTGGCGTATTCGAGCGCCTTGATCGTCTCGGGGCTGTCGATCACCACCTTGTTGTTCTTGTCGACCAGCTTGCCGCCAAAGGTCCAGACCAGCCAGTTGGTCCAGGTGCTGTCGCCGGTCGCATTGCCCAGCGCCATGCCGCCCGGCGTGCCCTTTTCCTTGAGCGCCTTGTACATCCTGAGGAAGTCGTCGGTGTTCTTCGGAAAGGCATTGAAGCCCGCCGCCTTCAGCATGCTCTCGCGATACACCATCAGCGAACCGGCCGCGCCGAGCGGCAGGCCGATCCAGCGCTTGCCGTCGGGCCGCATGAAGGTCTCGGCGGCCGGATACCAGCCGCCGTACTTCTTGCCGAGGTATTCGGCGAGGTCGGTCACGTCGAGCAGCTTGTCGGGGTACAGGTTCGCATCGTCGTTGGTCGAAAGAATGATGTCCGGGCCCGCGCCGGTGTTGGCCGCCACGGCCGCCTTGGGCCGCACGTCTTCCCAGTTCTCGTTGTCGACGCGCACCTCGATCCCGGTGGTTTCGCTGAACTTCTTGACGTTGGCCATGTAGGCGTCGATGTCGCCCTGCACGAAGCGGCTCCAGCGCAGCACGCGCAGCTTGGCGCCCTTCTCGGGCTTGAAGCTCATCGACTGGGCATTGGCGAGCGGCGTGAAGATGGCGCTGCCGACCCCGAGCGACGCGGCGGCGGCGAAGCCCGCCGAGCTCTTGAGGATCGTGCGGCGATTGAAGTCACTCATTCTTGTCTCCTGATGTTGAAAGGACCAAAAAAAGAAGAACCTCAAGCCACCAGCCTCCGGCCGGTGCCTGCGTCGAAAAGGTGTGCGCGCTGAAGATCGGGTTGCAGGTGGATGGTGGTCCCCGGCGCGAAGTCGTAGCGCTCGCGGAACACCGCTGAAATCTCGGTGCCTTCGTGGCGGCAGGCCACGAAGGTGTCCATGCCGGTGGGCTCCATCACCACGACGCGCGACGGGATGCCGCCGCCGTTCGCGAGGCTCAGGTGCTCGGGCCGCGTGCCGTAGACGACCGGCTGGCCATCGATGCCGCCCGCATGCGCGGGCGCGTCGAGCTTCGTGCCGTCCGCGAGCTCGACCGTCGCCGCGCTGCCGTTTCGCCTCAAGGTGCCGGGCAGGAAATTCATCGCGGGCGAACCGATGAAGCCGGCGACGAACTGGTTCGCCGGGCTGTCGTAGAGCTCCAGCGGGCTGCCGGTCTGTTCGATGCGGCCGTCGCGCATCACGACGATCTTGTCGCCCATGGTCATGGCCTCGATCTGGTCGTGCGTGACGTAGATCGAGGTGGTCTTCAGCCGCTGGTGCAGTTCCTTGATCTCGCCGCGCATGGCCACGCGCAGCTTGGCGTCGAGATTGGACAAGGGCTCGTCGAAGAGAAACACCTGCGGGTCGCGCACGATCGCCCGCCCCATCGCGACGCGCTGGCGCTGCCCGCCCGAGAGCTGGCGCGGGTAGCGGTCCAGGAGCGGCGAGAGCGCGAGGATCTCGGCCGCGCGGCCGACCTTCTGCTCGATGGTGGCCTTGTCCATCTTCGCCAGCGCGAGCGCGAACGCCATGTTGTCGCGCACCGTCATGTGCGGATAGAGCGCGTAGTTCTGGAACACCATCGCGATGTCGCGCTCCTTGGGCGGGAGGTCGTTCACGCGCCGGTCGCCGATGCGGATTTCGCCGCTGTTGATTTCCTCCAGCCCGGCGATCATGCGCAGCAAGGTCGACTTGCCGCAGCCCGATGGCCCCACGAGAACGGTGAAGGAACCGTCCCGGATGTCGATGTCCACGCCGTGAAGGATGGGAACATCACCGAAGTTCTTCTTGACTGCCTGGATCGTGACACTTGCCATGCACTGGAGCCTCGAAAGTACGCGGAACCTTGAAGGCGGCCCGGAGCCGCTTCGCAACCGCGCAGTATTGGCATCGCGAGAGGCCCGCGCATCAGGGCAAACCGGTACGCATTAACCCCCGGACAATTTGTATGATGACCAGATAACCGAGCTGAATTCCATCCATGCCGTGCGCGTTCCGGCACCTTCCCAACCCCTTCCGCTGATCGTCGATCGGCTGTCGGACCGGTTGGCGGCGCTGCTGGGCGCGCAGATCGAGTCCGGCGCCCTGCGCGAAGGCGACCGCCTGCCGACCGAGCAGAAGCTCGCCGAGGCCCACGGCGTTTCGCGCACCGTGGTGCGCGAGGCGGTGCACCAGCTCAAGTCCAGGGGCCTGGTGAATTCGCGGCAGGGCTCGGGCGTGTACGTGGCGCCGCGACCCGTCAACCAGCCGCTGGCCTTCGACCCGACGGTGCTGACCTCGGTGCAGGCCGTGGTGCACGTGGTCGAGGTCCGGCGGGTGCTCGAGGGCGAGATCGCCGCGCTGGCGGCCGAGCGCGCCTCGCGCGCGCAGATCGCCGAGCTGCGCCGCGCCCTCAAGGCCATCGATGCCGCCGTGGCCGACGGCCGCGACGGCGTCGCCGAGGACCTGGCCTTCCACCGCGTCATCGGCGAGGCCACCGGCAACCCGCAATTCCGGCAGCTGCTCGGCTTCCTGGAGCAGTACCTGCGCGAAGGCATGCGCATCACGCGCGGCAACGAGGCGCGGCGGCTCGATTTCATGACCGCGGTGCAGCGCGAGCACCGTGCCATCTTCGAGGCGATCGCGGCGCGCGATCCCGAAGCGGCGCGGCGCCGGGCCACCGAACACATCACCCGCGGCGAACAGCGCCTGATCGAAGGCGGCGTCATCGACGGCCGCCGTCGCCAGGCGGCGGTCAAGGCCGTTCGCGCCGCCGCGGCCACCACTGCCGGAAAGGGCAAGAAATCCATGAAGGAGTCCCCATGAGACTGATGATCACGGGAGGCGGCGGTTTCGTCGGATCGCGCCTCGCGCAGGCCTTGCTTGCGCGCGGCACGCTCGCCGGCGAGCGCATCGGCCGCCTCGTGCTGACCGACATCGCGCCGCCACCCGCGAGCCTGCTCGCGGACCCGCGCGTCGAAGCGCGCACCGGCCCGCTGCTCGCGCAGACCGACGCGCTGCGGGGCGAGGAGTTCGACGGCGTGTTCCACCTCGCTTCCGCCGTCTCGGGCGAATGCGAGCTCGATTTCGACCTCGGCCTGCGTTCCAACCTCGACAGCACGCGGGCGCTGCTCGATGCGATCCGGGCGCGCGTCAACGCCGGCGGCAAAGTGCCGCGCGTGGTGTTTTCCAGCTCGGTCGCGGTGTTCGGGCCCGACCCGGCCCATCCGATGCCCAAGATCGTCGCCGACGACACGCTGCCCGTTCCGCAGACGTCCTACGGCATCCAGAAGCTGATCTGCGAACACCTCATCGCCGACTACACGCGCAAGGGCTACATCGACGGCCGCGCGGCCCGACTCATGACCGTGACGGTGCGCCCCGGCCGGCCGAACGGCGCGGCGTCGTCGTTCTTCAGCAGCATCATCCGCGAGCCGCTGGCGGGGGTGGAGGCGATCTGCCCGGTGTCGCCCGAGGTGTCGCACCCGATGACATCGCCGGCGCGCACGGTGGAGGGGCTGATCGCGGTCTACGAAGCCAGCCGCGAAGCCTTCTGCGGACGCACCGCGCTCAACCTCCCGGCCCTCAACGTCACGGTGCGCGAGATGCTCGATGCGCTGGAACAAGTGGCCGGCCCGGCGGTGCGTGCGAGGGTGCGCTTCGAGCGCGACGAGCGCATCGCGGGCATCGTGGCCAACTGGCCCACCGGCGCCTCGGCCGCGCGCGCGGCGCGGCTCGGGCTGCATCCGCATGAAAACTTCGCCGATATCGTTCGCCAGTACATCGACGATTGCAAAGCTGCACCGAACGCAGACCAGACTTTGAAGGGCATGTCCTCATGAAATCGAAAAAGAAGAACACCAAGGCCGCAGCGGGGAAGGCCCCGAAATTCAAGCTGCGCTCGCAGGCCTGGTTCGACAACCCGGCCAATGCCGACATGACCGCGCTCTACCTGGAGCGCACGATGAATTTCGGCCTCGGCTTCGACGAGTTGCAATCGGGGCGGCCGATCATCGGCATCGCGCAGACCGGCTCGGACATCGCGCCGTGCAACCGCCACCACCTGGTGCTGGCCGAGCGGGTGCGCGAAGGCATTCGCGACGCGGGCGGCATCGCCTTCGAGTTTCCGATCCATCCGATCCAGGAAACCTGCAAGCGGCCGACGGCGGCGCTGGACCGCAATCTGCAGTACCTGTCGCTGGTCGAGGTGCTGTACGGCTATCCGATCGACGGCGTGGTGCTGACCACCGGCTGCGACAAGACGACGCCCGCGCAGCTGATGGCGGCGGCGACGGTGGACATCCCGGCGATCGCGCTGAACTCGGGGCCGATGCTCAATGGCTGGCACGAGGGCGAACGCACCGGTTCGGGCACCATCGTGTGGCGTGCGCGCGAGATGATGGCGGCGGGCAAGATCGGCTACCAGGAGTTCCTGAAGCTGGTCGCATCGTCGGCGCCCTCGACGGGGCACTGCAACACGATGGGCACGGCATCGACGATGAACTCGCTCACCGAGGCGCTGGGCATGACGCTGCCGGGCAGCGCGGCGATTCCGGCGCCCTACCGCGACCGCCAGGAGATGGCGTACATGACGGGCAAGCGCATCGTGGAGATGGTGCGCGAAGACCTGAAACCCTCGGACATCCTCACGCGCGAGGCGTTCGAGAACGCGATCGTGGTCAACTCCGCGCTCGGCGGCTCGACCAATGCGCCGGTGCACCTGAATGCGATCGCGCGCCACATCGGCGTGGAGCTGACGACGGAAGATTGGGAAAAGCACGGCTACAAGATTCCGCTGATCGTCAATCTTCAGCCGGCGGGCGAGTATCTCGGCGAGGACTACTACCGCGCGGGCGGCGTGCCCGCGGTGGTGGCCGAACTGGTCGCGCAGAAGAAGATCAAGCCGGCGATGACGGCCAATGGCAAGACGCTGATCGAGAACTGCGAAGGCCGGTTCACGAGCGACCGGAAGGTGATCTTCCCGTACAACAAGCCGATGAAGAAAAACGCGGGCTTCCTGAATCTGAAGGGCAACCTCTTCGATTCCGCGATCATGAAGACGAGCGTGATCACGCCGGAATTCCACTCGCGCTATCTGGAAGATCCGAAGGACCCGATGGCGTTCGAGGGCACGGCGATCGTGTTCGACGGGCCGGAGGACTACCACGCGCGAATCGACGATCCGAAGATGAAGATCGACGAGCGCAGTGTGTTGTTCATGCGCGGCGTGGGGCCGGTGGGTTATCCGGGGGCCGCCGAGGTCGTCAACATGCGTGCGCCTTCGTACCTCCTCAAGAAGGGCATCACTGCACTGCCCTGCATCGGCGATGGTCGGCAGTCGGGGACTTCGGGGTCGCCTTCGATCCTCAACGCCTCGCCCGAGGCTGCGACCGGCGGTGGGTTGGCGTTGGTGCGGACCGGGGATCGGGTGCGCATCGATCTCAAGAAGCGCACTGCGGACATGCTGGTGTCCGATGAGGAACTTGCCAAGCGGCGGGCTGAGTTGGAGAAGCAAGGGGGGTATCCGTATCCCAAGAGCCAGACGCCTTGGCAGGAGATCCAGCGGGCCGTCGTCGATGAGCTTTCGGAGGGGATGGTTTTGAAGCCTGCTGTGAAGTACCAGAGGATTCACGCTCGGTTTGGGATTCCTCGGGATAACCACTGACTTTTTTTGTTTGTTGAACGGTGGTCCGCCTGGGTTGCGGTACGGGGCCGGGGGCTTCACTACGCCGGCCGCTGCGCGGCTGCCCTGCGGTGCTCGCCTTTCGCGGGGTCTCGCGCAAACTCGCTTCGCTCAGACAGCGCGAGCCCTGATCCGCGAAAGGCTGCGCTCCTCGGCGGCGTAGAGGCGCCCCCAGCCCCGCACCACAACCCAGGCTCGTCTGCGACGTCGCGATCCGTTGAACGACGGAGGGGATGGGAGTGGACAGTTCTCCCCTACCGTTTCCGCGGTGGCGGGCGGTGTGCCCTTGGGCGGCCGTTGAGGCACCGCCGAGCAGCGCAGCGGTACGCGGATCAGGGCTCGCGACTGTTTGAGCGAAGCGAGTTTGAGCGAGACCCCGCGTACCGCGAGCAGCGCAGGGCAGCCGCGAAGCGGCCGGTGACGTCGGCCGCCCAAGGGCACACCGCCCGCCACCGCCACCCGCAAAGCCGCAAAGCCGCACCGCACCCTAAGCGGAAGAACCCATCTCCTCAATCGCTTCCCGCATGAACCGGGTAATGCTGCGCACAGCCACGGAATCCGGCCGCCCCGCAAACCGAAGCGCCCGAATCGGCACCGGAATGAGCGGCTCCAGCACCAGCACGTCCACCTTCTCCCGATCCGCCGACTTCGCCGTGCAGCCATCGACGAGCGCGATACCGAGCCCGTGGTGCGCCATCGCCAGCGCCGCGTGATAGGTCTGCACCGTCACGACCGCCTGGAACCCGATCCCCGCCTGCCGGCAGGCCTGGCTCAGGCTCGTCCCCACGGGATCGCGGCTGTCGAGCCCGATCACCGGCAGCTTGACCAGGTCGTGCAAAGCCACGGAGCCATTGCGCAGCAGCGCCCGCGGCAGCATCCCCTTCGGCGCGATGCAGGTCATGCGGCTGTCCGCCAAGGTCTCCTGCGTCAACGAGGGATGCACCGCCGGACTGAACGCGAAACCCACGTCCGCCTCCTGCAGCAGCAGCGCCGACATGATTTGCGGCGAGTGCAGCGATTCGACCGTCACCGCCACCCCCGGATGCTTCTCGCGAAAGCGCTTGAGCGCGCGCGGCAGCACCTCGTAGCTCAACGCCAGCACCGCGAGGATGCGCAGCTCGCCCGCATCGGTCCCCGCGCGCAGACTCGCCGCCAGCCGCTGCACCTCGTCGAGCTGCGCGAACAGCCGCTCGATATGCGGATACAGCGCCAGCGCCTCCGTGGTCGGCGCGAGCCGCCCCTTGGCGCGCTGGAACAACGAAAAGCCGAGCTGGATCTCCGAATGCTGCAAGGTCCGGCTCACCGCCGGCTGCGTGATGTTGATCAGGCGCGCCGCCGCGCTCACGCTCCCCGTGAGCATGATCGCGTTGAAGACCTCGATGTGCCGCAGACGCATCGCGCTCAGGGTGCGGTCTGGCCGACCTTGTTGCGCGACACGTCCATGATGAGCTGCGTCGCCAGGTACAGCCGCGGCGGGATCGAATCGATCAGCACGTACTCCGCATCCATCGAATGCGCGCCGAAGCCCTGCAGGCCGAAGCGCTCGACCACCGCCGCCTTGGTCTTCAGCGCCGCGAAAGCCGCATCGGTGCCGCCACCCGCAACCTTGTCGTCGGCGCCGAGCGTCTTGCCGAGCTCCTTGTAGATCTGCTGCGCATGCGCGGCCAGCGCGCGCGATGCATCGGTCGCCTCCAGCGGCGGACGGCGGCGCTCGAACTTCACCTCGACCTTCGCCTGCGGGATGAGCTGGTTCTTCACCCGCTCCATCACCTGCTGCTCGATGCGGTCGTAGTCGCTCACCTTCAGCACGCGCACGTCCGCAGCGGCAACCGCGGTCGCCGGAATCACGTTGCGATTGGTGCCGGCGCGCGATACCGTCCAGTTGAGCTTGAGCCCGGTCGACGGGTCCGACAGGTCGCGCATCTGCAGGATCTGGTGCGACAGCTCGTAGAGCGCATTCACGCCCGCCTCCGGCATCGAACCCGCGTGCGAGGCCTTGCCCGTGACATTGAGCGTGACCGACGCGATGCCCGCCGTCGCGAGCGACAGCTTGTCGTCGCGCGCCGACGAGCCCTCGAAGGACATCACGACGTCGTGCTCGCCCCCGAGTTTGGTGATCAGCGTGCGGGCGCCGGGCGAGCTGATCTCCTCGTCGCCGTTGATCAGCACGGTGAGCAGGCCGTAGTCCTTGAAGTCCATCGCCTTCAGCATCGCGACCGTGTGCGCGATCACCGCGACACCCTGCTTGTCGTCCGCAATGCCGAGGCCGTAGGCCTTGTCGCCATCGATGCGGAACGGCTGCTGCTTCGACATGCCGATCTGGTAGACCGTGTCCATGTGGGCGATCAGCATGATCTTCTTCGTGCCCGTGCCCTTGAACGTCGCGCGCACCACCTTGCCGATCTTCTCCGGCGTGTCTTCCATGCGGTATGCGCCTTCGGACACATCGATCAGTTCCACCTGACCGCCGAGCGCCTTGAACTTCGAGGCGACGAGGTTGGCCATCTTGTCGAGCCCTTCGAGATCGCGGCTGCCGGATTCGATCGAGACGAATTCCTTCAGGGTTTCGAGCAGCGCCGGTTTTTCCTTGGCGGCCAGCGCGGCCAGGCGCTCGTCGGGGGCGGCCAATGCGCATGCGCATGCGGCGCCCAGCGCGGTCAACAAAAAGGCTTTACGGGCAAAGGCAACAGCAGTCATTCAGTTCATCGTCTCCAAGAAAAATCGTTATCAATGCGCCTTGTCCCAGTTGGGACCAAAGCCGATCTCGGCCAGCAGCGGCACCTTCAGATCCGCCACGCTCGCCATGAGCCGCGGGATCTCGGTGCGGACCCATTCGACTTCGCTCTCCGGCACCTCGAACACCAGTTCGTCGTGCACCTGCATGATCATCTTCGTGCCGCGCTTCTCGGCGTCGAGCACTTCCTGCACCTTCACCATGCTGAGCTTGATGAGGTCGGCCGCGGTGCCCTGCATCGGCGCGTTGATGGCCGCGCGCTCGGCCGCGCCGCGACGCGGGCCGTTGGGCGACTTGATCTCGGGCAGGTACAGGCGCCGGCCGAACACCGTCTCCACGTAGCCGATCTCCCTGGCGCGCGCCTTGGTCTCGTCCATGTACGCCTTCACGCCGGGATAGCGCGCGAAGTAGCGTTCGATGTAGGAGGCCGCGGCCTTGTTGTCGATGCCCAGGTTGCGCGCGAGGCCGAAGCTGCTCATGCCATAGATGAGTCCGAAGTTGATCACCTTCGCGTAACGGCGCTGCTCGCTCGACACCTGGTCCACTGCCACGCCGAACACCTCGCCGGCGGTCGCGCGGTGCACGTCGATGCCCTCGGTGAAGGCACGCAGCAGCGATTCGTCGCCGCTGATGTGCGCCATGATCCGCAGCTCGATCTGCGAATAGTCGGAACTCGCGATCACGCTGCCCGCCGGCGCCACGAAGGCTTCGCGCACGCGGCGGCCTTCTGCCGTGCGGATCGGGATGTTCTGCAGGTTCGGGTCGTTGCTCGACAACCGCCCGGTCACCGCGACCGCCTGCGCATAGTGGGTGTGCACCCGCCCGCTTCTGGGATGCGCCAGGAGGCCGAGCTTGTCGGTGTAGGTGCCCTTGAGCTTCGAGAGCCCGCGGTGCTCCAGGATCTTGGCGGGCAGCGGGAAATCCTCGGCCAGCTTCTCGAGCACTTCCTCGTCGGTGCTCGGCGCGCCGCTCGGCGTTTTCTTGACCACCGGCAGGCCCAGCTTGGTGAAGAACACCTCGCCGATCTGCTTGGGCGAACCGAGGTTGAAGGGCTGGCCCGCGAGGCCATAGGCCTCCTGCTCCAGCGCCATGATGCGCCTGCCGAGTTCGTTGCTCTGCGAAGCCAGCGTGGGCGCATCGATGAGCACGCCGTTGCGTTCGACGCGAAAGAGTGTCTCGCTGGTCTCGATCTCGAGCTCGTAGATGAAGCGCAGCTTCTCGTCGGCCTCCAGCCTGGGCCAGAGTGTGCGATGCACGTCCAGCGTCTGGTCCGAGTCCTCGCAGGCATATTCGGCCGCCTTCTCGATCGAGACCTGGCTGAACGGAATCTGGTGCGACCCCTTGCCGCACAGATCCTCGTAGTCGATGCCCGTGCGGCCGAGGTGCCGCTCGGCCAGGCTCGCGAGCCCGTGCGGCTTGTGCACTTCGAGCACGTAGCTCTGCAGCATCGTGTCGTGTGCGTAGCCCTGCACTTCGATGCCGTGGTTGGCGAACACATGGCGGTCGTACTTGATGTGCTGGCCGAGCTTCTTCCTCGTGCCGTCTTCCAGCCACGGCGTGAGGCGCGCCAGCACTTCGCCCCGCGGCAGCTGCGCGGGCGCGTCGGGGTAGTTGTGGCCGACCGGAACGTAGGCCGCCTCGCCGGGCGTCACGCTGAAGCTGATGCCGACGATCTCGGCCACCATCTCGTCGAGCGAATTGGTCTCGGTGTCCAGCGCGACGAGGTCCGCCGACTGCAGCTTCGCGAGCCACCTGTCGAACATCTCCCAGTCGAGGATCGTGTCGTAGGCGAGGTTGGATGCCTGCTCGACCGCTTCGAAGCCGGGCTGGTCGAACAGTCCGGTGCCGCCTTGCGGCGCATTGCGCTTCCCGCCTTCCTCGATGAGCTCGGGCGGCGCCTCGTGCGCTTCGAGCGTCTTCACCAGGGTCTTGAATCCGAAGCGCTCGTAGAAGACCTTGAGCTCGTCGATCTGCTGGGGACGGATCGCGATCCCGTCCAGCGCGGGCAGGCCGGCCACGTGGCCGTCGAGGTCGCAGTCGGTGCGGATGGTCACGAGCCGCCGGCCTTGCGGCAGCCAGTCGAGCACCTTGCGCAGGTTCTCGCCGGCCTGGCCCTTGACCTCTCCGGCACGCGCGATGAGGCCGTCGAGCGAGCCGTATTCGCTCAGCCACTTGGCCGCCGTCTTGGGGCCGACCTTCTCGACGCCCGGCACGTTGTCGACCGCATCGCCCACCAGCGTCTGGTAGTCGATCATCAGGCTGGGCGGCACGCCGAACTCGGCGGTGACGCCGGCGACGTCGCGCTTCTTGCCGTTCATGGTGTCGATGATCGTGACGTGCTCGTCGACGAGCTGGCTCAGGTCCTTGTCGCCGCTGGAGACAATGACCTCGATGCGCTGGTTCGCCGCGGTGCGCGCGAGCGTGCCGATGACGTCGTCGGCCTCGACGTCGGGCACGCACAGCACCGGCCAGCCCAGCAGTTTCACGACTTCATGGATCGGCCCGATCTGGCTGCGCAGGTCGTCCGGCATCGGCGAGCGGTTGGCCTTGTACTGGGGATACCAATCGTCGCGGAAGGTCCTGCCGGGCGCGTCGAACACGCAGGCGGCGTAGTCGGCCCGCACCTCGCGGCGCAGGGCGGTCATCATGTTGATCATTCCCCGGATCGCGCCGGTGGCCGGACTGCTGCTGTCGCCGGGGACGGCGCGCAGGTCGGGCATCGCATGGAAGGCGCGGTAGAGGTAGCTCGATCCGTCGACGAGCAGCAGCGTTTTCTTGTCGGTCATCGGGGCATTTTGCCGTGCCGGCGCAAGGCATCCGCAAGGTGTGTCCGCAAGCGCACTTGCGGGTATCCCTGATGCAATCGCGGACCTACAATCGTGCCATGTCGTTCACCCGTCTTCTCGTCCCCCGCGCTCGGCTGGCTGCCGTGCTGCTGGGCTGCACCGCGCCGTTCGCGGCCGTCCAGGCCCAGAATCCTCCGCCTGCGGAGTCGTCGGCCCGCCCGGCCCAGCAGCAGCCCGAACAGGACAAGGAAGCCGGTCGCCGCAACCAGAAGATCGAGCGCATCCACATCGAGGACAGCCGCAACAAGATCGACGAACTTCGCGTCGGCGGCCAGACGCAGAACATCACCGTGCAGCCCAAATCCAACGCGCCGGCCTACCAGGTCATGCCCAACGGCGAGCGCTCGCGCAACGAAGGCCAGGCGGATTCGAGCGCCAGCGACAGCGGTTCGCGCGTCTGGTGGAACGTCTTCAAGTTCTGAGCGCACGGTGGCGGTTTTCACGGAAGTCGGATTCGACGAAGCCGACGCGCTGGTCCAGCGCCTGGGACTCGGCCCCCTTCGCGAACTTCGCGGCATCGAGGGCGGGATCGAGAACACCAACTACTTCGCGACCACGGCATCGGGCGAGTTCGTGCTGACGCTGTTCGAGCGCCTCGGCGCCGAGCAGCTCCCTTACTACCTTTGCCTCATGAAGCACCTCGCGGCCCGCGGCCTGCCGGTGCCCGCGCCGGTGGCCGACCCCGAGGTGGCGCCACCGGACGGCCACGCGCTGTCGATCCCCGCGAACGCCCCCTGCGAGCTGCTGCTGACGGTGGCCGGCAAGCCGGCCGCGATCGTCCAGCGCCTGCAGGGCAAGAGCGAGCTGGCGCCCACCGCGCGCCACTGCGCCGAACTCGGCCGCCTGCTCGCGCGCATGCACATCGCGGCGCGTGATTTCCCGCGCATCCAGCCCAACCTGCGCGGCCTGCACTGGTGGAACGACACCACGCCGGTCGTGCTGCCCTACCTGGAAGCCCCGCAGGCCGCCCTGCTGCGCAGCGAACTCGCCTACCAGAACCACATCGCCGAATCGTCGACCTACGCGGCCCTGCCGCGCGGCCCGGTGCACGCCGACCTGTTCCGCGACAACGCGATGTTCGACACCCATGCCAGCGCCGAGGCGCCAAGGCTCACGGGCGTCTTCGACTTCTATTTCGCCGGTACCGACACCTGGCTGTTCGACCTGGCCGTGTGCCTGAACGACTGGGCCATCGATCTCAAGACCGGCCACCACGACGCCCCCCGCGCCGATGCGCTGCTGGCCGCCTACGACTCGGTGCGCCCGCTGACCGGCGCCGAGCGCGCGATGCTGCCGGCCATGCTGCGCGCGGCGGCGCTGCGCTTCTGGATCTCGCGCCTGTGGGACTTCTACCTGCCGCGCGAAGCCAGCATGCTCAAGCCCCATGACCCCGGCCATTTCGAGCGGGTGTTGCGCGAACGCGCCCACGCGAGCTTCGAGTTCAACGGCGGCGCCGAGCCGCTGGCAGCCTGAGCCGAGCCGATGAAACTCAACCTCGTTCCGGCACGCACCGGCGTGCTATGGGTCCGCACCGGGCTTCAGGCCTTCGCGCGACAGCCGCTGGCCTTCATCTCGCTGTTCTTCTTCTTCATGACGATGGTGTCGCTGGCGTCGCAGTTGCCGCTGATCGGCGCCGCGCTTGCGCTGATGCTGCTGCCGACCATGACGCTCGGCCTCATGGCCGCGACCGCACAGGCCGCCGGCCCCGAGAAGCCGGCCGCCGGCGCAGTGTTCCTGGCGGCGATCCATGCGGTGCGCGCCGACGTGCGACCCATGGCGGTGCTGGGCGCCATGTACGCGGCGCTGTTCCTCGCGGTCATGGCGATTTCCGCGCTCGCCGATGGCGGCCAGTTCGCGCGTGTCTACCTGCTGGGCGGGCAACTGACGCGCGAAATGGCCGAGACCACCGAGTTCCAGGTCGCACTGTGGATCGCGATGGCGCTGTACCTGCCGCTGTCGCTGGCCTTCTGGCACGCGCCCGCGCTGGTGCACTGGCACCGCGTGCCGCCGGCCAAGAGCCTGTTCTTCAGCTTCGTCGCCTGCTTCAGGAATTTCGGCGCGCTGACCGTGTTCGGCCTCGTCTGGGCCGGCGTCTTCATCGGCGCCGGCATCGTGCTGAGCCTGCTGGCGACGCTGCTGGTCGCCGTTGGCGCGATGGGGGTCGGCGCCGGCGCTTCGGCGGCGGGCGGCGCCGTGATGATCGGCGGTGCGCTCGTGATGGCGGCGATGTTCTTCACCAGCACCTGGTTCACCTTCCGCGATAGCTTCCAGGGCGATTAGCGCCCCCGGGTCCTAGGTCCGCGCCAGTTCCACCAGCCGGTCCGCCGCGCGCACCACGAGCAGCCGGCCTTCCTCGGCGACCACGCCGTCCTGCGCGAGCTGGGTCAGGATCTGCGACACGCTGACGCGCGAGAGGGCGCACAGGTCGCCCATCTCCTGCTTCGTGAACGCCATCTCGATCAGGGTTCCGGCGGGATGCGCGACGCCATAGCTGCCCATCAGGCCGAGCAGGTGATGGCAGACCCGGCGCCTCGCCGAGTTGGCGCCCAGGAGCGAATGGTGCTGCAGCATGATGCGAAAGCGCAGCGCCGACAAAGCCGCGAACTGGCGCATCAGGGCCGGCGACTGCTGCAGCGCGTTCATGAAGGAAGCGGCCGGGACCGCGCAGACCACTGCGTCGGTCGCCGCTTCGGCCGACACCAGGTAGCGCCGGCCCTCGAGGAACAGGCCGCAATCGCCGGCCAGGCCACTCGGGCCGATGAACATCAGATGGTGCTTGCGGCCGTCGACCGAGTCGGCGGTCAGCCTCAGGCGGCCCGACTGCACCACGTAGACCGAATCCAGCTCCCAGCCCTGGCTGAACACCAGCGCGTCGTTCGCGATCGCCTGCCGCCGGTAGCCGCGCGTGATCTCGTCCCAGTCGAAATCGAGTGCGGTCAGCCAGGCCGAGACCGGAGGCTCTTCAGGAACGACCGACAACGACATGGCGGGAAGGATCCAGGCTCAGGAACAGGGTGCGGGTTTTCACTAGGACCGAAGCGCATCCGGCGTCAAGCAGCTAACACGGCCAGCGACGGGCCCTCCCTAGCATTAGATCAGAGGCCCCGCTTTGCCCTGGATCAGGGGCCTCGCAACCTTCAACCTTCACGAGACATCACGTCAATGCCTTCCACCCATTCCCTCGCCGGCGCCATCGAAGCGGCCCAGGTCGTCCTCTGCTGCAAGAAACTCGATGACTCCATCGACTTCCTGACCAGCCGGCTCGGCTTCAAGGTCCGGCTGATCATGCCCTCGGACGCGCCCACCATCGCCGTGCTGAGCGGCCACGGCTGCACCGTGCGCCTCGAAATGGCGGCCGAGCCGGCGCCGGGCGCGGCGCATCTGCGGCTGCTCTGCACGCCCGCGCTGCTGCCGGCCGGCACGCCCTCGCGCCTCTCCGGTCCGGACGGCATGGTGGTCGACCTGGTCGACGCCCACGCGCCGGTCCATGTTCCGCCGGCGGTCCAGGAATTCGTGCTGACCCGCCTCGCGGGACCCGAGAGCTGGGGCGTCGGCCGCGCGGGCATGCTGTACCGGGACCTGATCCCTTCGCGCCTCAACGGCCGCTTCGTGGCCTCGCACATCCTGCTTCCACAGGGCGGCATGGTGCCGGACTACGTGCACTACCACCGGGTCCGGTTCCAGGTGATCTTCTGCAAGGCCGGCTGGGTCCGGCTGGTCTACGAGGACCAGGGCGATCCCTTCGTGCTCGAGGCGGGTGACTGCGTGCTGCAGCCGCCCGAGATCCGCCACCGGGTGCTCGAATCGTCGGCCGGCGCCGAGGTCGTGGAGATCGGCTGCCCCGCGATCCACGAGACCCACGGCGACCCCACGATGCGCCTGCCGACCGGCGCCTGGCTGCCCGAGCGCAGCTACCAGTCGCAGAAGTTCGTGCGCCACGTCGCGGCCACCGCCGCCTGGGGGCCCTCGCGGCTGCCGGGCTTCGAGGCCCGCGACACCGGCATCGCCGCGGCCACCGAAGGGCTCGGCGGGGTGTGCGTGCTGCGGCCTGCGACGGGACCCGTGAACGCGGCCGCGGCCGCGGACGCCGAGGCGCTCGGCGCGCCCAGCGCGCACCAGGGCGAATTCCTGTTCCTGTTCGTGCTCGCAGGGCAATGTGAGTTGGGCAGCACCGTGCTCGGCCAGCACGCGCTGCACGCCGGCGACAGCTGCGTGCTGCCCGCGGGCGCCGACTACCGCGTGAGTCCCGCGCCCGGGCTCGAACTGCTGGAGGTCACGCTGCCGGCGCGGCTGCCGGCCTGAAACCGGCCCGGCACCACGGTGCACCGGGCTGACCACGATCGACAAGGGAGACAACAATGGATGACGACAAGAAGATCACGGACCGAGAGCAAGGCCTGGCCCGCACACTGACCCAGCGCCAGCTCACGATGATCGGGCTCGGCGGCGCCATCGGCACCGGGCTCTTCATGGGCAGCGGCATCGCGATCGGCTATGCAGGACCCGGCGTGCTGCTGAGCTACCTGATCGCCGCGCTGATCGCCGTGGTCATGATGTACAGCCTCTCGGAGATGGCCGTGGCCCACCCGACGGCCGGCTCCTTCGGCACCTATGCCGAGCTCTACCTGAACCGCTGGGCCGGCTTCGTCGTGCGCTTCACCTACTGGGCCGCGCAGTCGATCGCGATCGGCGGCGAGGCGGTGGCGATCGGCCTCTACATGCGCTTCTGGTTCCCGGACATCCCGGTATGGATGTGGACCACGGGCTTCGGCGCCGCGATCATCTATGCCAACGCGCGCTCGGCCTCGACCTTCGGCAGCCTCGAGTACTGGCTGTCGACGATCAAGATCTTCGCGATCTGCGCCTTCATCGTCTTCGGGCTGGCCGTGGTCTTCGGCATCGGCCGCCCGGCCGTGGGCTTCGGCCACTACACGGCGCACGACGGCTTTCTTCCGCACGGCTTCCGGGGCGTCTGGATGGGCGTCTTGATCGCCATCTTCTCGTTCTACGGCATCGAGATCATCGCCGTCACGGCCGGCGAGGCCGCCGACCCGGCCAAGGCCGTGCCGCGCGCCATGCGCACCATGATCGCGCGCCTCGTGCTCTTCTACGTGCTCTCGCTCGGCATCATGCTGGCGATCGTGCCCTGGCCCGAGACCGGCGCCAAGGAGGTCGCCCACAGCCCCTTCGTGAAGGTCTTCACCTTCTTCGACTTCAAGTACGCCGCCGCGGCCATGAACGTGGTGCTGATCAGCGCGGCGCTCTCGAGCATGAACGCCAACCTCTACCTGTGCTCGCGCATGCTGTTTTCGCTCGCACGCGCCGGGCTTGCACCGGCGCCCATCGGCACGCTGAGCGCGAGCGGCGCGCCGGTCGCGGCGATCGGGGTCTCGAGCATCGGTGTCGGCATCGCGGTGCTGACCAGCATGTTCAGCCCGGTGGCCTACGGCTACCTGTTCGGCGTCGCGCTCGGCGGCGGCATCCTGGTCTGGCTCATGATCCTGCTGAGCCACCTGTCGTTCCGCAGGAACTGGGAGAAGAGCGGCAAGGCACCGTCCGCGGTGCATGCGCCGTGGTTTCCCTGGCTCCAGTACCTCGGGATCTTCCTGCTCGTCGCGGTGCTCGTCACGATGGCCTTCGACGCCGAGTTCTGGAACGTCGGGGTGATCTCGGCGAGCGTCTGGGTGGCGTTCCTGAGCGGGGTCTATGTGTTCAGGTTCGGCGCGCGTCGGCAGAAGGCGCCGCTGGTCGAGACCTGAGGGCCAGCGCGCCGGCGCCGCGGCCCTCCATGGCGCCGGCTCAGGTCACCGGCGTCAGCTTGGCCACGCTGAGCGCGAGCCACTTGACCCCATGGCGCGGGAAGTTCACCTGCGCACGCGCGTCGTCGCCCGAGCCTTCGAGTGCCGTCACGGTGCCTTCGCCGAACTTGTTGTGGAACACCTGCATGCCCGAGCGCAGGCCGTGTGAAGGCGCGGCCTTCTGCGGCGGCACCGGCGGGCTCGCGAAGACCTCCTTGCCGTAGCCGCCCGATCCACCGCGCGTGGTCGCATAGCCGCCGCCATAGCCGAAGGCCGAAGGCGCGAAGCCCTGGTTCCTGGGCGTGAGCCACTTGAGCGCGCCTTCGGGCAGTTCGTCGAAGAAGCGGCTCTTGACGTTGTAGCGCGTCTGGCCGTGCAGCAGGCGCGTCTGCGAATGGCTCAGGTACAGGCGCTTGCGCGCGCGCGTGATGGCGACGTACATCAGGCGGCGCTCTTCCTCGAGGCTCTCGTAGTCGCTCATCGAGTTCTCGTGCGGGAACAGGCCCTCCTCCAGGCCGGTGATGAACACGCAGTCGAACTCCAGGCCCTTGGCGGCATGCACGGTCATGAGCTGGACCGCGTCCTGGCCGGCCTGCGCTTGGTTGTCGCCCGATTCGAGCGCGGCGTGGGTCAGGAAGGCCGCGAGCGGGCTGAGCGTTTCGCCGGTTTCGGCGTCGGGCGCGAGCGGCTCGTCGAGCACCGGCTGGTTCGGGTCGAGCCCCTGGCTCGCAGGCGACTGGCGCAGCTCGTCCACCGGCAGCGCAACCGCATCGCGGCCAAAGCCTTCCTGCGTGACGAAGCTCTCGGCCGCGTTGACCAGTTCCTCCAGGTTCTCGATGCGGTCCGCGCCTTCGCGGTCGGCCTTGTAGTGCTCGATGAGGCCGCTGTGGTCGAGCACCAGCTCGATGATCTCGCGCAGCGACATGCCCTGCGTCTGCTCGCGCAGCACATCGATCCTGGCGACGAAGGCCGAGAGGTTGCCGCCCGCCTTGCCACCGACCGCGCTGACCGCGTCGTGGAGCGAGCGGCCGGCCGCGCGGGCGGCGTCCTGCAGCACTTCGATGCTGCGCGCGCCGATGCCGCGCGGCGGGAAGTTCACGATGCGCAGGAAGCTGGTGTCGTCGTCCTTGTTCTCCAGCAGCCGCAGGTAGGCCAGCGCGTGCTTGATTTCGGCGCGCTCGAAGAAGCGCAATCCGCCGTAGACGCGGTACGGCACCGCGGCATTGAAGAGCGCGGTTTCGAGCACCCGGCTCTGCGCATTGCTGCGGTAGAGCACGGCCATTTCCTTGCGCTCGATGCCGTCGCGCACGAGCTGGCGCATTTCCTCGACCACCCATTGCGCTTCGGCGAAATCGCTGGTCGACTCGTAGACGCGCACCGGCTCGCCGGGGCCCTGGTCGGTGCGCAGGTTCTTGCCGAGGCGCTTCTTGTTGTGGCTGATCAGCTCGTTGGCCGAATCGAGGATGTTGCTGTAGCTGCGGTAGTTCTGCTCCAGCTTGATCTGGTGCGAGACCTCGAACTCGCGCACGAAGTCGGCCATGTTGCCGACCCGCGCGCCGCGAAAGGCGTAGATGCTCTGGTCATCGTCGCCGACCGCGACCACGCTGTTGTCGCCCGGCACGAAGCGGCCGTCGGCGGTGTTGCCGGCCAGCATCTTGATCCAGGCGTATTGCAGGCGGTTGGTGTCCTGGAACTCGTCGATCAGGATGTGGCGGAAGCGCCGCTGGTAATGCTCGCGCACCGGGTCGTTGTCGCGCAGCAACTCGTAGCTGCGCAGCATCAGCTCGCCGAAATCGACCACGCCTTCGCGCTGGCACTGCTCTTCGTAGAGCTGGTAGAGCTCGACCTTCTTGCGGTCGTCGTCGCTGCGCACCTCGATGTCGCGCGGGCGCAGGCCGTCTTCCTTGGCGCCGGCGATGAACCATTGGGTCTGCTTGGCCGGGAAGCGCTCGTCATCGACGTTGAACTGCTTCATCAGCCGCTTGATGGCCGAGAGCTGGTCCTGGGTGTCGAGGATCTGGAAGGTCGAAGGCAGGCCGGCCAGCTTCCAGTGCGCGCGCAGGAAGCGGTTGCACAGGCCGTGGAAGGTGCCGATCCACATGCCGCGCACGTTGACCGGCAGCATTGCGCCAAGGCGCGTCATCATTTCCTTGGCCGCCTTGTTGGTGAAGGTGACGGCGAGGATGCCGCCCGGCGAGACCTGGCCGGTCTGCAGCAGCCAGGCGATGCGGGTGGTGAGCACGCGGGTCTTGCCCGATCCGGCACCCGCGAGGATCAGCGCGTTTCCGGCCGGCAGCGTGACAGCCGCGCGCTGCTCCGGATTGAGATTTTCAAGCAGCGGCGAATCTGCAGGAGCCGCGAGGTCGGTGAACATCCATCAATTGTAGGAAGACCCAGCCCAGGGCACCCGGGGAGCCGCTTTGCCGGGCCGCTGGGTGCGCCCCCGGAGAGGCGGAGCGCCGAAGGCGCATGGGGGCGATCTCAGTTCTGCGGGTAGAATCAGTCACCGGGCCCAAGTTTCTTGAGGTCCGGTTTTTTGTGCCTGCGCAAGCAGGGCCCGGTGCCGCCACCACGCCGCACCCGCAGATCCGGTCACCAAGCCAAGCGCCCGATCGCCACCGAAATCCTTCGGCAGCGAGCCTTTTCAAGGAGCTTGGAACTCATGCAAATCTTCGACTACGAGAACATCCTTCTGCTGCCGCGCAAGTGCGTGGTGGAAAGCCGCGCGGAGTGCGACGCCAGCGTCACCCTGGGCGGCCGCAGCTTCCGCATTCCGACGGTGCCCGCCAACATGAAGACCGTGGTGGACGAGTCGATCTGCACCTGGCTGGCGCAGAACGGCTACTTCTACGTGATGCACCGCTTCGACCTGGACAACTTCCAGTTCGTCAAGGACATGCATGCGAAGGGCGTGTTCGCATCGATTTCGCTCGGCGTGAAGAAGCCCGACTACGAGACGGTCGACAAGCTCGCCGCCGCCGGCATGACGCCCGAATACGTGACCATCGACATCGCGCACGGCCATGCCGACACGGTGAAGAAGATGATCGGCTACCTCAAGAAGAAGCTGCCGAAGGCCTTCGTGATCGCGGGCAATGTCGGCACGCCCGAAGCAGTGATCGATCTCGAGAACTGGGGCGCCGACGCGACCAAGGTCGGCATCGGCCCGGGCAAGGTGTGCATCACCCGGCTCAAGACCGGTTTCGGCACCGGCGGCTGGCAGCTCTCGGCGCTCAAGTGGTGCGCGCGCGTGGCGACCAAGCCGATCATTGCCGACGGCGGTATCCGCGACCATGGCGACATCGCCAAGAGCATCCGCTTCGGCGCCTCGATGGTGATGATCGGCTCGCTCTTCGCGGGCCACGAGGAATCGCCCGGCAAGACCGTGGAAGTCGACGGCGAACTCTTCAAGGAGTACTACGGCTCGGCCAGCGACTTCAACAAGGGCGAATACCGCCACGTCGAAGGCAAGCGCATCCTGGAGCCGGTCAAGGGCAGGCTGGCCGATACGCTGATCGAGATGGAGCAGGACATCCAGAGCTCCATCAGCTACGCGGGCGGCCGCAAGCTGCTGGACATCCGCAAGGTCAACTACGTCACCTTGGGCGGCGACAACGCGGGCGAACACCTGCTGATGTGACGCCCGCGAGGCTGGCTCTCAAGCCTCGAGCAGATCCATGGCCAGCGCGTGCAGGCGCTGCGCCGGATCGGCCAGCGTCTCCAGCACGCTGAAATGATGGAGCCCCGGCAGCGCCTCGCAGACCGGGACCACACCAGCGCCCCAGGCATCGCGAATGAGCTCGTTCTGGCGCAGGAATTCGGCACTCTCGACACCCCCTGCAACCGAATAGAGCTTGCCGCGCTCGGGCGCCGGCCACAGCGCGGGACTGAGCCGCAGCGAATCCGCATCCGTCAGGTTCAGTGCAGGCGCGAGGAATGGCGTGTGCTGGATCGGCCGCAGATCGTGAAGCCCCGAAATCGACAGCGCGTTGCGCACGAGGTCGGCCGGCAGGTCGGGCGCGACGGCCTGCCAGTCGCAGCCCAGGAGCATCGCCGCGAGATGGCCTCCGGCCGAGTGTCCGGCCACCGTGATGCGCGACGGGTCGCCGCCGTACGCCGCGATGTTGCGCCAGGTCCATTCGAGCGCATGGGCCATCTGCAGCGCGATGTCAGCGATCCCTATCGGCCGCTCGAGCGTGCCGGGGCACAGCGCGTAATTGGGCATCACCACGCACACGCCCCGCTCATGGAACGGCCGGGCGACGAAGGAATGCTCGCTCTTGTCCATCGCCCGCCAATAGCCGCCGTGGATGAAGACCAGCACGGGCGCTCCCGGCTCGGCAGCGGGGAATACGTCGAGCGTCTCGTTCGGCCCCTCGCCGTAGCGCAGATCGATGTGCGCGGGCAGCGAATCGCGAAGCAGGGCCGACTCGGCCGCCCATCGCTCGAAATACGCCGCATGCTCGGGCACGAGCAACCGGTTGTTGTACATGCGGTCCAGCCAGGCGGGATCGTACGAGGGCATGGTTCTCGGTCTCCTGTCGTTCGTCGTGAAAAGGCGCGCATCTTGGCATGCCTCTGGCCGCAAGGGGCTTCGGGATCCGGTTAGAATTCCAGTTGCGTTGGGGGGGTAGCTCAGCTGGGAGAGCGCCGCGTTCGCAATGCGGAGGTCGGGAGTTCGATCCTCCTCCTCTCCACCAACTTTCCAGTTTTCCGAATCGACGCCTCATGCCTCACGGCCTGGGGCGTTTTCTTTTGCGGCCCGCGGTCGCGCCGCCAGCTTCCTCCAACTCGTACACCGGCTTCAGTTCCCGTCTGACAGAACGCGTTCGCGCGCCGATGCAGCGTAACAAAGTTAATCCTCCATCTCAGATCGCAACTTCGCGCGGGTCATGCCATGACCAAGTATTGCAGCTCGTGTCATACGGCGAACCTCGATCGCGCGAAGTACTGCCGCGGCTGCGCAGGCAAGTTCTCCGGCATTCTGACGCCCGCCTCCTATGCGTTCGACGATTCGCAAGACGCGCCGCTGCCCACATTGCGGGAGCGGCCCAGGATCGTGACCCAGCAGCCGGTCATCGCACCCGCCGCCATGGCGGCATGGCCGTTGACCGTCGCGACCTCGACGCGCACCCTCCCCGCGCTCACGACGACCAAAGTCCGGCGAAAGCTCCGAACCATCCGTGCGGTACGGTGGGCGGCGCTGGTCGTGGTGACGGCGATCGCGACCACCAGCCTGCTGACGCTCAATCCGGTGGACCGCACGGTCGAGTTGATGATGCGCAGCAACGCGCCCCGGACGCCGCCGCCCCCGAGTCCCGTGGCGCAGGCCACCGGCCAACCCGCCACGCCGACCGTGGAGACACCCACGCCGCAGCCGGCTGCCGAGACGCAAGCGATCCGGACGCCCGAGGCGCCTGCGGCCGAAGCGCCGATGGCCCCCTCCGCCACGAACGACGCGAAGGCGCCCCCGTCGCTCGCGACGAGCCCGGCGGACCTGGCGCATTCGGACGCACAGGCACCCGACGCCCTCGAGGCGCTGCGACTTCAGCCGCCGGCCAAGCTTGAAGCGCCGGTCGAAACAGCCGCGGCGACCGCGCCGGGCCCTTCGAGGCCCACGAACATCGCGAAGCCGGCCAAGGTCGCGCGAGCGGCGCCTGTTGCCGAGCACAAGGCGGTGCCCTCGCCCACGATGCGACAACCTTCGGATCAGCCGATGCGAACCGCGACGGCGCTTCCCCTGACGGTTCCGGTGGCCCCGGTGACCCCGCCCGCCACGACGTCGCGACCCCAGACGGTCGTCCGCATCGAATCCCCCGCCATTTCGTCCTCGACCGATTCGCCGTCGAAGACCGCGTCCGGAACGCCTTCGCGCGCGAATCCGACCACGCGAACCACCATCACGGCACGCGCCGCGGCAGATCCTGCGATGGGCGCTGTGGGTGATGGCGGCGCCGGTGGTGCCGGTGCAGGAGCCGGCGGTGGTGCTGGTGCTGGTGCTGGCGGCGGTGCTGGTGCTGGCGGCGGTGCTGGTGCGGGCGCTGGCGGTGGTGCTGGTGCTGGTGCTGGTGCTGGTGCTGGTGCTGGTGCTGGTGCGGGCGCCGGCGGCGGTGCCGGTGGTGGCGGCGGTCCCGGTGGTGGCGGCGGTCCCGGTGGTGGCGGCGGTCCCGGTGGTGGCGGCGGTCCCGGTGGTGGCGGTCCCGGTGGCGGTGGCGGTCCCGGTGGCGGTGGCGGTCCCGGTGGCGGTGGCGGTCCCGGCGGTGGCGGCGGTCCCGGCGGTGGCGGCGGTCCCGGTGGCGGTGGCGGCCCCGGTGGCGGTGGCGGCCCCGGTGGCGGCGGCGGCCCCGGTGGCGGTGGCGGCCCCGGTGGCGGTGGCGGCCCCGGTGGCGGTGGCGGCCCCGGTGGCGGTGGCCCCGGTGGCGGTGGCGGTCCCGGTGGCGGTGGCGGCCCCGGTGGCGGTGGCGGCCCCGGCGGCCGGTAAAGGCGCCTCTACAGTCTGATCACCGCGGGCGGCGTCCAGCGGCCCTCGAGCGCCGACTGCCCGGGCCAGTAGAGGCGGATGTAGAGCGAGAAATCGCCGGCGCCATCGGCCGGTGCGGGCAGCCAGTTGCCCGCGTGCGCATCGCCCGGCGTTGCGGCCTGCACGAGGATCGTGAGCGAGCCGTCCGCGTGGTATTGCAGCGTCCGGCTCTTGGGGCCGATCGAGAAGCGCGACAGCGCGTTCGGCGCGAAGAAATGGTGCCGGTCGTAGAGCGACAGCGACCAGAAGCCCCGCACCGGCGGCACCTGCCCCGGCGCGAGGGTCAGCGTGTAGCGGTGCGCGCTGTTGAGCCGGTTGCCGCTCGCGTCGAGGTCCTGGTAGAAGGACTTCGTCTCGTTCTGCTTGTTGACGAAGATGTTCGACTTCGCCACCGCGGTGCGCGTGAAGTAGTCGGTGCCGAAGCACGCGCCGTTCGCGATGGTCGACCAGTGGTGCGCCAGCGGCCGGCCGAAGTTGTGGAACTGGAAGAGCGGCTCGATCAGCTCGCGCTCCGCCGCGGCAACCGCTTCGTTGAAGACCGCCCTGAGCCGCGGCTCCCTGCGCGCCGCATCCACGACCGCGAGCACCTGCGCATAGCGCGCCGACTCGCCGGGCAAGGGCCGCGCATCGGCGAGCGCGACGGGGAGCGTGTCGAGGAACTTCTCAAGGCGCACCCAGCGCGTTTCGCCGCCGCCGGCGTCGGCTTCCGGCGTGGCGGGACCCACCGGCACCTGCCGCCAGTCCATGAACTTCATCCGGCCGTCGAAGGCGTCCACGGGATAGAGGCCGATCTGGTTGATGACGGCCTGCACCGCCTGCAGGTCTTCGGGCGTGTCCTCGCGGAAGACGCGCGGGATCACCACGCCGGTGCTGGTCTGCGAGACGAAGACCTTCTGGATGCCCTTGGGCACCGCGCCCACCCAGTTCGGCCCCGCGAGCAGGTAGAAGCCGGGCGGCGTGCCGTACATGCGGCCGAGCTCGGCGAAGCTGTCGGTGCGCGAATCCAGCACCTGGATGATCCAGAAGCGGTTGCCGAAGTCCGGCACCTGCACCACCACCGGCGACAGGTCGAGCGCGACGATCGCCTGCCCGGTCACCACGTCGGGGTCCGGGCACGCCACCGCCCGCTGGCTGGGCGAGACGTAGTCGGTGAGCATGGTGAGCGTGTTCGCCGGTCCGACCGGCAGCACGCCGCCGAGCAGCCTCTGGTGCGGCAGCCGCGCAAAGGCGCTGCGCCGGCTGCACACGTTGACGATCGGCCAGGCCCAGAAGAAGGCATCGCGGGCGACCAGCCGCACGTAGTCGTCGCTGAGCCTGACCTGCGTGTCGGGTCCGGTGATCACGTGAGCCATCGCCATCTCCTCCTCGTTCGGGCCGGATACCTCGGGCATTCAGGGCGATCGATGGATGCGGGCACGGCTCATCGGCGGCCGCGGTCGTCGCAGGGCCTTGTAGCATGCGCCAAGCCGCGCGCGGAACGCACTTGTCCCAAGGTGAGAAGCCGCTTGCACCTTGGTGCAAGCGCAGGCGGCGGCCCCGTCAGAGGCCGCGAAGGCTCATTGGGCAACCACCGCGCAGCAGCGCCGCGGTATTCGCCTTGGGGCGGCCCGGCGGCTCAGGCGTCGAGCGTCAGGTGCTGGCCGTGCAGCGCCGCCGCGGCCGGCGAGACGAGGAAGCCGATGGTCTCTGCCGCCACGCCGGTGGAGACCCATCCGGCGGGATTGGCATTCGGCATCGCGCTGCGGTTGGCCGGCGTGTCGAGCACGCTCGGCGCGATGCTGTTGACGCGGATGCCATGGGCGAGCAGCTCCGCCGCGGACGCCTCCACGAGCCGCTGCAGCGCGCTCTTCGACGCGATGTAGGCCGACATTGCCGCCAGCCCGCGCGACGCCGTCTTGGCGCTGACCGCGACCACGCTGCCGCCCTTGCGCTCGATCATCGAGGGCACCAGCGCCTGCGTGACTGCGACGAAGGACCAGGCGTTGAGATTCATCATGCGGTCCCACGCGGCGCGGTCGAGCGCATGCACCGCGTCGCCCATCTCGAAGCCGCCCGCGATGTGGATGAGCGCATCGACCTGCTTGAACGCCGAGAGGATGCCCCGCGCCGCCTGGGCCATCGACGGGACCGAGGTCACGTCGGCCTCCACCAGGAGATGCTGCGAATTGTCGAGACCGGGGAAGCTCGCGGTCAGGTGGTCCATGCGATGGTCGATCAGCGCCACGCGCGCGCCCTGGACGAGAAAGTGCTGCACCACGGCGCGGCCCAGGGCGCCGGCCGCGCCGGTGATCACCACGTGGCGGGGGGTGTTGGCTTCGTTCATCGGCAACTCCTGGTTCGGGCGGGCATGGTAACGCCGGCGTCAGCTGTAACAAACCGCTCGCTGGCATCATGTGCGTTTTGATTTTGTTTCGTCAGCACTGGAGACTCGTCATGAAAGAAGTTGTCGTCGTCAGCGGGGTTCGCACCGCCATCGGTTCCTTCGGCGGAAGCCTGAAGGATGTTCCCCCCACGCGCCTGGCCGCACTGGTCACCAAGGAGGCGCTCGCCCGCGCCAAGGTCGATGGCAAGGACGTGGAGAACGTCGTCTTCGGCCATGTCATCAACACCGAGCCGCGCGACATGTATATGGCCCGCGTGGCGGCGATCGAAGGCGGCTGCGCGCAGGAAACGCCCGCGCTGACCGTCAACCGCCTGTGCGGATCGGGCCTGCAGGCGATCGTGTCGGCCGCGCAGAGCATCCAGCTCGGCGATGTCAAGGTGGCCGTGGGCGGCGGCGCCGAGAGCATGAGCCGCGCACCCTTTGCCTCGCTCACCGCACGCTGGGGCGCACGCATGGGCGACGCCAAGATGGTCGACATGATGATCGGCGCGCTGCACGACCCGTTCCAGAACATCCACATGGGCATCACGGCCGAGAACGTCGCCAAGAAATGGGACATCAGCCGCGAGCAGCAGGACCAGACCGCGCTCGCGAGCCACCAGCGCGCGCAGAAGGCGATCGAGAACGGCTACTTCAAGTCGCAGATCGTTCCGGTGCCGCTCGAAAGCCGCAAGGGCCCGTCGCAGTTCGACACGGACGAGCATCCGCGCTTCGACGCCAAGATCGAGGACATGGCCAAGCTCAAGCCCGCCTTCCTGAAGGAGAACGGCACGGTCACGCCGGGCAACGCCTCGGGCCTCAACGACGCTGCGGCCGCAGTCGTGCTGATGGAGAAGGAAGAAGCCGCCCGCCGCGGCCTCAAGCCGCTGGCCCGCGTCGTGGCCTACGGCTTTGCGGGTGTGGACCCGGCCTACATGGGGATCGGCCCCGTGCCCGCCTCGCGCAAGGCGCTCGAGAAGGCCGGCCTCAAGGCATCGGACATGGACGTGATCGAAGCCAATGAAGCCTTCGCCGCGCAGGCCTGCGCCGTCTCGAAGGACCTCGGCCTCGATGCCGCGAAGGTGAATCCCAACGGCTCGGGCATCTCGCTCGGCCATCCGATCGGCGCGACCGGTGCGCTCATCACCGTCAAGGCGCTGTACGAGTTGGAGCGCATCCAGGGCCGCTACGCGCTCGTGACCATGTGCATCGGCGGCGGCCAGGGCATCGCGTGCATCTTTGAACGGGTCTGAAGCGAAAACCCGCCAAATTTATGGCTATAATCGTTGGATTGCCTGAAACGACAGATCAAATGTCGTCAATCAGGGGCTCTTAGCTCAGTTGGTAGAGCAGCGGACTCTTAATCCGTAGGTCGAGTGTTCGAGTCACTCAGGGCCCACCAACACACGATGCCCCGCATGTTCGATCATGCGGGGCATTTTTCTTTAGGCCCAGGAGAACTCAGCGCGCCGGGATGCCTTCGCCGATGCGCTCGGCGATGTACGGATAGAAGGGGTTCGACTGCAGCCTCGACAGCATGTCGAAACCCACCACCAGCGTGCGGTTCTCGCCGCGCACCGCGAGCGCGCCGATGCTGATGCCGAAGTCCTCCTGGCCGTTGGGTTGCAGGCCGTACAGCGCGTCCGTCACCGGAAACGGCAGCGAGACGTGCGAGAGCGAAAACACATCGGGCGGATATTCGAGCGCGAGCGGCCGCGTGTGCTCGGCCGATGCGCCGGCCTCGGTCACGCGCTCGACCATGCGCGGCGTCTCCGAGTCGCCGTTGGCGATCCACGTGGTCCTGAAGGTCCTCGGCGCGGGCGGCAGCAGGCGGCTGCTTTGCGGATCGCTCGCATCGCGCAGCAGCGGGCCAAACTTGGCGTTGCGGTTGAGGTCGAACAGCACGAGTTCGCTGCCGTTGGCCGGCAGCCGCGCATAGAGCCCGGTCACGATCGCGCTGGTGCTCACGGTGGCGTCTGCGAGCGACTGGAAGGCGAGGATCGGCGGCAACTGCACGAGCCGCCCCGCGCGCTCCTCGCGCACGATGTGCTCCTGCAGGTCGCGTGTGAGCAGCGACGATTGCCGCGCCCCGTTCACCGGGAACGAGTTGTACTTGAAGGGATTGAATTCCGGCACGATCCCGAGCCACGCCGCCTTCGCGAAGGGCGGGAAGATGGCCGGCCAGCCGAGCAGGCCCGCGAAGCGCGACAGCTCGGTGACGCCGATCATCGGCGTGAGGAGCACGAGCCGGTCGGGCCGTGCGAGGCTCCTGTCGTCCAGTGCGTCGAGCGCGTACTTCATCGCCAGCGCCCCGCCGTTGGAATAGCCGACGATGTGCAGCGGCAGCGGCGCGGCCACGCGGCTGCGCGCTTCGCGCACGGCGAGCCGCGTGGCTTCGAGCCAGTCCTGCCATTCCACCTGCGTGAGCCCGGCGGGCACCGTGCCATGGCCCGGCATGCGGATGCCGATGGCGACGAAGCCATGGTCGCGGTAGAGCGCCGCGACATGGCGCAGGCTGTACGGCGAATCGGTCAGGCCGTGCAGCAGCACGGCGACGCCCCTGGGCCTTCCTTCGGGTTCGAGCACGTACGAGCGGTTCCAGTCCTGCTTGAAGTGCCCGGGATACATCGGGCTGCCCTCGAAGTAGCGGTTGATCGGAATGCGCGCCTCGGACGGCAGCTTGTCGGTCACCTCGCTGCGCACTTGCGCGAAGGCCGTGTTCTCGGCCGCGAGGTAGGCGGCCCAGTCGGCGCTGCGCAGCGCCTCGCGCGAGAGCTCGTGCGGCGCGTGGGTGTGCCACGGCGCGAGCGGCGGCCCGCGCTGGATGTCGTAGATGCGCACGCCGGCGAGCACCACGACGGCCGTCACCGCCACCAGCGCGATCCGCTTCACGATCCTCAGCATCCGGTCCTCATGTTCTTTCTAGAATTCCTGGCGCCCATCGGAGCGGATTGTGCAGCCCGGTCGGAGCCGCATGAAAGAGGCGTACAGGAGACACCATGACCGACAGCCGACCGTCCACCGTGTTCGTCCGCGAAGGCGAAACGTGGCATGCCACCGACCTGGCGCGCGGCCCTTGGGACCCGCGCGCGCAGCATGGCGGCGCGCCCTCGGCACTTCTCGCGCACATCGCCGAAACCAGCGTGACCGAACCGGGCTGGCAGCTCGCGCGCCTGAGTGTCGAGCTCGTCAAGCCGGTGCCGCTGGGTGCGCTGACGTCGCGCTGTACCACGCAAGCGTCCCGTTCGACCACACGCATCGGCATCGACCTGCTGGCCGGCGACACGCTGGTCGCACGCGCGCATGCGCTGCTGCTGCGCACGCAGGCGCTCGCCCTGCCCGCCGGTCTGCCGGGTTGGTCACCCGCGCGACTGCTGCCGCCGCCGCACGAATGCGAGCGGGAGGTGCGCATACCGGGCCTGCCCGAGGGCGTGTACTTCCACCGCGGCGCGATCGAGTCGCGCGTGGCGCACGGCGATCCCTCGCAGCCCGGCCCGGCGGCCGCATGGTTCCGGCTCATCGTGCCGATGGTGCAGGACACGCCCACCTCGCCGGCCATGCGCGCATGCGCCGCGGCCGACTTCGGCAACGGCCTGAGCTGGGTGCTGCCGGCGCAGCGCTGGCTGTTCTCCAACGCCGACCTCAGCGTGCACCTGATGCGCCAGCCGGTCGGCGAATGGATCGGCGTCGCCGCCGAAACTCAGGCCGACGGCGCCGGCACCGGCACGGCGCTGTCGCGCCTGTACGACGGCGAGGGCCCCGTCGGCGTCGCGATCCAGACGCTGGTGCTGCGCGAGCGCACCTGAGCCCGCCCACGCATCTTTTCCGCGATCGCGGCCCATGGCTCTGGCATAGTGCCGTCATGGCCCTGGCGGATTCCCCTCGCTCCTGGCTCACCTTCAGCGCGCCCGTGATGGCGGCTCAGGCCGCGGGCCGGCCGCTGGTGGCGCTCGAATCGACCATCATCGCGCACGGCATGCCCTACCCCGACAACGTGCGCACCGCGCGCGAGGTGGAGGCCGCGATCCGCAGCCTCGGCGCCGAGCCTGCGACGATCGCCGTGATGCGCGGGCGCATCCGCATCGGGCTGTCAGATGAAGAACTGGAGTTCCTCGGCCGTTCGGGCCAGGCGCAGAAGGTGAGCCGGCGCGACCTGCCGGCCGTGCTCGCCAGCGGCGGCCTCGGCGCCACCACGGTGGCGGGCACGATGATCTGCGCGGCGCTCGCGGGCATCGAAGTCTTCGTGACCGGCGGCATCGGCGGCGTACATCGCGGCGCACCGGAAAGCTTCGACATCTCGGCCGACCTGCAGGAGCTGGCGAAAACCTCGGTCGCGGTGGTGTGCGCGGGCGCCAAGTCCATCCTCGACATCGGCCTGACGCTCGAATACCTGGAAACGCACGGCGTGCCGGTGCTCAGTTGCGAGCAGGACAACTTCGCCGCCTTCTACACGCGCGACAGCGGCTTTCGTGCGGACTATCGGCTGGACGACCCGCCCGAGCAGGCCCGTTTCATCCGCACCAAGTGGGACCTGGGCCTCACCGGCGGCGTGGTGCTCAGCGCACCGGTGCCGGAGTCGGCGGAAATGTCGCTCGGGGAGATCGATGCGCTGACCCGGCAGGCGCTCGCCGAGGCCAGCGCGCAGGGCATCACGGGGAAGGCGGTGACGCCCTTCGTGCTGGCGCGCATCAAGGAGCTGTCAGGCGACCGCAGCCTGGCCACGAACATCGCGCTAGTGAAGCACAACGCGGCGGTCGGCGCGCGGCTGGCACTGGCGCTGGCGCACACCCGGCGCGGCGCCCGGCTGCCGTAGCCGCCGGGCGGATCGCGGCAAGACCGATCAGGCGTTCACCGCGGCCAGGTCCGCGTTCAGCGTCGCGCTCGGACGCATCACGGCCTCGAGCTTCTTCGCGTCAGGCAGGTAGTAGCCGCCGATGTCCGCCGGCTTGCCCTGCACGGCCGCGAGTTCGCCGACGATCTTCTGCTCGTCCTTGGCCAGCGCAGCGGCCAGTGGCGCGAAATGGGCCTGCAGCTCCTTGTCCTCGGTCTGCGCGGCGAGTTCTTCCGCCCAGAACTTGGCCAGGTAGAACTGGCTGCCGCGGTTGTCGAGCTCGCCGGTGCGCGGCGAGGGCGACTTGTTGTTGTCCAGCAGCTTGCCGGTGGCGGCATCGAGCGTCTTGGCCAGCAGCTTGGCCTTGGCGTTGCCGGTCTTGATGCCGAGGTCTTCCAGCGACACCGCGAGCGCGAGGAACTCGCCGAGCGAATCCCAGCGCAGGTGGTTCTCCTCGACCAGTTGCTGGACATGCTTGGGCGCCGACCCGCCGGCACCGGTTTCGTACATGCCGCCGCCGGCCATCAGCGGAACGATCGAGAGCATCTTCGCGCTGGTGCCGAGTTCCATGATCGGGAACAGGTCGGTCAGGTAGTCGCGCAGGATGTTGCCGGTCGCCGAGATGGTGTCCATGCCGCGCACCACGCGTTCCAGCGTGTAACGCATCGCACGCACCTGGCTCATGATCTGGATGTCCAGGCCTGTGGTGTCGTGCTCGTGCAGGTACATCTTGACCTTGGTGATGAGCTGCGCCTCGTGCGGACGGTAGGCGTCGAGCCAGAACACCACCGGCATGCCGGAGTTGCGCGCGCGCGTGACGGCCAGCTTGACCCAGTCGCGGATGGCGGCGTCCTTGACCTGGCACATGCGCCAGATGTCGCCCTGCTCGACGTTCTGGCTCATCAGCACCTCGCCGGTCGCGAGGTCGGTGATGTTGGCCACGCCGTCCTCGGGGATCTCGAAGGTCTTGTCGTGCGAGCCGTATTCCTCGGCCTGCTGCGCCATCAGGCCGACGTTGGGCACGGTGCCCATGGTCTTCGGGTCGAAGGCGCCGTGCCACTTGCAGAAGTTGATCATCTCCTGGTAGATGCGGGCGAAGGTGCTCTCCGGCATCACGGCCTTGACGTCCTTCAGGCGGCCGTCGGCGCCCCACATCTTGCCGCCGTTGCGGATCGCCGCGGGCATCGAGGCATCGACGATCACGTCGTTGGGCGAGTGGAAGTTTGTGATGCCCTTGGCCGAATCGACCATCGCCAGCTCGGGGCGGTGCTCGTGGCAGGCGTGCAGGTCGCGCTTGATTTCCTCCTGCTTGCTCTCGGGCAGCGTGGCGATCTTGTTGTAGAGGTCGACCATGCCGTTGTTGACGTTGACGCCCAGCTCGTCGAACAGCTTGCCGTGCTTGGCGAAGGCGTCGCGGTAGAAGATCTTGACGCAATGGCCGAACACGATCGGGTGCGAGACCTTCATCATGGTGGCCTTGACGTGCAGCGAGAACATCACGCCGGTCTTGCGAGCGTCCTCGATCTGCTCTTCGTAGAAGTCCAGCAGCGCCTTCTTGCTCATGAACATGCTGTCGATGACCTCGCGGTCCAGCAGCGCGACCTTCGGCTTGAGCACGATGGTCTTGCCGCTCTTGGTGATCAGCTCCATCTTGACGTCACGCGCGCGGTCCAGCGTCATCGACTTCTCGCCGTGATAGAAGTCGCCGTGGTGCATGTGCGAGACGTGGCTGCGCGAGGCCTGGCTCCACTCGGCCATGCTGTGCGGGTTCTTGCGCGCGTATTCCTTCACCGCCCTGGGCGCACGGCGGTCGGAATTGCCCTCGCGCAGCACCGGGTTCACCGCACTGCCGATGCATTTGTTGTAGCGCGCGCGGATGTCCTTTTCTTCCGCCGTCTGCGGGTTCTCGGGGAAGTCGGGAATCTTGTAGCCCTTGTCCTGCAGTTCCTTGATGCCGGCCTTGAGCTGGGCCACCGAGGCGCTGATGTTGGGCAGCTTGATGATGTTGGCCTCGGGCTTGAGGGTCAGACGGCCCATTTCGGCGAGGTTGTCCGGCACCTTCTGCGCATCGGTCAGGCACTCCGGGAAAGCCCCCAGGATCCGCGCCGCCACGGAAATGTCGCTGGTGCTGACATCGATGCCGGCCGGCGCCGCGAACGTTCGGATGATCGGCAGGAACGCGGCGGTCGCCAGGTAAGGAGCTTCGTCGGTGAGCGTGTAGATGATGGAGGATTGAGTCGTGCTCATGCGCTACTTTCGTGATACTGGAATGTCCGAACCGTGGGGGTAGCCGGTTCGCCCAACTCCCGATTGTCGCCGAACCCCCTCGTTCCGAATGGCGAACCGCTGCAAACCCCTCCGTGGCATTCTTGCGGGATCGCAAGGCAGCAATTTCCGGAGCATTTCCCATGGTTGAAGGAAAAGTCGTGGTCGTCACCGGTGCGGGCGGCGGCATTGGCCGTGACATCGCGCTCGCCATGGCGAGCCACGGTGCGCGGGTGGTGGTCAACGACATCGGCGCCGCCGTCGACGGCGAAGGCCGCAGCGCCGGGCCGGCCCAGCAGGTGGTCGACGAGATCCACGCCCTGGGCGGCGAGGCGGTGCCCAGCACCGACAGCGTGGCCGAGGCCGCGAGCGCCGCAAAGATCGTGCAGTGCGCCGTCGACCACTTCGGCCGCATCGACGCGGTGGTCAACAACGCCGGCATCCTGCGCGACCGCTTCTTCCACAAGATGTCGGAGGGCGAATGGGACGCGGTCATCAAGGTGCACCTGTACGGTGCCTATTTCGTGAGCCGTGCGGCCGCCAACTTCTTCAAGGAGCATAACTCGGGCGCGATGGTCCACATGACCTCGACCTCCGGGCTGATCGGCAACTTCGGCCAGGCCAACTACTCGGCCGCCAAGCTGGGCATCGTGGCGCTGTCGAAGTCCATTGCGCTGGACATGCAGAAGTACAACGTGCGCTCCAACTGCATCGCGCCCTTCGCCTGGAGCCGGATGATCGGCGCCATCCCGACCGACACCGACGAGCAGAAGGCGCGCGTCGCCAGGATCCAGCAGATGACGCCGGCCAAGATCGCCCCGCTGGCGGTCTACCTCGCGAGCGATGCGGCCAAGGAGGTCAACGGCCAGATCTTCGCGGTGCGCAACAACGAGATCTCGCTGATCAGCCAGCCGCGGCCGGTGCGGACCATCCACCGCTCCGAAGGCTGGACGCCGCAGACCATCGCCGAGCATGCGATGCCGGCGATGCGGGCCAACTTCTACCCGCTGGACCGCTCCGCCGACGTGTTCAGTTGGGATCCCGTGTGAGCCAGAACCTGCATTTCGACCTCTTCGATCTGAAGCTCTTCGCCTCTGTGGCGGACGCCCGCAGCCTCACCCGCGGGGCGGACAGGGCCTGCATTTCGCTCGCGGCGGCGTCGACCCGCATCAAGCAGATGGAAGAGGCGGTGGGCGGCAAGTTGCTGCACCGCAACGCGCAGGGCGTGAGCCTGACGGCCGCCGGCGAGGCGCTGCTCTACCACGCCAGGCGCGTCATGCAGCAGATGGAGCACCTGCGCATCGACATGCAGGACTTCGGCAAGGGCATCAAGGGGCATGTGCGGGTGTTCGCCAACACCACCTCGATCACCGAGTACCTGCCCGAAAAGCTCGCGGGCTTCCTCACGCAGCATCCGGCGGTGCAGGTGGACCTGCGCGAATACCTCAGCGAGGAGATCGTGCGCTCGGTCGCCGACGGCAGCGCGGATCTCGGCATCCTCGCGGGCGACGTGCACACCGGCGATTTCGACGCCCGGCCGTTCGGGCGCAACCAGCTCGTGCTGGTGGTGCCGGGCAGCCATCGCCTCGCGGGGTCGGATCCGGTGCCGTTCGTCGATACGCTCGACGAACAGCACGTGGGCCTGCACCACGGCAGCGCGATCCACCGCTTCCTGCTGCTCAAGGCCGAGCTCGCCGGCCGCGGCTACAGCCCCCGCATCCAGGTCGGCAGCTTCGAGGCCATCTGCCTGATGATCGAGGCCGGCGTGGGCGTCGGTGTGCTGCCGGCGTCGTCGGCCCGCCGCCATGCGCGCTCGATGCGGATCGACATCGTGCCGCTGGCCGATGCCTGGGCCGAGCGCGAACTCAAAATCGTCGCGCGCAGCCGCGAGCAGTTGCCGGCATCGGCGCGCGAGCTGTTCGACTATCTGTCGCGTCCCCTGCCGGATCAGCAGTAGCGGCGCAGCGCCCCGTCTCACCCCAGCAGGCGCCCGACACGCGCCTCGTCCGCGAGATTCCAGATCCTGGCGCACGCCGCCTTGGCTTCATCCGCCGTGGCGCCCCCGCCGTACTGCGCGAGGCGCTGCATCTTGTCCTCGATCTCCGCCCGGCTCAGCGTGTTGCCCGGATCGCCCCTGGGTTCGTCGACGCGGCCGGTGAAGGTGCGCCCGTCGTGGGTGGTCACGCTGACCTTGCCGATCCAGCGCGCGGGGTAGGCGGTGTCGACCTCGCGGTCGAGTTCCATCATGACCTTGTCGCGGAACGCAGCCACTTCGGGCGCGAGGAAGTCGCGGTCGAATTCGGTGAGCCCGGCGCGGCCATGCACCGCGATCAGCCCCAGCACCGTCCCCATCGAGAACTTGGCCTGATGCACCGTCGACGGCATCGCCACGCGGCCGAGCACATCGATCGCGCCCTGATGCACATGCGTGACCACGCGCGCGATGTCACCGGCCTTCAGCTCGTTCTGCTGCATGACCTCGAGCAGCGCATCGGCGGCCGGGTGCGTGTGACGGCACGATGCGTGGAACTTGAACGAGGTCTCGGCCAGCGTCCAGCGCGTGCCCAATCCATCGGTGAGCCTGGCGGGATCGGCGTCGGTCGACATGCCCACGCCCAGGCCCTGCGCGCCTTCGAGCACGCGCGCGGCACCGGTGAAGCCGTCCTGCGCGAGATAGGCCGACATCAACCCCGCCGCCGATGCGTGCGCGCAATGCAGCTGCTTGGAATCGGCCGCATCGCGCAGGAACTCCCACAGGCCCGCGGACTGCGTGCCGGCCGAACCGAAGGCATGCAGCATCTGCGCTGGCGTCAGATCGAGCAACCGGCCCACGGCCGCAGCAGCCGCGAGCGTGCCGGCGGTAGCCGTGGTGTGAAAGGTCCGGTAGTGCGAGCGCCCGAGGAACTCGCCGACGCGAATGCCCACCTCGTAGCCCGCAGCCACCGCCGTCAGCAACTGCTTGCCACTCGCACCGACCGCCTGCGCGACCGCCAGCGCCGGCGCGAAGACCACCGCCGCCGGATGGAACACCGAGCCGTTGTGCACATCGTCCTGCTCGACATAGTGCGAAGCCGCCGCGTTGACGAGCGCGGCGAACAGCGGCGAGGTGCTGCGGCGCGAGACCAGCACCTCGCTCGGCCCTTCCGCCGGCCCCATCGTCTCGGCGAAGCGCTGGATGCTCCGCACAGGCCGCGCCAAACGCGCGGCGAGCACCGAGCCGAGCCAGTCGAGCATCAGGTCTTCGGCGCGGCGCACGACTGCATCGGGAATGCGCTCGAACGCCAGTCCGGCGGCGAAGGTGGCGAGCGTCCGGCTCGGGTGGTTGGATGTGCTCATGACTTGTCGAATCTATCCCTCTGCGGGCCTTGCGGGTCTGTGAATGCAAAACCCTCCCTTCAGGAAAAGCGAATGCCGCCTTGCGAAGGCTTCCGGCCGTCGTTCGCGCGGTACGATCCGAAGCGCGTTCCGATACACAAGCCATGACGATGAAGCAAAGCTCCCCGCTCCACTACGACCGCCTCAGCCAGGCCTTCCATTGGGTCACCGCCGTTGTCGTGACCATTGCGTTCATCCTCGGGCCGGGCGGCTTCGGCCGCATGATGCGCCAGGGGGTCGACCCCGCGACCCGAAGCGACATCGTCTGGCACGAGTCCCTCGGGATTCTCGTCCTGGTGCTGACCCTGCTGCGCCTGGTCTGGGTGGCCCTTCGCCCGACCGCACCCCAATTCGCGATGCCCGGGTGGATGCACCTGGCATCCCGACTCGTGAACATCGTGCTATGGATACTGCTCCTCGCGCTGCCCTTCACCGCATTCCTGGCCCTGGGGACCGAGAATCATCCACTGACACTGCTGGGCGGCGTGCGGTTCGACCGCTTGCCAGTCACTGCCGAATCCGCCATCGCGCACTGGGCCGACTGGGGCGACGTGCACGGGCTTCTTGGCGATTCCATCATGTGGCTGGCCGGCCTGCACGCCGCTGCCGCGATCTTCCATCACGCGATCCTCAAGGATGGCGTGCTCTTCGCGATGCTCTCTCAGCGGAAATCCCGCTGAGGGATCAAGCCCGCGATTGCCGCCCGGAACACGTCGGCCGCTGCAGTCGCATCGGGTGCGCCATCCAGCTGCGCCCGGAAGTCGCGGTCGGAGAACAGTTGGGCGACCAGCGCGAGCATCTGGAGGTGATCCTCCTGCGCACCGCCCTCGGGCACCACGATGACCAGCAGCTGGGAAACCGGCTTGCCGTCGGGCGCATCGAAGGGGACCGGGCGCCTGGTGCGCATGAGCAGCGTGGTCGGTCGCGTGATGCCGCCTATTCGTGCGTGCGGAATCGCGAGGCCTTCGCCGAGTGCGGTCGATCCGGTCTGCTCACGCCGCCAGAGCGCGCGCGACACCGGCAACGGGTCGAGTCCCTGAGCGCCGCTGCAGATGGCCGCTGCCGCTAGCTCCAGTGCATGCGCGCGGTCTCGAACGTCGACATCGAACAGGATGTCCCGTGGCTGCAACCATGCAGCGATTCGCGCGACGTCCCCTTTCAAGCGGCCGTCGGCACCCGCCGAACCGCGACGCCCAGCCAGGTTCTGGTTCTGATCGATCCGTGGCGTCTCGCCATGAACGACGACGCCTCGGCTCGGATCGCTGGAGACGACGATGACCGGCACGTGGCAATGGCGCACGAGTTTGTTCGCCAGCCTCGTGGATATCAGTTCCCCGATCGCCGTGCGGCCCGCGGTTCCCATCACGATGGCATTGCAGTCGTTCGCCGCGACCACCTCGGAGATCGTCGGCATCACCTCGCCCAACCTGACCTGCGTCACGTAGCTCGCGCCGGCGGAGTCCAGGATCTGGCGTGCCGGCAGCAGGACGGCTTCTCCGCGCTTCTCCTCCAGTTTGCGCAATTCATCCCAGGAGTGATACGCGCATGCGTGCCCCGCCTCCAAGGGCGCTTGAACATTCAGAAGCACGACTTGCGAGACGCGATGACCCTTGAACATGTGGGCAGCATGTCGCACGGCATTCAGCGCCCTTTCCGAGCTGTCGACCGGCACCAGAACTTTCAGCATCGCGAGGACCTTGAAGCCTGCCCCAGGGGCACACGGGCTCACTGTGAGCCTGGCCGCGCAAAAACGGTATAAAAAAACGACGGCGCGCGCTGCGCGGCGATGCTCGGCGAACACGCCGCGAGCGCCCTCAAAGACGAGTTGGGCATTGACGAACGGCAATTGCAGGCGCTGCGGGAGCGGGCGATCATCTGGTATCCGCCCCGCCGCGGTGTTCGCGCGCCGGGGCGTCATCGGAGATGCAGATGCCCGGCTCGACCGAACTCCCGAGCGCGACGGAACTCGCGCGCCGCAGCCATCGCCACTTCCCCGGCGAAAGCAGCGCCTACCGCGAAGCGCGCACCGCGCTGCTGGCCGAAGAAATCGAACTGCGCCGCCACATCGAGCTCGTTGCGGCACAGCGCCGCAAGCTGCCGCCGGGCGGCGTGGTTCCCGAGGACTACGTGTTCCAGGGTGCGCATGGACCGGCCAGCCTGTCGTCGCTGTTCGGCAGGCACGACACCCTCGTGACCTACAACTGGATGTTCGGGCGAGAGCGCGAGCGGCCCTGCCCGATGTGCACCTCGCTGCTCAGTGCGTTCGACGGCGAGATGCCGGACATCCTGCAGCGCGTGTCCTTCGCGGTGATCGCGCGGTCGCCGGTGACCAAGATGACCGCGTTCGCAAGGGAACGCGGCTGGCGGTATCTGCCCCTGTATTCGTCGCAGGGCAACGACTTCAACCGGCTCTACGCCTTCGAGGACCCGGACGCGAAGGAGGACCTGCCTGCCTTCAACGTCTTCCACCGCGACGGCGACGTGATCCGCCATTTCTGGGGCGACGAGATGAACATGGCGACCGCCGACCCGGAGCAGGATCCGCGTGGCGCACCGGACCTGATGCCGATCTGGAACATCCTGGATCACACGCCGGCGGGGCGCGCGAAGGACTGGTATCCGTCCCTCGCGTATTGACGTATTGAAACACCCGGGGTCGTCAGTGCTGCCGCCCGAGCCGCCAATCGCGCGGCGAACACCCGAAGCGTTCCCTGAAGGCCCGGCTGAAGTGCGCCGCGTCGCTGAAGCCCCGGCCGTAGGCGATCTCGCCCACGGTGCGCCCGGCCTCGCGCGGGTCGAGCAGGTCACGGCTGCAGGCTTCGAGCCGGCGGTCCCAGATGTACTGCGACAGCGTCAGCGGCTCGCTCCGGAACACGCGGTGGATCTGGCTCGCGGACAGGCCGAGCTCCGCCGCCAGCATGCCGACCGACAGCGCGGGATCGTCCAGCCGCGCATCGATGCAGCGCTTGATGCGCGCCAGGTGGAACGCAGTGAGGTTGCTGAGCGACGGCGCACGCGCAGCCGGCAGCGTCTGCAGCCCCGCCACGAGGATGTTGAGCACGCCGTTGGCCACCGCGAGCGCCGAGGCCGGCTGCAGCGTGTCGATGTCCTCGCGCAGCGTGCGGATCATGCTGAGCATCAGATGGCCCGCGCCCTCCCGCCCGGAGACGGTGGTGGCCGTCAGCGCCTCGGTGTCGCGCAGCTCGCTGCGCAGGCGCTCGCCGGGCAGCTTGAGCACGATCTGCTCGAAGGAGTCGTCGAACAGCAGTTGATAGGGCCGCGTGCTGTCGTAGAGCGCGAAGTCGCCCACCGAAAGCACCGCATCGCGCCCGTCCTGCCGCACCACGCCCTGGCCGCGCGCCTGGATGCTGACGAGGAAATAGTCGTCGGACGAACGCGCGATGTGGCCCGGCGTGCGCATGACCTTCTGCGGCCCCGAGGTGACCACCGAGACGTCGAGGCTGGGCAGCGTGTGCTGGCGGATGCTGCCCTCGAAATCGCCACGCCCGCCGGCCACCGGGTCGCAGCCGAGCTGGACGTAGACATTGCAGATCATGTCCGTCCAGTAGGCGAGCCGCTGGTCACGGGGAACGACTTCGGTGCTGAGCAGCCGGTTCATCGGAGCTCCTTCAGGGGTTGCAACGCAGGATCAAGAACGCTGCGCGTTCCGGACAAGGCCGGGCGAGGCCGGGCGAGGCCGCGAACTTACGCTTCAAGCAACCGGCATGCCACAGCGCTAACCCGGAGAGTCGCTCTTTCAACCCACCCGGAGTTCGCTATGCCCACCAAGTCCCATCCCCGCCTTCGCGTCGCCGCCGTGCAGGCCGCGCCCGTATTCCTCGACCTCGACGGCACGATCGACAAGACCATCGACCTGATCGCGCAGGCCGCGCGTGACAAGGTGCAACTGATCGCCTTCCCGGAAACCTGGGCCCCCGGCTATCCATGGTGGATCTGGCTCGACTCGCCGGCCTGGGGCATGCAGTACGTGCAGCGCTACCACGACAACTCGCTCGTGATCGGCTCGCCGGAGTTCGACCGCATCCGCGAGGCCGCGCGCAAGCACCGCGTGTGGGTCTCGCTCGGTTTCAGCGAGAAGGCGGCCGGCAGCCTCTACATCGCGCAGGCGCTGATCGACGACCAGGGCAACGTATTGCAGACGCGGCGCAAGCTCAAGCCGACGCATGTGGAGCGCACCGTGTTCGGCGAGGGCGACGGATCGGATCTCGCCGTGATCGAGACATCCATCGGCAACATCGGCTCGCTCTCGTGCTGGGAGCATCTGCAGCCGCTCAGCAAGTACGCGATGTACTCGCAGAACGAGCAGATCCATTGCGCAGCATGGCCGAGCTTCTCGCTCTATCGCGGCGGCGCGTACGCGCTCGGCGCCGAAGTCAACAACGCCGCAAGCCAGGTGTATGCGGCCGAGGGCCAGTGCTTCGTGGTCGCCCCCTGCGCCATCGTCTCGAAGGCGATGCACGAGATGCTGTGCACCGATCCGGGCAAGCAGCAGCTGCTGCTGGTCGGCGGCGGCTTCGCGCGCATCTACGGGCCGGACGGATCGCCGCTCGGCACCAACCTGCCGGAGGACCAGGAAGGGCTGGTGGTGGCCGACATCGATCTCGGGATGATCTCGCTCGCCAAGGCGGCGGGCGATCCGGCGGGGCACTATTCGCGGCCGGATGTGACGCGGCTGCTGTTCAACAAGACCCGGCGCGAGCCGGTGGTGGTGCAGCGGAGTGTGGAGCTGGAGCCGGCCGCCTTCGAGGCGGTCGCGCCCAACGCGGAGGCTGCTGCGAGCGCCTAGCCCGCGCCGCGCTCGACGGCCGCGCGCAGGTGCGCGGGGATCTCGATCGCCCGATGGGTCTCGAGCGAGGTCGTGACCAGCACCTGCTTCATCCGCATGCGCGTTTCGCCTTCGGCATCGAAGCAATGCAGCCCGAGCGTGATCGAACGCGTGCCGAGCTGCTCCACCGCGAGACCGAGCATCACCTTGTCACCCATGCGGCTCACCGAACGGAAGTCCGCCTCCAGCCGCACCGTCGGCAGGCCGACGCGCTGCTCGACGATCAGCTTGCGGTAGCCGATGCCGAGCCCGTCGCTCACCCAGTCCTCGACGAGGCCGTTGAACATCACGAAGTACTGCGGGTAGAAGACGATGCCCGCCGGGTCGCAGTCGGAGAAGCGGATCAGCCGTTCGCGGCGGAACTCGGTGCCGACGGCTGCGCTTTCGGTGGTGCTCACGCGTTCTCCTCCGCCGACGGCTCGTTGCGCATCACTTGCACCCGCAGCTGCCCGAGCTGCGCGTAGAGCTGGCGCACCGTCTTCGTGTCGAGGCCGGAGAACATCTCGAGGATCCACTGCTCGTGCTCCTTCGCCATCGCCTCGAAGCTGCGGCGGCCCTTGGCGGTGAGGCTCACGATCCATGCGCGGCGGTCGTCGGGACTCGGCGTGCGCGAGACGAAGCCTTCGCGCTCCAGCTCGTCGGTGAGGCCGGTGACATTGCCGCCGGTCACCATCAGGTAGCGCGAGAGCACGCGCATCTTCAGGCCCTCGCGGTAGCGGTAGAGCTGCGCCATGTAGTCGAAGCGCGCCAGCGTGATGTCGAAGCGCTCGCGCAGGCGCTTGCGGATCTCGGCCTCGATCTGCGTGGTGCTCGCGAGCATGCGCAGCCAGAGCTTGAGCACCGCGTGGTCGTCGTGACGCGCGCGGGCCTCGTGGCCGAGTTCTTCCGCGTCGCTCAGCGCCGCGTGCGATGGGTCGTTGGTACTGTCGATCATGGTGTGACTTCTCCCCCGGAAACGGAGATCGATTGTCCATTCATCGAGGCAGCGCCCTCCCCGCACAGCCAGCGCACCGCATCGGCGACTTCGGCCGGCTGCACGATGCGGCGCTGAGGATTGACGGCGGCGAATTCCGCCAGCGCGTCGGCTTCGCTGCGGCCGGTCTTGCCGACCACGTTGGCGACGCTGTTGCGCAGGATGTCGGTTTCCGTATAGCCCGGGCACACCGCGTTGACCGTGATGCCCTTGCGCGCCACCTCGAGCGCGAGCGAGCGCGTGAGGCCGATCACGCCGTGCTTGGCCGCGGTGTAGGCCGAGACGTAGGCGTAGCCCTTCTGCCCCGCGGTGCTCGCGATGTTGACGATGCGGCCCCAGCCCGCTTCGAGCATGTCGGGCAGTGCGGCCTGCGCACAGAGAAAGCTGCCGGTGAGGTTGACCGCCAGCATGCGCTGCCAGAGATCGAGGGATGTCTTGAGGAAAGGCGAGCTCTCGGCCTGCCCGGCGTTGTTGACGAGGATCGCGACCGGCCCCGAAGCCGCTCGCAGCGCCTCGAAGGCGGCGCGCACCGAAGCCTCGTCACTCACGTCGGCAGCAGCCACCGCGTGGCCGCTGCCCGCCAGCTCCTTCTGCACTTTCTCCAGCGCGGCGCGGTCGCGTCCGATGAGGCTGACCCGGGCGCCTTCGGCAGCGAGCGTTCTCGCGATCTCTGCGCCGATGCCGCGCGCGGCTCCGGTGACAACGGCGTGGCGACCCTCGATGGCATTTTTCATGGCGAACCTAAAACATTGACAACTAAATCAATTCTACAGGCTGCGCCGGGCGGCCCCCCGGTCCCAGGTGGATTCGCAGACGCCGCGCTCGCGCAGCTTGTATTTCTGAACCTTGCCGTTCTCGGTGCGCGGCAGGTCGTCCATCAGGTCGATGTAGCGCGGCACCGCGAAGTACGGCAGCCGCGACTCGCAGAAGCTCGCGAGTTCGGCGAAGTCGATGCGGCAGTCGACGCGGGCCACGAGCGCGGCCATCACCTCGTCTTCCGCGAGTTCGGAGCGCACCGGGTAGACCGCGCACGACGCGACCGAGGGATGGCTCAGCAGCACCTGCTCGACTTCGAACGACGAGATGTTCTCGCCGCGCCGCCGGATCGCGTCCTTGATGCGGTCGACGAAGCGGAAGGCACCGTCGGCCTCGCGGATCACGCGGTCTCCGGTGTGGAACCACAGGTTGCGCCAGGCTTCGACGGTCTTTTCCGGCATGTTGAAGTAGCCGCTCGCGAAGGCATAGGACTCGTCGGCGCGAAGCAGCAGTTCGCCCGCCTCGCCGGGTGCGACTTCGACATCGTCCTCATCGGCCACGCGGGCCTGGAAGCCTTGCCGAACCCAGCCCATCACGCCGCCGCGCGGCGAATCGGGCGCGGTGGCGATCACGAAGTTGGATTCGGTGGAGCCGTAGCCTTCGAGCAGCTTCACGCCGGTGCGCTCGAAGAAGGCCTTGCCGGCAACCGCCGGCACGCCGGGCCCGAGGCCGATGCGCACGCGATGGTCGCGCTCGCCGCCGCCCTCGGGCTGCGCGAGCAGAATCGGCACCATCGCGCCGAGCAGATAGACCACGGTGGCGCCGCTCGCGCGCATCGAAGGCCAGAAGCCCGAGGCGGAAAAGCGCGATTCGAACACCACTTCGCAGCCGGTGACCGCCGCCTGCGCGAAGGTGTTGAGCGCATTGACATGGAACAGCGGCAGCGTGGTGCACAGCACGTCGCCCTGGCCGACGCCGAGCACTTCGGCGCTGTTCACGCCCCACCAGAAGTACTGCGCATGCGGGCACACCACGCCCTTCGCGGGGCCGGTGGTGCCGGAGGTGTAGAGGATCGCGATCGGCTCGCCGGGCTGCACCTCGGCCGGTGGAACCGCTTCGGAAGCCTCGGGGTAGCGCGACACCCGCACCGAGGACGGCGCCTGCCATTCAATCTGTGCATCGCCGATCACCCAGACCTCGCGCAGCTTCGTGCGGGCGAGGTCGGCGGTGTCCAGGCGTTCGAGGAATTCGGCTTCGATGACCAGCAGTTTCGATTCGCTGTTGGCGAGGAAGTACTCGATCTGCGGACCCATCGAAGCGCTGTTGACCGGCACGGTCGCCGCACCCATCCAGCCCGCGCCGAGAAAGACTTCGAGGAACTCGATGCGATTGCGGCACATCAGCGCGATGCGGTCGCCGCGCCCGACGCCGGCCTGAATGAGCGCAGCGGCGCGCGTGGCAGCAACGGTCGCCGCGTCCTCGTGCGACCACTCGCGCCCCGCGATCTTCAGCAGCCGGCGACCCGCGAACAGCGCCGTCTGCCGCAGCAGCATCGCCGGCAGCGTGCGCTGCGCGGGCGCAATCGCGCGGGGTTCAGTCGTCATCGTGGGTGCCTCCACCCAGGTAGGTGGCCTGCACGCGCGGGTCGCTTTCCAGTTGCCCCGAGGGGCCGGACAGCGCGATCTCGCCGGTCTCGAGCACATAGCCGTGGTCGGAGCTTTCGAGCGCGGCACGCGCGTTCTGCTCCACCAGCAGGATCGAGACGCCGTCGTCGCGCAGCTTGCGCACGATGGTGAGGATGTCGCGCACGATCAGCGGCGCGAGGCCCAGGCTGGGCTCGTCGAGCATCAGGAGGCGCGGCTCGGACATCAGCGCACGGCCAACCGCGAGCATCTGGCGTTCGCCGCCCGAGAGCGTGTCGGCGCGCTGCGTGCGGCGCTCGGCCAGGCGCGGGAAGCGGTCGTAGACGAACTGCAGGCGACGCTTCAGCGCGTCGCTGCGCAGCCGCTTCGAGAAGGCGCCGAGTTGCAGGTTGTCGAGCACACTGAGCTCGCCGAAGAGTTCGCGCTTCTCGGGCACGAGGCACAGGCCCCGTTCCACGCGTGCTTCGACGTCGAGGCCATGCAGGTCCTCGCCTTCGAAGCGCAGCACGCCCTTGCAGGGCAACAGGCCCATCACGGCGGCCAGCAGCGTGGTCTTGCCCGCGCCATTGGGGCCGATGACCGAGATGATCTGGCCCTTGTCGAGCTTGAGCGACACGCCGCGCACCGCATCGACCTGGCCGTACGACACATGCAGGTCGCCGATTTCCAGCATGGCGCCTGCGGCCGCCGCCGGGCCGCCCCTAGGCGGCCGCGCCTCCCCCTCGGGGGGTGGAGTTACACGCGCAGAGCGCGTGAAAAGCTGGGGGGCCGTATTCATACGACGCTCCCGAGGTACGCGGCCTGCACGCGCTCATCCGCACGCACCGCGCCGGGCACGCCTTCCACCAGCTTGGAGCCGAAGTTCATCACCACCAACCGATCCACCAGTTTCATCACGAAGTCCATGTCGTGCTCGACGATGAGGATGGTCACGCCTTCCTCGCGCAGCTTGCGCAGCAGGTCGCCGAGCGCCATCTTTTCCTTGCGGCGCAGGCCCGCCGCGGGTTCGTCGAGCACCAGCAGCACCGGGTCGGCTGCGAGCGCGCGGGCGATTTCGAGAATGCGCTGCGTGCCCAGCGGCAGGCTGCCCGCGAGTTCGTGTGCGCGATCGCCGAGGCCGATGCGATCGAGCTGGCGTTGCGCCTCCTGGAGGATCTGCTGTTCCTCCACGCGATCCAGCCGCAGGCCCGCCTTGAGCAAGCCCGAAGTGGTGCGCGAATGCGCGCCGAGCGCGACGTTGTCGAGCAGCGTCATGTGCGGACGCAGCTTGACGTGCTGGAAGGTGCGCGCAAGGCCCAGCCGCGCCACCTTGCGCTGCGGCATGCCCGCGATGTCGTGGCCGAGGAAACGCACCCGCCCGGCCGTCATCGGCAGCGTGCAGGTCAGCAGGTTGAACATGGTCGACTTGCCGGCGCCGTTCGGCCCGATCAGGCCGAGGATCTCGCCGGCATTGACCTCGAAGCTCACCTCGTTGACCGCGACGAGCCCGCCGAAGCGCTTGACCGCGCCATTCACCGACAGGATCGGCGTGCCGCGGGCAGGCAGGGTGCGATGCGGCAGCGGCTCGACCGGCCCCGAGGCCTCGCGCGTCGGCGCGGCGAAGCGGCCGCGCGTGAAGCGCCGCACGAAGCCCATCAGGCCGCCGCGCGCAAAGTGCAGCAGCAGGATGAAGAGCGTCGCGAAGGCCACCGCTTCGAGCTGGCCGGCGCGCTGCGTGAGCAGCGGCAGCACATCCTGCAGCGCGTTCTTCATCACCAGCACGAGGCCGGCGCCGACCAATGCGCCCGCGAGCTGGCCGAGGCCGCCGGCGACCGCCATCAGCAGGTACTCGATGCTCGCACGCACGTCGAAGGGCGACGGGCTCACGAAGCGGTTCATGTGCGCATAGAGCCAACCCGCGAGACCGGCATAGAGCGCCGCCGTGACGAACAGCGAAAGCCGCACGCGGTACGCGTCCTCGCCGACGCTCGCGAGCAGGATCGAGCCGCCGCGCAGGCTGCGGATGGCGCGGCCGGGGCGCGACTGCAGCAGGTTGTTGCTGAACAGGAAGGCCAGGCCGACGATCGCCCAGATCAGGTAGTAGATCGCGCGCGGATCGGCCAGCGAGAAGCCGGCGATCGTGAGCGGCGGGATGTTCGACAGGCCCGTGTGGCGACCCAGCGCGTCGACATTGCCGAACAGCATCGCGATCGACAGCCCCCACGCGATGGTGGAAAGCGGCAGGAAGTGGCCGCCGAGCCGCAGCGTGAGCAGGCCGATCGCGAGCGCCGACAGGCCCGTGAGCGCCAGCGCGAACACGAGGCCGATCCACGGCGACATGCCCTGCGTCGTGGTCAGCCATGCGGTCGCATAGGCCGCGATGCCGACGAAGGCCGCCTGGCCGAAGGAGGTCGCACCGCCGATGCCGGTGAGCAGCACGAGGCCGAGCGCGACCAGCGCGCCGATGCCGATGTCGTTGAGCAGCGAGACGGTGAAGTTGCCCGCGACCATCGGTGCCAGCGCGAGAGCCACGATCAGCACGCCGATCCACAGCCTGCGCGGGTTCATCCGGCCGAAGCGCGGCGCGGCAGGAGCGGCGGCCGATTTCATGCGAAGCGCAATCCCGGCCTCGTCCGGTCTTCCGATCGATTGGCTCATTGCTCCACCTCGTCTTCTTCCTCTTCGGAGTGCACGCTGAGGAAGGACCTCAGCATCAGCACCGGTATCAGCAGGCTGAACACGATGACGTCCTTCAGCGCGCCGCTCCAGAACGACGCGAAGCTTTCGACGACCCCCACCGCGAGCGCGCCGACCGCCGTCATCGGGTAGCTGACGAGGCCGCCGATGATCGCGGCCACGAAGGCCTTCAGCCCGATGATGAAGCCCGAGTCGTAATACATCGTGGTCACCGGCGCGATCAGCACGCCGATGAGCCCCGCCAGCAGCGATGCGCTGCCATAGGCCAGCAGCGCGGTGCGCGCCGGCCGGATGCCGACCAAGCGCGCGCCGACGCGGTTGACCGCCGTCGCGCGCAGCGCCTTGCCGGCCACGGTGCGTTCGAACACGAGGAAGAACAGGCCGCTCAGCACGACGGCCGAAGCCACCATCAGCACCACCTGCCCGCTGACGGTGAAGCCTTCGCCGAGCGGAATGGTGCCGCTCGCGAGCGGGTTGGTACGTGAGCCTTCCGGCCCGAAGAACAGCAGGCCGAGGCCCGACAGCAGGAAGTGCAGCGCGAGCGAGACGATCAGCAGCACCAGCACCGAGGCGTCCGCGATCGGCTGGAACACGATGCGGGCCAGGAGCGGTCCGATCGGCACCACGAGCAGCACCGTCACCGCGATCTGCACCGCAGCAGGCGCACCGGCGCGCGATGCGGCCCAGGCCAGCGCGCAGGGCACCAGCGGAAGCACACCCCAGGCGAGGACCGCCTTTGGAATGGCAGCGGCTTCACCCTTGCGGACGAGGCTGCCGATTTCGGTCAGCGTTGCAATCCCGGCCAGCACAGCGACCAGGCCGATGGTGGGCGGAAGGCGGTTGGTCTCGAAGGCCGCCAGCGTCAGCGCCGCGAAGGCAGCGATATCGCCGAACGGCACGAACACCACCCGCGTGACGGAAAAGATCAGTACCAGCCCCAGCCCGGCGAGCAGATAGACCGCGCCATTGGCGAGGCCGTCGATGCCCAGGATGAGCGCCACGTCCCATGTCATTGAAAAAGTCCTCTCAGTGGTGGTCTTCGTAGCAAGCGCTGCGATCGCAGGCTCAGGGGGCCAGCTTCCACTGGCCGTTCTCGAGCTTGACGATCACGCGCGCGCGCTCGTCGACGCCATACAGATTGCCCGGCTTGAAGTTGTAGACCCCATGCGTGCCGATGACTTCCCTGGTGCTCGCGATCGCATCGCGCAGCGACTGGCGGAATTCCGGCGTGCCCGGCTCGCCCTTGGCGCGCGCGGCCGCATCGGTGAACACCAGCCAGCCGTCGAACGAATAGGCCGAGTAGGCATCGCTGGTCGGCGCGTTGTTGACCTTCTGGAAGACGCTGCGGAAGTCCATCGCGATCTTCTTGGTCGGGTATTCGGCCGGCAGCTGCTCGGCGACGATCACCGGGCCGGTGGGCATCAGCGCGCCCTGCCCCGCCGCGCCGACGACACGCACGAAGTCGGGATTGATCAGGCCGTGCTGGCCATACACCGGGCCCTTGAAGCCGCGCTCGCTGAGCGCCAGGAAGGGCAGCGCGCCCGGCGTGCCGGCGCCGCCGGTCATCACCGCATCGGGCTTCATCGCGAGCAGCTTGAGGATCTGGCCGGTGACCGACTGGTCGGAACGTGCATAGCGTTCGTTGCCGAGCACTTTGATGCCGGCCTCAGGCGCGGACTTCATCAGCGCGTTGTAGACCAGGTCGCCCCAGGCATCGGAGAAGCCGATGTAGCCGACCGTCTTCACGCCGTCCTTCTTCATGCGCTGGACCACCGCGTCGATCATGAGCTGCGTGGGCTGCGCCACGGTGAAGACCCATCCGTTCTCGGCCGGGTCGAGCTGGATCGGCGTGAGGCCGATCATCGGGACCTTCGCGTCGCGGCCGACCTGCGCCATCGCGATCGCGGCGGGCACGCCCGAGGTGCCCATCAGCACATCGACCTTGTCTTCTTCGACGAGCTTGCGCGCATTGCGGCCGGCGGTCGTCGGGTCGGAGCCGTCGTCGAGCACGATGAGCTGGATCTTGCGGCCATTGACTTCCGGCTTGTACGCCAGCGCCGCCTGCATGCCCTTGGCATAGGGCACGCCGAGCGACGAGTTGGGGCCGGAAAGGGAAACGCTCAGGCCGACCTTGAGATCGGCTGCGAATGCCGTCATCGCGAGGCCGGTGCCCAGCGCGGCGGCAAGCGCGGTGCGCGTCAAGGTCTGCATCAAGCTCTTCATGTCGTGACTCCTGGTGGGTGGGAATGGATAGGGACGTGCTCAGATGAACAACTGGATGGCCGGCAGCGCGCGTGCGGCATTGAGGAGATCGACGCGCTTCTGGCGGATGGACCAGCCGGCCGCGTCGCGAACGAGGCGGTGCCGGTAGGTGCCGGCGAGCATCACCTGCTCTTCGCCGCGCGCCTCGACATAGATGAAGGGGGTGCGCAGCTCGACGTCGCCGGTCGCCGCGTCCTCGCGCTCGACGACCGGGCGCTGCAGCACATGCTGGCAATGGCTCGCCGGATGCTGCGAATGCGCCCGCGGGTTCTTGAGCCGGTCGATGCGCAGCTGCAGCAGCAGCCGGTCTTCGTAGGCGATGGAGTTGTGCGAGTGCGGATCGGCCTGCGCCGCGCCGAGCAGCGGCACCCAGTAGCGGCCGTCCTCGGCGAAGAGCGCGAGCCATTCGTCGAAGCGCCCGGCATCGAGCAGCGCCGCCTCTTCGGCGATGAAGTCGCGCGGATCGGTCATTGTTGCGACTCCATTCCCGCCGTCATGAACTTCGCCCAGGCGCGGAACTGGTTGCGCATCAGGAGCTCGTTGGTGCCGTTGGTGGTGATCGAGGATTGCGACAGCTCGCCGGCGTCGAAGTTGCGATGCAGGCTCACCCACTCGTTGCCTTCGGCATGCAGGCCGACCTGGATGCTCTCGAACAGGTGCACGTCGTCGTGCGCCACGATCGACATCGGCGAGAAGACGAGCCTGTTGTAGCTCATCGCGCGCTCGAAGAGCAGGTCCGGCGCGCCCGCCGCGCGGAAGGCCCAGGCTTCGATCAGCGTGCGGTTGGCCGACAGCGGGCGGATCACGCGGATGGCTTGCGGCGAGCCCTTCACCGACAGGCTCGGAAAGAGGACCGAGTTCTGCGGCGAGCGCTGGAGGATCTCCATCGCTCGCTCGTCGCCATGCGCTTCGCGCATCGCCGCTTCGTAGTCGGGCAACTGCGCGTAGTTCGAATGGATGCTGAAATTCACCCCGAGCACGCTGTGCCCGTTGGCGAACACCCGCCCGCCCATCTTGTCGAAGAAGTCGTAGCCGGAGCCGAAGGGCAGGATCTGCTCCATCGCCATCGGCTTGGGCGCATCGGCCGCGCGGGCCTGCCAAAGCGCATCCGCGGCCTGTGTGGCCGATTCGTGGGTCGACATCGGATGCACCGTGTCGTTGATGTTCTCCAGGTACATCTTCCAGTTGCAGTGGATGATGTTGCGCATCACGCCGCCGGCGGCTGTGAGCTTGCCCTCGGGCGAGCGGTCGACCATGTTGTCGATCGCGCCGAGCACCTCGCCGAAGTAGTCGCCGAATTCCGGGCCTTCGTCCGCGATGCGCGCGAAGACGAAGTCGCGATAGACCGCGACATGCCTGAGTTCGCTCACGCCCCGGCCCGATTCGCATTCCTTGAGGCGCGTGCCCTCGTAGCCGCTCTTGAGCGGAATCGCGAGCGGCGCGCCGTCGAGCTTGTAGGTCCACGCGTGGTACGGGCAGCGGAAGAACTTGCCAGTGTTGCCGCATTCGTCCGACACCAGCCGCGCGCCCTTGTGCGCGCAGCGGTTGTAGAGCACGCGCACCTTGCCGTCGGCCTGCCGCACCATCATCACCGGCCGGCCCGCGAGATCGAGCGAATAGAAGTCGCCGGCATTCGGCACCTGGCTTGTATGGCCGACGTAGAGCCAGGTGTTGGCGAAGAAGCGCTCCTGTTCCAGCGCGAAGAGCTCGTTGCTCAGATAGACGTCACGGTGCACGCGGTCGTCCTGCACCAGTGCGCGGATGGCTTCAGGCTGGTTGCGGTAGCTGCTCATCGCCGGTCCTGCTTGGTTGCTTCAGCTTCAGGGCACCAGCTTCCACTGGCCCTTCTCGCTCTTCACGATCACCACCGCGCGCTTGTCGGAGCCATAGCGGTCGTCGGGCTTGAAGTTGTAGATGCCGTGCGTGCCGACCAGCTCCTTGGTGCTCACGATCGCATCGCGCAGCGCGCTACGGTATTGCGGCGTGCCGGGCTCGCCCTTCACGCGCGATGCGGCATCGGACAGCAGCAGGTAGGCATCGTAGGTGTAGGACGAGAAGGCATCGTTCGGCGCCGAACCGTTGGCCTTCCTGTAGGCGTCGCGGAAATTCATCGACACCTTCTTGATCGGATTGCTGTCGGGCAACTGGTCCGCCACCAGCACCGGGCCGCTCGGCACCTCCAGACCTTCGATCGAGGCACCGCCCACGCGGACGAAGTCTGCGTTGATCAAGCCGTGCGTGCCGTAGATCTTGCCCTTGTAGCCGCGATCGGCCAGCGCAAGGTACGGCAGTGCGCCCGGCGTGCCGGAGTTGCCGGCAAACACCGCATCGGGACGCGCCGAGATGATCTTCAGCACCTGGCCGGCCACGGACGAATCGCTGCGCGCATAGCGCTCGTTGGCAACGACCTTGATGCCGGCGGCATCGGCGCTCTTGACCAGCGAGTCGTACGCGAGGTCGCCCAATGCATCCGAGAACCCGATGAAGGCTACCGTCTTGACGCCGGACTGCTTCATCTTGTCGACCACGGCGGAGACCATGAGCGGGAAGGGCTGCGACACGGTCACGGTCCATGCGCCTTCGGGCCCGGGGATGGTCACCGGCGTGGGCGAGATCAAAGGCGTGTTGAGCTCTCGCGCGACGGCGGCGATGGCCATTGCACCGGGCACGCCGGAGGTGCCGATCAGCACGTCCACCTTGTCTTCCGTGACGAGCTTGCGCGCATTGCGGCCGGCCGTCGTCGGATCGGAGGCGTCGTCGAGCACGATCAGTTCGACCTTGTGGCCGGCCAGCACCGGATGCTCGGCGATCGCGGCGCGGATGCCCTTTTCATAGGGAATGCCGAGCGCCGACACGGGCCCCGAAAGCGAGCTGATGAAGCCGACCTTGAGGTCGGCCGCGAAGGCCTGCGTGGCTGCGAAGGCAATGGCCGTGAGGCCGAGGAGTCGAGTGAATTTCATGTTCAGGGGACCAGCTTCCATTGCCCTTTTTCGAGCTTCACGATCACGCGGGAGCGTTCATCCGAGCCATAGCGGTTGTCGGGCTTGAAGTTGTAGACGCCGTGCGTGCCGACCAGCTCCTTGGTGCTCACGATCGAGTCGCGCAATGCAACGCGATAGGCCGGCGTGCCGGGTTCGCCCTTGGTGCGCGATGCGGCATCGAGGTACAGCAGCCATGCATCGAACGAGTAGGCCGAGAAGGCATCGGTCGGCGCGGCGCCGTTGGCCTTCTGGTAGGCATTGCGGAAGTCCATCGAGACCTTGCGGATCGGATTGCTCTCGGGCAGCTGCTCGGCAACGATCACCGGGCCGGTGGGCGCGAGAAGCCCTTCGACGGCCGGACCCCCGACGCGCACGAAGTCAGGGTTGATCAGCGCGTGCGTGCCGTAGATCTGGCCTTTGTAGCCGCGCTCCTGCAATGCGAGGTAAGGCAGCGCACCGGGCGTGCCCGAGGTGCCGGTGATCACCGCATCGGGACGCAGCGCCACGATCTTCAGCACCTGGCCGGTGACCGACGCATCGGCGCGCGCATAGCGCTCGTTCGACACCACCTTGATGCCGGCAGGCTCGGCGCTCTTCTGCAGCGCGTCGTAGACGAGGTCGCCCCAGGCATCGGAAAAGCCGATGTAGCCGACCGTCTTCACGCCCGACTGCTTCATGCGCTCGACCACGGCGCTGACCATCAGCGGCGCGGGCTGCGGCAGCGTGACCATCCATGCGCCCTCTTCGCCCGGCAGGTTGGCGTTGGCGATGGAGATCAGCGGCGTCTTGGTTTCGCGTGCAACCGCGGCGATCGCGAGTGCACCCGGCGAGCCGGCGGTGCCGATGATGACGTCGACCTTGTCCTCGTCGATCAGCTTGCGTGCGTTGCGCGCGGCAGTGCTCGGGTCGGACCCATCGTCGAGCGAGACCACCTGGATCTTCTTGCCGCCCAGTTCCGACTTGTAGGCGATGGCCGCCTTCATGCCCTTGTCGTAGGGAATGCCGAGCGAGGACACCGGCCCCGAGAGCGAGGTGATGAAGCCGACCTTGAGATCGGCCGCCCACGCATTCGCGGCGGTGAGAACGCCGACGGCAGCGGCAACGCCGGCCATCGTAAAGAGACGAGTCAGAACTTTCATGCAGGGCTCCTTGGGATCCGATCCGGTTAAGCAGGACTCACGCCAACCAATGATTTGTGAAATGTTTAGATGTAAACCATGCTAGCGGGCACCTGCCGCGATGACAAGGCAGTGAAAACGCGAAGAGGAAATGAACGATCGGGTGCGCAATGCACTGCTACAGGGCCAGGCTGCCCACGCTGGTGCCGCCGCAGACGTACAGGACCTGGCCGGTGACGAAGCTGTTCACCGGATCGGCGAAGAAGCGCACCGCGCGTGCGACGTCTGCCGATTCACCCAGCCGCTTGACGGGAATCGATGCAGCGAGCGCGCGCTCTTTCTCGCTACCGGCTTCGACCACGTCGTAGAACATGTCGGTGCGGATCGGCCCCGGCGCGACGACGTTGACCGTGATGCCATCGGGCGCGAGTTCGAGCGCCCAGGTGCGCGCCATGCCGAGCATGCCGGCCTTGGTGGCGGAATAGTTGGTTCGCGTCTGCAGGCCGAGTGCGGCGCGCGACGACAGCAGGATCACGCGGCCGAAGCGCTGTGCGCGCATGGTCGGCAATGCCGCCTGGACGAGTTGGATCGCGCAGCCGAGATGGAGGTCCACCAGTGCGTCGAGATCGTCGAGCTTCACCTCGGCGAGCAATGCAGGGCGGATCACTCCGGCGTTGTGGACCACCGTGGTCACATCGAAACGGCGCACGACTTCTGCGACCGCCTGGCCGGTCGCCGCGCGTTCGGTGAGATCGACTTCGATGCTGTGCAGCTTCGGATGATCGATGTCACTGCGCCGCCGCGCGAGCGACACCACTTCGTAGCCCTGCGCCAGCAGGTCTTCGCAGATCGCCTTGCCGATGCCTGCGCTGCCGCCCGTGACGGCCGCGACCTTCGCCGGCGCGCTCATGCAGAGGCTCCCACGAGTGCGAGCACCCGCAGCGGGCTGCCGCTGCCCTTCTCGATCTTGAGCGGCGGGCAGATCAGCACCGCGCCGCTCGGCGGCAGCAGGTCGAGGTTGCAGAGGCATTGCAGTCCGTAGCGCCCCGCGCCGTGCATGAAGTAGTGGCACGGATAGGGCGGGCGCAGGTGATAGCCCTGCCCCGCGTCGGTGCCGATGGCTTCGGAGCCGAAGCCGAGCACATCGCGCTGTTCGACCAGGAAGCGCACCGCTTCGGCGCTCGGTCCGGGCGTGTGCTGGCCGGTCTCGTCGAAGTTCTGGTAGGCCTCCGGGTCCTGGCGCTTCGACCAGTCGGTGCGCATCAGCACCCAGGCGCCCTTCGGGATGCGGCCGTGCTTGTCCTCGTAGTCCTCGATGTCCTCGATGGTGAGCAGGTAGTCCGGATCGTCCTTCACCTGCGGCGAGCAATCGATGACGCAGGCCGGCGCGACGAAGTGCTGCACGGGAATGGTGTCGACCGAGTTGTTCGGCAGGTCGCGGCCGGAGATCCAGTGGATCGGCGCATCGAAGTGCGTGCCGGTGTGCTCGCCGCAGGAGAAGTTGTTCCAGTACCAGCCCGGGCCGCGCTCGTCGTACTTCGACACTTCCTCGATGCGGAAGGGCCAGCACTGGCCCATCTCGGGCGGCAGCGCGATCTGCGGGAATTCGGGCGTCAGCGTCTGCGTGAGGTCGACGACGCGAATGCGGCCGCTCGCCATCGCGGTCACGAGGCCGCCGAGGATCTCGGCGGTGGACATCAGTTCAGTGGTGGTCGTCATTCGGTTTCTCCGGATCAGCTACCGCCCGCGGCCAACTCGCGTTCGAGGATCTTGGGGTTGTCGCGCCAGCGCTCCAGCCACTCCTGGGCCACGTCGCCGGGATACACGTCCTCGACGCCATCGCGCAGCGCCTTGACGATCGCATTCGCGAGCGCGCCCGGCGCCAGCTTGGGCGGCGGCGTGTGCTGGTTCCATTCGTCGTCGATCGGGCCGGGGAACACGTTGATGACCCGAATGCCCGCCGGCCGCATCTCGGCGCGCAGGCATTGCGCAAGCGAGTGCGCGGCCGCCTTCGATGCGCTGAACGTGCCATGCGGCGGGAAGTTGGTCAGCGCATAGATCGACAGCAGGTTGACCCACGCGGTCGCGCCGGTCACACCATCGGCCGAGCGGCCCTTGAGCGCCGGGCCGAATTCCTGCGCCAATCGCAGCAGGCCGAAGTAGTTGATGTCCATCTCGGCCTTCGCCACGTCGGTGCCGCGACGTGCGCCAATGCCGAAGGTGCGATGCACTTCCGCGTTGTTGATGACGATATCGACCTTGCCGCCGATCTCGCCGGCCAGTTCGCTCACCGAGCGGCCGTTGGTCAGGTCCAGCGGCACCAGCGTGACCTGCGGCAGCGCGGTGATGTCGTCGAGGCCACCGCCCATCTTCTTCCACGGCTCGGCGTGGCCGACCCAGACGATGTCGGCGCCGGCCTTGACCAGCGCGCGCACGATCGCCTGGCCCACTTCGGTCTTGCCGTCGGTGACCAGCACCTTGCGGAATTTCGGGTCGCTCGTCATTTCACGGAGCATCTTGTCGTCAGCCATATGGGGGCTCCCTTCGTTCGGAAATCCAATGAGGACGGCTTGTCCGGCGCGGTCGAGCCGGGCGCCGACACGCACGCGCCGCGGTGCATCGCCGACCTCGCCGTGGAGGTGGACCATCAAGGTCGGGCCGGCATCCAGATGCACGAGGCCCAGCCGCCATGGCAGCCGTTCACGGAAGAACAGGTCGTTGCTGTGGTGCAAGGTGGTGGCGCTCAGCAGCTCGCCTTCGCCGCTCTGTTCGCGCCAGTGAAGAAGGGGCGAAAGGCACTTGTGGCAGGCCTCGCGCGGCGGGTATTGCACGGTGCCGCAGGCTTCGCAGGTCTGCAATACGAAGCGGCCCTCGGCGGCACCGGCCGTGATGCCGAGCGCGACGCGGCCGCGTGCCCACGGCGGCAGGTTCATCTGCCGCGTACGCAGGACGGGGTTCTTGCGCTTGGGGCGCATCAAGGGCATGGTCATGCCGGTCTCCCGAGAATGATGGCGCCGGTGCACAGGCACCGGTCGTAAGTCACCATGCCGAAGCCGGCGACGAGGCCGAGTTGCGCATCGGGCACCGTGCGCGCTCCGGCGGTATCGGTTAGTTGGCGGATGGCCTCGGTCATGCCCAGGAAGCCGCCCGCCGCGCCGGCCTGCCCCGCGGAAAGCTGCCCGCCGCTGGTGTTGTTGGGAAAGCTGCCATCGTTCGTCATCACATGCGACTGCACGAAGGCCGAGCCCTCGCCCTTCTCGCAGAAGCCGAGGTCCTCGAACTGCATCATCACGATGACGGGATAGTCGTCGTAGGTCTGCACGAAGTCGATGTCGGCGGGCTTCACGCCGGCCTGCGCATAGAGGTCATCGCGATCCATGCGCCAGCCGCCGCGCACCATCACCGGGTCTTCCGAATAAGCGTTGTGCCGCTCGATCGCGCCGCGGATCACCGCATGCGGCAGGCCGAGATCGCGCGCGCGCTCCTCGCTCATCACGAGGAAGGCTTCGGCGCCGGCGCACGGCATCACGCAGTCGAACAGATGGATCGGATCGGAGATCGGCCGCGCGGCCATGTATTCGTCGAGCGTGAGCGGCTTCTTGAACATCGCGTGCGGGTTCTTCAGCGCGTTGCTGCGCTGGTCCACGCAGATGCGGCCGAAGTCCTCGCGCCTGGCACCGAAGGTGCGCATGTAGTGCGAGGTGATCATCGCGAAGATCGAGTTCGGGCCGCCCGATCCGTACGGATAGGTCGCATCGCGCGCGAAGTTGCTGAAGCTGCCGAGCGTGAGGCGGAACGAATCGACATGGTTGGTGTCGGCGGCGACACAGGCAACCACGTCTGCATCGCCGGACTGCACTGCCCGCGCAGCGCGGCGCAGGCACATCACGCCCGATGCGCCGCCGGTGGGCACATGGTCGAGCCAGCGCGGCGACAGGCCCAGGTGCTGCGTCACGCCGACCGCCGTGTCGGGCACGAGCGAGAAGCTGCTGACGCAAAGACCGTCGATCTGCTCTTTCTTCACGCCACTCGCCTTCACCAGCGAGTCGATCGCCTGGCCGAGGAACCAGTGGGCGCTGCGCGTGGAGTAGCGCACGTAGGGCACCGTCACCGGCACCGCGACGGCCACGCCTTCGTAGGAGAGCCGGCGCGTCATGACTGCCTCTTCTTCATCGAACGCGTATCGACGCAGTTCGCGCGGCCCGGCAAGGATTGCGCGAGCTCGCGAAGCTGGCCGCGCTGGATCTTCTGCGACGCAGTGAGCGGCAGCGCATCGACGAAGGCGACATAGCCCGGTGCCTTGTAGTACGCGAGTTGCGACAACGCATGGTCAACGATGCTGGACGCGAGCTTCGCGGGTTCATCCGAATCCGCATCCTCACGCAGCACGATGCACGCGAGCACCTCATCGCCGCGCACGGCGTCAGGCGTCGCCGCCACCGCCGAGGTCTTCACCGCCGGATGCTGGTTGAGCACGCTTTCGACCTCGACCGCCGAGATGTTCTCGCCGCTGCGGCGGATCACGTTCTTCTTGCGATCGACGAAATAGTAGTTGCCTTCGGCATCGCGGCGCACCATGTCGCCGGTGTGGAACCATCCTCCGACCCATGCCTCGCGCGTCGCTTCCTCATCCTTCAGGTAGCCGGAGAAGAAGTAGCGCTTCGGGTCATCGCCCGAGGAGCGCACCAGCAGTTCGCCCGGCGTGCCATCGGGCGCATCGCGACCGTCGTCGCCCTCGAGGCGGATCTCGACGAAGTCCTCGCGGCGGCCGAAGCAGTTGGTGCCGACATGGCGCGGCGCGTGGTTCGCCATCACGCAGGCGGCGGCGCCGGTCTCGGTCATGGCCCAGGCCTCGACCAGCGGGAAGCCGAAGCGTTCTTCGAAAGGCGCGTGGTTCTTGCGATCCACGCCGGCGCCGAAGCCCCAGCGGATGTCGTGCTCGCGGTCCGCCGCGGCGGCGGGCGCTGACAGCAGCATTGCGGGCATCACGCCGAGGTAATGCACGATGGTGGCGCGGCTTTCGCGCGCACTCTGCAGCCAGCTCTTCGGGTGAAAGCGGTCGAGCTGCACGAGGCAGCCGCCCTCGACGAGCACCACCATGGTCGAGAACGCCATCGCGTTCACATGGTTGAGCGGCAGCGGCGTGATGATGCGCTCGGCGTCGGGCCGCACCGGGCAGAGGTCGCCGAGTTCCGCGTACCACTGGCCGGCGCGCAGGAAGTACTCGTTGCTCAACATGCAGCCCTTGGGCCGGCCGGTGGTGCCGGACGTGTACAGAAGCGCGCATTCGGTGGAAAGGCCAACAGGCTCCGGTGCATGCGGCGCGGGCTTGGTCGCGGGCGGCACCGCATCGTCCGGCCCCATCGTCTCGAAGGGAATGCCGGCGATCTTCGCCGCCGCGCGCAGGTCGTCCGCACGCTGCGGCAGCGTCACGGCGAGGCCGATCTCGCTGTGGCCGATGAGATAGCTCAGTTCGGCCGAGCGCATCTCGGCATTGATCGGCACCACGCTCACGCCCAGTGCATTGAGCGCGAACCAGTGAAAGAGGAATGCCGGCCGGTTCTCCAGCAGCAGCCCGACGCGGTGGCCGTGGCCGTAGCCGGCCTTTGCATAGGCGGCACGCAGGCGCTCCACCTGCGCGGCGGCATCGCCCCACAGGATCGCGCCCGGCGCGATGTCGTAGGCCTGCGCGGTGACCGATTCGGTGAACAGGAACTCGGCCCCGGGCGTGCGCCGCGCGCTCGCGCTGAAGGCGTCGTGAACGGTGTGATGCATGGCGGCCCTAGATGAAAAGCTGCACCGCCGGCAGCGCCGCGTCGCAGTTGAGCAGGTTCACGCGCTTCAAGGTCATGCGCAGTGCGCCGTTCTGCACCGCGAGGTGGTGGAAGAAGGTGCCGACGTAGAACTGAAGCTCGTCGCCCTGCGACTCGGTGTAGTGGAACTCGGTGCGCACCACGAAGCGGTTCGCGGCCGCGTCGAATTCCTCGACCGTTGGCGTCTGGAGCAGATGGTGGCAGCGGCTCGGCGGCTGCTGCGAGAAGGCCCGCGGACTCTTCAGGCGCTCGATGCGCAGGTCGCGCAAAAGCTTGTCTTCGTAGAGATGCGAGGTGTGGTTGATGCCGTCTTCCTGGTTGGGGATCAGCGGCACCCAGTAGAAAGCATCGTCGGTGAAGAGCGCGTTCCATTCGTCGAAGCGCTTGGCATCGAGCAGGCGCGATTCATGAACGACGAAATCGATGAGCTGCTGGCGGGTGACTTCGTTGTGCATCACATGGTCTCCGTCATGTACTTGGCCCAGCTTCTGTATTGATTGCGCATCGGCAGTTCGTTGGTGCCGACGGTGGTGATCTCGCCGCCCTTCTTCTCCGCCGGGTCGTAGTTGCGATGCAGGCTGACCCACTCGTTGCCGCTCGCATGCAGCCCGGCCTGCATGCCGCGGTAGGCCTGCAGGTCGTCATGGCCCACGACCGAGAACGGCGAGTTGATGAGCCGGTTGTACATGGCGGTGCGCTGCAGCAGTTCCGGCGGCGCGCCCTTCAAGCGGAAGGTCCAGCTCTCGACCAGGCACTTGTCGGCGGCGATCGGCTTTGACCACGCGGATCGACTGGATCGCGCCCTTGATCGTGAGGTTCGGGTAGTAAACCGTGTTGTGCCGCGCCATGCCGAGGATCTGCGCGGTGCGTTCCTCGCCGTACCTGGCCTTCATCGCGTTGTCGTACTCGGGGATCGCCTTGTACTTGCTGTGGATGCTGAAGTGCACGCCGGTGAAGCTGTGGCCGTTGTCGTAGGTGCGAACGCCCATGTCCTCGAAGAACTTGTAGTCGGACATGAAGGGCACGAACTGCTCGATCGCCATCGGCTTCGGCTCGTCGGCCGGCTTGTCGGCCCACATGGTCTTGGCGGTGCCGGCCGAAGATTCGTGCGCCACCATCGGATGCATGGTGTCGTTGAGGTTCTCGACGAACATCTTCCAGTTGCACTGGTGGATGAAGCGCAGGCACCCGCCGGCGATCTCCAGTTCGCCTTCGGGCGAGCGGTCGGCCATGTTGTCGATGGAGCTCAGCGAATCGCCGAAGTACGCCTCGAAGCCCGGGCCGGCGTCGTTGATCTTCACGAAGATGAAGCCGCGATGGCTGCGCACGTTCTTCACCGTGACGAGGCCCTTGGCCGATTCGCACTCGTGGAGCTGCGTGCCTTCGTAGCCGTTCTTCAGCGGGATCGACAGCAGCGAGCCGTCGGTCTTGAAGGTCCAGGCGTGGTAGGGGCAGCGGAAGAACTTGCCGGTGTTGCCGCAGGGCGAGCTCACGAGGCGCGAGCCCTTGTGCGCGCAGCGGTTCATCATCGCGCGCACCGAGCCGTCGGTGTGGCGCGTGATGATCAGCGGCCGGCCCGCGATCTCGTTGGTGATGTAGTCGCCGGGCTTCGGGATCTGGCTTTCGTGGCCGGCGTAGTTCCAGGTGTTGGCGAAGAAGTGCTCCTGCTCCAGCTCGAACAGTTCCTGGCTGATGTAGAGGTCGCGATGCACGCGGTCGTCCTGCACCAGCGCGCGCACGGCATCGGGGTTGCCTCGATATGAAGTCACTCTATCTCTCCTTCATGTTGTCATTGCACTTCGCACGACCACGCACCCCATGACAGAGGGCCGCGGAGCAGGCCATGCGCGGGCACCCGCGGAACCGGCTCCGCCGGGCCGCAAGGGTGCGCCCCCTTGAGGGGGTGCAGAGCCACACGCAGTGGGCGAGGCTGGGGGTGGTCTTCATTTCTAGATGTCGAGCACCAAGCGCTGGCCCTTGGCGCGGGAGATGCAGATCTGCATCACATTGCCTTCGGCCTTCTCGCGCGCGGTGAGCACGTAGTCGCGATGGTCGATCTCGCCGTCGATCACCGGCGTCGCACAGACGCCGCATTCGCCGCGCTTGCAGTCGAACATCGGGTCGCAGCCGTGCTCGATCAGGCAGTCGAGGATGCTCTGATCGGCCGGCACTGTGTAGCGCTGGCCCGACTGCGCGAGCTCGACTTCGAAGGCGTGGTCGCCCTCTTCCACCGCCGGCGTGGTGAAGAGCTCGAAGTGCACGCGGTCGTGCGTCCAGCCGCGCGCCTGCGTCTGCGCGAGAACCGCGTCGAGCATGACCTTCGGGCCGCACACATAGAGGCGGTCGCCGGCCGGGAAGCCGTCGAGCAGCGCGCCGATGTCGAAGGGACCGCCCTGCTCGACATCGGCATGCACGCGCAGGTCGTCGCCCAGCAGGCTTTGCAGCTCGGGCAGGAAGGCCATCAGGTCGCGGCTGCGGCCGGCGTAGTGCAGGCGCACCGGCAGGTTCTCCGCGCGGCGGCGCGTGGCCATGCTCGCGAGCGGCGTGATGCCGATGCCGCCGGCCAGCAGTACGGTGCCGCCGGGGCCGGTGTGGAGCGGGAAGTCGTTCTTCGGCGCTTCGATGGTGACCGTGTCGCCTTCGCTCAGGCGCTCGTGCATGAAGCGCGAGCCGCCGCGGCCTTCGTCCTCCTTGCGCACCGCGATCACGTACTCGATCGGCGCCTCGGTCGCATCGGCCTCGGCCGCGAAGTTGATCAGCGAGTAGTGGCGCCAGTCCTTCTTGCCGTCAGGGAGCGTGACTTCGATGCGGATGTGCGCACCGGCGGCATAGGCCGGCAGCACTGCGCCGTCGACGGCGCGCAGCCTGAACAGCTTGATCAGCGGATTGAGCGAACGCGCCTCGGCGACGCGCAGTTGCAGGGTGGCGGGTTGGGCGGACATGGATTCGATCCGGTTCAGGCGAGCGCGTGTTGAAGGAGCGCGGCGCGCAGCTTGTCGCCGTGCTCGTCGGCCAGCGCCGCGTCGCGCAGTTCGCGCAGGGTGGCGGGCGCGATGGCGGCGCCTGCGCGCTGCAGCGCGGCCATCACGGTGTCGTAGTTGCGAAGGCCGCGCTCGTGCGTGTCGCTGTAGCCCTTGACCAGGCGCTGGCACTGGGCGACCTCGACGGCGAGCTCGGGGTTGCGCGCGGCGGCCTCGGCGATGCGGCCCAGCCATTCCTCGATGCGGCGGTTCTCGTCCGCAAAGCGGATGGTCGAGCGGCGCCAGCGCTTCATGCCGGCGACGGTGCGCAGCATCAGGTAGCCGCGCAGCGAGCTGGTCTGGATCACGCGGCCCTTCTGCGTCATGCGCTCGACGAGCTTGCGCGGTGCGGTCGAGTTCATGAGCCAGCGGCCGAAGCCGGCGGGCAGCGTCTCGCAGATTTCCTGCAGCCGCGGATGCATGTATTCGTTGATCGCGAGCACCTGGCCCTGCTGCACGCGCGCCTCGCCACGCACGCGGTCGAAGCGTGTCGCGCGGGTCTTGAGCGCGGCGACCCGCGCGGTGTCTTCGTAGGACATCCACAGCGCAAGATGGCGCGCGGTCTCGCGCAACAGCCTGCCGCCGTCGTTGGCGGGCAATGCGGCGACGGCGGCCATGCGGTCGAGGTAGAGGCCCGCATAGGCGACATCCTGGTAGTCGATGAGGCGCCGCACGCCTTCGAGCAGCACGGGCTGCGCATCGGCAGGGAATTCGCCTTGCGCGCGCTCCACCAGCGCGCGCACGGCAGGGTGGCGTGGTTGCGGCGCTGGCGACTGCTGCAGCGCAGCGGCCGGCGTTTCCGCCTCGCCCTGCGCGCGTGCGAATGCGGCGCCGAAGGCCTTCAGGCTTGGCTTGACGCCGACACCGCCGCGTTCGATCGTGGCCTCGAACTGCGCGCGGCTGAACGGCAGCACGCCCGCGCCACACAGCGCGCCGAACAGCACCGCGCTGATCACGCTGCCCGAGGCTTCGGCGGCCTGCGCCATGTCGAAGCGGATGAAGCGCTTGGCCGCGCGTTCCGCGTGGCCCAGCAGTTCGTTGCTGTCGACGCGGCCGTCGCCCATCGCACTCTTCTCGGCGATGGAATAGACGCGGTGCGTGGAGGCGATCAGCGTGGTGCGGTCGTTGGTGACGAGCCCGCGCTGCACCGCGCGGCCGGCCTCCATCAGCTCGGAGGCCAGCACCACGTCGACGTCGCCCGGCAGCGGCATCAGCGCCAGCACCGGCTTGCCGCCATCCGCATCGGCCTGCGCCTGCGGAAACAGCTCGACGTAGTAGATGGTCGCGCCGGTGCGCTGAGCGACACCCGGCACCGAAGTGGTCTGGGCGACGTAGCCGTTGGTCTCGCCCATGTCGACGATCCAGTCGGCGAGCACGCCGCCGCCTTCGCCCCCCATGGCAAGAATCGCAATCTTGATTGGTTGGGTCATTGCTCGCTCTATCGAATCAGAAGGCATATTCGGCGCGCCGCTTGGCATCGCCCTTCTGCAGCCAGCCGATGACGCGCTGGCGCAGGGCGTCGCGCAGGCGGTCCCAGCGGCTGGGGTTGCTCACGATCTGCGCCTTGTAGAACGAGGGACACAGCACCGCAGCGTGCGAGACCTCGCCGCAGACGCCGCAGCCCACGCAGCTGTCGAGCACATGCGCCACCGGGTCGGTGCGCAGCGGATCGGGATTCGGCTTGATCGACAGCGACGGGCAGCCCGAAAGCCGGATGCACGAGTGGTCGCCGGTGCAGGTGTCGGAATCGACGCCGAACTTCTCGCGCACCTGGCGCTTGCCCTCGGCGATCGCCTTGCGCACCAGCGGCTTCTCGCGGCGCTGGCGGTTCAGCATGCATTCGGATTGCGCGACCAGCACCTTCGGGCCCTTCTGCCTGGTGGTCAGCGCGTCCTTGAGCGCGTCGCGCATGCCCGCGACGTCGTAGGTGCGGCGCAGGGTCCTGACCCACTTCACGCCGACGCCGCGCACCGCGCGCTCGATCTCGTGGCCGGTGCTGCGCGTGGCGTTGACCGCCTTCGACGACAGGATGTCCTGCCCGCCGGTCGCGGAGGTGTAGTTGTTGTCGACGACGATCGTGAGGTTGTCGCTCTCGTTGAAGACCGCGTTGGCGATGCCGCTGGTCAGGCCGTTGTGCCAGAAGCCGCCGTCGCCCATGACCGAGATCGCGCGCTTGCCGGCCTGGGTGTTGAGCGCGGCCGCGCCGGCAGCACCGAGCCCGTAGCCCATCGTGGTGTTGCCGATGTTGAAGGGCGGCAGGATCGAGAACAGGTGGCAGCCGATGTCGGCGCTGACGTGGTGCGCGCCGAGCTCGCGTTCGACCAGCTTCATCGCGCTGAAGATCGGGCGCTCCGGGCAACCGGTGCAGAAGCCCGGCGGGCGCGCATGCACGCTTTCGGCGAGCGGCTTCGCGGGCTCGGCCACGGCCTTGAGCGGAATCACCTTGCGCACCGGTGCAGGCACCGGCAGCGCTTGCAGGCGGCCGTAGCGCTCGCCGAAGCTGCGCGCGCCCTTCAGCAGTTCGGCGGCGGTGTATTCGCCGGCCACGGGCAGCATGTCCTTGCCATGCAGTGCGGTGCCCGATCCCGCCTGCCGCAGGATGGTCGCGAGGTTCTGTTCGATGAAGTTCGGCTGGCCTTCCTCGACCACCAGCACCGCGCGCTTGCCTTCGCAGAAGCGCAGCACTTCGCTTTCGATGACCGGATAGGCCACGTTCATCACGTAGAGCGGCACCTTGGTGTTGCCGTAGACGTCGGCCAGATCGAGCCGCTCGAGCGCACGCATCAACGTGTTGTAGCTGCCGCCCTGCACGATGATGCCGATATCGTCCGCGTCTTCGGAAAAGAACTCGTTGAGCTGGCGCTCCTCGATGAACTTCACCGCGGCGGGCCAGCGGTCCTTCACCTTTTCCTGCTCGTGCAGGAAGCTCGCGGGCGGCAGCACGATGCGGCTGACGTCGCGCTGCGGGTTCTCCAGCGCTTCCTTGAGCGTGAACTTCGCGCGGCGGTTGTCACCGGCGACGAACTGGCCGTGCACGTGGCAGGCGCGGATGCGCAGCTGCAGCATCACCGGCGTATGGCTCGCTTCCGAGAGATCGAAGCCCTGCTTGACCGCATCCACGATCGAGGGCAGGTTCGGGCGCGGATCGAGCAGCCAGATCTGCGACTTCATCGCGAAGGCGTGGCTGCGTTCCTGCATGATCGACGAGCCTTCGCCGTAGTCCTCGCCGACGATGACCAGCGCGCCACCGGTCACGCCGCCCGACGCGAGGTTGGCGAGCGCGTCGGACGCCACGTTGGTGCCCACGGTCGCCTTGAAGGTTACGGCGCCGCGCAGCGGGTAGTTGACCGAGGCCGCGAGCGTGGCGGCGGCGGTGGCCTCGCTCGCGCTGTTCTCGAAGCGGATGCCGTGCTCGGTCAGGATGTCCTGCGCATCGGCCAGCACGTCCATGAGATGCGAGATCGGCGCGCCCTGGTAGCCGGCGACATAGGAAACACCTGACTCCAGCAAGGCCTTGGTGACTGCCAGAATGCCTTCACCACGAAACACCTCGCCGCCCGAGAGCCGCAGCTTCTTTACTTCTTCGACGAACGATCGCTCAGCCATGGCGCCCTTTCTTGTCCGGAATCGTGGGGTTCCAACAGAAACCTCGGTCTCTATAATGTTTAGAACTGAATGTATCCACAATCATGAATAACCCTAAACATGCAAGCGGCGTGCCCACCGCGGACCAGGGGCCATTCACCGGGGAGGTGCCGGAACGCGAGCTCCGTTTCGTCGACGACTACCTGCCCGCACTGCTCGCGCAGGCCAGCCAGCTGATTTCCTCCGAGTTCCACGAAGTTGCGCGCAAACACGGCTTTTCGGTGTCGGAATGGCGCGTGATGGCGTCGCTGGCGGGCGGGGAGGCGATCAGCATCGGGCAGCTGGCACAGGTCACGGTGACCAAGCAGCCCACTGTCACGCGGCTCCTGGATCGCATGGAAGCGCGCGGTCAGGTCGAGCGCCTGCCCCATGACAGTGATCGTCGGATCACTTTGGTGCGGATCACGCGCAAGGGCTCCAAGGCCGTGGAACATCTGATGGAACTGGCGCGCGAGCACGAGATGCGCGTGCTCGAACCCTTCGGCCTGCAGCGCGCGGAGGAGCTCAAGCGCACGCTGCGGCAGCTCATCGAGCTGCATGCGCGCGCGCCGGGCGATGCGCCCGAGGGCGGCGACGAGGAGTGACAGGACGTTCGCTCTCTCGGACCAGCGCAGGATCATCTAAGATCGACTCATGCCCGCTCTTCTCCGTCGACCGATCGGTGACATCCTCCGAGATCGCAGCGATGCTCGGCGGGCATTCCTGCGCCCGCAAATCGAGCGCACGCTCGTCGAATTGAGACGAAACGGTGTGACCTGCGAAGTGATCGGCTCCTTCGCGCGCGTCAATGAAACGATCGATGCGGAAACGGACCTGGACATCCTCGTGGAGCGAAAGGGTGCGCTGACCGAGGGCGAAATCTGGAACCTCGCGTGGTCCAACCTGACCGACGTCGATGTCGATCTGGTGTTCGCGGAGCATTTGCCGCCTCGCAAAGTGGCGCTCATGAAGGAGCATGCCCGTGGCTGATCACATCCTTCAAACACTCCTGCTGTCGAAGGCACAGGACGTCGAACGAGCCCTGGAAGTCATGCTCGAGGCCGACGCCAAGCAGCGTAAGGTCAAGGCAAACCATCCCGACAGTTACGACGAGTCGTTCCACGCCGCGGGCATCGCACAGCACATCCAAGGCATTTACACCCAGATCGAAAGCCTCATCAAGCAAGCGATCGAGCAGACCGACGGCAAGCTGCCCAAGAGCGAGACGTGGCACCAGGACCTCATTCGTCTCGCCAGCACCGCTACCAGCGATCGGGGTCCTCTTCTCGATGCAGCTGGAACGAGGAGCTTGAAAGAGGTGCTTGGCTTTCGGCACATTGCGCGGTCCAACTATGCGGGCGAGCTGGATCCGCCCCGAGTCTTTGAGCACATCGCGAACACTGTCGCCGCCGTCGGCGCGGCAGTCACAGGTGTGAGGCGGATGTTCGATCCTTCGGACGCGCCCCCGGACAAGGCGAGCGAACGGGACGTCTGATCGGCGCGGCTCAGCGCCCCGCCACCAGCACCGCGCGGCCGCGATGGCCGCGCTGGCCGATCCAGTTCATGGCCTTCGCGGCGTCTTCGAGTGCGAAGGGCTGGACATCCAGCTTCAGGCGCCCATCGGCCAGTCGCGCCAGCAATTCGGGGGCCGCAGCATGGCCGGCCGCTTCGCGGCGGAACATGTTCAGCGGCAGCAGCGAAACATCCCGTTGCAGGAAGTGCGCGATGTCGAGCGTCAGCGTGTTGCCGGCGGTGTAGCCGACTAGCACCGCGCGGCCGCCGGAGCGCACGCGCGGCAGCGCAGCAGCGAGTACCGGGCCGCCGACCGTGTCGACCAGCAGGTCGACCGAGACTGAATCCAGCGAAGATGCGAGATCGCTGCCCGGCACCAGCACCTTGGCGCCGGATGGCATCCTGGCCGCCTGCGCTGCGTCGGCCACGAGCGCCGTCACCTCGGCACCTGCATCGAGCGCCAGTTGCACCGCGAGCGATCCGACTGCGCCCGTCGCGCCGGTCAGGAGAACGCTTTCGCCGGCCGAGAGCCGCGCGACGTCATGCAGCGCGACCCACGCCGACGTGCTCGGCGAGAAGAACGCTGAGCCGATCATGGACGGCACGCCATCCGGCAACACACCCAGTGCTTCATCGGGCGCGTCGATGACCTCGCACCAGGTGCCGTCGAACAGCGTGCCCAATCCGCTGCCGCGCAGCCACACGCGCCGGCCTTCGGGATGCACATGGCTCGCGACCACCACGCCCGCGGCCTCGACACCCGGCGTGTAGGGGAACGGCGGATGCTTCAGAAAGCTGCCACGCCACACCGTCCGGTCGATGTGGCCGACCGTGGCCGCTTCCATGCGCACCAGCGTGCGTGCGGGACGCAAGGCCGGCTCCGGAAGGTCTTCGAGCACCGGCGGCGAGTCGAACGCATGTACGCGCACGGCCTTCATCGCAGCGTCTCCAGGAAGTCGAGCACCGCGCGTGCGAAGGCCTCGGGCATTTGGTCCGGCAAGGGCACCATGCCGCCCTCGATGTCGACGATGCGCGCGTTCGCGAGATGCTCGTGCAGTTCGGCGGCATGCGGCGATGCGAAGGGATCGTCGGTTGCGCGGATCAGCAGCGTGGGCTGCCTGACGAGACGGATGCGGTCTTCCATCCGGTAGGCCGCGACCGCGCGATGGCCATCTTCAGGGCTGCCACTGGCCTTCAGTGCGTCGCGCACAAAGGCTTCGAGCATTTCGGGCCGGCCCGGAGGATAGAAGCCTTGACGGCGCTGCCACAACGCGGCGAGATGGCTGCCGTCTTTGCTGGCCGCGACTTCGTCGATCGGCGGACTTCCGGTGCGAGCCTTGCGGAACGCGGCATTCGTATAGGGCGTCGACGAAAGCACGAGCCCGCGCACGCGCTGCGGAAAAGCTGCCGCGAGTTCGACCGCGATCACACCGCCGGTGTGATGGCCCACGACGTCGACCTGCGCGATCTGCAGCGTATCGAGCAATTCGCAGGCAACCCGCGCCCACTGCTCGATGCTGGCCGGCGCATCGCCCGCGGCCGAATCGCCGAAGCCCACCGTGTCCATCGCGATCGCGCGGCGCTGCGCACCGATCAGCGGCAGCACCTCGCGGTACTCCATCCAGCTTCGCGGCGACTGGTGCAGCAGCAGCACGGCGGGCGCTTCGCGATCGCCGCATTCGGCGTAGTGGATCTGCCCCGGCGAGAGGTCTGCGAAGGCGCGCCGGATCTTGTTCATGACTGCGTTTCGCTCGCTGGCGGCTTCCACAAGCCCGCATGCTTGAGCATGCCGAGCGTGCGCGACAGCACATCGCGACGGTACGCCCCCACGTCGCGCCCTTCGTAGTCGTAGAAGCCGCTGCCGCTCTTGAGGCCGAGCCGCCCTTCCTCGACCATGCGATCCACGATCGCCGGCGCGGTGTAGCGTGCGCGGTCGATCGAGCCCGACATCTCGCGGCTCGCGTGATGCAGGATGTCGCAGCCGCCGAAGTCGATGAACTCCACCACGCCGAGCGCCGCGAAGCGCAGTCCCAGGCCGTAGCGCGTGGCCTTGTCGATTTCTTCGCCCGTGGCGGCGCCTTCCTCGATCATGCGCGCGGCCTCGTTCATGACGAGCGCCTGCAGCCTCGGCACGATGTAGCCCGGCGTCGGGCCGCACACCACGGGCAGCTTGCCGATCGATTCCATCAGCGCCTTGGTGCGCGCGAGCACGGCGGCATCGGTGCCCGCGTGGCAGCTCAGTTCGACCACCGGAATCACATAGGCCGGGTTGAGCCAGTGCATGTTGAGGAAGCGCTCCGGCCGCCGCACCATCGCCGCCAGCTCGGTCACGAGGATGCTGCTGGTGGTGGAGGTGAGGATCGCGTCGTCGCTGCAATGGCGGTTGATGTGCAGGAAGGCCTCGTGCTTGGCGTCGAGCGTTTCCGGCACGCCTTCGAAGAGCAGTTCGGCTGCGGCCAAGGCGGCGGGCGCTTCATCGGCCTTCACGAGCTCGACGCGGGCCGCGATCGCGGGCACCTGCGCCGCATCGATGACGCCGAGTTGCGACAGGCCCGAGAGGCTGGCGATGATTTCGGCCTGCGCCTCGGCGCGCAGCTTCAGCCACGCTTCGTCGCTGCGCGGACGCAGGTCGATCAGCGAGATGCGATGGCCTGCATAGGCAAAGGCGATCGCGATGCCGCGCCCCATGCGGCCTGCGCCGACAGCGGCAAACCTCGGCAAGCCTTCATTCCCCATCGTGCAGCCTCTTGCGCAGTTCCGCCGGCGTCAGCGTGTCGAGGCCCAGCGTCTCGAACGTGCGCGGCCCCTTGCGCAGATCGCGGCCGAGGAAGCCGGCGACGATCGCCAGCAGGCCATGCGCGATCGGCGCATCGACGCCGGCATAGCGCGCGGCCGATGCGAGGAAGGCCAGGCCGAGCTCGGTATCTTCGGTGATGTAGCGGTGCGTGTGCAGGTCGATGTTCTCGCGCCAGTCTCCCGACTTCACGAGTTGCTTGTGCGCATCGCCGTACATCCACTGGTCGTTGTCGTAGTGGTCCGCGAGCGGATAGTGCGGCGCGCCGTGGCCGAATGCCTCGCGCACCGCCATGCGCTCCTGGTCGAGCCTGTCGGTCACGTCGCGCACGGCGCGCTGCGTGCCTTCGTTGTGGATGTCCCAGCGCTCGAAGTGCTGGAGCGGCGCGGCGTTCATCACCATCAGTGGCGGGTGGATGATCGGGCCGGCATTCATCAGCGCACCCGAGAGTGCATCGCCGCAGCCATGCACCGACGGATAGGCCTTGCGGATGACCGCGATCGCCATCTCCTGCTTGCGCGCGGGATACACGCCGGTGGGCAGGCGGATCGCGCGGATGGTCACGTTCACTTCGCGCTCGCCGTGCTTGCGCGCGAGATAAGGGAGCGTGCCGGTCTCGGCCCAGGCCACGTCGGCATGGTTGCCCGATTCGGCCACGATGCGCGCCATCACGTAGCTGCCGAAGGTGCCGGGCGGCAGGAACACCACCTGCCCGTCAACCAGGTGCGGCGCCATCGCGCGTGCGATGTCCGCCTGCGCAATGGCGGGCGTGGGCAGCACGATGAGCTCGGCATCGTTCATGGCCGCCCCGATGTCGGGCGTGGCGAGCGCGATCTTGACGTCGCGCGCGCCCGCGGCGTCCTTCAGCGCGATGGAGCCGGTGCGGATGACGGGCTCCAGAGCGGCTGCATCACGACGCCAGAGGCGCACTTCGTGTCCGGCTTCGGACAGGTCGGCGGCGGCCGCATAGGCGCCGTGACCGCCACCAAGAATCGCGATTTTCATAGGGCAACAGAAGAAAGATGAGGTGGACGAACCGGCCGCCAAGGCGCTTCCGGATGACTCGATACCTCAATACATTACTTTTCAACTGTTCAGGAGTCAATCAATTTTGACTCTCTGTTCGCGTTTCCGATAGGT